>CADBHQ010000034.1 GCA_902794535.1 Fibrobacter succinogenes | reverse complement strand
TGTCAGGCCGCATTTCAATTATAATCAAAGGATTTTTTTTCAGCACCGCTAAAGCTTCTTTAGAACCACCTGCCTAGCAGGTGGTTTTCGATTATACAAGAAAAGCTCCGCATTTCTGCGGAGCTTTCTTGTTTTAGGAATTTTGAGCGGAGTCCAGCCGTTCCCCGATAACCAGGCTCAAATAGGCAATTGCAGCCGATACCGACGCGACAATGCTATCTGAGCCGTAGAACATGACTCCAAACACAGCCGGAGCAAGCATCAGGAGCGTGGAAAACAGGATGTTGTTATTTGCAATGCTAAAGCGATTCATAATTTACCTCTCTTTTACACATACAAATATACCTTTAAAACAATGACAAAAATTGTCATTTTAAAACAAAAAAAAAAGCGGGAAATGCCCGCCATATTATCTAATAAAAAGAATTAGCCAAATATCTTATTGTACAATTCCGGAGCGAACTTCTGGAAGTACCCCTGAATCAAGATTATCGCGATTACAACGGGAATCACCCACTTTACATAAAAGCGAACAATCTTATGAGTCGGGAACTTGAACCCTTTACCGGTATTGATTTCGGCATAGAATTTTTCTTCGCCCCAGCCACGCTTATGGCTACAGAACACAATAAACAAGAGCGATCCTATCGGTAACAGTGTATTGGACACCAAGAAATCTTCGAGATCCAGCACGCAACTGCCTTCGCCAAAAGGCTGGAAACCAGAAATCATATTGAAGCCGATGGCGCAAGGAATCGAAAGCAGCACCACCAGCACGGCATTCACGCGCACCACTTCCCTACGGTCAAAGCGGCGGGCATCGCGCCAGAAGGTCGTGATGTTTTCAAACACAGCCACCACAGTCGAAAGAGCCGCAAACGAAAGGAACAGGAAGAACGCCGCACCGCAAAGTCGCCCCGCAGGCATCTGCGAGAACACATTCGGAAGCGTCACAAAAATCAAGCCCGGCCCCGCATTGGGTTCAAGCCCAAAGGCAAAGCAACTGGGAATAATAATCAGACCAGCAAGCAAGGCAACTGCGGTATCCAAGGCGCAAATATTGGCCGCCTCTTTTGCTATCGAATGATCCTTTTTGATATAACTTCCAAAAATGGTCATGGCTCCAATACCGAGACTCAGCGTAAAGAAGCTCTGACCCAACGCCGCAAAGAGCGCTTCGCCAATGCCGTTCTTCACAAGGTGGTCAAAATTGGGCAACAAGTAAAAACGCAAACCCGCCCCAGCACCAGGAAGCGTGACAGCGCGAATCGCAAGCGCAATCATAATGACAAACAAAAACGACATCATCCACTTGGTAATGCGTTCTACGCCCTTTTGGAGTCCGAGCGAAACAATACCGAAACCAATCAGCGTTGTCGCGACCATCCAGCCGACCTGAATCGCAGGACTTGCAAGCGTTTCGCCGAACATTGCGCCGACCTGAGCCGGAGTCACGTTCGAGAAATCGCCCACCACCATACGGTAGAAATAATAAAGCATCCAGCCGCAGACCGTGGTATAGAACATCATGAGCAGGTAGTTACCCGCAATCATGGGCCACTTCGCCAAATGCCACTTGGAATGTTTCGGTTCTAGTCGTTCAAAAGCACGACCCACACTGCGGTTCGCGGCACGGCCCACGGCAAATTCCGCCATGAGAATCGGAAGGCCGAACACGAGCAAGAAGAACAGGTAGATTACCACAAAAGCGGCACCACCGTACTGCCCCGTAATAAACGGGAAACGCCATACGTTACCCAGGCCAATGGCGCAGCCTGCCGAAATGAGGATGAACCCCATACGGGACGCAAAGGATTCTCTGTTACTATTCATATAAAAAAATATAGAGTGTTGTAAGTTTTTTGTCACATTTTGGTTTCGAAGAATCCGATTAAAACGGATCCTTATTTGGCATATTCCATATCATTTTCTAAATTTGCACGCGCAAAAAAGGTGTAAAATGAGCGAAAACTACAAATACGGTTTTGTAACAGATATCGAGAACGAGGCCTTCGAGAAAGGTCTGAACGAAGATGTTATCCGCAGGGCGTCCAAGCTCCGCGGTGAACCGCAGTTCATGCTCGATTTCCGACTAAAAGCGTATGAAAAGCTTAAGACCATGGAGCAGCCGAACTGGGGCGAACTGAGTTTTGCTCCGGTGGACCTGCAAGACATTGTCTACTACTCCGCCCCGAAGACTAAGAAAAGCCACGAAAAGATTGAAGACGTGGATCCGGAACTCTTGGCCACCTTCGAAAAGCTCGGCATTCCGCTGGACGAACAGAAGCGTCTTGCCAACGTGGCTGTGGACGCGGTCTTTGACTCGGTGAGCATTTACACCAGCCATAAGCGCAAGCTCATGGAAATGGGAATTTTATTCTGCAGCATTAGCGACGCCATCAAGGAATATCCCGAACTGATTGAGGAATACCTGGGCTCTGTAGTGCCTGCAGGCGACAACTATTTTGCAGCACTGAACAGCGCGGTCTTTGGCGACGGAAGCTTTGTGTACATTCCGCCTGGAGTCAAGTGCCCCATGGATCTTTCCACCTACTTCCGCATTAACAACAAGGAAGCAGGCCAGTTTGAACGCACCTTGATCATCGCTGATGAAGGTGCGAGCGTCAGCTACCTCGAAGGTTGCACGGCGCCGGAATTCAGCAGCAAGCAGTTGCACAGCGCCATCGTAGAACTTGTGGCAAAGGATAACGCCAGCATTAAATATTCTACCGTGCAGAACTGGTACGCGGGCGACCGCGAGACGGGAGCCGGCGGCGTGTACAACTTCGTGACCAAGCGCGGCAAATGTGCCGGCAAGAACAGCCGCATCAGCTGGACGCAGGTCGAAACGGGCTCTGCCATCACATGGAAGTATCCGAGTTGCGTGCTGCTGGGCGACAACTCTGTCGGAGAATTCTACAGCGTAGCCCTCACCAACGGGCACATGCAAGCCGATACCGGAACCAAGATGATCCACATCGGCAAGAACACCAAGAGCACGATTATCAGCAAGGGTATCAGTGCGGACTACAGTAGCAACGCCTACCGCGGCGAAGTGAACATTCACAAGTCCGCCACAGGTGCCCGCAACTACACGCAGTGCGATAGCATGCTCGTGGGCGACAAGAGCGCGGCCCACACGTTCCCGTACATCACGGTCGCAAACGCCAGCTCCACCACCGAACACGAAGCCACCACCAGCCGCATTAGCGAAGACCAGCTTTTCTACTTCGAAAGCCGCGGCATCAAGCGCGAAGACGCCATCCAGGCAATGGTCGGCGGTTTCTGCAAAGACGTGTTCAAGGAACTCCCCGGCGAATTCGCCACGGAAGCTCGCCAGTTGCTGACCCTCAAGCTCGAACACAGCGTCGGGTAGCAGCCTCAAAAAACTTGTCATGCCGGCCCCAATCCGGCATCTTTTTTTTATTACCTTTTAAACATCCTTTCACGGAGGTTTTATGCAGATCTTATTCTTGATGGCAGATGGTTTCGAAGAAACCGAATTCGCCACCCCCTTTGACTACTGGCAGCGTGGCGGCCTGAAAGTGACCCTCGCATCCATTAGCGACAGTCTCGATGTCGTGGGCGGCCATGGTCTCAAGATTCAGGCAGATATTCTCTTGAAGGACGCCGACTTGTCTCAGTTTGACGCAGTGACGCTCCCCGGCGGTGGGCTGGGCGTCAAGAATCTTGCAGCAAGCGCAGCTGTCGAAGCTACCATCAAGCAGTTTGACGCCCAGGGCAAATGGCTGTTTGCCATTTGCGCGGCGCCGCTGGTACTTTCGAAGGCAGGCCTCTTGAAAGACCGCAAGTGCACTTGCTTCCCCGGCTGCGAAGGCGACCTCATTTGCAAGCAGTTCCTGACTGACCGCGTCGTTGTCGACGGCAACGTCATCACCAGCCGCGGCGCCGGCACCGCCGAAGAATTCGCCTTCGAATGCCTCGCCCACGCCACCTCTCGCGAAATTTCTGAAAAGATTCGCAACCAAGTCGTCGCCCGCTAAAGCGCACTTGAATACAGCATTTATCGGAATATAAAAACCGGGCCGCTTTGAAGCAGCCCGGTTTATTTCGTTGAAATGATTTTAAATGTTAAGGACTAGTGACTTTACACGACATCACTTTTCCAGGCAAGCACTCTGTTGCAAAAGTTCCCCTGCAAGAAGTTGGTGTATTTCCATATCCATGCGAATCACAAACATGAACCGAAGTTACGTTATATTGACCAGCAGTTGAAGATCCTACAGTTTTATCAAAAGACCCTGAACAATATAAGCCAGTTCCATTATTTTCGTCTGTTGTTGTTGAAACCACAATCGTCTTTCTACAGGGAACTTCCGTATCCACACCCTTCGAAGATATTTCAACAGAACCAGTCACCACGACATCATTCACCGTAACATCAGCCACACATGAAGCCTCGCCTTTGTCACCACTGGTTACAGTATATGTATAGCGCTGCGTTCCAATTGCCAACGGTGTAATCTCATAACGGTTTGCACAGCCCGTAGCCCCACTCGTTCCAGATCCAGTCAATGCAGAAGTCCAACATGAACCACCATAACTAGGCGTTAAAGTAAATGATTGTCCCAAATCAAGGGTCAACTTACTAAACGTACAACCAATAGAACCAGTGGTTGAGACACCTCCAGAACTTGCTGCCGCATAATTCACCGTATAGGTTCCTGTACAATTTACAGCATCATCCTCTCCATGCTTAATTGACACAGTATAATCATGCTTTCCCGGAGCAGTAGCGCCAGTAAAATAGAGATTATAGCCACTATTATACGTTGTAGGGCCTCCCACTATCGAAGAACCATCCTTAACAGTATAAGTACATTCATTCGCGCCGCAACCACTTACAGTCACAGAACTAGCAGGAATCGCCATAGACGGACCTGTACTAGTAGCAACCGCATTCACCGTTGCAGAAGTAATGCTACATGAAACTTCATTCTGGTTTCCTGCACTAGAATTACCGCTATTAGAGCCTCCTCCCGAAGAAGAGCTTCCTCCGGTTCCACCTGATCCAACAGTATAAGGAACAGTACAAGCAGACTCTCCATTTAAAGTCAGCACTAGGGTATACGATCCATTAGGAAGGTCTACTGCCTGAGTAAATTCAGTGTATTCAGAAATCGTCCTTTCGCTGCCAATCACATTTCCAATAAGATCGCCATACCACAACTTGGCCTTTGCTGCGCCTGAAGACGGTGCCGTTATATTGGCCTTGAACACACCTTCTTCTACGCGGCAATTCGACGCCGAAGCCGGAGTTACCGCATTCACCGTAACTGTAGCTTCGCAAACTGGCAACGTAGAGTATTTCAGTCTATACGTTAATGTACCCGCGGCCGTATTAATGTCAGCAGGAGTCCAACTTTGTGCTTCGCAAGAAACACTTTCTGTGCAGTTTTTATTGTAAGTCACCGACTGTTCGTCGACCTTGCCCACAAGTTCTACAGTCGCATCGCAGCCACCTGTAGGACAATTTTGCATATAGTACCTGAACGCCGGCAAATTCTCACCAGCATCAATTTCACTCGCCTCAACCCAGCAAGACATGGATGTTTTTCTCACGTTAACGACATTTGTCTGACATGTCGTTTGAACATTTTCTTTGTCCGTCAACGTAATGGTGAAGGTGAAATCCTGAGAATCGGTTGTACCGCCATTCAATGTTTCATAGACATCGGAACCCTGCACATAGAACGATCCATTTGCCGGACAATCTTGAGTGACATCACTAATGAATTTTTCATTATTGGAAATAGTACACCCACCATAAGCCGCATTTATGGAATTTGTGATTGTCGCATTGATGGCAAAACCATTTCCATCAAAAGACGCGTTACAATCAAAAATTCCCGGAGCATTGCTACAGTAACTCTGTAAACCAGAAACGGTAAAGCCCGTAGTTCCTTCAAACCTTACAGATGTCACAGTCTGAGGATCAAAGCCAACCTTTTCCAAAACCTGAGACACTTCAAATTCGTAAGTTCCATCGGCATTAATGGAATAAGGGAGGCTTGCCACATTATTCTGGTCTATCAAATAAGCGTTGACAGTTCCACTTAAATTTGAAATGGTCATCGAAATTTTAGCATCCCTCAAATTCGCATATTCACCATTGGGCATATCAACATTGCAGGGATTAGTAGCACAATATTTATCCTGTTCAAAAGAACGTTCATGCTTGGTACAAGGGATAATATCACCAACATAGAACTGGCCGCAATCCGTGGAATAGGTGGTGCTACCGCACGTAATCTCGACAGACGCATTCTTGGCATAGCCGCTCAATTTATAATCGCCAAACAAAGTCTTCGAGGTGTCAATTTTGTGATAGCCCTGGTCTTCAAAATTATAAGTGGAGCCATACAACTTTGCACCCTTATCCCAAAAGCCGCCAATTGCATCTCGATAACAATCCAAAGAATTGGTTAAATATTTAAAGTTTTTGGAATACAAGCTACTACTCATATCGCAGCCATTGTAGTAATATTCTATAGCCTCACAGTTATTATTTTTAAACCAACTGGAAACACCAACCCACGGAGTCACATTTTCATTTTTAGGCACAGTTCCACCAAGATACTGATTTGCAAAAGAACAATAGATTCGAGGAGTGTTATAACACGCATTACTATAGGTTTCAGAAGCCCAAGAAATATCCTTATAGTGATAGAATCTATTGAACATTTTCATACCAATATATTCATGTCCTGAAGCACCATAAACAAGCGTTTTATTTTTCAAACCATTCAAATCAAATGTTACAGAACCCAAATCGTGAGAACCATTATTAATGAGAGCTGTATTATAGTCTAGATCGACCTTAAGCGTTGCTCCATCTAGAGTAATATTCATGGTTACATCAGTTAAACTTTTTAAAGGGACGTAGTTTCCATTAAGCATGTTCACTAGGGGCTTTTCAATACAATCTTTACCATTATTTTCAAGACCTGCAACATAACAGACTCGAAGCATAGCTCCTGGTCGATGCAGAGAATCCAATATTGACCCTTTGTATAAATTAACCGTCAAATAACTATTACCAGCAGCATCAGATCTAAGCACAGCTCCATCATCATAATTTTTTCCTTTACCAATAAGATCTTCAAATGTTTCCGTTGCATCTGTAGGCACCCTCATTTTTAAGGAGAATTGTCCATTTGTTCCCGCCCTGACACGATGCAACAGCATGGTCGGCCGATAGTAACCTATCATATTAGCAATATTAAGGAACTTTCCCGGAGCGCGAATAAAACCAAGAATATAGTCCGGTTCTTCATAATCACTATAACTACACGCTAGACAATTTTTATTATTTGCATAAACAAGCATCCAGTTTGCCTCTGGATCATAACCTTGATAAGTTTGTCCAGCAACACCAACAGAACAATGGTTGCCGGATTTGCAATGATCAATGCAATTTTCATAAGCCTGACAATCTTTATCGCATGATTCAGTGCCCCATGATTTATCAGAGCAGAACACCTTGAAATCTTCACTTTTTCCTTTACTATTTTCCATTTTGCCAAACGAATCGTAAAAGCAATGTTCATCTCTTTTATTAAAGTATGCGGTCAAGGTATCAGTTCCATTAATCAAGTATTCAGCAACAGGATTATCATCAACTTCATGTTTGTCGCAATCGTCACCAGCGCAGGCCCAAACACTAAATTTATTAGTACCATAGTTTTTCGCCTCTGCCTTTACTCGATAATTTGAATACACTTGATAAACCTGATAACCATTTTCTGTTGAAGAAGAACTAATCACTGTATATTGAGCAGATTCATCATTAGCATTTTTGACGGAAATCTGAGTTGTCACACTACCCTTTGCACCATCAGCCTTCACATATAATTTATAGGGTTTACGCTTTATCGATGCATAAAGTGTATACGTTTCACCATTTTCGGCTTCCAAACTTGTATCCGGAATAAAGGCTATGCAATGAGAAGAAACATTTCTCTTCTCCAAATGAATGGCAAAATTCGTTCCGCATGTCCAAGAATCATTATCCGAAATCGTTACCAAGGAATTGCAGTACGGGTACACCCAAACGCCAGATTGCATTTTACTGTCACAGTTTGGCCAATCGGGACTCGTAACGGAAGCACAATTGTAAGTTGAATTATCCGTTGATGTAACTGTAGAATGACCATTGCAATATGTTGCCGGAATAGGATCACGATTAATGGTCGCAGAACCAGAAATAGAAACATCGTATGTTCCAGGAGTACCCACAACACAACCGCTCAAGGGTCCACTCAGTTCAAAGTGGACCGTTGCAGCAGCAGCATCGGAAGGTGCCGAAATTTTGAACAGAGGCTTTTTGGCTTCGTTCGCCTTAAACGACACAACATAGGAACTCTGACCTTCCACACCAGAGATTACCGACTGAGCAGTAACACCCGGCTGAGGAACTAGCGTCCAAGATGCAGGCAAGTTATAGACATTGACACCCACCGTCATGGTCGCAGAACCCGTAGCCTGCTTTACAAGCATATTGACTGTTGCCGCGCTTCCGCCTGCAGTAATTTGGGTCCACCCCGGTTCTTCAAACGTTACCGCAGGTGTTTTACCTTTCTTACCGTTCACGACAACATAGAACGGATTGTCTCCATAAGTAGATTCATACTTACAGGTATAGACCATCATACTTAATCGTCGTAGATAAACCACCCGGGTTACAAGAGACAGATGCATTCCCCTTGTCAGCCGCCTTATTCAAATTCAAGACGCTGTAATAATCAGACAGTTTACCCACAAGATTCTGCGGCACGTAAATAACACGAGGCATCACGATTACAGAAGGCTGAATATCCGTTCTCTTGGTTTCACTCAAAGAAGCCGGATCGATTTCCTTGTTCTTGTACTGCGATTCAAGCGAAATATTCAACTGCGGAGCTGTAGCCACATAATAGGCATCCAAAGCTCCTGCACCTGCAGAATATGCACCACCAGTGCCATCTGGATTTGCCACCGCCGTGTAATCCGGATTTTCCCTAATCAAGCCGGCCTCCGCCATTGTATTCACAACGGTTCGACCAAATTGTAAACGAGTTTCCCCCTGCGTTTTAAGAAGTCTCTTACCGGGTTCAAGAATCAAGGTTCCCGTAAGTTTCAAGCCATTGATTTGATCAATGTCTTCTTTAGAATAAATCACATAGTTGTGTTCACCTACAGCATTCAACTGTCCAGCACCCTGTTCCAAATACAACAAGACCATGCCTTCATCAGAAGTTGCGGGCAGATACGGGTCGCCACCTAGTTTTTGAGTAGCATAGAAAACAAACTTATGGTCCAATGTATGAGAAGGTTGCTTATTCTGGTTATAATTCCACTTAATAACCAAAAAATCATTATATAGCTTACCTGCTAATGCGGCCCTTGTATAACATTCATTTAAAGAATCAACAGCAGCATCATCCATATCAAACTTGCCATTTGCGTTATTGAAACGGCCGCCACAAAATGAATTTGCCGTATCCGCTTTCCAGGCATCTTCATGATCTATCAATATCGGCTGTGGAATCGCATCGCCAACAATAAGGTTACCATAAGCATTTATTTTATCAATCTTGGTCCAATATTGTCCGCTAACATTTTTCAAGACATTATCCGTTCTATCCCATTTGACAATTGTTTGGGTTTCATAAGATGAAGCAGAAATACTTGCAATTCGATGATTTTTGTTATAATCCTCACTGTCGTAAATAGAATTCTGCTCTGTAGTTTTCATATAAACGCCATATGCCGTACCACTAGAATTCTGTTGTAAAATTCTATAATAGTTGGTCGAATTATAACGATAGACCGCCCCCGAGACAGTAATTGCCCTATTCCCATTTACATCACCACACTGTCCGCTAGGTTCACAATGAGCCTCAATTTTATCTGGTAGATAAAGGTTACCGCCAACAGTTATCGAGGAGTACGAATTAAAGTCCGCTCCTTGCTTATTATAATTCAACACACCGGTCTCCGTAAAGACCATATTCTTCCCAACCTTGATTTTAACGATATTACTGTTGTCAGCCACATCCAAGTGACCCGCCACGGTCAAGTTGCCTTTAACGTCCAAAATACATTTCTCAATAGGACCAACAAGATACAGGTCTCCATACACGGTAAAAGGCTGACCATCAGCACATTTTACTTTTCCGCCGACATAGCCAACCAAAGTATCAATGGTCGTCGCATTACCGAAAGTAATTTTACCCGTCGTTTCAATTCCTTTACCGATATAAACATCGCCAAGATGTTCAATATCGCCACCATATTTAGCCTTTCCGGTAATAACCATTTTTGAATATATTTTAGGAATATTATTGGCTTCAAAATCACCTGTAATCAAGCCGGATTCCAAACTATCGGATCCCGTAATACCAGCATGCTGACCAGCGAAAGCCCCATCAAAGTTGATACCTAAATGCTTTTCGGGAATTCTCACTCGATACAAGCCATTCACTCTCAAAATGGAGTTTTCGCTATAGGTCGCAGCCCCTCCACGAGCCGTTCCGACAGATGTAATCTTGAGTCGATACGGAGATGTTGAGGCATCCACTCCGGTAAGCCATACCGAGTAATCCTGCTTATGGGAACCAAATGCCTTTACGACAGCATCCAACCGAACCGGTTTATTGCCGCCGTTAATGTATTGATGCATCACAGCACCCACATCGTTAGCATGGAATGTCATCCATGCACGAACGGCGTCCAAACCCGCTCTAGAAGCCTGCTGAGCCTCTGCAATATTCATTCGACTCGCGCTAGAGCCCTGCGCGGAAGAAAGCCATTTATAGGTTGCCGTACCAGCAATTGTTGCTATTAGCATAAACAGCAACACCGTAACGAGAGATACACCTTTCTTGTTAAACATATCTGCCCCCCTTAGTCTCTAGGACCATTGCTTGGGATTGGAATAACTTGTCGAATCGCAGAACCTTCGCCATTACGCTTTGCCACCACCTTAAGAAGCAAAGCCTTGATATTCTTTTTGTCCTTCTTGAACTCTGTATGATTAGGATCATCAGGATAGTAGTTTTCATCGGAAAAATCAAAGTTGGAGAATTCTACCTTTTTCAGAGCAACGTTACGGAGTGTCAACTGCCCTGTTGCCGCAATGGGAGAATAGCTCGCAAAGGTGAAGGCCATGCAAACGTTTGCCGCCTGGGTTTTTACGGTAAAACGGAACGTACGTTCAGCAGATTCGTTCGACGACGCCGGCATAAAGAAATTAAAGTCATCTAGACCGGCTATCATGGCTCCATCCTGGGTTCTAAACCCTACAGCAGCATAGTCGCGACCAGGACAGAACATTCTGCTGTTCGATTCCACATAGGGCGCCACGAATGAAATTTCGTATTCCACCTGAGGTTCCAGAGTAACCTTTTTACAAAGGGTTTTCCAAGTGCCCGTGGTACCATCGCTTGCCCCCACAAACACCTGATTCGCCTTTTGACCGGTCGTAATCGGTTCATTGATATCAAAATCATAATTTGCAACAAAGCCAGACAGCGTTACAGAAGTGCCCCCTGCAGGCGGGTTAGCCGACAACAACTCGAAATTACCTTCGCCATAACGCGGGACCAACCTGAATTCCTTCACGGAAGCATCAGTGCTTGGCAACAAATAAGAAAGAGCAGCAGCACTCTTGGTTTCCGTAGACAGGACTCTCGGCTTTGCAGGAATCACCTTAAAGGTGTCAATATGGTCAGCAACCTCGACCGGCTCGTAGTCGGTAGATTCATCGGGGCAATCCGTCGACGCTGTCGATGACGTATTAGGAACGATTCGACAGCTACGGAAAAGTTTTTTACCTACGGTAAACCATTGAACCTGTTCTACCGCCTTGAAGTGACCATCGTCGTCATAACGCACACGGCGTACCGTTAAGGTGTCTGTATTACAGGTATTACAAGACCTAGATATTCTGAACGAAGAAGAATCTTTTGTTCCAACCGTAGGATCCATGTAAAGAGAATCCTTCGTAGAAAAAGATTCGGCAGCAGCATCCTTAGCACTCTTAGCACCGGTTTGACCAATATCGTCTAACATAAAGAACGACACATCGCTTGCTATCGCATTGGACTTAATCATGCCTTCAGACCGGACCCTAAACTTGGTGCTATCACTAAACACCTGGCCAGCAATAACCACAATCACACCTACCAGTGCCATATACACCAGAAGTTCTATAAGGGTAAAACCACCCTTTTTTCTGCAGTCTTTAATCAATATCGTTTTCATGTCCTTCTTACCATGAAAAACGGAATACCGGCAATAGCATTCCGTACTCCACTTAATATAATTTTATTTTTACAATAATGGTCAAAAATTTTTCGTAAAAAAGCCCCCAAAAGGGGCCATTTTTACCTCAAAACAGTGGACATACTGATTGAATGCGGAGTGCCCTTATAGGTCCATTCCACTTCTATATCCACTTTTTTGGCATAAACATGCTCTGTCGACTTATAAAGAGATGCATTTTGCTCTTTATAGTCCGCATCGTTCGAAATACCTATCCTGACCGTATAGTCAACCGTCATTTTATGGGCATAAACGCCAGGTTTACCTTCCCATTCACGGATTTTATGGAGAACTATCTTGTTCCCGCTAGCGGGCATTTGCAAAGAGGCCACGCCAACAGACGACAAGGAATCCAGGACCTCCTGGGAAACAGCCACAGCGCCATCACGGGTGCGAATGCGGATAATAGAATCCCTATTGCTGGTCTGCAGCAAATTCAAGGCAACGATCATAAAGCCCAAAACAGCCGCAGAAATCAGGATTTCCATGATTCCGAAACCGGCTTTGCGACGACGCACTTCAGGAGAAATGCTCTTTTCGGTCCAAAAACGCATAAATAACGCCACCCTCCATTAAATGCACGAATACACCAATAAAGATAATATTATTTAACAGAAAAAGACTCACTTTTTTTCATTTTACTAAATTTGGGCTATGAATTTCAAGGACCGCATTATCCGCGCTACGGGCAAAAAAACGCCCTTCCGCCTGATTGTCGTCGACTTGACCGCGACGATGAACGAAATCGGCAAAAAACACAACGCCCAGGGGTTCGCCCTCAAGCTTTTGGCCGAAAATTCCATCGCAAGCATTTTCTTGAGCGCCTCGCTCAAGTTCCCGGGCACCGTAAGCTTTACCACCCGTTTCTCGGGCGAGATTACGCTGGTGCAGTCGGATACCACGCCGCAGGGCCTGGTGCGCGCCATGATTCCGCAGCCGGAACTCCAGGCTGTTGGCGGTAACGAGCCCGCCCTCATTCCGCAGAGTGTCCGCGTCGTCAAGCTGAACGAACAGGGCAAGCGCGTCCATGAAAGCATTATCGAGGCTCCCGCCGTGTCGATGGGCCAGAACCTCGCAACCTACCTGTTGCAGTCGGAACAGATCCGCTCGGCCGTGGGCATCGAAGCAGCCTTCAATAAAGAAGACCCGAGCAAACTCGACTACGCCGCCGGTTTCTACATCGAAGCCTTCCCCGACCTCGAAGACAAGGACATCAACTTGATCGAAGTCATCGTGCAGAACCTGCCGAAGTTCTGCGACATGAACACGCCCGAAGGCTTTGACCTGGACGAACTCCTGGACCAGCTGCGCGGCCCCTACGAAATCGATATCGTGAAAGAAATCGACCCGAAGGCCTACTGCCCCTGAGAAGGCAAGGACCTCGAAGTGATTTGCGACTTCTGCCGCACCCCATACCAGATTACGATTGCGGACCTGAGAGAAATTATTAAAGACCGGAAGAAATAAACGTTAAGGAGATCCCCGCCTTCGCGGGGATGACATTAGTATGTTCACAAAGCAATGTGTCGTTACCCTGGACCTTGAAGGTGTCCTCGCCCCTGAAATCTGGATTGCCGTCGCCGAAAAGACGGGCATCAAGGACCTGCGCCTGACTACGCGCGACATTCCCGACTACGACGTGCTCATGAAGGGCCGCATCAAGATTCTCGAACGCGAAGGCATCAAGCTTTCGGATATTCAGAACGTGATTGCAAATCTCGGCTTGCTCGACGGCGCCCGCGACTTTATGGACAAACTCCGCGACGAAGCCCAGGTGATTATTCTTTCGGACACGTTCCAGGAATTCGCCTACCCCATCATGAAGAACCTCGGTTTCCCGACGATCTTCTGCCACAACCTGGAAGTCGAAAACGACATGATCAAGGGTTACCACCTGCGACTCAACGACCAGAAGACGAAGGTCGTGAAGCACCTGCAGGACCTAAACTTCAAGGTGTTCGCTTCGGGAGACTCCTTCAACGACACGGGCATGCTCAAGCAGGCCGACAAGGGCTGCTTCTTCTGCGCCCCGGACTCCATCGTTGCCCAGTTCCCGCAGCTGGATTCCACCAAGACCTACGCCGAACTCCTGGAAAAATTCCACCAGTTCCAGGCCACTTTATAAGACCGCTCGGCTCTATCGCATAAATAAAAATGTGATTTCGCCTCGCTCTCACAAACGCCCTCGGTTAACACCCGAGGGCTTTGTTGTTCACGGTAAGACAGCTCGCGCCCAATCGTACTAAGTACGTACCCTGAGCGCTCGCTCTCGCAACCGCCCCAGCTTAACGCATGGGGCTTTGTTGCTCACGGTAATCCCCCAAAAGTACTTTTGGAACTTTTTTGTAAAAAATTATACACATTCGAAAGAAATAAGATATATTCAAAAGCAAGGTTCAATTCGGTACCGCTAAAAACCGAACGTAATCGACTACAGGGGATAAATCGATGAATAAAATATATGTGCCCAAATTTGCCATAACGGCAATTGCGCTTTCCACCATGCTCGTCGGGTGTGCAAGCATAGTCAAATCTATCGGACAATCTGTCGCAAGCAATGCCGTTAACGCTGTCGTGAATAGTGGCGAGAGCTCTAGCAAGTGGTATTCCGGCGAATTCGTGTTGGAATCTCCAGAGAAGATGACGGTGTTCTTGCCCGAACCGAAATGGAAACTCAAGAAAAACTCCTCTACGATGAACAGCCAAGAAGTCAAATTTGAGCGTAACTCGAGCGACGAGAAAATTGAAATATTTGCTCTTGGCAAGAGCGCGCTGGACAATCAGTTCAAGTCGTTGTTGGGAAGCGCGAAGACGGATGCCGCCAAGATAAAGTATATGCTGAATTGGAGGGCGGGGCAACTGAACAATGCCAATGATTCAGAGGACGCGGTAAAGACCGAAGGGCAGGATTTGGAGAAGCGCAGAGCATGGACCTGCCTTGCCGCCAACGCAAAGAAGGTGTGCGACTTCGCTATCTATACCGAAAAAGAAAACTGGGTGCTCGTGCATGTTGAAGCCCCCCTGTCTAGCGATGCACGGGAAATAGGCGTCGCACTTTTTGAACAAAAAGAAGAAGAGGAAGAAGAGAAGGTAGCCGAAGTCGAGAGCTCGGAAAATAAAAAACATGCCGGCGCATCCCGTAAATGGCGCACGATAGGCGGAGGCATGTCTATCTGGTACAACTGGGAAGACGAAGACCTGAACCCAGACCGCGACTTCAGCAGAGCAGCCTCCCTTCGCGAAGGTAAAATTTACGATCAAGGAGGAAGATTCGCGTTAACCTCTCTGAATATCTACGGATTCAACCCGGGCAACGGATGGCACAACTGGGGCTGGCGTGCGATGCTCATGTACGGTTTCCGCATCAACATGTTTAATCTCCCGGTTACACCCTTTGTCGGTGCGCAACTCGGTCTCGGCATGCAATACGATGACCATTATCGCAGGTTCCGCGATAAGTTCGCCATAAATATTGCAGGCGACGTTAATGCAGGCATCGTCTTCTGCCGTTACTGCAAATACCAATTTGAAATGGGAGCATCTTACGATGCTGTTGAAGATGGATTCTTCAACGACCAAGTTTTCGGTTCGTTCAACTTCTACGGCGCCGTAAACTACTAGCTTTTTTTAAAAAGGAGAAAAAACATGCTCAACTTCAAGTTTCTTGCCATTTTAGGCATTACAAGTATGTTCGTCGGTTGTGCGAGCATGCCTAGGGAACTTTCTGACCACAAGGAAATCCCCGGTGGCGAATACTCCGGATCGGCACAGAACAACCGCCCCGAAGAAATCAAGTACCAAAAGCTCCCTGATAACATGCAGTACGTACTTGCAAGCGACTCGCTCGTTATCGCCACATACAACAAGCTAAAAGAAGACCTTGCTGTCGAAGAAAGCAATCTCCCCATTGCCAAGTACCTATTCTTGATGCCGGGCACTTGGGAAAAAATTGACCAAACCGGTCAGAACGAATTCTTTAACAAGCGCAAAAACACATTCACCTTCAAGGCTGGCGACGAAAAGTTCAAATTCAAGTACGCCATTCCCAAGACTGCGAAATCCGCTAGAAAAGCTTGGGAAGGAGTCAGACAAGAAATCCGCCGCCCCGCATTCTACACCGCCCCAGCAGGCAGCGAAGAAGCTAACGCGCTTGGAGAAATCACCATTCGAACCATCAGCACCGCTGAAATGGAAACCATCGTTTGGTTCAGCCCGTTCAAGATGGTCGAGCCCCTCTTCATTGTCAACGACACCTATATGCTTGGATTCAACAAACAGGGTGAACTTGAAGTTATCGATGAAGTCCCCTACTATCTTCCCTTCTATGAAAGATTAAAGCCAATCATTGCCGAATACGAGCATCAAAAGAAATTGATGGAAGAGCAACAGGCACAGCAAAAGAAAAAATAAAAGAAAAAGCCGATGGAAATAATCCACCGGCAAATTTTAATCGCCCACTTTTTCTGAAATGCCGTTAGGCATTTCGAACCCGTGTGGCAATCTAATAGATTTTAATTTCCTGAGATTTCCTTAGCCTTCGCTTCGATTTCGGCGATGGCTTTTTTGCGTCCTTCGGCAGAGTTTTCGTTGTTCAGCACGATGTTCACGAACACGGAGCCCGCGACCACGGCATACACATGCTTGCTGAGCACCTTGGATTGCTCTCCATTGCGGATACCGAAGCCGCCGAGCACCTTGGCGCCACCCTTACCGACGGTGTCGATAAAGTCGAGCGTTGCCTGGTCAATGGTGGTTTCGCTACCGGTCGTACCGGCGCGGAGAGCCGCATAGATGTACTTGAAACCCTTGGAAGCCATTGCTTCGAGGCGTTCCTTGGTCATGCTCGGAGCGGCCACCGGGATATTTTCAAGGCCGTGCTTTTTGCAAGCTTCGGTCAGGCCTTCGTCGCCGTCGAAGGGCAAGTCCGGAATGATGCAAGCGGACACGCCTGCGTCCTTGCACATCTTGACGAAATTCTCGATGCCCGGCGTAAAGGCGAGGGAACCGTAAGTCATGATGTAGATGGGCGTCTCAGGGTGACGTTCGTGAATTTTTTTCACGATTTCGAGGCCCTGCTTGGTGGAGTACCCCTTGTCAAGAGCAATGGTCGATGCCGTCTGAATGGCCGGGCCGTCGGCACTCGGATCACTGAAGGCAAGCTGAATTTCAAGGATATTTGCGCCACCCTTCACAAGTGCGTCGGCGATGGCGATAGAAGTTTCTGCGTCAGGAAAACCCGCAATAAGATGAGACATTAAATTCATGGTGATTACTTCCTTGTCATAATTTCGGCGTCGTGGATGTCTTCGTTGTTTTCAAGGCGAACAAGTTCCGCCTTCAGGAATTCCTTCCACTTTTCGGGGCGGAACACCGGGCTTGTGATAAAGATATCCTTGTCACCGCGGCCACTCATATTGATGACGAGCGCCTTGTCCTTCGGAAGTTCCTTTGCAATCTTCATGGCGGCAGCACCTGCGTGAGCGCTTTCGAGAGCAAAGAGAATGCCTTCGTTGCGGGCAAAGAACTTCACCGCTTCAAGAGCTTCCTTGTCGAGAATTGCCGTAAATTCCACGCGGCCAGATTCGCCGAGGGCGGCGAGCTGCGGGCCGATTCCCATGTAGTCAAGGCCTGCCGAGATAGAACGGGTCGGCAGCGACTGACCATCTTCATCGATGAGGAAGCGGCTCTTGTAACCCTGCAGAATGCCTTCGCGGCTAGCGTTACCCGTCATGCGGGCAGCGTTTTCACCCTTGTTCGGGCCGATGCCACCGGCTTCGGCACCAATCAGGCGCACATTTTTGTCTTCGATAAACGGCGTGAACACGCCGATTGAGTTGCTACCGCCACCCACGCATGCGACAACGGCTGCGATGTCAATGTTGCGTTCAGCGGCCTGGCGCTTGACTTCTTCACCGATAATGGACTGGAAGGTACGAACGATATCCGGGAACGGAGCCGGACCGAGAGCAGAACCCAGCACATAGTGCGTGTTCTTGAAATTCGTAGCCCAGTCGCGCATGGCTTCGTTCACGGCGTCCTTAAGGGTGCGGGCACCGCTCGTGACCGGCACAACCTTGGCACCGTACATTTCCATGGTCGCCACGTTCGGAGGCCAAGCTTGGCGCAAGCGGCAGCCGTCGCAAGGCCGTGCTGACCGGCACCAGTCTCTGCAATGATGCGGGTCTTGCCCATCTTCTTGGCCAAGAGGCACTGGCCGATGGCGTTGTTGATCTTGTGGGCACCCGTGTTGGCAAGGCCTTCAAGCTTGATGTAAATCTGAGCGCCACCCAGAAGTTCCGTTGCCGTCGGAGCGTAATACAGCGGCGTTTCGCGGCCAATGTAGTCACGCTGGATGATACGGAGTTCTTCGAGGAATTCCGGATCGTGGATGTACTTGTTGAAGGCCGCTTCGAGGTCGTCGAGCGGACGGCGGATAATTTCGGCAACATACTTGCCGCCGAACTTGTCAAAGAAACCGTTGTTAGAAGTTGTGGAAGTCATAGGGT
This sequence comes from Fibrobacter succinogenes, assembly GCA_902794535.1. Classification (GTDB taxonomy): domain Bacteria; phylum Fibrobacterota; class Fibrobacteria; order Fibrobacterales; family Fibrobacteraceae; genus Fibrobacter; species Fibrobacter succinogenes_O. Next base: position 35,175 of record CADBHQ010000034.1, on the reverse strand, counting down.
TTATGAGCAGTGGTTAGTGGTTAGGGTTAAAATTCTTTGTTGAGGGTAAAAAATTAAAGGCCTTCGGGAGTCCGAAAGCCTTTTACAAAACACTTGATGAAATCAGCAAAACGGACTCTATTTAGTAGAGCCCCACCACCAACGGTTGAAACGGATTGCTGAATTCATCTTCATGCGTCCTAATTTAGGAATGTCTCTTTAATGTGGCAAGGGGTTGTGTACAAAAAAAGTGAAGACTCTCGATCATCGAGAGTCTTCCGTTAAACACTTGATGAAATGGCAAGCCTAAATCCCTTCTTTGAGAACCTCGTCGATAGCGGCGCTAGCGTCAAAGCGGATTGCCAATTTCATCTTTATGTCTTCAATATATATACTAATTCGTTGTCTGTCAATAGGTTAGCGCAAGATTTTTGTAAAAATTTCTTTCATAATTTGTACAAAAAGACCTAAATTCGGCCATTTGGGCTATTTTACGAAAGAGCCGCAAACAACGCCTTCAGTTTTTCACTGTTTTTGATTCCGGGGGCATCTTCGACACCGCTGGAAACATCGACGAGTTCCAGGTGGAACTTTTGGACAATCGCGCCCACATTTTCAGGCGTGATGCCGCCAGCAAGCCAGAGAGGGATATCCCCCGCTTTTTCGCGGAGCAGGTTTTCGGGAATGGTCTTGCCCGTGCCGCCAGGGATTCCTTCGACTTTGGCATCCAAGAGAATGCGGGGTTCACCATTCTTGCGGAGGGCAGCCACCTTGTCGAAATCGGATTCTTCGCCAACGCGGGCGGCACAATAGTATGCAAAGTCAGCATTTTTCGGTTCAACGCCGTGAAGCTGGACTGCATCGAGCACGCCTTCTTTGGCAAGCTTGATAGCGGTTTTGCCTTCAACGGATTCGGGATCGGTGATGACGCCAACAAGGAGCGGAGATCCTTCGACTCCGTTTGCACTGCGCTCAGGATGACACACGCGGATCTTTTCGGCAAAACTGCGCACGAATTCTTCGGTAGTCAAGCGCTTGGTGGTGCTGAATACAAAGCCGAGCATGTCGGCACCAAGTTCAGCGGCCAGCTTACCATCTTCGTCACGGGTAATGCCACAAATTTTAACGAGCGGGCCCGCCTTTTTGACAGCCTTGCGCTCTGCAAACTTTTTCCAGAACTTGCCACGGGCATTTTCGGAGCCCGATTCAAACGCGCCGACCACTTCTTTGGCAAGCGGCGGATTTTTGGCAACAGCCTCGCCCACCAAGATTCCCGTAAAGCCGAGGTTGCGTGCATAAGTCGCATCGGCCGGGCATAAAATTCCAGATTCAAAAACAGCCTTGGCCGGAAGCTTGCTACGCACCGACGCCGGCACCAGCGGGTCCGTATGGAAGGTCGCTAAATCGCGAGAATTTACGCCCGCGACAATGGTCTTGGCAGCAGATTCGCCAAGGGCTTCGGTCACGACTTTCAGCTTGCGCAAGTCATCGACTTCGCGGACTTCGACAAAGGCCTGCATGTCAAAAGACTGTGCACGCTTCGCCATCTTCACAAGCTGATTGTCTTCTAAAATACGAGCAATCAAGAGCACCGCATCGGCACCGCAACGGTAAGCGATATCGATTTCATCTTCAAACAAGAGAAAATCTTTGCGAAGTACGGCGCAGGCATGCAAGCCCTGCTTGCGACGGCGCTCCATCAAGTCGGCAACCGCAATCAAGTCGCGGAGCGTTCCCTTAAAGAAATTACCTTCGGTAAGCACCGAAACCGCCTGCGCATGGGCCTCGGCATAAGTCGTCGCCAACGCTACGGGGTCCAAGTCCGGCGCAATATCGCCCTTAGAAGGCGATGCTCGCTTGACTTCAAGAATCGCACCGGCGTTCCCAAGAAATTCGGTATGACCGCCACGGCGTTTTTCGGGAATTTCAATTCCGAAATTCAAACCCAACCGCGAAATATCTTCGCGGCGCATACGTACGATTTTGGCTAAAATGTCTTCGCTCATGAATTTCCCTTAGGCTTCAAAGTCAAGGCTTTAGAGAAAAGATAGGAAATTAAGGCCGACGCCAGGATAGAAAGAAGCGTGGGGCCGAGTATTACAGAATCCAGGTGCGACGTGACTTGGTAAACGGCAAAGCCCACCAGCCATGCGAACAAGTTCAAAACCCAATACTTGTGGCCCACCTGATGATTTTTCGCCAAGAAGAACGAAACCAGGAGTACAGCAGCCATCGGGGCAAACACCGAGGCAATCAGGTAAAGGAATCCGATGTAATGATCCATAATGCCCGAAATGGCAAGGACTGCGCTGATACCGCTCACCACGACACCCGTGATTTTCGGATTCAACTTATGGACAATGGCCTTGGCCGATTCGCCAGCAGAGTTTGCCGCCAAGAAGTTGGTGGTCACAGTCGAAAGCACCACGATAATGATTCCCGGGATTCCAAGGCCCGCCAGCAGAATGGCACGGGCAATATCGTTACCAACTCCGGCTGCAGCAATCTGAAGCCCGATAAAGTACATCCAGAAACTTGCCACCGAGTAGGCAATCGCAGAGACCGCCGTAGCACGCGTCGGCTTTTCAACATCCTTGGTGTAGTCCGAAATCACTGGCAACCAAGAAAGCGGAAGCGCCATCGAAATTTCAAAGATATTCCAGAAGCTCAGCGCATGTTCTGCAGCAGGCGCGCCCGAAGTTCCAACACCGAACAACTTGGCCGTAAGCACAATCAAGAGCACCGTCAAAACAGCCATCACAGCCGTCGTGACTTTCGCAAAACGGCGGAGTCCGACAAAGACCCAAATGGCAATCAGCACTGCAAGAATCACGCAAGTCAGCGGGAAAGAAATCGGGAGATTGAGACCCGCCAAGACAGACGCCCCTTGCGCATTCAGCACAGCAATCCAAGCAATCAACTGGAACAAGTTCAGCGAGGCGAAGAACTTAGAACCGTAAGAGCCATAGACAGACGCGGTCGTTTCCATGGCATTCAGGCGGACGCGGGCGCCGATAAGGCCCACGAAAAACAGCAAGATGCCGCCCAGAATATGGCCCAAAATCAGCGGGAGCCAAACGGAATCGTAAGAGGAGGCAGCCCCGATTTCAATACCGGCTTCGATTTCGGAAACCGAGATAGCCACCCCAAACCAGATGACTCCATTCGTTAAAAGATTCGTGCGCTTTTCCACAATGCACCTCCATAAATTCTAAAGACGATCCAATAATAGTAAAGCCCGTCTTAGAACTCAAGGAATAGTTTAATACTTCTTTTTGATGTTCTGTTATAGTTCGCAGCTATTACGACGAGCAGGTCGCCAAGTAGCGCTGCAGTTCTTCGACATAGCGCTCACCCACCAGGCCAAGCAGCATGTTGCGCTTTGCGATGTAGCCGATTTCCATGACACGGCGGGATTCTTCGCTCTTGTCCTTGAAGGGCACAGCCAAGTAATCGGAGCCGTTCAATTCTTCGCAGATAATGCCGGAGCAAAGCGTGTAACCGTTCAGGCCAATCATCAAGTTCAGCATGGTGGCACGGTCGTTTGCCTTGATGGTACGCTTGTATTCGTTCGTACTCAAGATTTCTTCGGCAAAATAGAACGAGCTGTTGTCGCCCTGTTCAAAAGAAAGGCACGGGTATTCAGCCAGTTCATCGAGCGTAATGAACTTGTTGTTGGCAAGCGGGTGGCCCTTCCACAGGTACACATAAGCCTTACAGTCTATGAGCTTATGGAAAGCAAGGTCGCGAGCGTTTAGTAAGTTCATGATAATCTTGCGGTTGAAATCGCTCAGGTAAAGAATACCGATATCGCTCTTGAAAGAGGCCACATCTTCGATGACTTCTTTGGTACGGGTTTCGCGAATAGCGAATTCGTACTTGTCGGTATCGAAGAGCTTGACGGTTTCCACAAAGCTCTTGACCGCAAAGGAGTAATGCTGCGTCGAGACGCCGAACTTCTTTTTGCGCTTGCCGATTTTGCCGTACTTGTCGAGCACCGATTCGTAATGGTGGTAAAGTTCGCGGGCGTAGGCAATGAATTCTTCGCCTTCGTTAGTGAGCTTGACGCCACGACTGGTACGGTTAAAGATGAGGATGTTCAGTTCATCTTCAAGATCTTTGATGGCAGCGGTCAGCGACGGCTGCGAAATATAAAGCTTTTCGGCGGCCTTGTTAAAAGAACCGGTTTCTGCAATGCCGATGGCATAACGTAATTGTTGTAGAGTCATGTGGATCGGCCTCCTGATGAAAATCGTTGCGGGTTTTCGTTGCTGTTTAATTTCCTAGTTTTTTAGTAGGAATAAAAATATAGCTAAAAACTATTAGGCTGGCAAGGGGTTATAAAACCCTTTGCCAGCCTAAATTTCATTATGCGTTGGTGGCGACCTTCACTTCTTCGATCTTCTTGAGAACGGAGCCGTCTTCCATAGCCTTCATGGCCTTGTCGAAGCCTTCCTTGATGGTTGCAGCCTTTTTGCTGATGTAGAGGGCGGCACCGGCGTTCAGGGCGCAGGCATACTTGATGCCCGGGCGGCCCTTGCCGTTCAACACGTCGAGAGCGAGGTTGAAGTTGTCAACACCCGTACCGCCGGCGAGGTCTTCGGGGTCCACGGCCGGGACGCCGAAGTCCTTCGGGTCGATGCGGTATTCGCGATACTGACCATCTTCGAGGATTTCGGCAATGGTCGTCGGGACGCACGGAGAGATTTCGTCGTAGCCGTCATCGGAGATGGCGACCATCACTCGCTTGGCACCGAGGGACTTTGCAGCCTTGGTGAATGGTTCCAGAATCGACTTGCTGTAAACGCCGAGCATGAGGTACTTGGCTTCGGCCGGGTTCGTGAGGGGGCCGAGCAAGTTCATGATGGTCTTCACGCCGAGGGCACCGCGAACCGGGCCGGCAAAGCGCATGGCGCTGTGGTAGACCGGAGCCATGAGGAACACGAAGTTCGTCTTGTCGATGACAGAGGCTGCCTTTTCCGGAGTCATGTCGAGCTTGAAGCCGGCTGCGGTATAGAAGTCGGCTGCACCGGACTTGCTGGAAACAGCGCGATTGCCGTGCTTGGCAATCTTGGCGCCACAGCTTGCAGCGATAAGGCCAGAGAAAGAGCTCACGTTGAAGCTGCCCTTGCCGTCGCCACCGGTACCCACAATATCGGTGAGTTCGTCACCGCTGTACGGGAACTTGCGCTTCTTGCTGCTCAAAACCTTGGCGCAGCCTGCAATTTCTTCGGTCACGGGGCCCTTGCTGGAAAGCGCGGTAAGGATTGCGGCCATCTGGCGTTCGTCCATGATACCGTCGGTCAGGTCTTCCATGAACATTTCGGCAGTTTCGCGGCTCAGGTCCTTGCCTGCGGTAAGCGTGTTCAGGATTCCGCGAATGTCGAGCGGTTCGCGACGGTAGTTGAGGAAAGCCTTGAAGAATTCGTCGGCGCGGCCACTGGCGATAGATTCCGGGTGGAACTGCACGCCTTCAATCGGGAGCGTCTTGTGACGAATACCCATGATGTCGCCGTCGGTAGCGCGGGCGGTCACTTCGAAATCGCTCGGAAGCGTTGATTCGTCGATGACCAAGCTGTGGTAACGCGTAAAGATATTCTTCTTGCCGATGGTGCGGAAGAGGCCCTTGCCGTCGAGGTCGATTTCTTCGGCAATGCCGTGCTTGATGAACTTGGCCTGCACAATCTTGGCACCGAAGGCATAACCGATAGCCTGGTGGCCGAGGCACACGCCGAGAATCGGGAGCTTACCAGCAAAGAGCTTGATGGCTTCCACAGAAACGCCAGCATCTTCGGGGCGACCCGGGCCCGGGCTCACGATGAGGCGGCTCGGGTTCAGTTTTTCGATGTCAGCGATGGTACATTCGCGGCTACGGAGCACGCGGATTTCTTCAGTGGTAATCTTGGCCAAAGCCTGATAAACGTTGTAAGTAAAAGAATCGTAGTTATCGATAATGACGATCATCTTAGTTTTCTCCTTCGAGCACGGCGCGGATGGCACCCAATTTTTCGTTCGTTTCTTCAAATTCGCGGTCAGCATTCGAGGCCGCGACAATGCCACCACCGGCCTGCAGGCTGATGGTCTTCCCCTGCTTCAAGCAGCAACGGATTGCAATACAGAAATCCAAGTCACCGTCAGATTCCATGTAGCCCACTGCACCGGCGTAGAAACGGCGCTTGACCTTTTCGAGGCCAGAAAGAATTTCGATAGCGCTAATTTTCGGAGCACCGCTCACCGTACCCGCCGGGAAGCTGGAGCGCAGCACTTCGATGGCCTTCTTGTTCTTAGACACGCGACCCTGCACGTCAGAGACCAGGTGAATCACGTGGCTGAACTTTTCGCATTCCATGTACTTGGTGGTTTCCACCGTACCGGCTTCGCAAACGCGGCCAAGGTCGTTACGGGCCAAGTCCACGAGCATCAAGTGTTCGGCACGTTCCTTCGGGTCGCCCTTCAAGTTCTTCATCAGGGCTTCGTCTTCCACGTCGTCCTTGCCGCGGCGGCGAGTGCCTGCAATCGGGTGGATGGTGGCGATGCCGTCACGCACGCGCACCAAGCTTTCCGGCGATGCACCGATAAACTGATGCGTACCGTAATCGAGGAAGAACATGTACGGAGACGGGTTCACCGTGCGAAGGCGACGGTAAATGTCGAGAGCTTCGATATCGCTTGCAAACTGGATGCGGCGGGACGGTACGGCCTGCACGATGTTACCGGCGATGATGTGCTTCTGCAAGGCTTCGACCTTTTCAGTGTATTCCTTGCGAGACTGTTCCAGGTCGGTCATCGTGATGCCCTTGCCGTATTGCTGTTCCGGGGCGAGGTAGCTGAAGTCGAGGTCAGCGAGGCGAGCCTTCACCTTTTCAATCGCTGCCTTCAAGTCGATCTGGTGTTCTTCGTAGTTCAGGGCGAACAGGTGAAGCTTTTCGGTAAAGTGGTCGAACACGATGTAGATGTGGCCCACCAAGAATTCCGCTTCAGGAATGTTGAGTTCGTCTACCTGCGGGGCGAGGCGAATCGTATCGCAGCGGGCGCAGAATTCGTAGCCGAGGTAGCCCACGCCCGAAGAAGGAATAGGAATCTGGTTAGGCGGCACCGTATTTTCGGCAGAAATCAGCGTGAGGGCGTCCAAAATATCGCCTTCGCCTTCCTTGAGGAACACGCTTTCCTTGCCATCGACAACGATGCTCACGTCCTTGTCATTCTGGCGCAGACGGAAGCCTTCGTCCACCATCAGGGTCGAATAACGGCTACGACCGTGGGAGAAACTTGCGGATTCGAAAATAGCCTTCGCACCGAGCTTCTTGCCGAGCGAAAACGGAGTGTAACGTTCACCGGGCAGTGCCACGTAGATACTGTCGGTACGGGGTTCGAAGTTAGGGCTTTCAGTAATGTGCCTTATGTTCGTAGTCATTTTGATCCTCTGGTTTAAAAATTCGTTTGCCTTTTCGTTTCGGGTTCCGCAAAGGCTTAGGTCCCGGAGGATTTCGATATTAAAAAAAAGGAAGGCCTCCGTGAGTCCGGAAGCCTTTGCTTTAAAATCTTGGGTGATTTGCGACAAATACCGGGCTCTATGTTAGAGTCCGCGCCACCAACGACGGTTAAGGGTTGCTGTAGTCACAAAATTCATCATGGCACCAAAAATATCAAACGAAAATTCCCTTGGCAAGGGGTTTGCCGTGAATTTTCGTAAAAAAATTGAAATTATCGAATAAAACAAGCAAAAAACAGCACCTGTTATCACACTATTTTGCCCCTCGGTTGCAAGGGTATAGTCATTTATATATATTCGTTTCCGAGACACTTAGAAGGGAGAACTGTATGTTCTACAAGCATTGGAAAAAGATTGCGCTCGCACTAACCGGGTTTTTCTGGGCAAGTTGCGACGACTCTGCCTCATCGGCCGTATGCCTTTATGGCCCGGACCCTAACTACAGTAATCCCGCCGAGAACCCGACATCCAGTTCTTCCGAAGCAGTCAAGCCCGAAAGTTCCAGCAGCAACGATTTTGACAAAATGATGCCGCTATACGGCGTCGAAATGGACAAAACGGTATGTACCCAGATTAAGGGCGACCCTACGATTACCTGCAACGACGGAACAGTCTGCACGCAAAAGACCGAAGAGCGTTGGGGCGGACTCCCCTGCAGTAACGACATCTGCCCTGATTACGGCGTAGTGCAAATTTCCGAAAACACCTACGAATGCGACGGCAAGGTATACAGCGAAGCCGAATTCCGCGCTCGATTCGGAAAAATAACTGTAGTCGAGGAACCTCAAGATACCTTATTCACACAAGAACCCGTCCTTTATGGTCCGCCTTGCGTATTCGACGGCACATGCGACGACGAAAAGGAATAGAAGTCGATAATAAGGGAACCAGCCATGTTTTACAATCACTGGAAAAAAATTGCTCTCACGCTGACCGCATTCTTCTGGGCCAGCTGTGGTGGCGATGGCTCCTGCGAAGAGATTTCAGCAGTTCAAGCTGATCCCAGTCTTTATGGGGTAATAGGTCCCATAGAGAATGATTCCAGTGATGTTACATTCTCTTCTAGTTCGGTAGAAGAAAGTTCCAGCAGCGATTTCATTTTGATAGCTCTTGACTATGGCGTTCCATACGATCCTGACGACAGAGACACTATATACACAGACCAAACACTCTGTTTTAACGATTCTGTGCAAAATGTCGAAGGCAGGGTGTTCAAGATTATCGACTGTATTGACGGCAACAAGTACTTGCGAAATCCAGGCGACGCCGGGTCCGAAGGCGTAGAACTCCCCGAAGGAATCCAGGTTTTCGCCCCGAAGGCAGGCAGCGAAAAAGCTCCCAACTGCACCAGCGACCAAGATATCTGCATTGAACGCGACCCATCAAAGCCGATTGAACAGGATTCACTTGCAGGCTGCCACCCCATTATTAACTGCCCCGCAAAGCCAGATGATACAACCTTTATTAAGGTGGAATAAACATCCGTCAAAAGACCTTAGGAGAAAATGAAGATGTTCTACAAACACTGGAAAAAAATCGCCCTCACGCTGACCGCCCTGTTCTGGGCAAGCTGCAGCGAAACTCATGAAGAAGCCGTTCTTTACGGGTGTCCTCCGGATGGTTGCTATGATGAGCCCGAAAGTAGCGATTCAAACAATGATGAATCCAGTTCTAGCGAGAAAACTATTTCGTCAAGTTCTGAAACAGCAAGTTCAAGTTCCGAGACTTCCAAGCCCGAAAGTTCCGAGACCGCGAATACAGAAAGTTCCAGCAGTGAATCAATCGAGACCGAGTCAAGTTCTAGTGAGGCAAAGTCCAGTTCTAGCGAAATTACATGCGTTCCCCTAGATTCCACTGTATCCTATTTTACTGATGATTACAACGAAGATCTAGAAAAATTGTGGAGTAAGCAAGCCGCCCAGCACGATGCCGCAAAAAGGATTGACTCCATCAAGACCACCCTGGCAGAAACGCCCATGTGCCTCGAAAACTTGCGCATGGAACTCGAGCGTTTCGTGGCACTTTACGGCGCACCGATTGACATCAAAAACGCAGTAGACTCTTGCAGCGACGGCACCATCAGGCCTAGCGAAGAATATGCCAAGTTCCTGAAGATGCAGGAAGAGTGGGAAGCGAACAAGCCCGCTCTAGACGCAGAATGCAAGAAAGTCTACGAAGACAAGCTGAAAGAAATCGAAGCCCGAATCAACAAATGCCTTTCCGGCGAAACTGAAGAATAATCATGTTCAAGAAACATTGGAAAAAAATTCTTCTAGGCCTGTGCACGCTGTTTTGGGGTGGATGCAGCGACGATTCGGTACCCCTTTACGGAACCCCGCAGGTCGCTTGTGAATTAGACCACATGTGGAGTGACGAGTGCGGCACCACATCCAATATCGTATGCACGGACACCTACTATTGTAAAGACAAAGTTGTCTGTTTCAAGCAATATGAAGGGAAAAACGCGACCTTTGACTGTCGCGATGAACTGGGCAACAAGACAACCTATACCGAAGACGAATTCAACTCATTATACTATGTTGAAAGCGAACGCATTCACTAACTTTAGACGAGGAAAAATGTTCTACAAGCATTGGAAAAAAATTGCACTGGCTTTTACCGCCCTGTTCTGGGCCGGATGCGGCGATGATTCGTCAAGCGACAGCAAGGTGTCCCGAATACGGCGTCGCCGGTTATTCTTGCGATGACGGCTTTTACGGAGACGATAACGGTCAGAACTGCACCTTCATTCCAGCACCAACATGTTCCAAATATTATCAATGCGAAGACAATGTGACTTGTTGGGCTAATGAAGGTGATACTGTTCTAAATTGCTCCGACAAGCAAGACAAAGATTTTTCAATCAATGAAAATGATTTTAATTCAAAATATTACGTAAAGGAAAACGAATGAAGCTCTCTCTCAAAAAGAAACTCGCTCTCGAAGCATATCGCCTTTACCGCCACAACGAAATCAAGGCACACCCGCTTACGTACTTTTTCTGGGAATGCACGCTCCGCTGCAACTTGCACTGTCTGCACTGCGGTAGCGACTGCGTGAAAGACGCCATTCCCGATATGCCCCGCGAAGATTTTATGGGCGTGCTAGACAAATTGGCCCCGCACATCGATCCGAAGCATTTTATCGTGGTGATTACCGGCGGCGAACCGCTAATGCGCCCGGACCTCGAAGAATGCGGCATGGAAATCAAGAAGCGCGGCTACCCCTGGGGCATGGTTTCTAACGCGCTTGCGATGACGCCCGAGCGTTACACGCGCCTGCTGAACGCAGGGCTCCGTTCGCTCACGATCAGCCTCGATGGTCTGCAAGAAAGCCACAACCATTTCCGCGGCGACCCGCATAGCTTTGAGCGAGCGGTGCGCGCCATTGACATGGCCGCTCACACCGAAAACCTGACCTTCGATGTGATGACCTGCGTGAACCGCCAGAACCTTAAGGAACTCCCGAAAATTCTCGATATGCTCCTGAAAATCGGCGTGAAGCGCTGGAGAATCGCGACCGTGTTCCCGAAAGGCCGCGCCAAAGACAATCCGCTTTTCCAGCTCACGAACCAGGAATTCCGCCAGGTGTTCGACTTCATTCGCGAAGTCAAAAAACTGAACGTCATCAACGTGAACTACGGCTGCGAAGGGTTCCTCGGCAGCTACGAAAAAGATGCCCGCAACTACCCATTCTTCTGCCGAGCTGGCGTGAACGTCAGTTCCGTACTTTGCGACGGTAGTATCTCGGCATGTCCGAGCTTGCGCGGGGATTACATACAAGGTAACATTTACAAGGACGATCTCTGGGATGTGTGGCAGAACCGCTACCAGGTAATGCGCGACCGCAGCTGGGCTAAAATTGGCGACTGCAAGACTTGTAAATACTGGCGCTACTGCGAAGGCTCCAGCCTGCATTTACGTGATGAAAAAACGAAGGAACTGGCTTACTGCCACGTAAAGCGTTTGGAAGACGCTGGCGCATAAGAAAGTTCTATCCCTCACAAATGCGTAAGGCGAGCGTCGCGACCAAGTTTACTTGGGCATGACCGAGCCTAGCATTTAACGCCGTTGGCGTTCGTGGCTGCGGTTATGCCATATCTGAATACAAGTATTCAGCTGCGTCATAACCTTGCACACTTTTGGTACTTGAGCGAAGCGAAAGTACAAAAGACCAAGGAACTCGCCTACTGTCATGTAAAGCGTTTGGAAGACGCCGGCGCATAGGCAAAAAAGATTTCAATCACCTGAAAAAAGCAAGAGCCGCACCCTATGGGTGCGGCTTTTTCCAAACCATTACCTAGCCTTGTAATTAGCTTGGCTGTAAGATAGGTTTTTAACCTCAAAATTCAACGGATTCACAAAACAAAGTGTTGTACATAAAAACAACAGTGAAATACTTAAAAACCCTTATTTTTCGCTTATTTCGCGAAAATCAACGAATCAAAGTGTGAATTTTTAGATATTATTTATACCGATGTTACAAGCGAGCCTCACATCGAATCAAACGCACATTGTAGATGTGCTTTTAAAGAAGAATCCCAAGCTTGACCGAGAGATTCTTGAAAAGGCTGTAGCTTTTATTGCAGAGGCTCACGAGGGGCAATACCGCAAGAGCGGAATGCCTTACACAGAACACCCCTACGAGGTTGCAAAGATCCTTGCAGACCTAAAGCAAGACCAGTCGACGGTCTTGGCCGGGTTGTTGCACGACGTGGTCGAAGATACCGACCACTCACTCGAAGAAATTGCCGAAAAATTTGGCGATGACACCGCCTTCATGGTGGATGCCGTCACCAAGATTACAGCCGCTCAAGAATCGAGCAAGACCGCCCAAAAAGCGGAAACGTACCGAAAGTTAATTGTCGCCATGGCGAAAGACCCTCGGGTCATCATGATCAAAATCGCAGACCGCATTCACAATATGCGTACCATGCGATACATGAAGCCCGAAAAGCGCCAGGCAATCGCACAAGAAACACTCGACATTTACATTCCGCTCACGCACAGGTTCGGTCTTTACAAGCTCAAGAACGAACTCGAAGATTTAAGTTTCAAGTACGTAAATCCCGACGAATACCAGAAGCTGGTGGACCTGCTCATCGAGAACAAGGAATCCCGCGAAAAGTATATCCAGTCGGTGATTGGCCCTTTGCAAATCAAGATGGCACTCGAAGATTTCGACTGCACCATTCAGGGCCGTACCAAAAACATTTACAGTATCTACAACAAGATGCTTAGCCGTGGCTGCCAGTTCGAAGACATCTTCGACATTTTCGCCATCCGCATCATTGTAGAAACCATTCCTGAATGCTACCTGGCTTTGGGCTACGTCCACAACCTGTGGACGCCCCTGCAGAGTCGCTTTAAAGACTACATCGCGACCCCGAAGCCGAACCTTTACCAGAGCATTCACACCACCGTGATTGGTCCTGAAAACAAGATGGTCGAAGTCCAGATTCGAACCAAGGATATGGACCTGACCGCCGAAAAGGGATTCGCCGCCCACTGGGCCTACAAACTTGAAACCCAGCACGAAGGCGAAGAACTGGCCTGGCTGAACCACATGGTGAAGTTGCAGTCCGAAATTTCGGACTCCAAGGAATACCTCGACTTCTTAAAGGTGGACCTGAAACCCGCCGGCATGACCGTGTTTACCCCCAAGGGCACTTCGATTGAACTGCCGCAGGGGTCCATTGTTTTGGACTTCGCTTTTGCAGTGCATACCGAACTCGGCCTCCACTGCATTGGCGCAAAAATCAACGACGAGGTGGTAAACCTCGACACGGTAATCGAGCACGGAGCCACCATTCAGGTACTTAAGAGCCCGAACCAGGAACCCAGCCCCGAATGGCTTGAAATGGTGAAAACCGTGAAGGCCAAACAGGAACTGCGCCGCTGGATGAAAAACAGCATCATGAAGCAGGCCCTGGACCTGGGTAAAGAAATTTGGGTCCGCGAACTTAGACTGCAAAAAATCGAAAAGGACAAGCGTCCTTCCGAAGAAAGCATTTGCAAGTACTTTGGCACGCCGACCATCGACGACTTTTATGAACGCATTGGCCAGGGCGAACTTCCGCTCGCAGACATCCAGCGCTTTTTGAACGGTGGTGAAACCACGCAAAAGGAATCGACCGCACTCCGGTTCTTCCCGATGTTCAACAAAGACGTGAAGGCCGAACGCAAAGACGAAATGCCTCTGCAAATCGGGCAAGAAACCAGTTTGGTGGTTCACTTTGCCAAGTGCTGTAGCCCGATTCCCGGCGATCCGGTGGTGGGAGTCTTGCGTCCAAAAATCGGTATCGAAGTCCACAATACGGACTGTCCGCAGCTCAAGAACCTGCCGATGGAACAGCGCATTGCTGTGGAATGGAGCGAAGACATTAAGCATTCGTTCGAGACGCACCTCACGATTGACACCGAGAACCGCAAGAACATTACGTTCGACGTGTTGCAGGAACTCAAGCGCGCCAATGTTTTCCTTGACCGCATTACGGCAGCAAGCCAACATTACTCGGGCAGAATCCGACTAGTGTTCAAGGCTTTCCGCAAGGAACAAGTCGACACAATCATTAACGCTATCAAGAGTATTTCTGGCGTAAAACAGGTGGTAAAATCATGATTTCAAAACTCCACCACAGCGACTACACGCTCAAGAACCGCGCCTTCAACTGTCGTATGCGTAACCGCTACTACGAAGAAGTCTACTACGCGTTCAGAGCCATTTTCCCGAACGAAGTCGCCGAGCGGAGCGAAAAGAATCCAGTTGCCGACACCATCTGGTTCCAGAACCTGAGCAAAGAAATCAAACGCTACGAAAGGCTGATCATGACCTGCCTGGAATACGCGCAAGCCGCCATCTTTTATGGCAAGGCCGAAAACAAGGCCATGTATTCCAAGGACAAGCGCTGGGGTATATTGCAAGAAGAAATCTTCTTGGTTCACTTTTTGCAAGAGCTACTATCTACCACACGCTACGTGATTGCCCGAATCGACACCGACCAAATGCTACAACGCTGGGCAGGCGAAATGCAAGACCTAAAGACCAAACCGGTGGCATCAGGTTACGTGAACGCCATTCAGGAAAAACTGAACGAAATGAATGCGGCCACGCTTGACGAATTCAAGGATTTGCTCAAACACGTGCTAGACCGATTCCAGATAGGAAACACGCTGTTTGGTACGGTTCAGGAGCTACAGAACTTTTACTAAACGAGAGACGAAAGACAAGAGACACAAAAAATGTCAGAGTATATCATCCTTTCAATCTTCCTTTTCCTGGGCGCGTTTATCGCGGCAGCGGCTACCGTTACGGGGTTACTGCTCGGTTACCGCACCAAGAATACCAAGAACAAGATGGCTCCATACGAATGCGGTATGGAAACCATCGGAAACGCGCGAATCCAGTTCAAGGTGGGTTACTACCTGTTTGCGCTTCTGTTCCTGGTGTTTGACATCGAAGCCCTTTTCCTGTTCCCCGTCATGGCGAACTTCAAGGAAATTATGGCTGGCAACACTCCGCTGCCCCCTCAGGTCGTTGTCATTGACCTTGTGATTTTCATGGCAATCCTCGTTTCGGGCCTTGCCTACGCATGGAAGAAAGGAATCCTTAAGTGGGAATAACCCTATGGGAATTATCAACCTAGCTCCTAAGATTTTAGATCCTATCCCGGGCGGCAAGTATGTCGTCAACGCGATAGACTACGTTGTAAACTGGGCCCGAGCAAACTCGATTTGGCCCCTCACCTACGGCACAAGCTGCTGCGCCATCGAAATGATGAGTAGCTCTATGGCCCGCTACGATATCGCCCGCTTTGGCTCCGAAGTGTTCCGCGCTTCGCCCCGCCAGGCGGACCTTTTCATTATCGCAGGAACCATTACCCGCCGTATGGCGCCCGCTCTCCAGATGCTCTGGGAACAAATGCCCGGCCCCAAGTACGTGCTTGCCATGGGCGCCTGCACCATCAGCGGTGGCCCGTTCATTTATGACAACTACGCTGTGGTGCGCGGGGCGCAGAACCTGATTCCGGTCGACGTATTCGTCCCTGGTTGCCCGCCTCGCCCCGAGGCCTTGTTCCACGGACTTTTGACTCTGCGCGAAAAAATCTTGAAGGAAACCTGCCGCGATCCTTGGCACGAAGGCGACGTGCGTAACGTATCCACGATGGACCGCTACCGCGAAGCGGCCAAAGCATGGGCCGCCCTCGAACGAATCAAGGACGAGGAAATGGCCGAAGCCCGCGCCAAGTTCAAGGAAGAAAATCCAGATTACAAGAGCAGCTTCAAGCCCGTACGCGTGAAAAAGGAAGACTTCCCCGAAGTGGAACGTGTCGCCTGCAAGCGCTTTGGCTTAAGCCAGCTCGACATTTACAAGAAACTCAAGGCAAAGTTCCCGAACATCACCGTGCACACGCACAGCGAAGACCCGATTGAAGACGTGGTCGCCGCCATGCCCGCCGACCGTCCGCTCGAAGTGATGATCGATGTGGAAGACTACTTGCCTGCAGTCGAATACGTGAAGAACGATCCCGAATTCAAGATGAATTACCTGATCGACGTTACGGCAATCGACTACGACGACCACTTTGACATGGTGACGCAACTGCGTAGCCTCGAAAAAGGCCACAAGGTATTCTTCTGCGTGCAAATCAAGAAAAACTTCGACATTCCCGAGGAACAACGCCCGACAGCGCTGCTTGGATCTGTTCCGACGATCAGTCACCTGTACCCGGGCGCCGAAGTCAAGGAACGCGAAGTTTATGACATGTTCGGCATCAACTTTGAAGGTCACCCCGACCTGCGCCGCATTTTCTTGGACAAGGACTTTGTAGGCTACCCCTTGCGTAAAGACTTTACCCACCCGCAAATGATCAAGAGGCCCGTATGAGTATGACAAGACTCCCGCCGGGATTCAAGATTACCCGCGATACCAATACCGAAGAATTCTTCATTAACATGGGTCCGCAGCACCCGAGTACCCATGGTGCACTCCGCTTGGCGCTGCGTATGGACGGCGAAAACATTGTGGAAGTCGTGCCGCACTTTGGCTACATCCACCGCGGCATGGAAAAGCAGGCCGAATCCATGAGCTACCTGCAGTACATCGCCATGTCTGACCGTCAGGACTATTTGACCGCCATCCAGAACAACCTGGGTGTTGTCATCGCTCTTGAAAAGGGCATGAACATGGGCGTACCCGAAAAGGGCGAATACATCCGCGTGATGCTTTCGGAACTCGGACGTATTGCCAGCCACCTGGTGTTCTTCGGCTGCTTCGGCGGCGACTTGGGCGGCCAGACCTGCTTGCTGTTCGGTTTCAAGGAACGCGAAATGATCCACGACATTCTGGAAGAAGTCACCGGGTCTCGCCTCACCACCAACTTCTTTAGACCGGGTGGCAGCCGCTTTGACGTTCCCGAAAACTTTATCGACCGCGTAAAAGCATTCCTCAAGCACCTCGAAGGCGCAATGAAGGACTACGAAAGATTCCTTTCGAAGAACATCATCGTGCTTGAACGCAGCAAGGGCATCGGCATTCTCTCCGCCGAAGACGCCATCGCTTACGGATGCTCCGGCCCGGTGCTCCGCGCAAGCGGCGTCGACTTCGATGTGCGCAAGGCGAACCCCTACAGCATTTACGACCAGCTGCAGTTCGACGTGCCCGTGACTTACACCGGCGACTGCTACGACCGTTACACGGTACGTATCGCCGAAATTCACGAATCCATGCGCATTCTGTACCAGTGCATCGAAAAGTTCCCGAAAGAAGGCCCCTGGCGCTCCAAGGAAAAGCCGGTGCGCCTTCCGGTCGGTCGCTACTATAGCGAGATTGAAACCGCAAAGGGTCTGTATGCCACTTACGTGGTGGCCGCCACAACCGGCGAAAAGCCTTACCGTATTCACACGCGTGGGCCGAGCTTCCCGCACATTGCCGCCCTCAACAAGATGGCGCAGGGCCACAAGATTTCGGACCTTGTGACCATTATGGCAACGCTTGACCCGGTGATTCCCGAAATTGACAGGTAATATATGTTTGTACCTTCTATTACACATCCTGTAGGCGACTTTATTCGCGAATGGGTTCCGAAGCTTTCGGCTTACTTGCCCGAACAGCTGCAGTCCCAGACGCTCGATAGTATTGCCGCCTTCTTGATTAACGCGCTCCTCTGCATTATCGCAGTCTGCGCTGTGAATATCGGTTCTGCCCCGATTCTGATTTACATGGAACGCAAGGTTTGCGCCCATGTGCAATGCCGCTTGGGCCCCATGCGCCTCGGCTGGCACGGTACTCTGCAGACCATCGCCGACGTGATCAAGATGCTCTTCAAGGAAGTCTATTCCCCGAGCGGCGCCGACAAGCTGATGTTCTATGTAGCACCGCTGATTGTGCTGATTGCCCCGTTCATTATCGCAGCCCTGATTCCGTTCGACCACAACCTGATTGTCGCCGACATCGATATGGGCATTCCGATGATTATCGCGGTAAACGGCTTTGGCGTGCTGGGAATTTTGCTTGGCGGCTGGAGCAGCAACAACAAGTATTCCTTGCTCGGTGCTCTCCGTAGCGGTGCCCAGATGATCAGCTACGAAATCTCTTTTGCGATGATTCTTTTGTTCGTCGTGATGATTTCGGGTTCTACAAGCCTAATGGACATTGCCCAGGCTCAAGACGGCACGGTTCTTGACTGGTTTATCTTCAAGATTCCGGTGCTCGGCTTTATCGCCTTTATACTCTTCTTTATTTCTAGTACCGCCGAAATGAACCGCGCCCCCTTCGACATTGCCGAAGCAGAACAGGAACTGACTGGTGGTTACCACACGGAATACAACGGCACCCCGTTTGCCATGTTCTACCTGGCCGAATATATCGCCTTGGTCACGAACTCGGCACTTGCCGCCACCTGCTTCTTGGGTGGATTCCATGCGCCCTGCATTGGCGTTGCCGCTATCGATGGCGTTCTGCAGATGGTGCCCGGAGTCGTGTGGCTCTTTGCGAAGATTTACTTTATGATTTGGTGCTACATGATGGTGCGCTGGACATTTGTCCGCCCGCGTGTGGACCAGCTCATGGACTTTGAATGGAAATTCCTTTTGCCGGTGAACTTGGTACTCCTTGCCGCCGGCGCCGTGTGGATGATTTTTGTAGGGTAATATGCAAGAAAAACTTTCAACACGCCGATACATCAAGCGTTACCTGAAGCGCTGCATTACAGGCCCCTGGAGCCTAATTTGCGGTCTGTCCGTTTCGCTCAAGTATTTCTTTGACCCCAGACGCATTGTGACAGAGCAGTATCCTGAAAACAGGAAGACGCTCAAAATGCACGAACGTTACCGCGGCCGCCTCGAAATGATCGAAGACGCCGAAGGCAACAACCACTGCACCGCTTGCGGCATGTGCGAACGCGCTTGCCCGAATGCATCGATTAACGTGCTTTCGACCAAGAATATTGCAGGCAAGAAAGTGCTCGGTCGCTACGTTTACCACTTTGCGAGTTGCACCCAGTGCGGGCTTTGCGTAGAAGCCTGCCCGTTTGGCGCTATTCGCATGAGCCAGGCGTTCGAAGTCGCCACCACCGACCCGAACTCGCTTGAAATGATTCTCAACAAGAAGGAGGGCCAAGGCTAATGATCCAGAATCTGTTGGCTGGGCTTATCCCACAGAATATCGCTTTCCCGCTCGGGGGTATGGACCTCGCGTTCTACGCGGTCGCCTTCATTATCCTTGTAACGGCTGTTTGTACGGTTGCAGTCAAGAACATTCTGCAGAGCGCCGTATTCCTGATTTTCAGCTTCGTCGCAACCGCGATTCTTTACCTGCTTTTGCATGCGGAATTTACCGCACTCGCCCAGGTGATGGTTTATGTGGGCGGCGTCGTGATTTTCGTGGTATTCACGATTCTCTTGACAAGCCGCCTCGGCGAAGATGCCTTCTCGGTCAAAATTCCGAGAATCTTTGCTGCATTCGCACTATCGATTATCTTTGTACTCGTGATGGTCAAGTGCCTGTTGCCCATCGAAGGACTTTCGAGCGGAGCAGTCGCTGCCCCCGAAGGCTACGCCTCGCTCAAGGCTTTCGCCTTTAGATTGCTCGGCTACGGCGAAGACGGATTCGTGATTCCGTTCGAAGTCGTGAGTATCCTTCTCTTGATGACTCTGATTTGTGCCATCACGATTGCCCGCAAAGGCAAGGAGGACGAAGAATGACTTTAATGAATTGCCTTATTCTTGCATTCTTGCTGTTTGGCATTGGCGTTTGGGGCTTAATGCGCCGCCGTCACTTGATTGGCATGCTGATTTCGATTGAACTCATGCTGAATGCAGCGAACATTAACTTTATTTCGTTTGCCTACTTTAGCGCAAAGGACTCGACCGCAGGCGCCCTGTTCAGCATCTTCGTGATTGCCGTGACCGCCTGCGAAATGGCAATTGCCCTTGCCATTATCGTGTCGATGTACCGCCGCTATAAGAGCTTGGACGTAGAACAGTTGAGGGACCTCCATGATTAACGACGTTTCCATCAGCTATTTAATCTTCTTGATGCCGCTTTTGGTGTTTGCGATTAACGGACTTTTCCTGGGTCGCAAATCAGACAAGGCTGCCGCCGCTTTTGCCGTTATCGGTAACGGTATTGCCATGTGCGCCGCCCTGATTGTGGCAGTCCACTACTTCAGTTCGACTTTTGCCCCGCAAAAAGCGGTCCTGTTCGATTTTCCGTTCCTTAAGTTTGCTGAACACTTTGCCGCAAACATCGGACTTTTAATCGACCCGCTTTCGGTCATGATGCTCGTTGTGGTCACGGTGATTTCGTTCCTCGTGAATATCTACAGCATTGGCTACATGAAGGGCGACCGCAGTGCCGGCCGATTCTTCTCGATTCTTTCGCTGTTCAGCTTTAGCATGCTCGGCCTCGTTGCCGCCACCAACCTTTTCCAGATGTTCATTTTCTGGGAACTCGTGGGTGTATCTAGCTACTTGCTGATCGGTTTCTGGTATCACAAGCCCTCGGCCGTGAGCGCATCTAAGCAGGCCTTCATTCTCACCCGCTTTGCCGACAGCTTCTTCTTGCTCGGCATTGTGATCGTGAGCTATGTGGTGCAGAGTTTCGACTTCTTTGCCCTCAACGGTCTGACACTCAGCTCTTTCACCAATCAAACGATTGACCTCGGCCTCACTGTCGTGAGCAAGGCAGACGCCCTCATTCTTGGCTCCATCTTGATTTTCACAGGTGGCTGGGGCAAGTCGGCCATGTTCCCGATGCATATCTGGCTTCCGAACGCCATGGAAGGTCCGACTCCGGTGTCTTCAATCATTCACAGCGCCACCATGGTGGTCGCAGGTGTTTACCTGGTTGCAAGACTCTTCCCGTTCTTCGCTGTCTGTGGCAATTCGCTCACGCTGATTATGTGGGTGGGCGCCTTCACGATGATTTTTGCCGCGGTTATCGCCTGCACGCAGAAAGACATCAAGCGCATTCTCGCCTACTCCACGCTTTCGCAGCTCGGCTACATGATGTTTGCGCTTGGCGCTTGCAAAATCGGCGATGCCGTCATTACCACTGGCTGGACCGCTTCTACCTTCCACATCTTTACGCATGCATTCTTCAAGTGCGCCTTGTTCTTGATTGCAGGTAGCTTGATTCACCAAGTGCATACGAACGATTTGGACGCCATGGGCGGACTTCGCAAGAAAATGCCGCTGACCTATTGGAGCAGCCTCATTTGCGTACTCGCTATTGCAGGCATTCCGCCGTTCTCCGGATTCTTCTCGAAGGACGAAATCATCTTGGCCGCCTTCCAGGGCCATCATTACGTGGTATTCGGTTTAGCCATTCTCACGAGCGGCCTTACCACCTTCTACATGTTCCGTCTGTTCTTCCTCGCCTTCCATGGCACTCCGCGCTGCAAGTCTGTTGCCGAAGGCCATGTGCACGAAGACTTCTTCATGACGCTCCCGATTGTGATTCTTGCCGTGCCCGCCCTGCTGAGCGGTCTCTTGGGCAAGGGTCTCTTCGAACAGTACTTTGTGCCGGGTAGGCTTCGCGTGCCGCAGCTCGTGATGCTTCCCCACGCCGAATGGATTCCGTATGTGGCCGTAGCTGTCGCTGCCATCGCGCTGTTGATTGCCTGGTTCTTCTATGCAAGCCCGAAGGCAAAAATCGAACGCGCCCTCGACGCCACCAACCGCAGTTCGATTTACAAAGTCGTTTACCACAAGTTCTACTTCGACGAAATGTACTACGCCGTGGTTCGCCAGTTCGTGATTGGCGGTATCGCTCGCGTGGCACGCTTTATTCAAGACTACATTATCGAAGGCATCCTCGCGTTCTGCGTCTGGTTTATCCACAAGCTGGGCGACCTCGTGCGTTACGCGCAGGGTGGCAATTTGAGTTTCTACCTGGGCACCCTGATTGTCGGCGTTATTCTGTGGCGTTTTTTGGGGCAGCTCCCGCTGTAAGGTAAGGTTTGAATATGGATTCATTGCTTTTTAACTTAATCTGGATCATCCCGCTGTTTACAGTGCTTGTCTGCGCTCCGATTCCGTCAAAAAAAGAATCGCTCCTCAAGACAATCCATGCATTCTCGGGAACCCTAGTCATGCTACTCGTCGGCTACCTGACTTACCGACTCTACACGCTCGGCGTGGATTCGGCAAGTGCAGATTCTGCCCCGCTCCTGTTGCATTACTACATGGACATTCCTTGGATCCACACGCTCAACGCCCACTATTCTGTTGGCGCCGACGGCCTGAACATGTTCCTCTTGTTCCTCACGGCAGTCATCGTTTGGGCAGGCATTTTGGTAAGCTGGAATATCAAGGGCAATCAAAAGGTATTCTTTGCACTCATCCAGTTGCTTGCCACAAGCGTTTACGGCGTGTTCATGAGCATGGACCTGGTGCTGTTCTTCGTGTTCTACGAAATGGAAGCACTCTGCATGTACTTGATGATTGCAGGCTACGGTTCTGGCCGCAAGGACTACGGCGGTAAAAAGCTGACGTTGACGCTTGCCTTCGGTTCTTCGATGATTTTGGCAACGCTTTTCGGTCTCTATTTCGAAAGCGGAATCAACAGCTGGAGCATCGTAGAACTTTCCAAGATTACGCTCCCGATGGATTACCAGACGTGGGCATTCCCGCTCATGTTCATGGGATTTGCCGTTTCAAGTTCCCTGTTCCCGTTCCACTTCTGGAGCCCGGATGGTCACTCGGCCGCTCCGACTGCGGTATCGATGCTTGCCGCCGGCGTCATGATGAAGATGGGCGCTTACGGATGCTTGCGCGTTGCCATGTTCCTGATGCCGGAAGCTGCCAAGATTTGGCTCCCGTATGTAGTAGCCCTCTTGATCTTTAACGTGGTGCTTGGCCCCTTCATTGCGCTTCGCCACAAAGACCTCAAGTACATTACAGCTTACAGTTCCATTAGCCACTTGGGCCTGATATTCCTCGGTCTTGCGGCAATGACTCCGGTGGGTCTTCGCGGAGCTAGCCTCCAAATGATTTCTCACGGATTCTTGACGGGACTTTTCTTCGCAACTATCGGTATGATTTATGAACGCACGCATACCCGCGACATTACCGAAATGGGCGGCATTATGCGCAAGCTTCCGTTCCTCGGCGTTGGATTTGTGATTGCAGGCTTTGCAGGCCTTGGCCTGCCAGGCTTTAGCGGATTCATTGCCGAAAGCAATATCTTTATCGGAGCTTTCCAGCAAGATTCTACGATTACCCGTATCGTAACCGTACTTGCAATCCTGTCTATTACGACGACCGCCGTTTACATTCTGCAGACGGCAAACCGCATGTTGCACGGCAATATGCCCGCCAAGTACGCCACTCTTACCGACGCTTGTTTCCGCGAAAAACTCGTGGTAGTTGTCCTTGTAGCATGTTTACTTTTGATTGGCGTTTTCCCCGGATGGATTGCAGACATGCTTGACCAAAGCATTGCCCCCATCTTTAGCAAGATAGGTTTATAATGTTCAGCATTCCCAATTTTGTCATTCCCGATTTACTGCTTCTGCTCTTCCCGTTTATCGTGATTGGAAGCAGGCTATTCTGTACAGACCGTTCCAAGGCTCCTTGGAGAATCGGAAACATCGGATTCATTCTGATTTTCATTCTGCTGAATCTAATTCCGCTTGCTAGCGGCGCCGGCAGGTTCTTCATTACCAACTGGCACATTGATGACTTTGGCGTTTTAATGCGCGAAGTATTGATGGTTTCGGCCATTCTTGGTATCTGGCTTGCCAAAGACTACTTTGACCACAGCGGTGACGGCAAACCCGCCATGCACCAGATTGCAGAATTCATCGGTACCGTCGCATTCGCCACCTTCGGCGGATTCACTGTGGTTTCGGCCTGCGACATGCTCACGTTCTTCTTGGGCCTCGAAATCGCAACCATTCCGATGTACGCTCTTGCCGCCTGGAACAAGCGCGACCAATACGGTTCTGAAGCCGCGACCAAGTACATTCTGATGGGCTCTGTCGCGACCGCCTTCGAACTGTTCGGATTCAGCTACCTTTATGGTTTTGCCGGATCCATTCACTTTGAAGCGATTCAGCAAGCCGTTGCCGCAGGCACCTCTCCCCTGCTGTGGATTGCAGTGCTGTTCCTGTTCGCAGGCATTGGCTTTAAGCTCACGCTGTTTCCGTTCTACACTTGGGCACCCGATGTTTACGAAGGCGCTCCGACTCCGGTAACCGCCATTCTCTCGGTGACCTCGAAGGCAACCGCTATCGCATTCCTCGTAGTTCTCGTTTACGGCCCGCTCGCTCCGATTCATGAACAGGTCGCCCCGTTCATTGCATTGCTTGCAGGCACCACGCTCTTTGTCGGTAACCTGGGCGCTTTAAAGCAGTTCAGACTCCGCCGCTTTATGGCTTACAGCTCGATTGCTCAGGCAGGCTACATCATGGTAGCACTCCTTGGCCCGGCGGCAACCGCAAAGACCGCTATCATTTACTACTTGTTCGTGTATGCGGTTTCGAACTACCTCGCCTTCTTTATCTTCGGCATTATCGGGCATCACCGCGAAGAAACGTTCAATTCTCTGCGCGGGCTTTCCAAGCAAAAGCCGATGCTTGCAATCGCTCTTGCCGTTGCCATGTTCAGCTTGGCTGGTATCCCGCCGCTTGCAGGTTTCTTCGGTAAGTTCCACCTGTTCTTCAGCGGAGCTTCTACCGGACATTACGGCATCGTGGCGTTTGCAGTCCTCAACAACGTGCTCGCACTGTATTACTACTTGCAGCTGATCAAGAGCGCTTGGATTGACGAGACTGACGACCACCTGAATCCGCTCCGCATGACCAAGCGTCAGCGCGGTGTGATTGGGCTCTTGACAGTCGCCGTGATTGTGTTGGGCGCGTTACCATTCTTAAGTGATAATATTTTTGCAGGCTTTACTTTTTAAGACCGCTCGGCTCTATCACATTCATTAAAATGTGACTTCGCCTCGCTCTCGCAACCACGCCTCGTTAATACGAGGCGTTTGTTGCTCACGGTAAGACCGCCCGACTCATTACATTCATTAAAATGTGACTTCGTCTCGCTCTCGCAAAAGCGTGCAAAACGAGAGTCGCGAAATTATGCTTGCATAATTTCATGACCGAGTGAAGCCGCGGACGCCGTAGGCGTCAACCACGCCTCGTTAATACGAGGCGTTTGTTGCTCACGGTAAGACCGCCCGACTCATTACATTCATTAAAATGTGACAATAGCTTTCAAAACAGAAACAGGTTCGCTTGGCGGACCTGTTTTTGTTTTGTGAAAGGTTTTAGGTTATTCTTTCATGCAGCGCACGGCGTATGCATAATTCTTACCGTTATCCACAACAGAGAAGGATGATTCGGAATAACGCAAGCCAACGGCAACTGTATCACCAGTTTCTTGAGATTCTTTCGACATATCAAGCCACAGATAAGCCGTATAGCCAATATCAAAGAAAGATTCACTGCCAATGTCGTATCCACCAGAAGGTTTCAAGTTGAATCCCGACAGATTATTTCCGGGTTGCTTAGCCCATCCTTCTGTGGATTTCGTTTCTTCGGCGGTATAGCCCAACAGCGCACGAGACGACCCCATAGACTTTACCACTTCTGCGAAAGCTTCCGGGTAATCATCTTCATCATCAAGAATTCCATTTTTCATCAGTCGCCAACCTTCAGGGCAAACCTTCGCAGCGGTTTCCTTGTCATACAAGCGGCCATATTTTTTACAGGAATCTGCGCTATTATTGTAGCACCAGCTGTTTCCTGTCTCATAATTCATATTTTCGGCCATATAGGTTTTACCCCATAGTTCAATGGTCTTATATGTTTGGCCCTGATACTTCAATTCACCAAAGTGGAAAGGTATTTCCTCAAGATAGGTGGAATCAAAATCACCTTCAACATGAAGATCGCTATCCTCCATAAATTTCACGCAACGCACCGACATTCCGTGATCTTTGTAGTATTTTCCATAGTTAAAGACATCTGTTTCATAAGTCAGCTGCCAACCATAAGCAAGATCTTTATCCGTAGAAATTTCGGTACTTGACCAGAAATAAGCAAACTTACCCACCGGGAGCCAGCCGCCCTCTACATTTTTTCGACCTGCCGGAAGGCCATAAAAGCCCTGGCGATTTGTACCCTGCAAAACACCTTCGGCATTCTGCCACTGGTCAACCGATTTCAGCTTTGTGCCCACAGGTTCTATTCTGTCGCCAACGACATTATAAAGTTCCTGCCACATATCATGAGTCGGCAGTTGCCAACCCTCAGGACAAGCCTCCCTAGCAGCCTTCCAATTATAAAGTCGACCGTATTTTTTACAGTTGTCCTTATTGTCTTCATAGCACCAAGAATCATCTTCTAACGTAGAATCCACGTAGTCCAAGTTTTCGGCAAACCACAAATAATAACCTTGCAAATCATAAGAAGAATAATATGAGTAATAATTCGAACTTTCCTTCTTAATTTTCATAATCCGGTATTCGTGATTATTTCGCGCATCCTTATAATAGCCATCCTTGATGACAACACCATTCAGCTCATAATCTGAATAGCTCTTAACAACTTTCTCATCTGTTTCGGAGCATGCCGAAAAGAAAAAAGGTGCTAAAATCGCACCTATGAGAAATCCATTTAAAGATTTCATGTTTTTCTCTCTAATAAATTAATATCGGTTTTAGCCTAGTCTATTAGAAGCCGTAAGCAATGCCAACGTTAAAGACGAGACCCTGAACTGCATGATCTTTGGCAGTAATTTCTGTAACGCCATCATCTCTTTTATTAGCATTGTAGATGTCGTTCTTGTAGAAATTGAGCATGTACTTTACCTGGGCAATGAACATCACGCGGCTGGAACGGTTGAACATCACACCACCGCCAATGAAGCCTGTAAGGCCCGAGCTTTCGTCACTGTAATCGTAGTCATCGGTGCTATAGTTGTATTTATAATCGTATGCATCGCTGTTCCTATCGGCCAAACGAACCTTGCTTTCGTATTCGGTCTTGCTAAAGGCAAGGCCACCGCCCAGGAACGGGGTGATTGCCTTGGTACCAAAGGGATAGTAAGCAGAAATTGCCAAATCCATGTAGTCAAGGCGGGTGTCATCACCCAAGCCATACATATCCCAGTCGATACCGAACAAGATTACCTGAGCATCATACATCAAGAAGAAATCAAGACCAGCAAAGACATCAACTTCAGGCTGAACAGCCATCAGACCACCCACAGACATACCGATGTAGGAATTAACACCCTTGCGCTTCGGAGTCTTGGTTTCCTGTTCAGTCACGCTGTAAATATCGGTATCGTCAACAGCCTTGTTCTTAGTACCAATATTGCGGGCAACGCGCTGGATAATCGGATCGAAGTCATCCGGGTTACGAGCCTTGAGGCGGTCATCCCAAATCGGGGCGTCCTTGTCGACGCTATAAAGCTTGAACGACATGATGACGTTTTCACCAAGGCGGGTAAATTCCGCAATAATATACTTGGAGCAGCCCTTTTCAGTAGCTTTCTGACGAACGGCAGCCTGATTGTCAGCCGTAACGCCATCTTCTGCAGAACCAACCACCAAGATATAGCGGCCATCATCTTCGATATAAGCCTTCATGAGTTTGGACGATGCAACAGCATAGTCCCCATGCATACCAGTAAGACCCACCGGAGCAAGGTAAACCTTTTCGGCGGCAAACAAGGCAACAGCAAGAACGAGTACACTTAACAGAAACTTTTTCATAAGTTCTCCTTTTTTAAATCAATCTAAATATACGTTATTTTAAATACAAATGCAAACATTTTGAAACCCATTTTTTCGCATTTCATCGCTTTTTTTCGCCATTTTCACGAAAATATGCTTTGTATGCAAATTTGTGTGAGGAAAAACACGTTTTAGAAAACGTTCATTTTGTGTACACATTTGGAAAAGCCCCTCCTTTTTACAGCCTTTATAATTTTTAACTTTTAACCCGTAAAAATTTCCTCGCCGGCGCCAAACAGGCCGGTTCCGTCCAGAAGCTGATGACCCCGGGCCTCGCCGTGGAATTTATCCAGCCCTGGTACACCCCGCTTTCTACGACCCCTTCTACCACGGGTATTGCTGTCGGCGGTATCGGCTCGACATTCACCGCAACACCTGCTGGCACCACCCCCGTAATGAACGTGATGCCGGGCGTGCAGGTTCGCACCGAAAAGCCCTCTGACCTCCGTTTCAACAACTTCTTCTTCCGCGAATCCGTAATCGACGCAAAGGCCGCTCTCGAAATTGCCGACTTCGCCGGCTTTACGCAGATGCTTGCCAAGTACCCGCTGGTGGACGCCAAGGGCGAAGCACTCTTCAGCGCCGCTGAACTTGCTAACCAGAAGAAGGCCGAAGCCAAGCTCAACAAGGCCATTGCAGGGAGTGATTTCTTCAAGAACAATGCTGCCGACTTTGAACGCTGGCACATTGAATGGAGCGACCGCACCGCCGCTCTCTTGAATAAGGCTGGTGCCGAACTCAACCGCAGCGCCGTCATCGACTTCTTCAACGGTGTTGTGGGCGAAAAGGTTGTGCGCCAGGGCGCACTTACCGCCGCTTGGGCAAACGACAGCGAATTCTTGGGCCAGGCCGGTTACGATGCCGCCAAGATGCAGTACGCCGCCCTCTATCCGGTGAGCGAAACCAAGTACGAAGGCAAGGGCGTGCAGATTACCAAGACCCAGTCCAGCTATGTGACTCCGGGTGACGAACGCCTCTCTAGCCTCCCCGTGAACGCCACCGTGTTCACTCTCGAAAATACCACCAAGGAAACCCGCGAAATCACCATCGTGCAGGTGCAGGACTGCATCGCCGGTTACATGGCCAAGAAGGACCGCCAGGGCGTTCAGGACTCGAGCTTCGTGCTCGTGCCGTCTGCTCGTTTCCCGAAGGGCGTCAAGTTCAGCAAGCAGGCCAAGGATGGTCGCGAAGTCCGCGGTCTCGAATTCTACAACGAAAAGCCGCTCGCCGAAAGCGACTTCAACGGCTGCATGGGCGTATCTGTCGCCTGGAACAAGAAGGATAACCTGAACGTTTCCGTGAAGCCGATGTTCTACCAAGATGACGCTGCCAGCGTGCTGAAGGGTGCTCTCCGTAGCGGTCGCGTTTGCGAAGCCTGGGTCAAAAACGTCTACAGCGGTCGCGAAACCATGGCCGGTGCTGTTGCAGTTACCGCCGTTCTCAAGCCGAAGCAGAAGGTCAGCTTCCAGTTCAACCTGGTGCTCGACTTCCCCGAAATCAAGCTGAACAAGCTCACCTCTGCCAAAAAGTACACCGCATTCTTCCCCGAAGCTTATGGCCGCGTAGGCGCCATCCTGGTCGAAGCCCTCGCCGCCGACAAGAACTTCGACGCACGCCTCAAGGCTTTCGAAGCCCTCGTGCCGAAGAAGGCCGTCGCCAAGCTCTACAAGACTGCCGCCAAGCAGGACGAATTCAAGAGCCTCGCCATCAACACGCTCAGCTTCCTCGCCGAAGCCACCGTGTGGGACAAGGACGACCGCTTCTTGGTCCGTGAATGCGCCGACTATCCGTTCTTCAACTCTCTCGACGTTTACTTCTACGGCAGCTTCAGCCTGATGGCCCTGATGCCGCGCCTCGACGGTGTAGTCATGAAGCGCTTCGGTGACGCTATTCTCGCCGTAAACGACAACCGTCGTCGTCACCACGAATATGTGAACCACCCGTTCGCAGACCTTCCGGATCCGAAGCTTGAAGGCCCGCGCGCCGTGCGTGGCGCCGTGATTCACGACCTCGGAAGCCCCTTCGATGCAGAACCCGATGCCTACGACTGGCACAACGTGAAGGAATGGAAGGATCTCGCTCCGAAGTATGTGCTGATGGTTCTCCGTCATTACGTGAAAACGCAGGACAAGCAGAACTTGCAGGATTGCAAGGAAGCTGTTTACGCCGCCATGCAGTATCTGGAAAAGATGGTGAACGAAGGCGAAAACTTCCCGCTCACCCACGGTACCGACGACACGTTCGACAACCTCTCCAGCCACGGCATTTCCGTGTACTGCGGTAGCCTCTGGATTGCAGGCCTCCGCGCTGCAGCAAAGATTGCCGAAATCCTCGGCGACAAGGCTCAGGCTGACACTTGGAACGCCAAGGCCGACGCAGCCAACAAGGAATTCGACGAAGCCCTTTGGGACGAAGCCGAAGGCTACTACCACTTCTTCGTGACTCCGATGGAAGCAAAAGACGTTGTTGCAGACAAGCTCCCGCAACTCGCCGACGCTATCAAGGAAACGCTCGTTATCGATGGTACCAACGTGAAGGCAACCCTCAAGACCATCAACGAATGGCTGAACTCTGGCGCAATCCCGAGCGACGTGGAACTTTCGAAGAATGAACTCCGCGGTCTCAAGAAGGCATGGCTCACCGCCCAATGCAAGGACGCATTCACCGCCAGCTGGAACGCAAAGATTGCTAACGACTGCGACGATGTCTTCGCAGACACGATGCTCGCCGACACTTACCTCCGCCTGCTCGGCCTCAAGCCGATTAGCGACGAGAAGAAGGCGAAAGCCAACCTGTTGCGCGTTTTCAACACGAACTACAAGGCCAACAGCCCGCTCATCGGTGCCGCGAACCTTGTGCGTAAGGACGGTTCTCCGCTCGACGAATTCAACTTCCAGGCTCACGATGTGTGGATTGGCATTCAGTACAGCATTATGTGCGCCATGATGCACCACGGATTGGAAAAGCAGGCTGCCGACATGGGCGATTCCATGATCCGCAACCTCTACGAAGAAGCCCGCATCCCGTTCGCCGCACCGGAAGGATTCAACGGTTCCTGCCGCCTGCACCCGGAAGCTCTCGTGAAGGCATTTGGCCTCAGCGACACCGCCGCCGACAAGATGCACAAGGAACTCCTGAAGAAGGGCGCACTCCTTGCTGACAGCCGCATCAGCCCGAAACTCCCGCGCAACCTGCCCGCCTTTACGAAGGCATTCGGCAGCATCGCGAAGGCCAATAAGGTTGAAGCAAGCGCACTGTTCATGCTGCTCCACAGCACGGCCCTCAAGTACACCGCCGGCAAGTACTTTAGGCCGGGAATGGTGTTCGCCCTGCTTTATTAGGATAGCTACAGCTTCAGAGGTGAGCTCGTCTCGCTCACATGGCCTTGGCCTTTGGCCAACGAATGTTCGCTCAACGACTTACCTCTTTCGCCTACGCTATACTAATAAGCCCCGTTTTTCCGGGAATAAAAGAAATTAAAACAGGCGCTCCAAAAGGGGCGCCTGTTTTTCGTGAGTAGCAAGGAGTAATTACCCTTTCCAATTAGGGTCAACTTCGTACATAATCACATTGACCCAGTACAGAACATCCTTGAACTTGACGTATCGGGCAGTTGCATTTTCCGGTTCAATCAGGAATTCGATTTTATCAAAGTTGCAAATGCACTTGGTTACACTGGTTGCATCGTAATAGTCAAGCATCAAGGTATCGCCGACCATCTTCTGAGAAACCTTCGCGTCAATTCCGCAATAGTCCGTCACGTTTTCCAAAGTCAAGACAGTTTCGCCGTTCATGTAAGTAATCTGCCTTGCTTCGGGGAGTTCGGTAGCGGCAGACTTTGCAACTGGCTTGGCAGCAAGATCATCATTCATGCATTTACCTCTTTCAAACCCCTTCAATTCCAAATCCGTCGGGGTCGATTCGGGAACACTATCCTGCGCGGCAGGAATAGAATCCCGCGGTTCCTGTTCATCAGGTGGAAACGCCTTAATAATTTCCATTCTGTTGCCATAATCACCGTCTCTAACGGCAACCAAGAGCGAGGCATTGATAAATGCGGGGTCAGCCTTCACCTTAAAAATCAGGCGGGAATCACAAATGCAATCCGGTTCGGCATTGACGGTATCAAGCGCCGCTTGTTGCATATAAAGAGTATCACCGGAAGCCGAAAGGTAAATATTTCCGACAATCGGTTGACGAATTATACTTTTCGTTCCACTGATAGACCTACAATTCATCGAAACATTCTCGACAACGACCGTCGCCGAATCGTCTCCGTCTTCATAACCCAAATAGGCTACAGGAGGCAAAGTCGCATCCAACATGGGGTCCACCTTTTTATCGAGACACGTTCCAAAGATATCGTTAATCTGCTGTACGGTTTCTTCTTGTGAAGAAGACGAAATCGAAGACGAACTCAGTTCTTCGCTAGAAGAAGAACTCGTCACCTTGCAACAGGTTGTATCGGGTGGAAGTTCACTAGAGGAAGACTCTTCCACTGCGGAACTGTTGCCTTCAGTAATAGGCTCAGGTGCCGTGCCCGAAGACGAATCGTCGCCACAGGCGAGCAACATCAGCGAAAGTGCTACACCGCAA
Source organism: Fibrobacter succinogenes (assembly GCA_902794535.1). Taxonomy (GTDB): domain Bacteria; phylum Fibrobacterota; class Fibrobacteria; order Fibrobacterales; family Fibrobacteraceae; genus Fibrobacter; species Fibrobacter succinogenes_O. The sequence continues at coordinate 2,861 of CADBHQ010000034.1, read as the reverse complement.
ATGAATAACTTTTTCATGATTTCCTCCTTTAGTTAATATCCTTATTGTGAATCTCTTTCATCTGGAGCGGTTTCTGTTGGTCAAACACCGCATATTCAATTCCAGGATAGTACTGGGGCAACTTGAATCCGGCATCCGCCACGCAGAAACAGCCATAATCCAAGCCCTTGCTCCGGCTAAACGTTGCATACAGCGTACTCCCATCAAGGCCCACAATGGCGCCAGATTCGTTGACACTATTCAAGAATGATGTCCGTTGTTCTTCGTCGCAGGGAACATCGAATTGGACATTTTCAAACTGAATCACTTCTGAACTCCCTTCCATGTAGAAGCGAGCCGAAGGAGGTTCGATTTCGGGGGCGACAACGGGAATATCGTTTTTATTATAGAGTGAATAATCCTTGCACTGCAAACTGAAATCCTCTGTATGGACACGAAGATTATGGTATTCCGACGAAGAGCTACGATCTTCATCCACCGCCGACGAAGAAGACACAGGTATCGGATCCGGCACAAAGCCTTTATCGTCATTTGAACTGCTACTGCTCACGTTCTTCGGCCCCACCCATGAGGAGCTAGAACTTAACGAGACTGATTTTTCAGACGAGCTGGATACCGCAACAGTATCGACAACGATAGAAGAACTCGTTTCTATCGGTTTCACATCTGCATCTTTTCCGCCTTCGGACGAGCTGCTTGTTTCGGCAATGGAATTCGGGTCGATTGTCCCACCAGCCACGTTATCACTAGAGCAGGCCACCATGAAAATGGAGGATATGAAACTGACGGCTAGTGTGCATTTCTTAAGCATGGTGCACCTCTTTAATCTTATCCGTTACCGGGAAAAACTGAAAATTGATTCTACAAACCTGATCCAAGTCGTTGTATTCGTTCGCAATCGCAAGCACTTTTCTGCAGCAGGCATCGAGTTCTTTTGCAATCCGTGCGCTCGCCTCTTGATTTACGCCGAGCGTGACGCCCGTAAAAAAGCGTTCGCTTGCAGAATAGCGGTCTACGGCGCGGGCGGCCATATTCGCCATTTCTTTATGCATGGCCCGAATGGCTATAGGGAGTGCCTCATTCGAACCGATTACGGTCTGTTCGGTCTGCGTATAAACCTTTTCGCCGTCCTTTTTCAGGAACCCGGCCTTCACCAAGAAATTCAATACATCGCGAACTTCTTCGGCAGACACATGTTCCTTGCATGCATCGGCCAAGTCGCGGGGGCATGCGCCAGACATCATCGGGGCAAGTTCCCTGAGCACCGGGTACTTCCAGGATTCATAATACTGGAATGCATCGCCATCGACCACACGCACCTTGTGTTCCAGCGCTATCTTCTGCATTTCAAGGAGGGCCGCCTTCTTGGCGTCATCTTTGTCGGCATTGCAGAACGCAACCATTGCACGGAAGTAATCCGCCTCGTAGCCGACAAGGCCCATGGCCTTCGCTACATCGTCTACCTTGACCTTGCTGAGCTTGCTTTGGCCCATGCACACCAGTTTCAAGAAGTTCGGTGAAGTAAAGCCAGCACTCTTGCAGAATTCGCGCCACGAAAACGCACCGAGACGCTTGCGTTCGTCGTAGTAATCCTGCATAAAGAGGTGATAGTCTTTGTATTCAAGTACCGATTTCATATTAAGGAATATATCTTTTTTCTAAGTCGCAGTCAACACATTTATTATACAAAAATAAAGATTTTCAGCAAATTTCAGCAATTTTCAACACAATTCTATCAATATTTTTTCTTAAATTATACAAAATGTATAATAAAGCCCCCAAACATGTATAATCAGATTTTTTTTATTCAATTTGGCAAAACGAATCTTTAAAAAACACTACAAAATTTGTATATTGTTTGTTACAAATTAAAATGCTTTTTGGGAATTAAAAAGGAGAGAACTGAATGAAAAAAGCTTTTCTAAGCGCCTCCATGATATCTGTCGCCATTTTGGGCGGTTGCGGTGATTCCGATTCCGGATCTTCTGCGTCGGCTCCCATGCCCGACGGCGTCGTAAAGACTCTGGCTGAATTAGAAAAATGCGGTTCTTCTAACAAGGGCGATGTCCAACAGGTTCTCGCCGACGGCAGTTTCTACCGCTGCGAAAACAATGAATGGGTCGACCTCGGCTGGGAAAAGGAACTCACACGTTCTTCTAGCAGCGAATCTGACAAAGATGTCAGCTCCAGTTCGAAAAAGCCCGTCTTTAATGAAGAAGACGCCATCGAAACGCGTCCGAGTTCTTCTTCCAAGGTTGTCGAATCTAGCTCTAGCGAAGACATCGAAGAAAGTTCCTCTTCTGAAATCGACGACGAATCCAGTTCTAGCGAAGCACCGGTCGAAAGCAGTTCTTCTTCGAAAATCTTGGAATCCAGCTCTTCTTCCAAGATTGTAGAATCTAGCTCCAGCGACACTCCGGTTTCAAGCTCCTCTTCGAAGATCGTGGAATCCAGTTCTTCTGAAGAATCTAGCTCTAGCAGCGCTCCGGCTGAAAGTTCTTCTTCTGAAGAAGAATCCAGCTCCAGCAGCGCTCCGGCCGAAAGTTCCTCTTCTGAAGAAGAATCTAGCTCCAGCAGCGCTCCGGCCGAAAGCTCTTCTTCGGCGGCTGAAGAATCCAGCTCCAGCGAAGCTCCGGTCGAAAGTTCCTCTTCTGCGATTATAGACGACATTTAATTTCACCAAACATTTTAAAGCGATAAGCATCCTGGCTACACCAGGATGTTTTTTTGTATATGAGCACCCCAAAGCATAACCTGAGCATAAAAAAGTGACCCGCCGGCGTAGCCGGCGGTTCTTCATATACGGGCATAGCCCTAGGATACTAGCAACGCGTCACACGCGTTGACGGTCTGGCACTGGC
>CADBHQ010000033.1 GCA_902794535.1 Fibrobacter succinogenes | reverse complement strand
CATCGCTGCTGTGATCCTGAAGCCGGGTTCCGGCAAGCGCACTATCAATGGTCGTGATTTCAAGGATTACTTCCATTCTGAAGTGCAGAACATGATTGCAAACCTCCCGTTCGCCATTCTCGGCAACGCGGAAGAATGGGACGTCGAAGTTACCGCTCGTGGCGGTGGCATCGCTGGCCAGATGGGCGCTGTCCGTCTCGGCATTGCCCGCGCACTGGTTGCTAACAACGCTGAAGACAAGCCGGCCCTCAAGAAGGAAGGCTTGATGACTCGCGACTCTCGTGCTGTTGAACGTAAGAAGTTCGGCCGCAAGAAGGCTCGTAAGCACTTCCAGTTCAGCAAGCGCTAATCTGCGAATTTGCTTTTACGGAAAACCCTGGCTCTCGCCAGGGTTTTCCTTTTATTACAGACCGCTCGGCTTTATTGCAAACGCAAGAATGTGATATCGCCTCACTCTCGCCTCCACGATTCGTTGATACGAATCGCTTGAGGCTCACAAACCCTAGCGTCTGCCAGGGCTTTTCTTTTTATACGCTTGTCGCCAGCATGTCATGCTGAGGAATCTCAGCATCGGCTCTTGGTTGTCTGATTAGTTTATTAGAAATTATCCGGGCGGTCGAACATGTGCGTGACGAACTCGGTCACGAGCGTCTCGTAGGCCTCGTCGCTGAAAATCGGCTTTTGCATCAGGTCGATTGCCTCTTGCGAAAGCTTGCCTGTTTTGGCAAGTTCTGCGCCGCCTTTCTTGTACTTTTCACGCAGCATGTTCAAACGGCGCGGGCCCCCGCGGTGGTCGAGCGCTCGCATCTGCGGGCAGGCAATGAGCGTGTAGCCTTCGTGCCCGAGAATGATATCGAACTGCTTGCGAATCGGTTCGTAGACCACGTCTATGTCCATCCAGGCGCAGCTCGAAAGCAGAATGATCTTTTGGCCTTCTTTCTGGAACTGGAGCCCGTGCAAATGCGAGTTCATGGCGGTGGCGCCTTCCTTAAGCTTCTGACCCATGTAAGGGTGAACCATGCCCACAATGCGGTCCATCAGACACTTCATCTGACCCGGCACGCCGAACAAGTACAAAGGGAAACTCCAGATAACAATGTCGGAGTTCGTGAGTTTTTCGCGAATCCAGGGCACATCGTCGTCCTTCATGAAGCAGCTGCCGTCTTCACGACCCCAGCAGCTTAAGCAACCGCGACAGGGCTTGATATTCAGGCGGTCGATAAAAAGGTATTCCGACTCGTATTCGCCGCTTTCTTCTAGGCCTTCTACGAACGCCTTGGTCGGAATCAGGGTTCCGCTGCGTTCGTTTTTCGGGCTTGCAACCATCACGAGAATTTTCTTTTTATCTGCCATGGGCGCAAATTTAGTTAAAATTACGGATTTTTGCGCTTTACCTGCCTATGATTATTTTCTATATTATGCGCCGCTCGGGCAATTACGCACGAGTAAAACCAATCACCGGCTTGCGAGAGTCGCTTCGGTGGCGAGGTCCACACCCCTAGGTTCGGGCATCGCTTCGCGGCTTAATTGCAGTCCGGGTAGTAACAACCGAAAAGGAAAATACATTATGGCAAATCTGCCTTCTGTCGAAGATCTGCTTGCTGCAGGCTCCCACTTTGGTCACCAGACTCAGCGCTGGAACCCGAAAATGAAACCCTACATCTTGGCTGAAAAGAACGGCATCTACGTTCTCAACCTCTCCAAGACTCGTGAACTCCTTGAAGAAGCCGCCAAGGCCGCTGCCAAGATTTCTGAATCTGGCAAGACCGTGCTCTTCGTTGGCACCAAGCCGACCGCTCGTCAGTGCGTGCTCGACGCTGCTGCTTCTTGCAACCAGTTCTCCGTGACCAACCGCTGGCTCGGTGGTATGCTCACGAACTTCCAGACCGTTCGTAAGTCCATCAAGAAGATTGACAAGATCGACGCTATGGAAGCTGATGGTACTTTCCAGGCTCTCTCCAAGAAGGAAGTCCTCGACAAGAACCGCGAACGCGAAAAGCTCCTTTCCGTGTTCGGTGGCATCCGTGAAATGGTGAACCTCCCGGGCCTCCTCGTCGTGACCGACCTCGCTCACGAAAAGATCGCCGTGGCTGAAGCTCGCCGCCTCCACATTCCTATCATCGGCATTTGCGACACGAACGTCGACCCGACTCTCGTGGACTATCCGATTCCGGCTAACGACGACGCCGTGAAGTCTCTCACGCTCATCGTCGACTACATCGCAGCTAACGTCCAGAAGCGTACTGCTGACAAGAAGGCCGACAAGGAAGAAGCTAAGAAGTTCGACAACAGAAGACTGGCGTGGGCATGATGCAGTGCAAGAAGGCCCTCACCGAAACTGACGGCGACATGGACAAGGCCGTTGAACTCCTCCGCAAGCAGGGTGCTGCTGTTGCCGCCAAGCGCGCCGACAAGGCCGCTAAGGAAGGCCGCATCTACCTCATCGAAACCGCTGACAAGGCTGCTGCTTTCGAACTCTCTTGCGAAACTGAACCGGTTTCCAACAACGACGACTTCGTCGCTCTCGCCAACATGGCTGTGAAGGCTGTCGAAACTCAGGCTATCGCCTCTGTCGAAGACCTCAAGAACGCCGTTGTCGATGGCAAGAAGATCAACGATGTGCTCCAGGACGTGCTCGTCAAGATCCAGGAAAACATCGACTTCCGCAAGTTCGCCGAAATGAAGAAGACTGCAAACTCCGTGTTTGGCGTTTACAGCCACATGAAGGGCAAGATCGGTGTGATCACCGAACTCGCTTACGAAGGCTCTGCCGACGAAGCTGCCCTCAAGGCTGCCGCTAAGGACATCGCTATGCAGGCCGCTGCATTCGCTCCGGTTGCATTGAACGATGCTGCAGTTCCGGCTGAAACGATCGAAAAGGAAAAGGAAATTGCCAAGGCTCAGATCGAAGCTTCCGGCAAGGCTCCGAAGCCCGAATTCCTGCAGCGCCAGATCGACGGTCGCGTCGCCAAGGTGCTCAAGGAAATCGTTCTCGAAGACCAGGAATTCTTCATGTCCGAAAAGAACCCGAAGAAGCTCTCTGTCAAGGACTACCTCCAGGAAGTCGTTGCCAAGCAGCTCGGTCTTTCCAGCTTGAAGGTCGTGAACTTCATCCGCTTCGAACGCGGTAACTAAGTTACGGAACAATTTCATGATTGGTCGTCCCATTTGGGGCGGCCAATTTTTTTTATACTTTGTTGAAGAGGAGAATATTATGCTGAAAAAGTTTTTGTCTTTGGCTGTAACGGGTTCTGTCGCTTTCGCGCTTTTTGCCTGCGGCGATTCGGATTCATCATCCCAAGCACCGGAACAAGATACGCCGCAAGTCGGCGCCGAGAGCTCTTCGTCCCAAGCCGGCACCGGGAGTTCCTCGTCCGAGGGACCTGCATCGCCGGATCCGCTTGTGAGTTCTTCGTCTGAAACGGGAGCCTCGAAAACGGTGCAGGATTCGCTCCCGTTCGATACCACGGGAATCGAGCCGGATTTCTACACTTATACGTATGACGAATTGGATCCTTTTACGCCCGAACAGCGCGCTGCGGTAGGTGCTGATGTCGTTTTGGGCCGCTATATTAATGCCCTGAAAAAAGTGCCCCCGTTTTGCGGTATCGACCATATCTATGCGAATGGAAAAGTCCTGCTCTCCTATAAAAATGGTTGGCCTGGTGATTATAAGTTCGCAATCCTAGTTCGTGAAGATTCGCTGATGCTCGCCGATGAACGCGATTGCAAGATGCCCGCTTGGGGTGCTTGCGGAAATGTAAATGACTATTTGAAAAAGATTACGGTGGGTAACGAAGTCTTTTTCTATACGGAAATAAAAGATCTATATGCTTATCAAGATTCAGTGAAAGAATACGAACTGATTCGCCTGACGGATTCCACAATCACGGTATGGGTTAAGCCTAATCCATGGTATATAGAACCTGCGCTTGATACGGTTGCCTTGCCGCCTCCAACGGGTTGGGAAATCGATGCCTTTGAAGGAGATTCGCTGGTGACGATTGTCGGTTATGACAGCAATCTTATAAAGGCGTATATCGACACCATTTTCATTGAAAAGTACAACGTGAAGATTACCGATATCGGAAGCACGTGGATTTTTGAAAATGAAACCTGCCGCACGGCTGACTATGTTCCTGATACGACTCACACGGTGCAGGAACAGTGCAAGGAACGACAAGATTACATCAACAATGGTGTCGATTGTGTGCAGCGCAATATCGGTGCCCCCGAGGGGGTGTATCCGAACTTGTGCCGCCCCACTAAAAAGAGTGGCGATGGCGTCTGGTGTATTCTGGATGGGGATTACGCTTCAGCCGCCGATTGACCTACTGTATATGCGAACAACGAAAAGAGAGAACTCCAAAAGGATTTGCTAGTCGTTGTTCGCCCTTCGCTCCGACAATAGGCTAATTGCCTATTGCCTTCGCTTGGCACTAGATTTTTTCGCAAAAAGCCGTCCCTTAGGGGCGGTTTTTTGCGTGTAAAGGGCGTGTTAGGGCTGTTTTTAGGGTTGAAATGTGAAAAAAACGTTTGCAAATCCAAACGAAATCATTTAATTTAATAGGTAAGAGAGAAAATGTGAATCAAGGTGGGAGCAATGACTTTGCGTGAGAAATCCGACATTCCCGCGTCGGTAGTCGTGGATCTTTTGAATACGGCCAAGGTGGACCCGTTTGTGATTTTCGATGCGAAATCGCACGAAATCTATATGGTGAATCCTTCTATGTCGCTTTTTTGGAAACCGAAAAGACCCTATGAACAGGGAATCAAGTTCGAAGAATATTTCTTTCCTGCCAACGAACAGAATACATTGTTTGTCGAAGAACTCCTTGAAAAAGGGGTGACGATTATTCGCTGCCCGTATTCGGGAAAAGACCTGGTTGTAGAGGCGTCGCAGATTTCCTGGAATGGCAAGCGCTCCATTTTCATGCGCGTAAACGATCATTCCGACCGGTTCTTCGATTCCCTGACGGGGCTTCCGAATTTAGAGTATTGCCGCATCCGCGGAGAAAACTATGTAGAGGGTCTTTTAAATGCAGGTAAAACCCCTGCAGTGGTTTTCTTCGACATTATCGGGATGAAGCTTTACAACAATGCCAACGGCTTTAGCTCCGGAAACGAGTTCTTGATTCACTTTGCGGCCGTACTGAAAAAGCAGTTTGCAGATAACCTGGTATGCCGTAGCACGAACGACCATTTTGTCGTTGTTGCAGACATTGCTGCAGACATTGCCAACCTCGAAGAAAAGTTGTGCGAAGTTCGAAAATACGTTAAAGGTACGGTTTCGAAAATTTCGATGGACCTTTACGTGGGCATTTGCCAAACGGATACAGACAGCGATATTCTCGACGCGATTGAAAAGGCGAAACTCGCTTGCAATATTCAAAAGAAAAAGGGCGACAAATTTATCCGGCAATATGACGAAGACCTGCACAGGACTCTCATGTTGCATAATTACGTGGTAAACCACATTGACGATGCCATTACGAATGGCTACATCAAGGTTTACTATCAGCCGGTGGTGCGAACGATTACAGGAACGTTTTGCGGTATGGAAGCGCTCGCCCGTTGGATCGATCCGGAACAGGGCTTTTTGAACCCGGGCGAATTTGTCGGCGCATTAGAGGAATCCAAGCAAATCCATAAACTCGACAGCCACGTGATAGAACTTGTCTGCAGAGAAATGCGCGATCAATTGGACCAGGGCAACCCTGTGGTTCCGGTGTCGTTCAACCTTTCGCGATTGGACTTTACCGGCTGCGATATTTTTGAGGTAGTCGAAGGTATTCTTGAAAGATACAAGATTGAGCGTGACTACATCCGTGTAGAAATTACCGAAAGCATCATGGCGTCGGATTCGTATATCCAGCATGAAATCGAGAAGTTCCGCGAGGTCGGTTACGAAGTCTGGATGGACGATTTTGGCAGCGGTTATTCTTCGCTGAATACGCTCAAGGACTACAAGTTCGACGAACTTAAAATCGACATGGCCTTCCTTTTGAACTTTAACGAGGTATCTCGCACCATTATCAGCTCGATGGTCCGCATGGCGAAAAGCCTTGGGTTAAAGACCTTGGCCGAAGGTGTAGAAACCAAGGGACAGATGGAATTCCTGAAGAGCATCGGTTGCGAAAAAGTCCAGGGCTACTACTATGGAAAGCCGCAACCGTTGAAGGCTACCATGGAGCACATGGAGACTTCGGGAATAGTCATCGAAGATAGCAACACGCGTGCCGTGTATTCAAAAATCGGGCGTCTCGACTATCAGGAAAATACTCCTAGGGCGATCATGACGTTCGAGAATGAAAAGTTCAAGTTCCTGTTTGTGAATCGGCAGTACGAAGAACAGCTCCTGAGTCTCGGTTTTAAGGATGTCCAAGAAGTCGAGGATGCTTCGAACAATCCTGAAAACCCGGTGTACTACACACTTCACGAGGCAGAAAGGGCCGCCTACGAGGCACCCTGTGAAGTGACCTATGTGACGCGTGGCATGTACGTCTTTATGAAGGGCCGCCTTATTGCCGACAATAACGGCTGCCACATTTACGATTTGTCTTTCCGCAATACGCATGTGAGTGCTCATGATAGTTCTTCTCGCGGCAAGGAGGTCGCACTTCCGGCGAATACGAAGACCATCTTGATTGCTGAAGCTAATCCGCAAGAGAGAGCGTTCCTTGAAAGTATTCTGAGGTCGGATTACCACGTGCTGCTGGCCGAAAATGGCGAACAGGCGCTGGACTTGCTGCTTGAATACGGGCGTCATGTGGCGCTTGCCTTGATTAATGCGAACCTTCCGAAAATGGACGGCTTTAAGCTCATCCAGAATTTCCAAGCTGAACGGCGCAATCTCCAAATTCCATTTGTTGTCATGACGGACAACCAGGATCTCGCCAAAGAAAGCATTCGCGTGGGAGCATCCCAGTTCCTCTTGATGCCTTTTAAAGATAGAGACATGATCAAGGCGAAGATTGACGGCTCTATCAAGAACGCCGAATTCCTGCGAGAAGTGTCTTTGAATTACATGGAATACGTGCCTGGTGGAGTTGTCTTGTTCAGTGTAAAGACTGGCGAAATCCTTTACGCAAATGCTCGCGTACTTGATATGCTGGAGTGCAACAGCATCGAAGAATTCCGGAATTATGTCGGGAGATTCTTCAAGAATGCAATTGTTCCCGAAGATTACGGAAGGACGAATACGGATATTTCGGAACAGGTAAAGAGCAGGAGCCCGTTGACGAAACAGTTGACTTACCGTGTAAAGACCGCTAACGGGAATATCAAGCGCGTCTATCATGTGGGAAAAGTCTTTGGCAAGACGCCGTATGGAACAATCTATTCGACGTTCATGTCCGAAGACGACTTGGCGATGAAAAAGTACTTTGCCCGTAAAGAATCTTTCGCAAAATTCATGGCTTCGGGCGTGTCGACGAATACGAAATCTTACGACCCGGGTTATCGCGGATTCCTGTTCTGGAATCTGACCAAGAATTCACCGGTGCTCCGCATGGGCGGAATCTCGTACATTCCCAAGGAACTCGAAAACAAGTACACCTACGAAATCCATCACAGGTACCTGAGTTCCGTGATGCAGCAAAACGAAACTAATGTCATGAACGCGTTGGATTACACCCGCGACAAACTGATCCTGGATTACATGAATAAATGCATGGTCCATTCGCTGGACATCAGCTATGACGTCGCGGGCTTCAAGTTTACCATTCGTTCGAGTTTTGACATGATGATGGATCCGGAAACCGGCGACATCATCCTGAAAGTGCAAAACGACAGTATCAAGACGACAAAGAAGTAGAACCGATTTAGTCGTTATTCTAGGTTAATGTGGTAGCCATCATTGGGTTCTAGCCATCTTTTAACGAACGGCTGTTCGTTGTTTTCTTCGGGTTCGGCGAATTTGACGATTGACCCTAGGTAAAGCCGTATGATTTGCTTGGCGTGCTCGCGAGCCCTGCGCTTGAGTTCTTCGCTGTTTTCTTCTTCGTATTTTTTCTGCTCGGCAATAAAGAATTGCTTGAAGTCTTCGAATTTGATATCGTTGAACCAGCCCTTCTTTTCCCAAAAAACTTCAATGCTTTCGAAATTGATACTGTGGCTCAGAATTTTAGGTTCCGGCAAGTAAATCAGGATTGTCCTGGTGATGGGCTCGACATTGATCTTGATATCTTTCAAGTCGTAACCGAGCTTGACATCGCCCTGGTAAATCAGCATGAATTCCTTGATGGACTTGTTGATTCTCCAGTCGGGCATGTATTTCAAGAGTTTCTTGGCGTCTTGGTAGTTCGCGTTTTTGCGGTAGTGGTGGTGGAGCGTTGCAAGCTCCGAAATCTCGCTGATTTGCTGCTCTACGAAGGCGCTTGTAATGGTCGGCCCTCTTGTCTCGGCGGTGTACAGCTTTTTCATGACTACGGCAGTCGCAACTACAGTTGCGCACACGAGAATCACGATGGCCAGTATTTTTAGGGCAAGCTTCATTTTGCCTCCGTGAGTTCCTGCTCGAGAACTTCTTTCATTTTCTTGGTGAGAGTACTTGCGCTTATCGTCATGGGAATATCTTCGTATTCCTTAATCGAAATGGGCTCGAGAACTTTCAGTTTGAACTGGAGACGTTCGGTCGGATGGTACTGCGTGATTCCGTCGTACTTGCGCAGTCCGATTTTATCGTTGCCTCCAAAGAAAATGGGAATGACGTCCTTCTTGGCATAGAGGGCGAACCTGGCGGCGCCCTTCTTGAATTCCCAAGGAACGCCGGATTTAGAACGCGTGCCTTCAGGGAATATAATGAGGTTGTTGCCTTCGTCCATAGATTTCTTGGCGCGCTCCAGCTGTTCGTCGAAAGGAATATTGTTTGGAATGTAGAGGTTCCTTACAATGAGCGAAACGAACTTGTTGTTGACGAGGTCGCCTTTCACGATGCAGTCTGCGTTGGGCACGAGCGAAAACAAGATGACGACGTCTAGAATAGAGGGGTGGTTCGCGACGACAACTTTGGAGCGGAGGTGGGTCAGCGCTTCTTTATTTTCGATATCTACGCTAATGCAGCCGATGGCGCAAATGACCTTGACGTAGACGATAAAGAAAACATGGTTGAGCTTGCGTGAAAATGCCTTGAAGCGTCTTTCGGAAAAGCCTGTTATCAGGTGGATAATCGGGAATAGGCCAAGGGCAACGGTCAGACTAAAAAAGCCGAAAATGAAAAAGCTGACTAGCTTAACGAAAACATGCCAAGCGTGACGGATTCCTATGGCCATGGGGCTATTCCTTCTGCGAGTCTAGTTCGCGGAGAAACGCGAGGGCTTGCTCTGCGGCGGTGTCGTAGTGGTCTTGCCGAGTCTTGAACTGTTCGAACAGGTTTGCCACATCCACATTCTTGAAGGCGGCGTCCGCCTTAGATACCTCGGTCGTGAGTCTGAGCGCAATCGCGCACACGGCGTTGGGGTAGGGGACTCCTGCAATGGGGGCATAAGTTTCAGGAATAGGCTCGTCGGCAAAGATAAACGTACGCGTGTCGCATTCCTCGTTTTCAAGAGCGGCAAGGCAGTCCGCAAGTCCCGAAACAAAAGAATCCTTTCCAGAAGCAGTCGCTGCATAGCCTGCGGTGTTTGATTCGAGAATCGATGCGTTTGCGACTGAGGCATTGAATACCGAAAGGCTAAAGTGGGCGGGCGAAACGTTGCCGGTTTCAATGAGCGCCTGCGAAATCTTTAATTGCTGGGTAATTTCGCCAAATTGCGAAGCAAACGTTACCTTGGATGCATTGAGCCTGTTGCCGTCGTTGTCGCGCGAAACTTGGTCGCTTACAAGGACAACCATTCGCGAAAGATAGCTCAAACGGCGTCTTGTGAGCATGGGAACAAACGAAACATCCGGCTTTGACTGCGTTTCGGTCGGAATAAAGCGGGATAATCTCTGGATATAGATTTTTTGTCTAGATTTTTTATCGGGCATGTTAAAATCCTGAAACATAATATAACAATATTTTTCTATATTGCGGTCCGTAAAATCAATGCTCAATCGAGGTCTTTAAAAAGTTATGTCCGATTTGAACAACCGCGTTAAAGAAGTTATCATCGAGTCCCTGGAACTGGAAGATGTCACTCCGGCTGACATCGTGGATTCCGCTCCGATTTTTGGCAAAAACGAAAAGGGTGAAGGCTTAGGCCTTGACTCTATCGATGCCCTTGAATTGGGCATTGCCATTAAGGAAAAGTTTGGGGTCTCTTTTTCTTCGGTGAAAGAAGAAGCCAAGAAACATTTTGCATCGGTAGATACTCTTTCGGCCTATATTGCCGAACACACTGAGGGTTAAGATATGGAAAAACAGGAAATTTTTGAAAAGATCAAAGCTGCTCTTGCAGAAGACTTTGATATCGAAGAAGAAAAGCTCGTGCCCGAAGCCAAGCTCTACGAAGACTTGGAACTGGACAGCATTGATGCTGTTGACTTGATTGTCAAGCTGAAGTCTTTCTTGCCGCGCAATATTGACCCCGAAGTGTTTAAGGCTGTCCGCACCTTGCAAGATGTGGTGGACGCTATCTATAACCTGATTCACAGCACGGAAAGCAAGTAATGAAATCGATGGCGGGAAAGATTTTCTTTGCCGCGATTTCTGTATTGTACCCGATTATCGTCTATTGCGGACTGGTATTCTGGGGACTTTCTCCACGGCGGCTGAGCGTGCTGCTTTTGGTGCTAGCTCTCAGCCACTTTCTGGGCTTTACGCGTAGCAAGTCGAACTTGGAACGCTCTCGGATTGTCCTGCTTGTGGTTCTCGTGCTTGCTTGTGCGTTCACCGCGTTTTTCTTGGACAACGTTTTGTTTGTCAAGTTCTACCCGGTGCTCGTGAGTGTAAGCCTGCTTGCTTTTTTTGCGTTTACGCTGATCAAGCCGCCAAACTTTGCGTTTCGCATGGCAAGTCTTGCCGACAAGTCGTTGGCTGATTCGCCTTCAAGGCCTGCGGTAGAACGCTATTGCACTAAAGTAACGCTTGTCTGGTGTGTCTTTTTTGCAGTGAATGCAAGTGTGGCGACGCTTACTGTTTTCATGGAATCAGACAAAGCCTGGGCGCTTTACAACGGATTAATTTCTTACATTTTAATAGGGGTTATTTTTACCGTGGAATTCTTGGTTCGTAAGATGGTGCAGAATAAATTGCAGTCATACATTCCTGTATGTGAATTAGAAAAAGATTCTAGGCCCGAAGGCGCTCTTGTCAGCTTTGGCGCAGGTGATGCCGGCAAAGATTGCAAAACTTGGGGCGACCTTGTGCGCGATGTTTCCAGCGTACGCCATTTCCTGGAACAAAAAAATATAGCGTCGTGGATTTTGCATTGCGAAGATTCCTACTATTTCGCGGTCTCGCTTTTGGCAATTCTCCAGAGTGGATTCCGCGCGCTCGTGACCGCAAACCGTCAAGAAGCTTTTATTAAAGAAATTAAGAAACCGGAATATGGATTCTTGACCGACGAACCGTTCGCAGGCGATAGCTCTTGTGTTTTGATTCAAGATATTCTTGCAGCAAGTAAAAATGATGCCGAAATCAAGTTCGGAAAATTCGACAAGTCGAAAGCCGAAATGGTCATGTACACCTCTGGCACGACTGGCGAACCGAAGGCTGTTTACAAGCTGTTCCTGCAATTCGAAAATGAACTGTTTGAATTGGTAAAGGTTTTCGGTAATGACTGGGTGAACCGCAAAGTTTATAGCACGGTTAATCATCACCACATTTACGGTCTCTTGTTTACCGCCCTCCTGCCGATTGCAACAGGCCTTCCGTTCCGCAGGCGTCGTATCGATTTCCCGACAGAACTTTCGGGCATTGCGTCTGAATCGGCCGTCATGGCCTCTAGCCCCGCATTCCTGAAACGCCTTTCTGCCGAGGCCGATAAGCCTGTCGGCTTTAAGAGCGCTCCGGTGATTTATTCTTCTGGTGGCCCGCTCCCGGTTGAGGTGGCCCGCAGAGCAAGCGAACTCACGGGATACTGGCCCATGGAAATTTATGGCAGTACCGAAACGGGCGGCATTGCTTATAGGCAATCGAAAAATGGGGCTGTGTGGACTCCGTTTGAAGTCTGCAAGATGAGCCTTGCCGAAAACGAATGTCTGAATGTCAAGTCGAGCTATATTCTCGAACCCGAAGGCTTTACGACGGGCGACCTGGTTGACCTTTATGACGACGGCCGATTCTTGCTGAAAGGCCGCTCCGATTCTATCGTGAAAATCGAAGAAAAGCGTATCTCGCTTCCTGAAGTCGAAAATAGAATCAAGCAGACGGGCCTTGTGCAAGATGTACGCGTGGTTCCCATGTCTGGCAAACGCCAGTATCTTGCCGCGGCGATTGTCTTGAACGAAGACGGTCGCAAACAATTTGCGGGCCAACCCAAACTTGCCATCAACAATTACTTCCATGATTATTTGGTAAAGTTTATCGAGAATACGGTGTTGCCGAAAAAGTGGCGCTACCTCGAAGAACTCCCGCAGAATACGGAAGGCAAAATCCGCATGCGCGATATTCAGGCGCTTTTCGGTCTTGCCGAAAGCCCGAACTTCAAGATTTTGAAATTCCGCCGGGAACCGGGCGTGTTCACGGCAAAGCTTGTGTTCCCGGCAACCAGCGAATACTATGACGGGCATTTCCCGGAATTCAAGCTGTTGCCCGCTGTAGCGCAAGTTGACTTGGTGCTTCGCCTTGCAAGAAACTTCTTGGAAGTTCCCAAGATGCTTTCGAAGATTCATCGTACCAAGTTTGCAAACCCGATTATGCCTGAAACCCCAGTAGAGCTGAAGATTACCTACGATGCCGATGCGGCCAAGGTGACGTTTGGCTATACGGGCGTAGAATGTGATAAAAAGTATTCGAGCGGATCGTTCACTATGAATCCGGAGCAGTCCCTTGGCTAAGAACGCTAAAGATAATACCCCGATTAATATTTGTGCAATTGTGCCTGTGTACAGGCATGAAAAGGCTTCGCGCTTGGTTGTCGAAAAACTGGCTTCGTACAATCTCCCCGTGATTCTTATCGATGACGGCAACGCGCCCGAGGGTCACGAAATTTTGGTGCAAATCGCCAAGGAATTTCCGCATGTGAACCTTGTAACGCACGCAGTCAACCGCGGCAAAGGTGGCGCTGTACGCACGGGTATGGAAACTGCGGTGAATATGGGCTTTACGCATGCGCTCCAGGTGGATGCCGACGGCCAGCACGATATGGAAGCGATTCCGTTCTTTGTCAAGGCCGCCCAAAAGCATCCGAAAGACATGGTTTGCGCATTCCCGCAGTACGATGATTCTGTTCCGACGGCTCGCGAAAAAGGCCGCAAGATTACGAATTTCTGGATTGCCGTTGAAACGCTTTCAAGACAAATTCCCGATGCCATGTGCGGCTTCCGTGTGTACCCGCTGAAAAAATCCTGGCCTATCGTGCGTCGCCTCCGCAACAACCGTATGGGCTTTGATATCGAAGTTCTGGTAAGGCTTTCGTGGGCGGGACTCGTTATGCGTTTTTACCCCATCAAGGTGAACTATCCGGAAGATGGCGTATCGAACTTTAGAATGTTCCATGACAACGTCGCTATTTCGCTCACGCATTCGATGCTTTTCTTTGGTATGCTTGTTCGACTTCCGTTGATTCTTGGCCGTAGGTTATTCCGCAAAAAATAGGGTATGGCGGAACAGAGAGAAAATAAAAGCAAAAACAATGCCGTAAACGGGCACTGGGCCGACCTCAAAGAAGTGGGCGGTGGCCTGTGGCATTTCCGCTTTATGCTATGGGTTGCGTGCCATTTACCGCTCTTTATGGTAGAACTCGTGACAGCCATCGGAAGCTTTTTCTTTTGGCTTGGTGCAGCCCCTGTGCGTGCCCGCTCCCGAATTTACCTGGATCACTTGAGTAAGGTCAGCGGTAAAAAGATTGGCCTGTTTGGCACGTACAAGCATATTTATTCGTTTGCGCTCTCGATGATGGAAAAACTGCTCGGCTGGCGTGGGGCTATAAAGCTCAACCGCATTGAAAAGCAGAACGATGACTTGGAAATGTTTTTAGACCAGCTGAATCGCGGTCAGGGTGCGTTTATGCTTTGCTCGCATTTGGGCAATATGGAAATGCTTCGTTCGCTTACGGCATACGATGGCTTTATGACCAAAAGAAAGTTCGAAGTGTTTCCGGTTATTGATTTCTCGGTAACGTCGAAATTTAACGGATTGCTTCGCGAACTGAATCCGGGCTTGATGGACCATATTGTCGATGCAAACGGCATCGGGATTGAATCTGCTGTGTGGATGAAGGAACAGGTTTCTGCCGGAAATTTGGTGGTCATTGCGGGCGACCGTACCTCGGCAAATTCGCGCAACCGCACGATTGCAACGGAATTCTTGGGCGAGCCCGCGAACTTTCCCGAAGGCACATTCTCGCTTGCTGGCATTTTGAACGAGCCCGTTTATTTTGTCTTTGTCGTTCGCAAGAGTGATTTTAATATTCGCTCGACATACGAACTGCATGTAATGCGGGCTAAAACGTCTCTGCAATGCCCGCGCAAGGAACGCCCCGAGCGAATGAAGGCTTTGCTGCGGGAATACACAAGCATTTTGGAAAAGCTCTGCAAGGAGCATCCTTACCAGTGGTATAACTTTTACAATTTTTGGGAACGAATCGAAAACTAGGTAAATGTTCTTATGAAAACAGTCGTAATCGGAAAAGAAAAACTTTCTATCGAAGATATTGTGGCGATTGCCAAAAAGCAAGTTGCCGTCGAATTGGACAGCACTCCGGAATTCCAGAAGAAGATTGATTCTGGCGCAGAATTCCTGGACGATGCTCTTGCCGAACATGGTGGCATTTATGGCGTGACAACCGGTTATGGTGATTCTTGCACGCAGGTGCTGCCGCCGGAACATTATTACCAGCTTCCGATTAACTTGACGCGTTTTCATGGTTGCGGCCTTGGTCAATATTTCGACCCTGAAACGACCCGCGCGATTATGGCGGTTCGCTTGAACACTTTGGCACAAGGCTTTTCGGGCGTGAGCTATGCGCTCTTGAAGATGATTATGCTGTTCTTGCAGAATGATATTTTGCCGCTCATTCCGCAAGAAGGCTCCGTTGGCGCAAGCGGTGACTTGACTCCGCTTTCGTATTTGGCTGGTGCCATAATCGGTGAACGCGATGTGCTGTATAAAGGCGAACGCAGGCCTTCGCTCGATGTCATGAAGGAACTGGGAATTGTCCCGCACAAGTTCCGCCCCAAAGAAGCAATTGCCATTATGAACGGTACGGCTGCGATGAATGCCGTGGCTTGCATGGCATATTCTCGTGCCGAATATCTTTCTGATTTGGCTTGCCGCATTACGGCGATGATTACGGTTGCCATGAAGGGCAATGCCTACCATTATTACGAACGCCTGTTTGAAGCGAAACCGCATCCGGGCCTTATTTGCGCTGCCAAGAAAATGCGCGAAGCCTTGAATTTGGATGTGGTCAAGAATGTGGTTCCCGAAAAAATCCAGGACCCGTATTCCTTGCGCTGCGCTCCGCATATCATTGGCCTGTTCTATGATTCTAGCGCCTTCTTGCGCCAGCTTATTGAAATTGAATTGAACAGCGCAAACGACAATCCGATTGTCGATCCGTTTACAAGGAACATTTTCCATGGCGGCCATTTCTATGGTGGTCATATCTGCCTTGCTATGGATACCTTGAAGAACATGGTGGCAAACATTGCTGACCTTTTGGACCGTCAGCTCGCCATGATTGTCGATATCAAGTTTAACCGTAACTTGCCCCCGAATCTTGCCGGTAGTAAGGGCGACTACGACATTAATCACGGCTTTAAGGCAGTGCAGATTGGCGTGTCGGCATGGACCGCCGAAGCGCTTCACCTTACAATGCCCATGAGCGTGTTTAGCCGTTCTACGGAATGCCATAACCAAGACAAGGTGAGCATGGGTACAATCGCTGCCCGCGACTGCATTCGCGTGCTGGAACTTTCGGAACAGGTGGCTGCCGCAACGCTTCTGGCTTCGGCTCAGGCACTTCGCATTCGTCTTGAACGCAATGAAATTTCCGAAGATCGTATCAAGAACCTGAAGGATACTTATGACCAGGTGTTCTCCAAGTTCAGCCCGCTGGAATGCGACCGTCAGCTTGAAAAGGATTTGCGCAACACCTTGGAACTCATTCGAAACAAGTTCTACACGGTGTAAGGGGCTAGAATCGTTTATGGCTGCAAATAAAATCAAGGAAACGATTGAATTCCAGATTGAATTCTACGATGTCGATTCTATGCAGGTGGCATGGCACGGCAATTATGCTAAATTCATGGAAGTCGCACGCTGCGCGCTGTTGCACAAAATTGGTTATGACTATAACGAAATGACCCGCAGCGGTTACGTGTGGCCTGTTGTCGACATGCACATAAAGTATATTCGCCCGATGATCTTTATGCAGAAAATTCGTGCCGAAGTCACGCTCGAAGAATACGAAGTCTGCATGAAGCTTTCGTATAAATTTAAGGATGCAGAATCGGGCGCCGTACTTACCAAGGCCGAAAGCACCCAGATGGCTGTCGACATGAAAACGAAGGAATCTCTTTGGGCATGCCCTGCTTGCTTTGTAGAAAAAGTGCGTGCCTATTTGGAAAGCCAAGGTGGTTCAAAATGATTTGCGTTAGGCAGAAATTTTGCGAATGGTTGCTGTTGCCTGTTTTAATAGGGCTTGGTGTGTCGTTCTCTTCTGCCGCCGTTTTTGATAATCCGGTAAACGAAAAGTCTAAGCAGGAACTGTCTCAGGTTTTAACGCAAGTGACCCGTTACGACGAAGTTTCGGGCGACTTCAAGCAGGTAAAATCTATCAAGAAGCTGAATCGGGAATTTGTATCTACAGGCACGTTCCTTATTTCAAAAAAATCGGGCATTGTCTGGAAAATGCAGAAACCGTTTGTTTCTGAAATGACCGTGTCCGATGAAGGAATTTTTGAACGTAGCGCAAACGGTACAGTGAAAACGGTCTCGACAAAAGACAGCCCTGTCTTCGCTCAATTTTCAAAAGTGATTCAGGCTGCGTTTTTCGGAAACCTTTCGGAACTAGAATCTCGCTTTAGCCTCTATTACGAAAAAACGCAGAACGGTAGCCGCATCGGGCTTGTCCCGCGCGAAGCCGCGATTCGCAAGGTGGTCGCAAACATTGTCATGGAAATGTCTGAAAATCTGGACAAGGTTGTGATTACCGATGGCGAAGGCTCTCCTGTAACATACGAATTTACGAATCATAAAAGGAAATGAAACGCTTGAATCTAAATAGTCTGAATGTTAAAACCGGAGTGCTGCTTTGGTTTGTTGTTCATGCTGTTTTGATTGCCCTCGGCGTTTCTGTTCCTTGGAAAATGAATTCGGACCTTTATTCCATTTTGCCGGATTCAAATGAAACGAAAAACGTAAGTGCTGCTGAAAAAACGCTCAGCGCTCGAACCATGCGCAATATTTCTGTGCTTGTCGGGCATGAAAATTTCGATGTGGCGCGCGCCGCGGCGGTTGCGCTCGATAGTTTGCTTAAAGAGAATCGCTCGCTTGAAGAAACGCGCCTTTTTGTTGATGAAAATTCGTTGAACGAAACTCGTGAATTCTTCTATAAAAATCGCTATTCAATACAAGGTGCGCCTGTTCGCGAAGCGGTTGCGGCCGGTGATTTGGAAACGTTAAAGAATGACGCTCTCCAAAAAATATACGGCTCGTTTTCAATGTCTGACTTGAATCGTCTTGACGAAGACCCTCTCTTGCTTGGCGAAGCCTCTTTTGATTATTTCGCGAATCACTCGCCCTTGTCTTCGGGTTCTTTTGAACTTCGCGATGGCGTGCTTGCAGCAACCGATTCTGGCATTACCTATGTCATGTGGAATGCGGTGCTTTCCGAAAATGTTTCTGCCATGGCTTCAAATGGTCATGTTCTTGAACGCTTGAACGGCGTACTGGATTCGCTCAAGCAAGCAAATGCGGGCCTTGTGTATGCAAAATCGGGCGCCATGTTCCATAGCTATGAAAGCTCGAATAAGGCCAAGTCCGAAATCGCCTGGATCTCGGGTGTTTCCATCAGCTTGATTCTCTTGCTGCTGTTGTTTGTTTACCGCTCTCCGCTGCCTATTGTAGCGACAGTTTCAACGATTGCCCTTTCTGCTTTTACGGCGCTTTCGTTCACATGGTTCGTTTTCGAAAACATTCATGTCTTCACGTTTGTTTTCGGAACGACTGTCATTGGCGTAAGCATTGACTATGCGGTGCATTTCTTCACGAGTTTGAAATCGGGTGTGCGCAATGTGCGCTCTGTTATCTTTAAAGGCCTTCTGCTTGGTTTCTTGACAACGGAGCTGAGCTATATGGCGTTGACCTTTACCGAATTTCCGCTGTTGCGCCAGATGGCTGTTTTCTCGATGGTCGGTTTGTTGAGCTCGTTCCTTTCGATTACGCTGTTGTTCCATGCGGTATTCGACAAGCGTAATCAGCCCGAGAAAAAGGCGAGTGCGACAAATCTCCCGATGTCGATTCCGGAACGATTCCTTAAATTGTATTCTGTGCTCCCGCCCAAAGGCGTTCGCCTAGTGTTGATTGTGTTTGCGCTGGCCTTAATTCCTGGGCTTGGAATGCTCCATGTGCATACCGACCTCGAAAGCCTTTATTCCATGAGTGCGGAATCGAAAGCCGCGGAATCTCTTGCCGCAAGACTCAACAATTTGGGCGTGTCTTCGAATTATTTTATCGTAGAAGGCTCTAGCGAACAAGAGGTCCTTGAACGCGAAGAACTTCTTTCGCAGCGTCTAGCGCAAGCGGAAAGCGATAGCTTGTTGCAGTCGCATCTGGCTTTGTCGAATTTTATTCCGTCGGCAAAAACCCAGCAGGCGACATCTGCAAGTATCAAGCGCTTGGTTTTAGATTCTGCAAATGTATTACGTCCTTCAGTTCAAAGTTATCTGAAAGAAATTGGCGTGCAAAATGATTCTCTGCTTGTTGCCGGATTCTCTCCTGAAAAAACGGTTCCGGCAAGCCTTTCAGACAAACTTCCGTCAACGCTTCGCCTGATTCTGCAAATGCTCTGGATTGGCCCGATTCAAACGGGTTCGGGAACTCAATTTTATAGCGCCGTATTGCCGCTCCATGTGTCCGCGCAGTTCGATGCTCAGGCGGTCGCTCACGATATGCCACATGTTTATGCGGTGAATAAAATCAAGAACGTGAATTCCTCCTTGACCAAGATTTCTCGCATGTCGCTTGCTCTTGTCGCAATTGCATACCTTGTCGTGTTCTTAGTTCTTGTCGCTGTGTACAAGTTATCTGTCGCTTTGAAAATTATTCGTACGCCTGTCCTTTCGAGCCTTTTTGTGGCGGCCTTCTTTGGATACGCCGGTGTCGATTTTAACTTCTTTGCCATTGTCGGTGTCATTTTAACGCTTGGCATTGGCATTGACTACGCGTTGTTCTTCTGGGAAGGCGGTCGCAACAATCTTGTGACGGTGCTTGCCGTAATGCTTTCGGCCATGACAACGCTGATTTCGTTCGGGAGCCTTGTATGTAGCGCTTTTGTTCCTGTTTCGACTTTTGGCTTTGCTGTATTACTGGGTATTGCATGTTGTTTCTTGCTTTCACCATTGAGCGCGAAACACTAATTTTCTAACTTTGGCAACCATGAGTTTCGCTCGCAAAATCCTTGTGCTTGCAGGCTGCATGCTGTGCGTTGCATGCCTGGTTTCGTGCCATCGAGCACTTGTGACGCCGGACTCGAATCCTGTTTATTATACCGATTCCAAGTACGTTCATTTGCTGCCGACCAAGGCTGTTTCGGGCCCAATCGATGGCGCACAGCGTTTTGAAGGAACATTTGGCAAGACCTCTTTTAGCGGACAAGTCTGGGTGCTTGCAAACGACACCATTCTTTCAATCACGTTCTTTAACGATTTCGGAACGACCGTTGCTGAATTGACTTACGCAAAAGACTCTGTCTCATTTGCAAGCTCCGTGCTCGATGTCGAAAAAGTAAAGGCTGAATATATTCTTGCCGATTACCAGGCTTGCTTTTATCCGTTTACAGCCCTGAAAGAAAATTTTGAAAAGTCCGGTTTTGAATTTCGTGAACAGCTGAATCTGGCGGGTGATAGTAATTCCTTCGAACGTGTTCTTTCTGAAAACGGGAACGAAATTCTGCGAATAACCCGTAAAGCAAACGAAATCGATTTGGTGAATACACTTCGCCATTATAAGTATCACATAACTCTTGGTAATGAATGATGAATCGCCCTTTGTACATAAACGATTATGGCCTTTATTGCATTTGTGGCGGTAACAAGAACCAAGTCTTCGATAAAATTTCGAAGGGCGTTCGCGGCGAATTTTCGCAGTACGATGTAGCAGGCGTTATACGCCCGGCAGCCACCATCGATCCCGAACAGCTCCCGCCTGTGGCTGAAAAAAAGTTTGATAATCGTGTGAACCGCCTTGCGCAAGCAGCCCTTTCCGGAATAGAAGAAACTATCCGTAAGGCCACGAATAAGTTTGGCGCAGACCGCGTTGGAATCTTTATCGGTTCTTGCGACAACGGCTCCGAGGCTTCGGTGGCCGCCCTCAGGTGCTTTAAGGAAACGGGTGCGTTCCCTGAAGGCTACGTGCTTGATTTTCAGCGGGCTGATTTCCCGGCGCAGTTTATAGCAAACCAGTTCGGTATTACGGGAATGCTTTCGGTGCATTCTACGGCGTGCGCATCGAGTGCAAGCGCATTCGTGTCTGCTCGCAACAATCTTTATGCCGGCAATTGCGATGTGGCAATTGTGGGCGGAGTCGATATTGCATCGCTCTCGGTGATTCTCGGCTTTGCCTCTCTCGAAGCTATGAGCGACCGCCCGACAAATCCGTTTAGCGCAAATCGCTCGGGGCTTACGCTCGGTGATGCGGCTGCATTTTTTGTCGTGACACGTGAACCCTGTGCAGAACTTTGCGCGCCCGATTGTGAAATGCTTAAAATTGCAGGCCTTGGCGAAAGTGCCGATGCCGACCACATTACGGCTCCGCGTGCCGATGGCGAAGGTGCGTATCAGGCCATGAAGTCCGCGCTGAAAGATGCAGGAATCGATGCATCTGCAGTGGGCTACGTGAATCTTCATGGAACAGGAACCGAATTGAATGATGCCATGGAATCGCGTGCCGTCAATCGTCTTTTTAGCGAATCGAATCACGCCGATGTTCCGGCCAGCTCCACCAAAGCTCTGACAGGCCACACTCTCGGTGCCGCGGGTGCCTTAGAGGCCGCCTTCTGTTGCCTTGCGCTAAAGAGTCGTAATGCAAGTGGCGAATGCCTGCTGCCCGCACATCTCTTTGATGGCGTTGTAGACCCGAATCTTCCGCCAGTACACTTGGTAAAGCCCGGTGAATCGGTAAAGAACCTCAAGTATTGCATGAGCAATTCGTTTGCTTTTGGTGGTTGTAATGTGTCCTTGGTTATTGAAAACGGTTTGGTATGACTGAAGAATATAAAACAAGAGAAAGTGTAAGCGAACTTGTGCCGCACAAGGGCAAAATGCTCTTGCTTGACCGCGTGCAAAGCTATAGCGTTGAAACGGTGACCATCACGACCGAAATCGATATTTCCCGGGACACGTTCTTTTACGAAGAAGAATTGGGCGGCGTGCCGGCCTGGGTTGCTTTTGAATATATGGCTCAAAGTATTTCGGCCTTGTCGGGCATTTATGGCCGCTCTAAAGGCGAAAAGCCCAAGGTTGGCTTTATCATGAGTGTAAGCGGTTTTAAGTCCGACATCGCGGCCTTTAAAGAAGGCGACAAAGTGGTTGTGACCGTGCACGAAACAATCCGCATGGATTCCGCAGTCACCTTTGACGGTATCGCAAGTGTTGACGGAAAAACAGTTGTGACGGCAACGCTCAATACGGTCGAAGTCGACAATGCCAAGGAAGCTTTAGGAATTAATTGAATTTGAGGAAAGAACATGGATAACGCAAAATCAGTCTTGATTACAGGTGCAAGTGGTGGAATTGGCCTTGCGATTGCAGAAGCGGTCGCAAAGGAAGGTTACACCGTAGTTGCTCACTACAATAGAAATTCTGCTCCGATAGATGCCTTGGCCGAACGCGTAAATGCAAATGGAGGCTCGATTCGAAAGATTCAGTTTGACATTAGCAATCGCGAACAGTGCCGCGAAGTTCTTGAAAAGGACATCGCTGAAAATGGTGTGTATTACGGCGTCATTACAAACGCTGGCGTGTGTGCCGATGCAGCATTCCCTGCCATGACCGACGAATATTGGGACAAGGTCTTGAATACGAACTTGAACGGTTTTTACAATGTGGTTCACCCGTTGGTGATGCCTATGTGCCGCAAGCGCAAGGGTCGTATTATTACAATCTCGTCTGTGTCCGGCATTATCGGCAACAGGGGACAGGTCAATTACAGTGCCTCGAAGGCGGGCCTTATCGGTGCTACGAAGGCGCTTGCTACAGAACTTGCTAGCCGAAACATTACGGTGAACAGTGTTGCGCCAGGCGTTATCGAAACCGAAATGATTAAGGATGCTCCCCTCGACATGATTCTGCCTGCTATTCCCATGAAGCGTGTGGGCAAGCCCGAAGAAGTGGCGGCAACCATCGTGTTCCTTCTTTCCGAAGGCGCAGCCTATATTACCCGCCAGGTGATCTCGGTAAACGGAGGCTTGGCATGAGTCGTCGCGTCGTTATTACGGGTGGCAGCTGCATTTCTTCGTTGGGAATGGAAGTCGAAGACGTCTTTTCGGCCCTCAAGAGCTTGAAAAACCGCATCGTTCGCATGAATGAATGGGATATGTATGCGCAAATGAATACGCGCTTGGCTAGCCCCATTCTGTACGATCTGCCGGAATATCCTCGCAAGAAAATCCGCGGTGCGGGTCGAGTGGCTCTTCTTTCTATCGCTTCTGCAGACAAGGCCATTCAATGTGCTGGCCTTGCCGAACAACCGGAACTCTTGAAGTCTGGCCGCGTCGGTGTTGCTTACGGTTCGTCCATGGGTAGCATTAATCCGCTGCTTGACTTTTTCTCGATGCTGAAACCGCCTCATGACTGTTCAAAGATTACGGCAACGACTTATATCCGTTCTATGCCGCAAACTTGCGCCGTAAACGTGAGCGTGTTCTTCGGCACGACAGGCCGCATTATTACGACAAATACCGCTTGCACAAGCGGTAGCCTTTCAATCGGTTACGCTTATGAAGCCATCAAGTACGGCATGCAAGACGTCATGATCGCCGGCGGTGCCGATGAACTCGATGCAACTGAATCGGCCGTATTCGACACCCTCTTTGCGACAAGCGTAAAAAATGATACTCCGGAACTGACGCCCGCTCCGTTCGACAGCAATCGCGATGGTCTTGTGATTGGTGAAGGTGCCGGAACGCTCATTCTCGAAGAATATGAACACGCCAAGGCCCGCGGCGCGCATATCTATGCAGAACTGGTTGGTTTTGGACACAACACCGATGGTGACCATATTACGCAGCCCAAAAAAGAAACGATGCAGATTGCCTTGGAACTCGCTCTTGCTGATTCGGGCCTTTCTCCCGATGCCATTGGCTACGTAAGCGCCCATGGTACTGCAACGCGTCACGGTGACGTGGCTGAAAGCTGGGCAACGTATGGTGCCTTCAAGGAACGCGCCGTGCCTATATCCAGCCTTAAAGGCTACATCGGACACACCCTGGGTGCGTGCGGTGGCATTGAATCGTGGCTTAGCATTAACATGATGAACCGCGGATGGTTCAACCCGAATCTCAACCTTAAAACGGTTGACCCCGCCTGCGCCCCGCTCGATTACATTATGGGCTCCGGCCGAGAATTCGACACCGAATACATCATGTCGAACAACTTCGCATTCGGCGGCGTAAACACATCGCTCATATTCAAGCGTGTGTAAAATCGATTCGTTTGAGTTAAAATCAAAACCCCGACTCGTCAGAGCCGGGGTAAATTCTTTTCGCGTTAGCGAGGCTTAAGCCTGCTTGTAGCTTTCCAGCGATTCCACGCTCAAGCTCTTCACGAAGTTGTAGTGCTTCGCGACTTCGGCTTCGGCGAGGTTCAGGTACACCTTCACGCTCTTGTCGAACAGTTCAGGCGACTTGGTGGCGTCGCGGAGGAGCAGCTGGCTCATCACGCAGTTGGCGGCCATTTCGTACAGGTGACGGCTGCAGAGGTCGGTGAATTCGTTGTTGTTCGCGGACTTCACGAATTCCACAGCTTCGTTGTACTTGGCGTCCATGGCCTTTGCGCGGGCCTTGAGTGCTTCGTATTCCGGGCGAACATCCTGGGCTTCGAATTCTTCGAGCATCTGGCTGTAAGTGCCGGTGGTCACGTGCGGGAGAGCTGCAACCGTCTGCAACTGCGTCGTACCTTCGTAAATCGAAGTGATACGGGCGTCGCGGTACAGGCGCTGGCAAGCGTATTCAAGCATGTAGCCCGAACCGCCGTGAACCTGGATGCTGTCGTAGCTGTTGATGTTAGCATATTCGGAGTTCATGCCCTTTGCAAGTGGAGTGCATGCAGAGGCGAGCTTCTGGTACAGCTTGAGTTCAGCCTTTTCTTCGTCGGTGAGCTTGCGGTCACGTTCGATGTCTTCGAGGCCCTTGTAGATGTCCACGTAGCTGGCAGTCTGGTACAGCAAAGCGCGGCCTGCGTCGAGGCGAGCCTTGATGTGGGAAATCATTTCGTACACAGCCGGGAAGTTCACGATAGCCTGGCCGAACTGCTTACGGTCCTTGGCGTAGGCGAGAGCTTCGTTGTAGGCCATCTGGCTGATGCCCACGGACTGGGCGGCAATGCCGAGGCGTGCGCCGTTCATGAGGGCCATCACGTACTTGATCAGACCGAACTTGCGGCGGCCACAGAGTTCAGCCTTGGCGTTCTTGTAGACAAGTTCGCAAGTCGGGCTTCCGTGGATACCCATCTTGTTTTCGATACGGCGAACGTCAACGCCACCGTCGCGCTTGTCGTAAATGAACATGGAAAGACCACGACCGTCGCGGGTGCCTTCTTCGGAGCGGGCGAGCACCAGGTGAATGTCGCTATCACCGTTCGTGATGAAACGCTTCACGCCGTTCAGGTACCAGCACTTGTCAGCTTCGCTGTAGGTGGCCTTGAGCATTACGCGCTGCAGGTCGGAACCGGCATCGGGTTCGGTCAAGTCCATCGACATCGTTTCGCCGGCGCACACGCGCGGAATGAAACGGGAACGCTGGTCTTCGTCGCCAAATTCATAGAGCGTCTCGATGCAGTCCTGCAGGGACCAGATGTTCTCGAAACCGGCGTCTGCAGAGGCGATCATTTCGTTGATGGCCGTGTAGGCGGTAATCGGGAAGTTCAGGCCGCCAAAGCGGCGCGGCATCGTGACACCGTTGAGGCCAGCCTTGCGGGTGGCTTCGAGGTTTTCATAAGTCTTGGAAGCGTAACGAACGCGGCCGTTTTCGCAGTGCGGGCCTTCGGCGTCCACTTCTTCGGAGTTCGGGAAGACAGTGTTTGCGGTGATGTCGCCAGCGACTTCGAGCACGCGGTTGTAGTTGTCCATCGCGTCGGCAAAATCTTCCGGCGCATAGTCGAAAGCGTCCTTGTCGGCATAGCCCTTTTCCTTGAGCTCGACAATGCGCGGCATCAGGGAATTGCTTTCGAGGTTGAATTTAATCTCGGGATGATCTGTATAAAAATTCGCCATATCGCCTACTTATTGTTTGCCTTGTAATACTTGATCATCTTCGGGAGGACTTCTTCGACGGTGCCGTTGATCACGTAATCAGCGATAGCGTTGATCGGAGCTTCGGGGTCGGAGTTCACGGAGATGATGATACCTGAATCCTGCATGCCAGCGAGGTGCTGGATCTGGCCGGAAATACCGAAAGCAATGTAGACCTTCGGGCGGACAGTCACGCCGGTCTGACCAATCTGGCGGTCATGATCGACAAAGCCCGCATCCACGGCGGCGCGGCTAGCACCGACTTCAGCGTGGAGTTCCTTGGCAAGTTCAAACAGCAGGGCCTTTTCCACATGGCGTTCGAGCACCTTGACCACGTATTCCGTTTCCGGCACGTACTTGGCCACGTCGTGCTTGATGACTTCGCCCTTGTAGTTCGGGTCCACGATTTCCTTCTTCATCACGCCTTCGCGCACGGTTGCCATCTGCGGACGGTGTTCCGGGTTCACGATCGTTGCGACGATGTTACCGCCGAATGCCGGACGGATGCTCATTTCGAAGCTGTCGATTTCGAGTTCGGTACAGTCGGCGGTAAGGCCGCTGTGCATGGCGCTAGAAATGCGCGGGCCGAGGTCACGGCCAATCACGGTTGCACCGAGCAAGCAAATCTGCGGCTGCTCTTCCTTGAAGAGGTTCACCACGAGGGCTGCATGCGGGTTGGTGGTGTAGGGGAACAGGCCTTCGGCGTCGAACACATGAACCTTGTCGACACCGTACGGGAACACCTGCTTTTCAATGCCATCGAGGCCCTTACCAGCGCAGATGCACTCGAGCTGAACGCCCAGCGTGTTGGCGAGCTTGCGACCCTTGGACAAAAGTTCGAGGGAAACGTCAACGACGGTCGTGCCCTCAATTTCGCAATATACAAATACGTTATTCATAGGCTAGCCAATAATCTTCTCGTCTAAAAGTTCCTTGATAAGTCCTTCAACGTCGGCGTCGCTCGCAGTAAGCGTGCGGCTTTCCTTCGCCTTGAACACGATGTTCTTGACAGCCTTCACGTTCGTCGGAGAACCGGCCTTACCAATCTGAGTCGGGTCGGCGTCGATGTCAGCGGCACCCCACTGCGGGATGTCGAGATAGGGCTTCTTCGCGATGAGGGCGGCGTACTTTTCGGCGGCTTCCGGAGCGCGTTCGGCGACTGCGGTAGCGTTCTTGTACTTCATGATACGCTTGGCGTTGCGCGGGCGGCACGGAGCGGCACTGCCGTTCACGGTCACGACCAGCGGGAGCGGTGCTTCCACCGTTTCCACACCACCGTCGATATGGCGGCGGATCACGACCTTGCGTGCCTTCTCGTCGAGGCTCAAGATTTCTTCGGCGTAGGAGGCCGAGCTTTTCTGCAATCTGCGGACCGACCTGTGCTGTATCGCCGTCGATAGCCTGGCGGCCACCGAGAATAATGTCGTAGTCGCCAATCTTCTTGACGGCCTGGGCGAGCGTGTAGCTCGTAGCGAGAGTGTCAGCACCACCGAGCGGGCGGTCCGTCACCACGAAACCTTCGTCGGCACCGCGGTACAGAGCTTCGCGGACGACTTCGGCAGACTTCGGCAGACCCATCGTCAGCACAGAGATGGTGGAACCCGGGAACTGGTCCTTCAAACGAAGGGCTTGCTCCAGGGCGTTCAGGTCTTCGGGGTTGAAGACCGCGGGCAATGCGGCACGATTGATGGTTCCCTGCTCCGTCATGGCATCGGGGCCCACGTTTCGTGTATCAGGTACTTGCTTAGCAAGCACAACGATTTTAAGACTCATA
>CADBHQ010000032.1 GCA_902794535.1 Fibrobacter succinogenes | reverse complement strand
TAAAGAAGCTGTCTCTCCGCATCTCGCGGCACGCAAAGAAGGAAATCCCGTAGAATTGACGAAAGTCAAAGCCGACTTTGAAGTGGCTTGTGCTCGCCATGAATTCATTTTTGCCGAAGGTAGCGGGGGAATCATTTGCCCCATCCGCTATGATGACCAGAAGATTTTCCTTGAAGACATTATCAAGACTGTGAACCTCCCGATTCTCGTGGTGACGACGGCTGCGCTCGGCTCCATTAACGCCTGCGTGCTCACGGTAGAATATGCCCGTAGCCGCGGCCTAGACATTCGTGGGCTCATCGTGAATCGTTACGGCTCTAGCGGAAACCTGGAAATGGAAGACGATAACATCCGTATGATGCAAGACCTGACGGACCTTGAAATCCTTGTGAAAATCAAAGACGGCGACACTGACCTAGGCGTTCAACCGTTTTAAAGCTCGATATAGTGCGGAATGATATCTTCGTAATTCCCGTCTTTGAGCAAGAAACCTTTGGGAATTACGCCGAGCTGGGTAAATCCGAGCTTTTTGTAGAGTTTGAGCGCCGAGGTGTTCGTCGCGACGACGGCGTTGAATTGCAAAATCCTGAAGCCGATTTCCTTTGCCTTCGCGAGGCAATCCTTCACGAGGAATTCGCCGATGTGCTGGCCGCGCTTGTTCTTCTTGACGGCGTAGCTCGCGTTTGAAATGTGCCCGCAGCGACCGACATTGTTCGGGTGGAGAATGTATAGCCCGACCACCTCGCCGGAATCCGCATCGATAGCGATGCCCGTGAATGACTGCGACTTGAAAAAGGCGTCTCCCGTTTGCGCGTCAAGTGGTTCCTTTTGCGGGAATGCGATACCGTCTTCAACGATGTCGTTCCAGATTGCAATGGCTTCGTTGATATACTTTTCGTTATAAGCTTCGATTTTGAGCATGATTATTTCTCCAATTCCGCTTTCAAAAATTTGAGGAACTGCGCGGCGGGCTTGCTGAATACGGGATTCCTTTTCCATATGACCACGAGACCACTAGTGCGCAATGGCGTGAACGGCACGAAAGCGAGTTTGCTCTTGCCGCCCGTATTCACGAGGCCTTCCAGCGAGAAAGCTGCTCCAAGTCCCTGTTCCACAAAAACAGATGCGTTATAAATCAGATTGTATGTTGCAATGATATTAAGCGAATTGACATCTCGCCCAAGTTGACCAGAGAACTCCCGCATCACCATAGTCTGTCGCGAGGCCAGTAGCGGAATATTTTCCAAATCGTGTACCGTCACAAAGCCTTTTTTCGCAAGCGGATGATCTTTACGGACAAGCAGCCCCCACGTGTCTCTTGCAGGGAGTTCCACGAATTCGTATTTTGACTTGTCAACCGGTTCCACCAAAAGTCCGAAGTCCAAGAGCCCCTGGTCCAGCTTCTCGGTCACGTCCTGGGCGTTGCCGCTGGTGATGTGCAGGCAAATTTTCGGATGTTCCTTTTGCATGCGCTTGCAGGCCGCCGCGATAATGCTGAAGGCCTTCGTTTCGCCGCCACCGATATACACATCGCCCGCGATTTCTTCCTTACTCGATTCGGCAAATTCCTTCTGGGTATGCTTCACGAGTTCCATGATTTCTTGCGCACGCTTCTTGAAACGCAAGCCCTCTTCGGTCAGCGTCGTCTTCTTGTTACTGCGCACAAAGAGCTGCGCCCCGATTTCTTCTTCCAGTTCCTGCATCTGGCGCGAAAGCGTCGGCTGCGTCACAAACAGCACATTGTTCGCCGCCTGCGAAAAGCTTTCCTGCTCGGCCACCGCCAAAAAGTATTTGAGAGTCCGTAGTTCCATAGCCTTTTCCTAAAATGTCATTCTGGAGCCTCGAAGAGGCGATAGAATCCATTAAGCGTTTCTTTTATACAATATACATTATTATGCCTAAAAGGCATAGGTTGATTTTTGTGGGGGAGGTATCCCCCTGCTTGCAGCCCCGGCTTTCTTTAAACAGTTTGAAATCAGTCAACCCAATCACTCTCAAGAAAGGAAGCCGCGCCATCGACAAGGGCGAAGATCTCGGGTTCCCGTTTGTGGGCGAAGCGCCTGACCTCGGAGCGTTCGAATACGGGATGAGTTCGAGTAGCACGACATCGCTTTTCAGGAAAGTTGTCCGCAATTCTTGTGACCTCAAGTCTCGCTCGGTGAAGGCTTTCGATTTGCAGGGGCGTTTCCTTGGAAAGGTGCCGGTTGAGTATGGCGTAGACTTTGTCCCCAACAAGAATGTATATTTAAAATACTAAACGCTTTAACATAGGGAGTTACAGATGAAATTTTATCCTTTATTTGCCGCTTGCTCCATTTTGGCCGTTACCCTGATTGCGTGCGGGGACGATTCGTCATCGGGCGCAAAAGAAGAACCATTGCCAAGTTCTTCTTCAGAAGAAATCACGTCTAGCGAGACTGTGCCAGAAAGCAGTTCGTCTATAGTGCTCTCTACTATAATCAACGAGGATTCGACCATTATCGATCCGCGCGATTCTAGTACATATAAAGTCATTAAATTCGGAGATCAGATTTGGATGGCGGAGAACATGAAGTATTCGCCCGAAGACACCCTCTGTGAAAAAGGTATTGGGGATGAATGCCTTTATACCTGGTCCGAAGCGATGGGTAAAGGACACGACTACGATCGCAAGTGGCTGGCCATCAGAGATACGACAGGATTCCAGGGGCTTTGTCCGCCCGGGTGGCATGTGCCTTCCGCAAAAGAAGCTTTGACATTGGAAAAAAGTTTGCGCAGACTTCTGGAACATGGATACGAAAGCGAGTATTTCTGTTCTTCGGTGGTTCAGGAGGATATGTTAAATGAAGACGGAAGCCGTGATAACTATTGCGAAGCTTACGGTGCTGGCGGCCTTTCCAATGGCTTCAACATGCATTTGATTGGGGATCGAAGCGGTTTCTGGCTCGTTGAAGAAGACAACGATCCCATTTCTTGCACTATCGCAAGTGCGGTGACTTTCTGGGGAGGGTCAATTTGGGTGGATGATTTCCCGAATACAAGAAAGGATAACCTGTACAACCTTCGTTGCGTCATGAACGCAGATGAGGACGAAGAATAAAGACCCCTGGCACCTATATAGTGCGCTCCGGCAGCGAAATTCGGAAAGTGCAGGTGAGGTAGGGGCGCTGTTATAGGGTCGGTTATTCCGACCCAAGATAATTGCGGAATTCCCTGTAGTTCTGTTCGTATCCGGGGCGGCAGAATACCGCGAACTCGATGGTCTTGAAGGCGAAAAGGTAGTCCTTGATAACCTCGGCAGAGGCGGCCGCCACGACCTTCGGATCATTCATGAACGCCCCGCAGTCGAACGCGCCCAGCACGATGTTTTCTACTTTGTTCAAAATAGCGATATCCAGGATGCGGCGGAGCCGCTTGATATGCAGCTGCTTGAGCGCCTCGTCCGTAATGCTGACATCTCCATAGCGCAGGTTCGGTGCCGCACACGTGATGACATCCACGTTGTACCAGTCCGTTTCGCCCAGCAGTTCGGGGGCCGAGACATCGGTCTTGAACACGGTCACTCCCGGCGTATAGATGCAGTCGTCGGTATGCAATGCGGTTCTGTTACGGCGGTGCGGCTCGTAGAAGAGTTCCCACATTTTTTGGTCGGTAAGGCAGCTGTACAGGGAGGAACACCTGCAGAGGCATTCGTGACGGACCTTTACTTGCCGGCCCTCCCGAGCCTTGCCGATTACTTTGCGGCAAGCCCCTCGATGGCACAGCTGAGTCTCACCATGAGCATGCTCGGACTTTCGGTGGGGCAAATCTTTGTAGGCCCGTTGAGCGACAAGTGCGGCCGCAAAAAGTTGTTGCTAGTTTGTCTGTTGCTTTTTGTTTGCGGGACTGTCGCCTGCATTGTCGCACCGAACATCGTAACCTTCAACGTGTTTCGTTTGTTGCAGGGCATGGCGGCGTCCGGCGGTATCGTGATAGCGCGTTCTATTTCGGCGGATTCCTACCGCGGCCCGGTGCTCACCAAGTTCCTTGCGATGGTGAGCGCGGTGAACGGAGTCGCCCCGATTATAGCCCCGGTGCTAGGTGGATTCTTGCTGAATTTCATGAACTGGAAGGGAACTTTCGCGGTGTTGCTTCTGTACGGTGCGTTGCTGCTCTTTATGTCAGGGAAATTTCAGGAATCGCTCCCGGCAAAACGACGCAGCAAAAAAAGCGTCTTTGCGAGCTTTAGCTTGTATGCAAAAGTGTTCAAGAACCGCGCCTACGTATCGTATTTCTTGGTATGCACATTCCCAATGGTTATCTTGTTCGGGTATATCGCGTCTTCGCCGTTTATCTACCAAAAAATCTACGGCCTTTCGCCTGTCGGTTTCAGCCTGTGCTTTGCGCTGAATGCCGTTTTCACGGCCATCGGTTGCGCGTTGTCGGGTAAAGTCGGCAACGAATACAAGTCCTTGAAAATCGCGGGTGCAGGAATGTTCGTTTTCGCAATTGCTGTTGCTGTCGCCCTCATGACGCACGCTATACTCCCGATTCTGCAAGTCGCCTTCATGGGGCTTACGTTCATGTTCGGCATAAGTCAGCCCCCTGCAAACGCATTGGCTTTGAATGCGGAACGCGCAAATGCAGGCACCGCATCCGCGGCCATCGGGGCATCGGGCTTCTTGATGGGCGGAATCGTCTCTCCGCTGGTCGGCATGGGCGACATTGCCACAAGCGTCTCGATCGTCCTTGTTGTGGGTGCCGTTTTGACGCTTGTTTCGGTTCTCGCCAGCGGTTCACTATGCGCAAAAGGCATAGTGAGCCATAGCAAATAAGTATTTTGAATTGCTGGCACAATTATTTATATTGTGTGTATGCGAAACATTGTCCTTATAGCGTTGTTCTTTCTGGTAGCTTGCAGCGATGCCGCGAGCCATTCGACGCAACCCGAAGCTCAGACGCCAAAATCGTCTGCAAGCAAAACAGCCGACGTCGTGCCTGCAAGTTCATCAGCCCAAATGGAGGCTCCCGTGAAACTCAAAATCCATGTGAACGATACCACCTTCACGGCAACGCTCGAAGAAAATTCCTCGGCCAAGGCCTTCGCCGAATTCCTTGCACAGGGCGACATAACGCTCGACATGCACGACTACGGCAGCTTCGAGAAGGTGGCCGACCTGCCGCGCAGTTTCCCGCGCAACGACAAGCAAATCGACACCGACGCAGGCGACATCATCCTTTACCAGGGCAACTCCATCACCATCTACTACGACAAGAATTCCTGGAACTTTACGCGTCTGGCCCGTATCGACAACGTGAACAAGAAACGCCTCCAGCAGATCCTCGGCAAAGGGAACGTGAAGGCTACATTTTCTGTGGAATAAACGTATATTTCCTTCGGGAAGACGATGACGCGTTTGCTGACGAAATTCAGAACACATTTTACGCTTGTGCTGTTCACTGCATTTGCAAGTTTCGCACATGCTGAAACGCCAGCGGCCGATTCGACAAGCGCGGATTCCGCAGTCATCGATAGCGCACAAAAACTTTCCCCGTTCGATCACCTGGGCCACAACATGTTGCTGAGTGCGTTCGGCTGGCCGCTCGGATTCCATATGCTCGGTGGAGCGCTTACGTACAAGTTCTCGATGGAAAACAACGACCTGATGGTGGCTCGTTTTGCGGCCCGCCAGGACCAGCTTGTTTACGGCATCGCATTCACTCCCGGCATGATGATGGGGACGTTCTTCCCGATTCTTGTTCCGGGATACATGTATTTTTTCAGCGACAACCGCGCGCTGAACAACACCGGTGCCGTCGCCGTGCAGGCCACCGCCGTGGCGTTCCTCTACAACAATATTCTCAAGGCGATTTCGGCACGCGAGCACCCTGACGCGGAACTCAACAGCGGCGAGCGTTCCCGCGATTTCAAATGGGGATTTTTTAGGCGCGGCGTCTTTTACGGCTGGCCCTCGGGACATTCCATGACCAACGCTGCCATGGCCATGAGCATCGCGAGCTACAACCGCGACAAGCCCCTCGTCGTGGCGGGCTGCGCCCTGTATGCAGGCTACATCGCGACAAGCATGGTGTTCGGCGCAAAAGGGGAGGCCCACTGGTTCTCCGACGCTGTCGCGGGAACTTTGATGGGAGCCTCCATCGGCTGGTACATCGGCAGCGTGTTCTACAAGGAAAAAATCGGCGAAAAGCAGACCCCGCCCAAGGTCACCATCGCCCCGCTATTCTTTGACGACACCAAAGGCGCCGTGCTCAACGTGAGAATTTGAGCCAAACGCCTGGTACACAACCTTGTGTACCAATGGAAGAGGAAAAAAATGCATAAAGCACATGACAATCGCGTTCTGGCAATTTTATTGGAAAATGTCTCTTGCGTCGCCAGCCCCGAAATGTTAGAAAATACAATCAAGAATCTCTTTGCAAGATTCAATTGTCGCTTCAAATGGAACATCTTTTGCAAACGAAGATTTTTTTGCATAGTTCTTCCATCGAGTTTGAAGAATGTCGCTCTTTGAAATTTCTTCCAGAATCAAAAGAGATTTTTCTTTTTTAAAAGGCGTTTTGCGGTATTGGCAAGTTGTTTCAAAAGATTTCTTCAAGTCAGGAATATTGATGTTATTCCTTTGCAATTGATTGATGATATAGATGTCGTAATAATCTTTGCAGCGGCTATTGAGCAGGCCTCGGAAAAGAATGGTTTGAAGTTTTTCTGCAACAACCGTTTCTAGGTTGTAGGCTCGAAACGCAATGGTTTCATGGCTGATGAGGCTTTGGTAAGAGTATTCGATATCATTTGGTGTAATCGGATCGCCTGTGGCAACATCGACATGGAAACTTTGTCTGACATTCTCTAGGTGTCCTGTCAAAAGGATGGAAAATCCGCCGTAGGCGTCTTCATCACGTATTGGAGAAATGTCGGCTATTTCAAAGGTTATAGAATCGTCTGCATCGATTGCGATGATGTCAGTGAAAATTTTCCTCAATCTATTCTCGTCCATAGATTCCCTTCTCAAAAGAAAATCTATGTCGGCGGTGTAGCGATTCTTTACGCCGAGCAATGTAGCGAGATAGAAACCGCCCTTGAAAACAAATTTGTCGGCGTATGTTGACTTAGCCAATCTTGAAATGAATGCATCAAAGAAGAACGATACGAGCAAGACGTTGGCGTGAACGTTCATTTCTTTGGAGTGGTTGTTGATTCTCGCTTGCAGGGAATTCTTATTAATCTTCATTCAGTACCACCGTCATAAGTTCCGCAACTTTGTTCTCTATTTTCAATATTTGGGCGTAATGGAGTAGGTTGCGGGTATTCTTGTCTTTTGATTTTGCGTAAAGCCTGAGCGCCTTACCGTAAATTTCGGCATCGATCTTTCGACTGTTCTTGATGATGTCGCAAAGCGTTCGTTCCGTATCGTAGCATTCCACCAGATATCCAAGCGAAGTCTTGATTTTGCAAATTCCAAGCCTGTAGGTTTCATCGCGAGAATCCGTGTGGATTGCGACGGAAGGGTTCGGAGAAAATGGCCTATAATTCTTGGGCCCGGTTACCTCAAAATAATCGGGTAGGCGGTCTGTTAGCCCATGCAAGAATAGTGCGGAAACGTGTGAAAAGATAAATTGGGGATACTTGTATTGAAACACAAGGTAATCGTCCCGGATCCATTGTTCCTGGGCATAAAAACCCTTATCTATCTTGATAAGACCCTGCTTTCGCACAAAATCAGTCAAGAACCACGAGGGAATCTTGTGGCTGTCGACTTGCTTTCGCGTGATGTAGCCGCTGTTCGCGTTCAGCATTTTTTTCAGTTTTTTTTCATTTGTTTCTTGCATTTCAAACCAAATATACAATAAAATGGTTGAAAAAGCAAGTTTTTATTTCTTTTACCCGCTACAGAACATTAAAGTCGCCAAAATCCCCACGAAAATCAGAAACGGCAGCACTTTCAACAGCAAGGTAATGGCGCAGGCATCCCCTGCGTCGCCAGCCCCGAAAAGGGCCAATATGCCAAGCACGATAAGGAAAGTTACCAGCATAGAACCTCGCCCTTGCAAATATACATACCGCAAGTGTCAGATTATGACAATTTGAGGTTTTGTTGAAAAAGGGGAAAGCCTGGAACTAAAGTCCCAACTGCTTGGCTCGATCATGCCAGCCCGCGAGCGGTCTGTCGCGATGCTCGCCTTGTGCAGTTGTCCCCTCGCTCGCACTTCGTTGCTCGCTACCCTTTCGCCTAGGGGCTCCGCCCCTAAAACCCCAAGATTGAAAGTCTCCATCCCCTTTTTTTCGTCATTGCGAGCGAAGCGAAGCAATCTTTTTTCCGTATTTTTATTTAAATTACGAGCAAATAGAGTTTAGCTCTTGTTCTCACATTGAAATCTCGACAGTTTCATGTACAAGAGGGCAAGGCGAACGCTCACGCGAATGCGTTGTCGCACCGCTTTTGGCGGTGTGTTTTGACGTGTTTCGGCAAACTGCACCATAAATGCAGTGTTGTCGCCCGTTTTTTGGGGCGTGGGTCGTTTGCGTTTATCTTGTACAGGCAGTCGAGAGCCTCAATGTGGTAAACTGCAGCGATCCGCGTCCTTTTTTATTTCCATATCAAGGCCTGGTTGGTGCATCAGGGGCTTGACTCCATTATTTAACCTAATGGAGACTGACAAGGTATGGAAACGTCGTTTGCGGAAAATCGGTCGAGGTGCCGAATTACCAAATACCAAGCAAAATATTTTGCCAACTTGCTGTCTCTAAAATCCATTGGCGGTGGGCTTGACTGCCTGTCGCAGTCACTTTTGACGGCATCTGTCGATATCAATCCACACCAAATTGAGGCTGCTCTTTTTGCGTTTAAGTCGCCTTTGTCAAAGGGCGTTATCCTGGCCGACGAAGTGGGGCTTGGAAAAACCATCGAAGCGGGCTTGATAATTTCTCAGTATTGGGCTATTGGCAAACGCAAGCTGCTTGTCATTTGCCCAGCTTCTCTACGTAAACAATGGTCGGCAGAACTGTATGAAAAGTTTGGCCTTGAAAATGAAATCCTCGATAGCAAAAATTATAACGCCTACTTAAATCGTGGTTTGGCACCTTTTGCATCGAAAAAGATTATCATTACGTCGTATCCTTTTGCTGCAAAACATGCTGATTCAATCCGTGAACGCATGTTCGATTTGGCCGTCATAGACGAAGCGCATAAACTTCGTAATGTTTATAAGAAGAATAATAAAGTAGCCCAGGCGATTTCGGCATCTTTGCGTGACTCCAAGAAATTGCTATTGACGGCAACGCCGTTTCAGAATTCTTTGATGGAATTGTATGGGCTCACAAGCGTAATAGACGACAATATATTTGGTGACCCGAAGGCTTTTAGAAACCAGTATCAAAGTGCTCTTGACTTGACGGCTTTGCATGACCGCTTGCAGCCCTATTATGTGCGAACCTTGCGAAACGATGTAAAAGAATACATCAATTACACGAAGCGTTTACCAATGACGCAGAAGTTCTGCGCAACGGAACAGGAAACGCGATTATACGAAGAGGTCTCGGAATTTTTGCGCCGAGAAGACATTTATTCCGTCCCCAAGCGCCAGCGGATGCTCACGACAATGATTATCCGTAAGATTTTGGCGTCTTCTACTTATGCATTGATTGGTACGTTGCGTGCAATTGAAGCTCGCTTGCAGAAAATGTTGGAAACAGCATCGGCCAACGAACTTGATTTGTTAGAATATGCGGATGAAGATGTTATAGAAACAGCAAACGAAGACTGGGAAGATTCCGATGATTTTGAAGATGAGTCAACTGAAATAGATGAATCTAAACCGGATCCGTGTAAACTTAGGGAAGAAATAGAAACAATCGCAGGCTTTATTCAAACTGCTGAGCAAATTGCAGTCGATTCAAAAACTGGCGCTTTGTTAAAGGCTCTGCAGCAGGCTTTTGCACAAATGCCGAGCCTTGGCGCCGCTCAGAAGGCTTTGATTTTTACCGAATCAACGAGAACGCAGAAATACCTTAAGGAATTTCTAGAAAAGAACGGGTATTCTGGAAAGATAGTTTTGTTCAATGGTTCAAATGGTTCGCCAGAGGCAAACCTGATTTACGATCAGTGGCTTAAGAAAAATGAATTCACTGGTAGAATCAGCGGAGTTCGTTCGGCAGATAAACGCGCGGCGCTGGTGGATTATTTCCGCAACAAGGCGGAGATTATGATTGCGACAGAAGCGGCTGCAGAAGGCTTGAACTTGCAGTTCTGTTCT
The DNA here is from genome assembly GCA_902794535.1 of Fibrobacter succinogenes. Classification (GTDB taxonomy): domain Bacteria; phylum Fibrobacterota; class Fibrobacteria; order Fibrobacterales; family Fibrobacteraceae; genus Fibrobacter; species Fibrobacter succinogenes_O. Next base: position 11,022 of record CADBHQ010000032.1, on the reverse strand, counting down.
CTCGTTGTCAATTATGATTTGCCCTGGAATCCACAACGTATAGAACAACGAATAGGCCGTTGTCACCGCTATGGGCAGAAAAGCGATGTCGTGGTGGTGAATTTTGTGAACGAAAAGAATTTTGCCGATGTTCGTGTGTTTGACTTACTCGAAAACAAATTCCACCTGTTTGATGATGTGTTTGGCGCATCGGATGATGTTCTTGGACAGGCTGATGCGATTGATTTTGAACGCCGTATTTGGCAGATTTATCAGGAATGCAGAACGGAAGAAGAAATTCAGGCTGCCTTCGATAACCTTCAGAATGAAATGAAGGAAGAAATCAATGAAAAGTTGAAGGATACAAAGAGTAAGGTTCTTGATAATTTTGACATTAATGTTCAAGAAAGATTAAAACTGGCGAAGAACAATACAGGTGCGTTCCTTAATCGCTACGAATACATCTTTTGGGAACTTACGAAATTTATATTGGCAGATGCTGCAAAATTCAATGACGAAGACAATTCTTTCGTCCTTGAAAAGAATGTAGTACCTGGCGTTGCACTAGGAAAGTATGATTTATTTTCCAAGCAAACGGATGGATTCCCTTACAGGTTGAATCATCCTTTGGCGCAGTATGTTTTGAACAAGGCTCTTGCACTTGAACTAGAGCCGGGATCAATTAGCCTTGACGAGAAAGATGCCGGCATAAAGATTGTGCTGCCTGATTATCTGAAAAATCAGTCCGGCTACATTACGCTTTCGAAAATGAAGGTTGCTTCGGTAGATGAAGAGGAATTCTGCCTCTTCACTGCTTTTACAAACGATGGGCGTTTTTTATCGCAAGAAGAATCTGAAAAGTTGCTTTTGTGCGGGGGAATTGAATTAGATGGCTTTGATTTGCCAGAGAACATAAAGGCTAAACTAGATGCGAATGCTGAACAGCATTCAAAGAGCAAGATTCGAGAAATTGACGAAAGAAACCTGAACTACTTCACCGAAGAAGAACGTAAGATTGACGCTTGGGCCGATGATGCGACAAAGGCGATTGAAAAAGAATTGGATACGATAAAGAATAGTATCCGCGAGAAACAGAGACAATCTCGCTCGGCGACAAATCTGGATGAACAGAGAGAGATAGCCAAAGCGATTCAAGACTTAGAATCTGCAAAACGCAGAAAAAGGCACGAACTAGAAGACCGTGAAGACGAAATCGAGGAAAAACGCAATCGCATGATTGATGAACTTGACGCTAAACGTAACAAGGACGTAACTACCAACGAAATTTTCGCCATTGCATGGCAAACCAAATGAGGAAAAAATGAACGAACAGACGAATGAACGCCTAACCCGTTTTATCAACCTGCTTAAGGGTATTTTTGAATTAGATAAATCCGACCTTGATTTCGGTATTTATCGAATCATGAATATTCGTAAAGGAGAAATTGAAAAATTCCTCGACGAAGGCTTGCCGCAGAAAGTTGAAGAAACTTTGGCTCCGTTTGCAAGCAAGGGAAAAGACGAATTGCTGAAAAAGAAGGCTGATATGGAAAAACAGGCTTCTGATTTTGGGGTTGAAATTTCGGCTCTTCCAAAGCTTTACGAACAGTATGAATCGGTAAAGCGTGAATTGGCGAGTGGAACGGATCTTTCCGCCTTGGAAACGGAAGTTTATTCGGCTTTGTATTCTTTCTTTAATCGTTATTACGATGATGGCGATTTTATCAGCAAACGCCGTTACAAGGAAGGCGTCTATGCGATTCCTTACGAAGGGGAAGAGGTCAAGCTTTATTGGGCTAACCAGGACCAATATTATATAAAGACTAGTGAAAACTTCAAGGATTATGTTTTTACTGCAGGAGAATGGACTGTCCATTTTAATCTCGTAGATGCGACGACTGAGCAGAATAACAACAAGGAAACGGATGACAGCAAGCGCGTCTTTATGCTGTTCAATGAAGACGAGGAAAATTACCCTGGCGTAAAGACTTTCGAATGCGATGCAGAAAAGAAAGAGCTGATTATCCGCTTTATCTTTGATATCCCTGCGGATAAGAAGAAAAAGTATGATGAAGAAAACTATACTCGGATTTGCGATTACATTGTCAAGGAACACAAAGAACTGATGACGGTTCTTTTGAATAATGTTTCTACAGACAAAAAGAATCCTTTGACATTAATGAAAAAACATTTGAAGGGGTATGTCGCCAAGAACACCTTTGACTATTTTATTCATAAGGATTTGGGAGGATTCCTTTCTCGCGAACTTGATTTCTTTATCAAGAACGAGGTGATGCACCTCGATGATTTGGATACGTCTAATGAAGTTCGTGTCGAAACATACCTTGCCAAGGTGAAGGCAATTAAGAAGGTCGGCAAGATTATCATTGATTTTCTTGCGCAGATTGAAAATTTCCAGAAGAAGTTGTGGCTCAAGAAGAAATTTGTTGTCGAAACGAACTGGTGCATTACTCTGGACAAGATTGACGAGCCCTTCTATGAAGAAATTCGCAATAACAAGGAACAGGTCCAAGAATGGATTGAAATGTATGCCATTGATGAGATTGTCAATGATGTTGAACATCAGGAGCCGTGGACGAATCCGCCAAGTATTGAGTTCCTGCGACAGAATAAGAATTTGCTGATTGATACGAAGAATTTTTCAGAAGCATTCAAAGAGAAGCTAATCGCGACCATTGACGGATTGGACGAAATGACTAATGGTTTGATGATTAATGGGGATAATTTTCAAGTATTAAATCTTTTGCATAAAAGATTTGAAAAGAAAGTTAATTACTGCTATATAGACCCTCCATACAATACTGATTCTGCTCCAATTTTATATAAAAATGGTTATAAAGATTCATCATGGAATACGCTTATCAATGACAGAATTTGCTTGTCAAAGAATTTGTTGAAAGAGAAAAGCGTTTATACAGTAGCTATTGACGACACAGAATACAACAATTTGTTTTTTGTTATCAAGGAAAATTTTAGAGACCACAGGATTTCCACAATTACTGTAGTGCATAACCCTAAAGGAAGTCCAACAAAAGATTTTAATCGTACGCATGAGTATGCAGTTTTCATAACGGAAGAAAATGCAAAGCACAGCATAGCCCGAATCTTAGAAAAGAACGATACACCGCGGAAAATGCGTCGTTGGGGAGCAAATTCAAAAAGAACAGAGCGAAGACTTTCGTTTTATCCTATATATGTTCAAAATTCAAAAATTGTTAAGGTAGGGGCTGTTCCTGATGATTCATTTCATCCTGTTTCAAAAAATGAAAAAATGCCTGATGGAACCATTGCTATATGGCCTATTGATCAAGATGGAGTGGAACGCAGATGGAATTTTGGTTTAGATTCTATTGAAGAAAACTTATCAAGAGTAGCGGTTTTGGACGATGGAAACGGCTTCTTGGATTTATATGTGACACATGAAGAAACTGTTCCTAAAACAGTTTGGAAGGGAGGCGAATTTGACGCAGGAACATATGGAAACACATTGTTGGTTGACATACTAGGCTTAAAAAAATTTGATTTTCCGAAATCAATTAACACATTGAAAAAATGTGTTCAAATTTCAACTGATGGAAATGATAATGCTCTAATTTTAGATTTTTTTGCAGGTTCAGGAACAACAGGACATGCGGTAATTGAATACAACAGATTTGTTGAAAAGTCTAACAGAAAATTTATTCTTGTTGAAATGGGAACATATTTTGATGAAGTAACAAAACAACGCGTCCAAAAAGTAACTTATTCTAAAGATTGGAAGTCTGGCAAACCATTAAATCGTAATACGGGCATTTCGCAAATTATCAAGTACATGAAACTTGAATCCTACGAAGATGCTCTTTCCAATATCGTTCTTGAAAAGCCTCAATCAACCATTACAAATCTTTTTGGTGACGAGTATTTGATTAACTACATGATGGATATCGAAGCCAAAGGCAGTTTGCTGAATGTTGGTGCGTTCAAGTCTCCATTTGAATACCAGATGAAGATTACAGAAAAGAACGAAAGTAAATTGCACAAGGTTGATGTTGTTGAAACATTCAATTACCTTGTCGGTTTGACGGTAGTGCGTCAAGGTGCCACCAAGTACTATTCCATCGCCAAAGCTAAGTCTCCGGAATACGAAGGCGCTGTAGAATTGACTAACGATTCTAATGGTAAATTTGCTTTCCGCCAAATTGAAGGCGTTTTGCCGGATGGCCGTAGAGCCTTGATTATTTGGAGGAATGTCGGTGACGATGTCCTTGAAAACAATGCCGCCCTTGATGCTTATTTTACCAAATACCGAATCAATCCGCAAGACCGTGAATTCGATGTCATTTACGTGAACGGAGACAACAACCTCGAAAACCTCAAGACGGATTCCGAAACCTGGAAAGTCCAGCTCATCGAAATGGAATTCAATAACCGCATGTTCGAGGAAAACTAGTTATGGCGAAAACACCCAAAAAAGAGCTTTCGTTTGACGAACAATTGATATTGTTTAGGTTCTTTTTAGACCAATTAGGACTTGCAGATATTTCTTCGCTTAAACACCTGAATTCTAAGGAATACGAAGGAATTTCTGACGATGGCCATACAAAGTTTCTTCTGGATATCGTCAATCGGGGTGGGATAAAGTTGTCTAAGGACAAACTTTTCCTTTATGACGAAAATGTCCAGCGTCATACCAAACGTATTGGCGAAAAACGCGGCGGAATAGTATGGAAATATTTCCAGTATGTCTCGTTACTGTTTACGGAAATGTATTTGGATGCTTATTTTTCGGACAAGGATTCACTTTGCGAAAAACTTAACAAGTTCCTTGCTGAGCAGAAAGCGGACCGAATGCTAGAGTGCAAGGATTTGGACTTTTCGGACTTCTCGGCTGAAAAACTGAATAAACTAGCATTCATGTGTGCAACGGGTAGCGGAAAAACACTGTTGATGCATGTTCATATTTTGCAGTTTATGTATTATTTTAGGGCTGCAAGGCGTGTAAATTCAAAACTTAATATTAACAAGATTATTGTCTTGACTCCTAATGAAGGCCTTAGTCGTCAGCATTTGGATGAACTTAAACAGTCTTCGATTTCTGCAGCTATTTTTCAGAAAGATGGAGGGACTGCCCCGCAAAGCGAAGATGTCTTGATTATAGACATCAATAAACTTGAAGAAGAGGGCAAGGTAAAAACGGTATCTGTCGGTAGTTTTGAATCAAATAATCTTGTTCTTGTTGATGAAGGTCACCGTGGCCTTGCTGGCGATATTTGGTACGATTTTAGAACAAGGCTGTCGTCGGATGGGTTCTCGTTTGAGTATTCCGCCACATTCAAGCAGGCTTTAAAGGCGTCTTCTAAAAAGAAAGAAGAACGCCAGTTGATGGAAGATTATGGCAAGTCTATTATCATGGACTATAGCTATAAATATTTCTACAACGATGGTTATGGTAAAGATTATCGTATTTTCAACCTAAAAACAGATGAACAGGGGAAAGTCCTCAATCCTGAACAGGAGAATCTGTATCTTGCCGGTTGTTTGCTTTCATTTTACCAACAGCTAAAGGTATATGACTTAAACCAAAAAGACCTAAAGAAATTCTCCATAGAAAAGCCTCTTCTTGTCTTTGTTGGGAATCGCGTTGTTTCGACAAGTTCAAAAGAAGACCTGACGGATATCCAAAAAGTTCTTGAATTTATTGACTCCTTCGTTCGCAATCCTGCTCGTGCTGCAGGGTGGATTTACGCAATACTAAATTCAAGCACTGGATTAATGGATAAATACGGAAATGAACTTTTTACTCAAACATTTAATAATCTGAAAGATATCTGGGGGCATTCTATTGATCAGGAAAGAATTGAAAAGGAATTGATTCCAGATATCCTCAAATTGATGTTTAATGCGGATTCTGTATCGGATGAACCTCGCTTGCATCTTGAAAACTTAAAGCAGAATCTTGGGGAAGTCGGACTCAAGATAGGTCTTTCGGATAATTATTTCGGTGTAATCAATGTGGGTGATGCAGCTGGTCTTTGCAAGGCTTGTGAAGAAAAAGGCATGGTCGTTGATTCGAATGAAATGACCATTGATTCCCTGTTCCAAACAATCAAAGAGAAAAATTCTCCAGTGAATGTGCTGATTGGTTCGCGCAAGTTTACTGAAGGCTGGAACAGCTGGCGCGTTTCCACGATGGGCCTTATCAATTTTGCAAAAAGCGAAGGCTCGCAAGCTATCCAGCTGTTTGGTCGCGGAGTCCGTCTGAAAGGTTATGAAGGGTGCCTAAAGCGTTCTTCTATGGTGAAGGAAAGTAATCCACCCAAGTATATCGGTTGCCTTGAAATGCTTACGATATTCGGCGTGAAGGCGAATTACATGGATGATTTCCGCAAATATCTGGAACAGGAAGGCGTAAAGCCGAATGATTTGATTATAGAATTCCATATGCCTGTTTTGTCGAGATACAACAAGGCCAAAACGAAGAAACTGAAAACAATTCGCCTGCAAAAAGACAAGAATTTCAAGAAACAGGCTAGAAGATTGATTTTAGATGTCCCGTCTGAAGATTTTAAACGATACCTTTTGAGAAATAAAATTATTGTCGATTGTCGGAGTAAAATTGAAAGCATTGACTCCTATGGCTCCATAGGTAATATTGATGCTACGGGAAGTGAAAATGTGTTGCCCGAAGCGGTTTTGGATTTACTTGATTACGGAAGGATGTTCGATGAACTGGAAGTGTTCAAGAACGAAAAGAACTATTTCAATATTTGCCTTGTTCAATCGAATTTGAAAAATATTTTGGTGGTCCCTGATTGGTATGGCTTGCTGATTCCTGCAAAACAATTAGAATTAGATTCGTTCAGGAAACTTGATACCATGACGGACTTTGCCATAATGGTCTTGAAATCCTATATGGACAAGTTCTTCAAATTTGAACGCGAACGCTGGGAATCTCAATATCTTGAATACGGTGAACTCGAATTTGATGACAATAATTTCGTTTCTGATTATTCCATCACATATACTGTAGAAAATCCGCAAAATCAGGGCTACAAGGAACTAGAAACGCTTATCAATGATTTAAAAGCGAATCTGAATAAATTTGATGGCATGGAAGTCCGTCAGAAATCACTATATGGTGATAAGATGGTCTTCTTTGATTTCAAAAATCATCTTTATGCACCTTTGATTTATCTTAAGGCGTCTAATCTTGGAATTAAAGTTTCACCGGTTTCCTTGAACGATGGCGAAAAAGATTTTGTCAATATGCTCATTGATTACGCAGAAGCAAAACGAGACATTTTTGAAGATAAATCTCTGTTCTTGCTCCGAAATAAGAGTAAGGTTGGCATGGGCTTCTTTGAAGCGGGAAATTTCTATCCTGATTTCATCCTTTGGATTGATACTCCCAAATCGCAGTATGTGACGTTTATCGATCCTAAAGGTCTTTTGAACATCCCCAAGGAAGACCCGAAGATTCAATTCCACAAGACAATCAAGGATTTGGAAAGCCGCCTTGCCGTGACTGCGGGCGAAAAGCCTGTTGTATTGAATTCATTCATAATGTCTAGCACCAAAGCTGCAGACCTGAATGAACGCTGGGCTGTGACACAAGCCGAATACGAAAGCAAGAACGTCTATACCTTGGATAACGGCCAAAGTGTAGAAAAGATGATTGATAAAATATTGGCGGAATGACATAATTTATTACATTTGTGTCAAACAAAATAACCAATAAATGGAGATAGAATGGCTTACAGAAATAAAACATATATAAGCTTTGATGCGGATACAGATATCCGTTATTACTATCTAATGAAAGCGTGGAAACAGAATGACAATACATCATTTGACTTTTACGATGCTCATGATGTTAATAATAATTATGACAAAAGCGAAGATTCTATAAAAGCCGCTTTGATGGAACGGTTTAGGAACAGCAAGTGTTTTGTTTTGCTTGTAGGGGAACATACAAAATATTTGTTTAAGTATGTCCGATGGGAAATAGAACAGGCTATAAAGAGAGAACTGCCGATTATTGTTGTGAATATAAATGGCATGCGTGCTATTGACAAGGAACTCTGCCCGGCTATAGTTCGAGATAAACTGGCAGTGCATATTTCTTTTAATGAAAGAATTTTACAACATGCACTTGAAAATTGGCCTGCTTTTATTGAAAAAAATAAATTGACGGCAAATGGACCATATTATTATCCAAAGGAAGTGTATGCTAAACTTGGACTATAAATTTAAGCTAGCGTTTGAGCATCCATTTAAACGTACTTGGAAAATATTGCAGAGTTACCTTTCTTTGTTAGGTGGTTTGTATACTATTTGTCGAATAGTGTCTTTTAAATTTGATTCTTTTGACAAAACAGTCTTTTCTAGTCATTGGACATGGATTGCCGGTTTGCTAATCGCGTTATGCCTGAATATTAAATGGATCCTATCATTTACAGAAAAGATTTCTGGTAAGGATACGGAAATAACATTGAAGGTTGGAAAAATAGAAAAAGAAAAAGGAGCGCTTGCAATATCAACGAATAGCGCCTTTGTTACAACGATGGTGGCTTCTGTTATTAGCGAAAAAAGTGCTCAGGGGGCATTCCAGAAACGGTATTTTGACGGAAATCCGAATTTAGACGTTCTTATTAGAGACAGCTTAAAGGGCGAAAATCCGGTTAGCTCTTTAATTTTAAAGATTGATGGACGGAAATATGATGTCTATGAAATAGGTACTATGGCCAAAATTGTTTTTGATACAAATAGGCATGCTTATTTGTTTGCGCTAAATGACATTAATGGAAATGGTCAAAATATACAGCATGACATTGATGTTGTATATAAATCCGTTCAGAAATTGTGGAACAGTATTTTGGAAAAGGGGCATACAGAGCCTGAATTATCAATCCATTTAGTGGGGTCGGGAAGAGCCGGCATATCTGAAGCTACTAAAATGGAATCATATAAAATAATTTTAGAATCGTTCTTAGCGTGTGTTGTTAATTCAGGTTCTAAGATTACAGATCATCTGAATATTGTTGTGCATCCTAAAGACTTGTCTAAGATTGATCTGGCTGAAGCTGCTGAGTTTTTGAAATATAAGTGCAAATATTTTTCATCCATTAAACAGTTGCAAAATGGACAAGGTGGAACACCGGTTTCTTAACTGTTAAAACATTTTTGTTAGGGATAGTGACCCCTTGGGGCGGAGACTCGCGGCAGTCTTGTATTGCTGTTTATTGGAGCGAGGTTCCGTTGCAAGAGTGGCGCGAGGGTGCCGCAGGCACACACGGGGCGCCTTGCAATATAGCCCGGCCCACGCAAGTGGGGAACGCCCCCAAAAAGGCGATATTAAACGGTTGGCTATTTGATTTTTTGCCTCTATTTATATATTTTATAGGAAACTGGTCCCATTAAGGTGAAAGCAGGCTTCATGCCATGCGTTTCGACAGAAACCATAAAAGCGCGTGTTTCCACTATGCGTCTCGCGCATACTGAGCATGAAAATTAAGCATTTTGCGCATGCTCCGAAATTATTTATATTATATGCGAAACATTTCGGAGTGGCAAAATGAAACTCAAATTTTTAACACTATTTTCAATCCTTGCGCTCGCTGCGAGCGTGTTTGCGGAGAGTGCCATGAGCAACATTACGGTAAACCTGCGCTATACGGGTAAGAACGGGGCGGCAAAGAAGTTCGCCGAAGAGATGATCTCTAGCGGGACGGTGGCGAAAATCCGTGCCGAGAAGGGCAACATCCGCTACGAATATTTCCAGTCGCTGGACGATCCCGAGACCATCTTGCTGATTGACGCGTGGGAAAGCCAGGCCGCCATCGATGTGCACCACGCTTCACCCATGATGAAGACGATTGCGAAACTCCGCGACAAGTACGACTTGAAAATGACTGTCGAACGCTACACGCCCGACAACACCATGCCCAAGACCGACGAAAAGTTCATCAGGAAGTAAGTCGCGACAATGCAACGCTCGCGCGCTATTTCATTAACTTCACCTTGAAAAATTCCACGTTCATTTCGCGGTCGGCGAGCGGCACAATCTTGCGGTCCTTGGGAATGTCGTAATCGAACTTCTGGTCCGAAACGAACGTCAACAGCGAAGACTGCTCGATGAGCTTCGAAATTCCCTTCACGCTGTCGTGCTTGATGAAGGTTGCGTCGGGAATCTTCTTGCGCTTGACCTGCTCCCAGAACCCTACGTTGCTGCGCTGGATGATGGTTTCGCCCTTGAGTTCCCGGAGCCGGATGGACTTGCGCTTGGCGAGCGGGTGTTTCTTGGGGAGCGCAATCGAGAGCCGCTCCTGCATGTATTTTTCGGCACGGTATTTCTTTGCACGTGGGGCCTTGAGCGTGATGCCGATATCCGCCGTGCCCTCGTTCAAGGCCTTCAGCACGCCCGCCTCATTGTCGATAATCTCGTAAGTGACCTGCGCACCGGGGTATTTCTCCTGCAGTTCCTGCATCATCCGCATGGCGGGGAGGATGGCCACCGACGCGATGGAGAACGTGCGCGTACCCGCTCCCTGCGGGCTTACCTTTTCCATCATCTCGCCTTGCAAATCCATAATGCGCTTCGCATATTCGGCAACCGTGCGTCCCTTCTCGTTCAGCTCGATGCGGTTCTTTTTGCGCTCAAAGAGAGGAGCACCGATTTCGTCTTCCAACTTCTTGAACGCGCGGCTCACCGCCGGCTGCGAAGTGTAGAGCTTATCCGCAACGGCCGAAAGCGTCCCGTATTCCAGGAACCCGGCCAGCAATCGCAAGATGTAAGTCTCGACAAACATAAAAAGCCCCTTTTTGGGGAGAATATAATAAATCCGCTATGCGTTTCACGCATAGTGGGCATAAAAATTACGCATTACGCGGCCGTGCTGGATTTATTTATATTATACTCAACCGGTTCAAAGGAATTTTTAACGAAAAAGGCGGATTCCATGAAAAAAATCACCTTGATTCTTTTATCACTTCTTCTAGGAGTCTCTATGGCAGCAGAAAAGAAAATCCTCGTCGTTTACTATT
>CADBHQ010000031.1 GCA_902794535.1 Fibrobacter succinogenes | reverse complement strand
TTGTATAGTTTTGTGACCAATTCCCATTTTTTGCGATTGAAAGCCATAAATTCCTCGAAAGCTGTGTCCAACTTTCGGGGTTCACATCACAGAGGGGGTGCTGGAAGACCCGGCTATAGGCATAATTGTATATGGCCGAAGCGAATGTTGTTAGCAAGCGAACGAGCCACGGGAATTCCCGTGATAGTGAGCGGGTAACAACATCGCGAAGGCCATGCACATATGCCGGGGCTGCAAGCAGGGGGACCCCTCCCCCTTCAACATAAGCATATTTTTTTCAGTTTTATGTTCCACTGCCCATAAAAAATATACATTATGGGTGTAAACCCTTATATTTAGGATACTTATGGCATTTATTCGTGCAATTTTCTACTACTTGTTCATTGGAGTAGGGCTTCTCGTTATCGGTCTTCCGTTCATGTTCTACAAAGGCGTGCTTTGCAGGCGTTGGGCCGACAGTACCCGCATATGTATCCCATTTTTCCAGGTTTTGTTCAAGTTGTCGGGAATCAAGGTCGAAATCGAAGGCAAGGAGAATATCCCGGACCACAAGAAGTTCGTGCTTATCGCAAACCACCAGAGTTTTTTGGACATCAACGTGATTTGGCCCTCGATTACCATGACCTCGTTCATTGCGAAGGCGGAACTCTGGAAAATTCCCGTGTTCGGTTGGGTCTTGACTAAAATCGGCTGCATTCCGGTGCACAGGAACCCGCGCAAGAATTTGGGCATGGGCGCCACCGTGAAAAAGCGCCTCGAAGACAACGTGACGATTTCCGTGTTCCCCGAAGGCCACCGCAGCAACGACGGACACATGCTCCCGTTCCAGAACGGCATTTTCCGCATGGCCAAGGAAAACGAATTCCCGCTCCTGCCGGTGACGATTGTCGATAGCGGCAAGCGGCTTTCCAAGACCAAGTGGGCGCAGACTCCGGGTGTGGTCAAAATCGTGGTGCACCCGTTGCAGACGCCCGAAAGTTTTAGAGACAAATCCGTCGCCCAGTTGCGCGACGAGATGCACAACATGATTTCATCCGCTTTGCCTTACAGACAAAACGCCCAACAGGAGGCTTAGTATGGCCCAGCATTTACCTAGTGAAGAACAGATTATTGCCATTTTACGCGACGAACCGATGGTCGGTAGCCGCTTACGTAGCGCGCTTGGCCTTCCGAAAAAGCAGAAGATGGCCTTTAAGCAGATGCTCGCCGACATGGTGGACCGCGGGCTGTTGAAGCGTACCAGCCACAAGGAATACCAGCTGGGCGATGGCGAAAGCGTCGAAGAAAAGCGCGAAAAACGTGTGAAGAAGATTGCGGAACAGTACCCCGAAGACAATCGCCGTCCGGGTGCTCGCAGCCGTAGGCAGAACGACAAGGAAAATGAAACCCGCGTGAAACGCGGCATTCTGCACCAGACAGGTGAAGAAGATTGGGAAGTGCACGAACTCGATACCGGCAAGGTGTACGAGATGTGCCACCGCAGACAAGCCCCGGGCAAGGAAGGCGAAACCATCAGCTTCACGCTGTACCCGCACCCGAAACTCAAGCACAGCTACTTGGCAAAGGTAGACCGCACTGCCGAAGCCATGAACATCAGCTGGGACGAAGTGAAGACCAAGTTCATGGAAGACGCGAACTTGCCCAAAGACTTCAGCCCCGCTATCAAGAAATATGTGGACAGCGTCAAGGAACCGTGCGGCAAGGACTTCAAGGGCCGCGTGGATTACAGGCAGCTCACGATTCTCTGTATCGACCCCGACGGCGCCATGGACCATGACGACGCCATCAGCGTGGAACGCACCGCGAAGGGCGGCTACAGGCTGGGCGTGCACATTGCCGACGTGAGCTACTACGTGCCGGAAGGTTCCGAGCTCGACGAAGAAGCTCTGGAAAGGAGCTACACGCAGTACTTGCCGTGGACCGCTGTGCCGATGCTCCCGGAAAAGCTTTCAAGCAACGTGTGTAGCCTGCACCAGGGCGTGGACCGCTGCGCCTTCACCTGCATGATGGAACTCGACAAGCACGCGAACGTGCTCAGCTGGGATTTCCACCGCAGTATCGTGAAGATTACCAAGTCCATCACCTACGAACAGGCGATGGAAATGATGCGAAACGGCGACGACGACATCAAGGCGCTCGCCGAGGTGACCGCGCTTTTGAAACAGAACCGCACCAAGGACGGCCTGCTGGAATTCCAGAGCACCGAATTCGGCTGCAAGTTCAACGAAAAGGGCGAACCGGAAAAGATTTTCCCGCGCACGACCGACGAATCGAATTCGTGGGTGGAAGAATGCATGCTCATCGCAAACAACTGCTGCGCGAAGGAACTCAAGAAGCGCAAGCTCCAGGGCATTTACCGTATTCATGAAGCGCCGGATACCAAGGACATCATGGAACTGTACTACATGTACCCGGACCTGTTCAAGGATTCTCCGGTGATGTTGCGCGACCTGGGCAAGCCCCGCAGCGGCGACACGAACCTGAACCCGACGGCATTCAAGCTTTACGAACACTTGGTGAAGCGTGCCGCAGGCGACGAGACTTTGACGAACCGCATTCTGCGCAGCATGCAGAAGGCGCATTACGACAGCAACAGCTTTGGCCACTTCGCCTTGAACTGGCAGGACTACGCACACTTTACCAGCCCGATTCGCCGTTACGCCGACTTGTGGTGTCACCGTGAACTCGCACGCAAGGGTGCCGAAATCAACGCCGAACGCAAGAACAGCGTGATTGAAGTCTGCGACTTGATTTCTGCAAACGAAGTCAAGAACCAGAAGACCGAACGCATCGCCATCAAGGTGTGTAGCTGCTGGATTTTGAAGAGCCACATTGGCGATGACTTTGAAGCCACGGTTTCGGGCATCGAAGAATGGGGTATCTACGTTTCTATCGCCGACCCGATTGCTGAAGGCCTGGTGCGTTTCCGCGATATCGCCGGCGATGACTTCTACGTATTCAACCCGGATCAGGGACTCGCTTTTGGCAAGAAGAGCGGGCGCACGTTCCGCCGCGGCGACAAGGTGCTGGTGCGCCTTTTGAGGGTGGACCCTCTGCGCGGTCAGGCGGACTTCAGCATTATCGAAAAGCTCTCTAGCGAACCGAAGAAGCGCCGCCGTCAGGGTGAAACGCATGATGAGTATGGCGACTACCGCAACCGCGACGTTCGCGAACGCGCTGACCGCGCCGCCGCGGCGGAAGCCCTCGGTTACGTGAGCCAGCCCGACGAAGACTTCGACGATGATGTTCCGGAATTCGTTTCGGCACACAGCCACATGAACCGTGGCGGCCGCGGAAAATCTCGCGGCGGCAGGTTTGATTCCGACGCTCCGAGCTTCGAACGCCGCAGTTCTCGCGGCAGAGGCGGCGATCGCGGAAACCGAGGCGATGACCGCGAAGGATTCCACGTAGCAAGCAAACCGCGTAAGGGCGGCTCACGCAAGGGTGCTGGCCGCAGCAACAAGAGCCACGGACGCGGCGGCAGAAGGTAATTTATGTCTAGTAACGGCAAGGTCATTCTCTATGCCAGCTACCAGACCGGGGAAAAACTTCCCGGGTATGTGCGGTTTGCGCTAAAGCACCTTGCCGAGACCGATTTTACCGTCATACTGCTCACGAACAAGCGTCCGCTTTCGGCAGAGACGATGTCGTTTCTGGAAGACAATGAAATCAAGCTTTACCTGACCGAAAATCACGGGTTTGATTTTGGCATGTGGCGCAGGTTCCTGAAGGACCTTGCCAACGGACGCAACAACCTTGTGGAATTCAACAGCATCACTCGCCTGCTGCTCGTAAACGATTCCATCGTATACTTCCAGAACAATTTCGCCGACTTTATCCGCCGCGCCGAAGCGAGCACCGCCGACGTGGTATCGCTTACGCAAAACGACGAAGTTCGCCCGCACTTGCAATCCTTCTTCTTGTACCTAAAGCAAGAGGCCTTAGGCGCCTTCTATTTGCATCTACTGGAAACGCCCGAGCAAGAAACATTCTACGATGTGGTAAACCGCTTGGAAATCGGCATGGCAAGCGTCTTTGAAGAAGCCGAAATCAAAACGGCATCGCTCTACAGCACGCATTTACCTGCCATGTTCGCCTATCCCGAGCTGATTGCACAAGGTGGCGGATTTATCAAGCGCAAACTTTTGCAGTGCCGTTTTGACTTCAAAGAAAAAGTTCACTTTATTCGCCACGGCGCCTACAAAGCTTTAAATGCCGACTATCACAAGATGGTGATAGATGCAGGCCTTGCAAGCGACTTTAAAAAAGAATGGCTCCCGAAACATGTCGGAAGCTCTACAACGCAAGCCATCGATAAAATCTGGCAAAAGGCGTTCTACAAAGTCGGTTGGCCCATGCTCCGTGCAGCCATCAAAACAAAATACAAGATTCTAAACAGGAAACTCGAAGGCGACGAGTACAAATAAATTTTGTTACTATGCAAAAAGCTCCCGAAAAAATCGGGAGCTTTTTCAGTATAAATTTTGAGTGCAATTACTTCACGATTTCGGCGTCGACAACCTTCTTGCCGTTCACGGTTTTCGGACCATTATTGCCGTTATCGCGGCGGATTATCTTGTACTGAATGATGCTCCAGAAGTTAGATACAATCCAGTAGAGCACAAGGCCAGAGGGCATCACTGCGCTGAACAGGAACATCATAGCAGGCATCATCCACACCATCATCTTCTGCTGGGCAGGATCCATAGCGCCGTTGCCGCTCATAGTCACCTTAGTCTGGAAGTAGGTCGTTACCACCATGATCCACGGGAGGAGAGCGAGGCCATCAGGCATAATGAACGGAATGCTGAAGCCATGGAAAATCACGTCGCTACGGCTAAGGTCGGTAATCCAGAGGAATGCCGGCATACCGCGGAGTTCGACAGCGCGACCGAGCACAAAGAAGAGGCCCATAAAGATCGGCATCTGGATAATCATCGGGAGGCAGCCACCGGTGCAGCTAGCGAGCGGGTTCACACCGTTCTTGGCGTAGAGTTCCATGACAGCGGCCTGCTTCTTCTGCGGATCGCTACGGTACTTCACGTTGATTTCGTCGAGCTGCGGTTTGAGCTTGCTCATAGCAGAAGTCGACTTGAGCTGCTTGATGGTGAACGGGGTCGTAATACCGCGAACAATGAAGGTTACGAGGATAATGGCGACACCGTAGTTCGGAATAATCGAGTAGAAGAACTTGAGCAACTTGAGCAACATGGCGCAAATCCATACGAACCACACGCTGGAACCCGGGAACCACTTGGAACCGGTCACGATAATCTTTTCGTAGCCCTGGCCGAGAGATTCAACTTCGGACCATTCAAGCGGGAGCACCATGAAGTTGTAAGCAACGGAATCACCGCGAACAGCGTCTGCAATGGAGAGGCTGTAGGTACCCGGATCCGGGTTGCCTTCGGTGGCGGTATTAATATGCTTGGCCTTGACCTGTGCGGGCACCGGAGAATCGAACTGCACCGACATAGCCACATACTTACGACGCATGCCGACCCAGTAGTAGTTGGCGTTGTCGAAGGTCATAGCGTCAGAGAAGGTTTCGCGTTCGGTGATTTCGTTGTTCTTGAAAATCACTTCGCTAAAGAAATAGCTGGTACCGCCGAAGCTCTTGCCCTTCGGAATGATTTCGGTTTCGCGCATGCCGCCCTTCCAAGAGAGCTCGTAATTTTCGACGCGGAAACCCTTGAACTTGTTCACCTGACGGACAGCGACGCCAGCCTTGGTAAAGCCGTAGCTACGCACCAGCTGGTTGCCGTTGGCATCGGTAAAGACAAACTGAACCGTGGTATCGTTTTCGACATTGATCCATTCCGGAGCTTCGACATTGAACATGACGTCGGAAAGGTCAGCACCGCCGAGCTTCAGGTCGAGGGCACCGAGAGTCGTATCTTGAATGAGTTCGGGGAAATGGTTTGCGGAATCCGGCAGGGCCTTCACGATGACGCTCTGGACCTTACCGCCCTTGTTAGAAAGGGTCATGATGAACTTGTCGGTTTCGACCGTAACCGTGCGCTGGGCAATCGACTTCGGAGCTTCAGCTGCGGCGGAGTCGTTTGCGGCAACCGTGGAATCCTTCACGGCGCTATCGGCAACTGCGTTTGCAGCACCGAGAACCGGGGCAGCCTTGACTTCGGCCGTGGAGCCCGGGAGCACGAGTCCGCTTGCAGACGGAGCTTCGGCAGAATCGGCGACCTGAGCGGCAGCTTCCTTGGCTGCGGCTTGCTTTGCGAGCTTGGCCTTTTCGGCAGCTTCGTTATTTGCGCTGGTCGTCATGAACCACCAAATCATGATGGCACCGATAAGGATGGATCCGATGAGAGTATTCTTGTTCATCACTTTTCCTTTTTGGGCGGGACCGGGTCATAGCCGCCCTTGCAAAACGGGTTGCACCTTAAAATTCTAAAAGCCGCAAGATAGAAACCTTTAAACACCCCGTGCACCTTGATGGCCTCAATTGCATACTGCGAGCACGTCGGCTGGAACCTGCACACCCCATGAAAGAAAAACGGGTGAATCAACTGGTACAGCCGGATAGGGACTATCAAAAGGGTCTTTGCGACCTCGTTAACCTTGTGCGTCCAGGCCATCGGTCCATTCCATTTTCTTGAACACCTTGAGCGCCGATTCGCGCATGCGTTCCGAAGACATAACCTCAGAATTGTCGCTCACAATGATCATTGCCCACACGGGCTTTGCGATATGGGGAACCCTTTCAAAAAACAGGGGCCGCAGTAATCTACGGCACTTGTTGCGGTAAACAGCGTTACCGTTCTTCTTTTTTGCCAAAAAGCAAAAACGACAAAAACCGTCCGGGCTTTCAATCCAACGCATCGTGAAAGACGGCGTGCGGATGAACTTCCCATGGACGGCTACTTGCCGATAAGCTGGCTGGTTAGGCAGCCTATAGGAGCGCAACGAGGCTATGAGCCAATCCTACTTTTTGTAGATGGTGTCGCTCACGGTGAGGCGCTTGCGACCCTTGGCGCGACGACGGCTCAGAACAGCACGACCCCAACGGTCTTCCATGCGGGCACGGAAACCATGCTTGTTGGCGCGCTTACGATTATGAGGCTGGAATGTTCTTTTCATTGTAGTAACCTTTAGTAAAAGTCAAATTTTTGAGTCTCAAAATTAGAAAAATTCCTAGATAAATCAAGGGGTCAAGGGGCCTCGTAAGCAAGTTTTACGGACATTTTTCACCTTTCCCCCGCGGGCCCTTCAACTTATCAACAATCTATCAACACCTTTAAAAATCGCAACCAGAATCTACTGTCGATTTTGACATTTTCATTTTAGTTATATTTCCCGGCGATTATGAAGAAGAAAATCCTACTTTCCCTTTCGATTTCTGCTTTGACCCTCTTTGGTTGCACCAAGGGGCTCAAGCCTAACGACCCGGATGTGTACAAGACCAAGACGGGTATTATCGGCGTGTTCCGCCAGTCGGCATTCTACTGCGAAAACGTAATGCCGCAATACATAACGCTTGGCACCCAGAAAGTGATCGTGAAACCGGGCTGGAGCAACGAACAGGACAACCTGTTCATTAGCGAAATGAAGCCGGGTATCGCTCCGCTGTACAGCTACGAATACTCCTGCGGCGAAGACGAAACCAAGTTGAAGCTCGACACGACAGACAACGGCAAGAAACCTTTCCCGTACGCCGTGAAGATTCCGGATCAGGGATTCTGCAAGATCGTGATTTCGTTCCTCGAAAACGACAACCTGTTCTCGCACAACGACGACCTTTTGAGCGAATACTTCGAAAAGAACGAAGTGGCCGCCGGTTACCCGAACATTCCGTACTGCGACGTGATCGACACCAAGGGTAGCGTGGTGACCTTCATGAACCGCGACTCGCTTTACCGCGAGCAGTACAATGCAGCATGCGAAAAAGCTAAGAACTTGGGTGCCGAAGACATTCAACCGCTGGTTACCATCGGCGAAGGCTCCGACTTGGCTAGCTTGAGCGGCGACAACACTCAAGTCGTGCTGGTAACTTGGCACAACGACGGCGAGCGATTCAAGGACGGCGAAATCACACACTTGAAAGATGACGAAGTGTTCTGGGCATTCACCGACAAGGAATTCCTGAAGTGGTTCCGCGAAAATCACGACAAGGTGGACAACTGGGATATTCGCCTGAAACAGCTTTTAGGCAAGTCGCCCGACACCGACAACAGGTACTTTACCGTATTCTGGGTACGAGTGACCGACGTGTTCCGCCCGGCATTCTTCCCCGAAATCAATACCGACATGATGAATACCGCCTTCACGAACACTCTTGAAGAAGACACAAGCGAAAACGCCATGTGGTTCAAGAACTGGTTCGACAAGACTAATGCGACCGCTTACCGCAAGGACGGATTCCCGTGGACACGCCTTGGCTACACCTACGACTGGGGCAATCCGGACAGCAAGTACGGTCTTTCGGAATTCATCGTGAAGGAAGGCGCCGAAATCGAGGTGAAGTTCACCCGCAAGAACCGCGCATTCCTCACCTGGATGAAAGACAGAATGTAGACGCCTTCGGCGAATGAATAATTAATAATGAGCAATGAGAAATTCATTGTTCATTTTTTTATTCTCTAACAACAACCTTGTATAATTCCTGGCCGGCGGATTGATACTTTCGTTCAAAGGCGGTTTCGGGATTTTCAGAGTTGAAGGCGCCAAGCTCCACCTTGAACTGAAGCGAAAGAGCTTCGCCGAGGACATGAGCGGCTTCGGCGAATTCGCGGGCATAGATATCCCAATTGGTGCGGAGTTCCGTGACCGGGCTCAGGCGAAGTAACGTCGGAAAAATCGGGTGCAAATGAAAGCGCCGAGTTGCCTCGCTTTCCTTAGGCCACGGGTTCGGGTAATAGAGCGCATGGCGCAAGATTCGCCACTCGCCCGCATCTACTTTTTCAAGCGCCAGGCGCCAAAAATCCAAGAGTTCTGCTCGCACCCAGAATGCATTTGCCGGAACATCGCAAGAACCGCCCGCCGAAACTTCGAGTTGTCGTTCGTTGCCGGCTTTCGAGAGTCGTACCGCCGACTTGTCGATTCCTATGACCGGAACATTCGGGAATTTCTTTGCCAAATGCAGCGTGCTTTCGCCGGTACCGCAGCCCGAATCCAGCACGAGATCCAAGCGCCCTGTAGCCCTAGACCCATAAAAAGAGCGCACGAAGTCCGAGGCCTTATCAAACGCTTCGCGGGTATGGTCCGCCACCGGACGCAAAAAAGTCGTGGCAGCGTACTTGCGCACCACGGCTTCTAAATTCTTGTAGATGTCTTCTTGGTTTGATTTTACCGAATGAACTTCGTTACCATTGGATTGCTTCGTCACTCCGTTCCTCGCAATGACGTATAACTATTTCTCCCAAATGGAGAGGCGATCGCCACCGATGAGTTCGACATCGTCAAGCCAGACTTCTGCGTAGCCGTTGATCGTCTTGAAATCCCATGCCAACTGGTTCACGCACTTGAAAGCGCCCTTGTCACCATTCAGCGGCACACTCACGCGCACCCATTCGTTTTCAAGACCGTATTCGAACTGAATCAACTTCTGATGAGCCGGTTCCAAATTAGAATCGATAATGTTAAAGACAATAGAGCCGATTCCCTTAATGCGGAAGGCGACAGAATCCACCGACGAAATATCGTTGCAAAGCGCCTTGTCACTCTTGCCCAGTTCGACACCCATGGTTGCCCAGGCAGAAATCGCATTTCCGGCCGAATCTTCAGTCGCATAGCCGAAATGGGCTGCCACGTGAGCCGAGATGTTGCCGTTTTCGTTAGCAAGCGTAAAGAGATGGTTTTCACCAATCACAAAGTCAGGAGTCACATTCTCGGCAAAGTCAAAATACCACCAACCACCGTCGTAGGTACGCGCAGGCATAAAGCGATTCTGGTAGTTAGAATCCTGGAAGTCTTCCAGCAACAGGGCTCGACTTTCGTTGGCAAACGTGCTAGACTCAGTCTTTTCGCCAGCCACGACCTTCAAATAGGTACTGCTCGTATCGCGGTCATCAATGTCCGAAATGAACACAAGGCTCAAGGCGCCTTCGGGAAGGGAATCCAGCGTAAAGACACCGTCGACCACCTTGGCGGAATGGCCCAGGCCGCGGACCTTGACAACACCGTTAGCAGAGTCGCCCACCACGCCAGAAACAGCGGCCATCTTTTTCAGTTGGTCCTTACCCAAATCGACACTGGCGCCAGAAACGCTCACCAGCATCTGCAGGGCTTCGCCGTCAAGTTTCGCTTCGAGAGTGTAATCACCGTCGGCAACGCCTTCAATAGTCACAACACCCTTCTTGTCGGCTTCGGCAGAGTATGCCTTTTCGACGTCCAGGCCCTCGCTATCCATAAGGCGAACCTTAGCAAGAGCTGCAGGCGTTTTATCGGCTGTGATAATCTGGGCTGTAATGGCGTTTCCCGCTTCGGTACCGCTCGGGCCACCGCCCGCTGTTTTGGTTTCACCGCATGCCGAAAGACCAAGCCCAAAGGAAAGGGCAAGAATCGAAGTCGCAGTGAACTTAGCCATATTTGCGGGGCAATTCTTTAGCACATTCCAAAAATAGAAATTTTCGTTGAGGTTGCGCATTACACCCCCTTGTTTTGCGGAGCGGCTCCGGTATCAGGGTCGTCCACTTTATCAGACAAAGGGAACATCGCAATATTTAAAGCATACACACGATCAGCGCGTTCGCTCTTGCGGGCAAACTGCAGCAAACCTCTACGGAATTCTTCGATACGGTGACGGATTTCAGGCAAATCAGATTCATCGGCTGTAAATACGACAGAAGAAATATCGCGTTCTTCGGGTTTGTGACGGTCAATCGATTCCTGAGCAAGTTCAATTGTATGCCTGTGGAAGTCGCGAACCGCCTGGCTCTTGACTTCGCCACCCGTACTAATAATCTGATCGGTAATGTTCCAACCGCCGTTGCCATCGGGCACGACAAGGCCAAGCTGCTTTAAAATGCCAAGGGCAGAGCGTGCTTCGTCCTGAGAAATGGCAGGATTCAAGCTCTTGCCGAGCTTGCCGATATCGCTAGTATCCTTGGTAATGCCAATCAAGGCGCGGAGAGCGGCACAAGCCCAGCTGCCGAAATACGAAAGTTCCGGCGTCGACAGGATTCGGGTTTCCATGGAACGCAATTCCATGAGTCGATAGTACAGTTCCGAAAGAGTCTGCTTGGCTTTGGTCTTGTTGAAACGGTATAAAGTCTTGAAGTATTCGGCACGGCGGTCGTCGAGTCCGCAAATACGGATAAACGCCGGGAGCGTGCCTTCGTTCAAATGCCCTTCTTTCTGGAACACGCGCACAAGCCAGGCCGGGTCTACGCCGGTCTTCTGACCAAGATAGCGGTACGAGGTGAAGGGGCTGCCTTTTTTGGTTTCGACAAACCAATCCTTCAGGAACTCGCGGTATTCCAAATAGTCTAATACTTCGGGCATAGCCATAATTTACCCAAATATAGATAGAAAATGTTTACAATCCGTTGAGAGTTATAAAGTTCCGTTGCTTTTTTTACAACAGCAATTCTCAACACCCCCAAAGCCCCAAAAATGCGATTTTTAGGAAAATCCGCGAAATTCGTCTAATTTCAAGGATTTTGGCAGCGAAAACAGGCCACCGCGAGCAAAAACACCGAGTCTTACAGCTCGATACCCGTGTCGCGTTCGATGACCGTCTCGCAGGCGGCCTTGAAAGTCTCGGGGGTCGCGATGATGGTCACGGATTTCTTTGCACGGGTAATGCCTGTATACAGGATTTGGCGATTCAGGAGCGGATGTCCCATGCGGGTTGGCAAGAACATCAGCACATGATCGTATTCAGAACCTTGTGCCTTATGCACCGTCGAAGCGTATGCCAGCTCAAAGACATCTTTCGGGAACAGGTATGTCGGATAAAAGACAAAGTCGTTGCCCTTCTTGAACATCACATAACTTTCGCCGAACTTGTCGTAACAGAGAACGCACATATCGCCATTATAAAGCCGGAACGTTTTCTGGTTCTTGACCAACATGAGCATTTTGCAAACCTTTTTCCCACGATATTTTTCAAAGGTCTGCTTTTCTACGAACTGCTCTATATACTGGTTGATTGAATCAGTCCCGATAACGCCCTGCCTTTCTGCCGAAAGGATTTTCGAATGCGTGCAGATATCCCAAACTTTCTGACGCAACAGAGATTCCTCATCTTGCGGAGAGCTTTCCCTTTTCGGGTCGATTTGACTTGCCAAGGTTGCAAAGTCGAGCATGTATTGCTCAAACCATTTCTTAAGCAAGCTATCGATTTCAGCGCGGTTGATTTCTGACGAAGTAGCCAGCAATTGCACGGCATTTTGTGCATCGCCAGGATTCCACGAAGAAATCGGCTTGAAGGCAAAACGATTTTCCACATTTTCGAGCGAAGCCAATTGACCGATTTCAGAATTCTTGTTAAACCTTCTGGAAACCGTCAACATTACGGTCGAATTGAGTTTTACACCAAGCAAGTCACCGAGTACGGCACCCGCATCGACAGGCGGCAACTGATCGGCATCGCCCAGCAAGAAGATTTTGGCATTTCGCGGAATTGCCTTCAAGAACGCACCGAAAAGCGTGATATCGACCATGCTCGATTCATCAATCACAAAAACAGCGCTTTCAGGAAACGGATTGTCTTCGTCATGGAAAAACTTGTTTTCGTTTGGCAAATAACCCAACAGGCGGTGAAGCGTATACGTTTCTGCCTTCGCGATCTTGTCGTATACCGCAAAATTATTTTCAAGTTCCTCGGAACAGACCAAGTTCATGGAGCTCACGATGCTTTCTTTCATGCGGTCAGCGGCCTTGCCGCTCGGAGCCGCCAAATAAAGCGGATGTTCCAAAAGTTCCGGATGCATGCAATAAAGTTCTCGCAGCAAGAAGAAGATAACCGTCGTCTTGCCGGTGCCTGGGCCTCCCGTAATAATCAGGTTTTCATAAACGCCGCGAAGAATCGCTTCAGCCTGAGCCTCTTCGAGACGCACCGGATTCCCAGCGCCGTCCTTGGTGAATGAGGCAACGCGTTCAATGCACTTGGCAACATCGTTTTTGTTGAATGAATGCGCCACGAATAATTCCCGCACCCTCTTTTCGACGACAAGTTTGGAATAGAAATATTTTGACGGATAAAGATAATTATCCTTCAGCGTAAAAGGCTTTTTAAAGAATGACCCTTCAGAATCGCCGCCACCAACGACGCCTTCGTAGCCGCCGTCATTCATTTTCGCGACCGCACTTTGGAGCGATTCCATATAAGCGGAATTGCTAGGAACCGCAAAATTTTCGAGCGTATTCAAAAGTCGCGATTCCAACCTATCCAATTCAAGCGGGATTCGCGTATCGCCGCGGCCTTGCCTGCAAAGGAGCAACGAGAGCAAGTCTATCAAACGCGAATCGGCATCGGGACAAAATTCAGGAATTGCGTCAAGCAATCTCTTTTGCAAAAGAGTTATCGCGCCACATTCGACTAACGCATTCATCAAATTTTCGTTATTCTTGTCCATGGCTAGATAATCCCGTTATAAAGATTGCTCAGTTCGTCGTAAGATTCAAACGTACTCGACATGATGCCTGACGATTGCCCTTCGGCACAGCCTCTAAAGAACACGTAATAGATACCGCCGAAATACTTTTCGAAAATCTGCTGTTCTGTCAAGTTCGCATAAAAGCCCTTGAGCCAGCGAATCAACACGTAAGAATAGAGAATCTGCTGGACATCATAATGCCTGAGCACCATGTGTTCCTTCATCGATTCATTCCCGTAATCGGCAAGTACGTCTGATTTCCAGTCGAGAATGCAGTAGCGACCGTTCCGCACAAACAGAAGGTCGATAAACCCTTTGCAATAGCGGTCCAGAAGGTCCGTACCCTTCACGCCATCTAACGCCATATGGAACGGCAATTCACTCCGGCGATTTGCGAAGGAGACTTCGTTCAGGGTGAATGATCCGCCGGTCTTTTGCGCACCTTCGATTGTTTCCAGTTTGCCGTTCAGGGTATGCCATACCATTTCGATGGTGCGCGTCACCCACCCCGGATGATGTTCGATATCCAGGTTTTCTTCGGTAAAGGAATTCTGCACGAGCGTCAAAAGCGGAAGATATTCCTGCGCCTCGGCAAGCGTCAACTTGCCCACCTCTTCGAAATCTACCAATTCAAAAATCTTGTGAATGGCATTACCGAGTTCTGCGCCGCGTGGGTAATTGTCTGCCACCGGTTGCGGAGCGCTATCTTGTTTTGAGGGCGTATTGTCGACTTCGTCTTTTTGCAGGCGGCCTTCGTCAGTTTCTTGTTCCTGCGTTCCGTGGGCAATCTGCGAATACGAAGTAGAATGCGGGAACTTGCGCCAGACTTCGAAAGACTTGAGAATCTGCGCCGTAGATTCTACGCTCACCGCCGAGACTGCATTGCCATTTTCTTGCATCGTTTCGAGAATCGATTGCATGGTCTTTTTGCGGTCGACAAAATGCTTGTCCTGAATATAATCGAAGAACGCCTTATTCTCTTTTTTAGCGCAAAAGCCCGCAAGAATATCGACATACCAATCCATGGCCTTGCAACGGGCACGCATTTTCCCGTTCTTGTCCATCTTTTCTTTCGGGAACCACGGCAAAATCATGAGGTACGACGCTCTGGTGAACGCGACATAGAAAAGCCTGCGCCACTCTTCTTCGGTTTCATGCTGGCAAATATCTTTTCCGTCTTGTTCAAAAGTCATTTCGCGGGAAAGGTCGCCCGACTGACTGTTATAAACATATGGTCCCGAAGACCCTACATGCCCGCGCTCGCTAGCCACCGAAATCACCACCGGAAATTCAAGGCCCTTGGACGCATGAATCGTCATGGTCTGCACCACGTCAAGGTCCGTACCCTTTGCGACAATATTCGAATTTTCGAGAGCGTCTTCACTACCGACTGCAAGGCCGTCTAAATGGCGAATCAATTCTTCGAGCGAGGCGTTGGCGGTATACAGGTATTCAATGGAGTAGTCGCCCACTTGGCGAATCTTGTTCAAGCTTTGAAGCTGCTCCGGGTCATTGAGGCTTACAATATTGTAAGCGTCTCGATAAATCGATTCTTGCAATTCTGCCCAACGACGCTGTTCAGCCAAGGCATGCCACTGCGTAAAAATGGAAATAAACTGCGCGCCGTCTTCATCCGGTTTGAAGGCATTGATATAATCCATATCCTTGCCAAAGAAATCGGTCATGAGCGCCGCATAAAGCAAGCTTCTGTTTCGGTCGGAATAATCATCGGCATCGATTGCCCTGAAAAGAGCGGTCCATTCAGCGCATTCGCGGCTCCGAAACAAATTGTTATCCATGTAACGCAAGAACGGGATGCCGGCCTTTTTCATTCCGTATTCAATATTCTCCAGTTCTGCACGGGTTCTCGCTAGAACCGCAAAATCCGAGAACTTGACATTACGCAAGGCTCCCGTATTCTTATCGGGAATCTGAAGGTTAGTCTTATTGCCTTTAAACGTACACAGGTCTACAATATTATTGACAACCGTTTCGGCGTAATCCTTCGGTTCCGTATCGGGTTCGCTAATCCAAAACGGTTTAACTACTTTGTCCTTATAAGTCGCATCATTCTTTTCTTTTTCAGGACTTAGGGAAGGTTCAAAATCAAAACCAAATGGTGGGAAAAGCGCATTGCACGCTTCAATCATCGATCTAGAAGAGCGCCAGTTTGTCGAAAGAACCTTTCCATTCGCAATCTGCGAAACAGCATTTTCGTAGACCTTGACGTTTGCACCTTGGAAACTATAAATCGATTGCTTCGGGTCGCCCACCACCAAAATATGGTGCATTCCGTCATCCGCATCAAAGAACACGCGCTTGAAAATTTCCCACTGCAACAAGTTCGTATCTTGGAACTCATCGATAATCGCGAAAAGGTACTTTTGACGCAAGGACTGCACCAACTGCGAATCGTCTGTGATAACAGCCTTGTAGACATTTCGAATCATGTCGTTAAAGGACTGAATCTTGCTCACATTCTTATGGAGTTGCCAAGCGTCAAAAAGTTTGGGAATGTATTCGTAAAGGCAGCGATGCAATAACAGCTGTTCAACTCCGCCTGACTTTTCATCCAGCAAAGCCTTCAAATCTTTGATAACACCAAGTGCAGAGTCCAATTCTTCGCCGTTTCCCGACACCTTGAATCGGAATGAAACGCCGTTATACAAGGCGGAGCCTTTTTCCCATGATGACACCGCCTTAAGCAAATCGCCTGCCGTCTTGGATTTAGAAATAGGTTCATCCTGATGGATTTTGAGAATATCGCAAGCGGCATCAACGCATGAAATTTTCCGAAGGTCTTTAAATGTGACCGCTTCGGCCAAGGCGCCTGCTTCGTCGAGGTCAAAGCCTTCTGCACCGAGATGGAATCCCGCATCGCCCGAGAGCGATATTGTTTCAGGAATATAGCCTGCAATGGCCGCCTTCAAAAGTTCCGTAAAGGTATCGACATCACCGTTGTACTTCACAAATGTCCGGAAGAGTTCATCATGAGCCCAGACATCGCGAATCATTTTTTGAATTCGTTCTTCAACCGCACTGTCGTCAATCAATTCCTGCTTAAGCGGGACATCGGTTTCATAAGCGAATTCCTGCGTAACCTTTTGGCAGAATGAATGAATCGTGCCAATAGGCGCCCCCTGCACATCATGCAAAGCCTGCTGCAGATAAATATTTCCGCTATCCTTCTTGAATTCGTCTTCAATCTTTTTGCGAATACGGTCTTTGAGTTCGCCTGCGGCCTTTTCGGTGTAGGTCACAATCAGAATCTGGTTCAGGTTCATTCCCTGGGCCACGAGTTTACCCACAACCTGTTGAATCGTGTAGGTTTTGCCCGTACCTGCCGAAGCCGCGATAAAAAGATTTTCGCTTCCGTCAAACTTTTCTATGTCGAAAACTTCATTGCTCATCTTCTTCGCTCCAGATAGGATCCAGCAAGCGGATCTGTTCCGACACGGCATCATTCCAATCGTTCAAGAAATTATCGCGGGAGAAACCGGAAAATTTTTCGGGGTCAAAAAGATTCTTGCCGTCAAAATAAGACCAGGCGCCAAATTTGCCAGCCAGTTTTGTGCGGTAGCTGACAAAAGTCTGAACGTCGCGTTCATCGTACATTTTTGCCGGAACACATTTGCGGTAGTTTTCGACAAAGCAGCGGTGATATATCTGTTTCAAGCGGAGAACAGCATCAGTCCAGTTAACGATAAACTCTTTTTTGACCACCTCGTTCTTGCTCGAGAAAATTCTCAGCTCAAAGGGAGTCACACTATCAGGGTCTTGTTTAGCAGCGGCAATCAACAATGCGTCCAAGAAAAGTTTGGTAAAATCGGTATTGGAAACACTGCCGGACTTTACGCTGAATAACCGATGTGTTCCATCAACCATAACTTGATGCCAGTCCAGTTTAGAGCGCAGCGTCCAACTATGGGAACCTTCCGACAAAGAAACTTCCACTTTTTCTTGATAAGCTATAGATTTGCCCTTGAAACTATCGGAAATCAAGTTGAAAATCACCGATGATTCTGCATTGATATCATCGAGAGCGACCTCGCCGAACACTCCACGCGGAATTTTCTTCTTTAGAATCCATTCCTGCTCTGTCGTAGAATCCTTGATTTTTTCGCTATCCAAAATGGATTGCACAAAATCCTTGAGCAAGATGGACTTGTCAAGAGTATTGAGCGATACCGGTTCGTAGAGTTCCTTTTCGGGGTCGTTTTCGACCGAGGGCAGCGTCACCTTTCGAGAAAGCTGGAACTGGAACGGATCATCAAAGAAACGCTTGAAATCTCGCACACTCACTGTATCAGGCAAGGCAATTTGCAACTCTTGCGGTTGAGCAACCTGATTTTCTGTCGGGCTTACAAAGACTCGGTTCAGCTTGTTACGAATCGAACGGAGCGTGAAAAGTTCGTCATCGGAGCGGGTTTCGTCCAGCGGAATCTTGCGTTCCTTAAAAGCAGCACTATTCGGGCAGGCGCTTTCGCCAATAAAGAATTGCAAGTCCCTAATCACCGAAGACGGGAAAAGTTCTTCATCTTTTTTCAGGTTCCTGTTGACATAGCTGATGTGGAAGCCTTCGGCAGCGCTCATCAGCTGGCACAAGAAGGTATAGCAATTCTTGTCAACCGGAGTATCGTCACCCGGCCAGCGAGTCGTTTGCGTGCGCAAATCCATCGTATTCGCTTTCTTTTGCCCAGGGAACACGCCCGCATTCGCCCCGATAAAGAAGATATGCCTTGCGGGAACAACCCTGTTGACCGCGAACCGCATAAATGTAAGGCCACTACTGAAAAGTCGCGTATTGCCCGTACGAGAATCTTCGCAGGCACTCGAAAGCATCTGCCCGACAATTTTCCATGAAATGAGCGGAGCGCCCGCATCGAACTGAAATTCCATCAGGTCAATTGCATTCTGAACCTTCTGCCAAATTTTCTTTTCGACTGCAAAGCGGTCTTCTCTGGCATTCAGGCCCACCCAATGCGCCAAATGCGTTTTCAGTAACGCAAGCGAATTGGCCTGAACCTTTTCAATGCCCTCTGCCGCAAAACGAATCCAGCGATTGAGTTCATCAATGCAGTTGATAAACTTCAGCGTGAGATTGCCATCAGACGATTCAATATCTTCGTAAGGCAAGTAGCGCTCATGGGCCGAGGCAAACGGAGCATCGGTCACCTGCGAAAAGAGCATCTGATTAATGCAACGGCTCCAATCGTCTTCACCGGCGTGGCGGTAAACGTTCATGTTCACCACCCACTTTTCCCAAGCGGCCACATCGCTATCGGTAATCTGCAATGTCGATTGCACTACCGGATTCTTGACAAGATCAAAGAACGCCGGCCTCGAAATCGAGCGCTGTTGATGGATATCCAAAAGGTTCGCGATGGCCTTGCCGACCAGGGAATCTTTTTCAGGGTAATCCGTAATCGCATACGGAATGTAGAATTCACTATCGCGCGGAGCCGCATTGAACACCTGTTCAATTGGAGTCCTGTAAGAATCGAGATCCGGAGCGATGACCACCATCTCGTCGAGGCGCACACCCTTTTTCAAAAGTAGGCATACCTGCGTATGCAAGTTTTCAACTTCGCGCAAAGAAGACGGGGCCGCCGCAAGCGTCAACGAGGCATCCGTTTCGCTCAATTTGAGCTCGCCCACCTCGGATTCATAAAAGCGATTCAAACGGTGCGAAACAAGATACTGCACCTGATGCAACAACGAATCCGGCGTGTATTCGTAGCCGACAAAATCAAACGTGTAATCCGACGCCAGGCACCACAGGCGAATGTTTTCTCGACCAGTACGCCCCCAGTTCTTGAGCAACATGTTTTCGTTTTCGGCAAGTCCTTCTTCCGTCAAGGAATCCTTAGGCGCCGGGAGCGCAATTCTCGAGGGTTCGTTCTTCTTGTTCCAACGGGTAACCGGCTTGTTTCCGACATCTTCCCAGAATTCCATACACGGATTCTGGATAAAAGCAAAGATATCATGCTCCGCGGCAAACTGCTGCAAAATAACGCGGTAAAACTGGCCCATACCCGAAAGGCCGAAAATAAACACGGGCTTTGTCCACTGCGAAGTATCGACCCGCTGCGAGAACAAATAAGGAATCGTCAAGAAAGCCGTATTGCTACCGGTACGCTTGCATGTCGCCTCGAAAACCTGGGTCAACAGCGATTTGCCCTCTGTGTTATGGAACAGGCGGGCATATATTTCACGCTGCCATTTTTCTTTAGGCAAGGGCCGATTTTCTTCCGAGAAAAAGTCGCGCAAGGCGCCCTGTTTCCAATAGGCGAGCAAGCCCTCATGATGCTTGTTCTGCAAAGGCGAAATGAATCCGCCCGGACGGCTCGTTTCATATTCCAAGAAAAGGCCTGCCAACGTGCGCGCGAAATCAAATAGTTTCGATTCATCTATCTCACCAGAAGATTTTTCGCCAGATTTTTTATAAAGATATTTGCGAATTTCTTTAGGAATAGACGCCTTACCAGAATACGCCTCGTTCAAATAAGCAATCAGCACATTGCACAGAATATCTGCAGTCAACTTCTGCTTAGAAGTATCCCCTTGAGTCAAGTACTTGAACAGGAATTTATCGAGAGTGACAATCTCCAAATTTGCAAGAACACCGCGCTCGGCAATATAACGCAACCTGAACCATTGCTCAATTTTAGGGTCCGGAAAAACGACAATGGGCGAATCAAAAGGATCCGTCCAATGCTTGCCGAGAGCGTCGATCATCTCGTCGGCAAGGTTTTCCAGATTCAATGCAAATTTCAGGTGCAGCATAGCGATAATATAGTCAAATAATTTGTCACTTAAGTGACAATTTCGCGACTTTGTTTATCCATGATATAGAGCAATCAACCTCACCCCAACATATCAATCAGTGTATGGTAAATCTCAGTACATTCAACCTGCATAATGGTGGTAATTTTGTTGCCCGCATCTTTGGAAGAAGCTCCACAATGGAACAATTTTTCATTTTTTGACCCATAATCCAAGAATATATAACGGTCGTGGAATTTTCCGTGTGTTTCTTTCATTTTGAGCGAAACATCAGGTCTAGACCTCAAAAAATCTTTCTGCATCTGTTCCGTCAGGGTTTCAAAACTGCAATTATCACTATAGATTTTCACGGAAACGCCCTTGGCGATTTCACGCAACAGGTCCAGCGTCTTGACGCCCACATAATCATCAATAATCATGATGGACTTTTTCGCCATACCATAAATTTGTGCGTACGCGATATCAGCTTCTAGCTTGTGACCATTCAGGATCAAGAAATGCTTGTAAGTCGACGGATCGATGAAATTATCCATAACTTTCTGGAGATCCGCGTTCATCTTGCTGAATTCGCCCCGCATCTCGTGAACTTCACCAGAAAGTACTTTGACCTCCGTCGATACGGAGGCAATATCCCTTGTGTTCTGGGCCGTAGCCAAAGAAAGACCAACCAACTCGTTAGAACCAAGAAGATTTCTATTTGACGCAAGGAAATGCCGCATTTCGACAAATGCTTTCATTATATCAATACTGACCCTTATAGCTTTTTCGCTATGCAATACGGCAGAAAGCATGGCAACACCTTGCTCAGAAAAAGCGAAAGGGAGCTTCCGTAAGCCCTTCTTGTCGGAATTGGAAGTCGCAAATTGCGACTTCCAATTGTCAAACTCATCCTTTTCCAGCTGAAAACAAAATTCTTCAGGGAAACGATCAATGTTGCGCTTCACCTGTTCATTAATACGCTTGGTCTCCACCCCATAAAGAAGGGCCAAGTCACGATCAAGTAATACTTGTTTTCCGCGAATGACACAAATCATCTTTTCTACGCCCGACTCCACTAACGGATTCAAGGCAACAGGCTCAATATTTTTCATCTTCAACTCCTTGAACGCTACAGGCATAAAAGCGTCCCGAACACATCGTCAAGTGCAAAACTACACACTTGAGCACTATAAAATATAAATCTACGAAATACAAATGTCAAGAGGTTCCTAAAAATTTTTTTCCTCCTTGAATAATCTATATTGCAGTTGACATAGCCCCGTACCGAATGGTTCGGAGCGACCGGAATTTTTGAGATTCGTCTCTTATTCTCTCTACTGAAACTACCACTTTCATATTACGCGAGAATAAGATCCCATCTGGGGCGTGGGTCGTTTGTGCTTATTGCGTAACAAGGGTGTGGTAGCCCGCAGTAGAGGTAAGCACGCAAAGCGACTCCACGCCTTTTTTATATTCAAAAGAACGTTGGCGACCTTTTCTTGCAACGGAGACTTATCTCGCTGATAAGGATGCCCCATGGCAAGAATTGAAGTCATTCAGACTGTTGATACATCGAATTTTAAGGCCGCTAATGCCGAAGAATTGAAAAAGCAAATTGTACATCACTTTGCAGAAAAGGGGTGTCCTCCAACAGTCGAAATTCTATCCGATTCAGCAGTGCGCATCGTTTTCGACACAGACGCACTCGAAAAAGCCGAAAACAACTTTCATAAAGCATCATCACTCTGTAGTGAAGGACGATTCAACGCCGCAAAGGATCTGTTATTAAAGGCCATCAAGGCATGCCCCGGATATTCGGAGGCACATCGCTTGCTCGGACAGGTCCTATTCCAACAAGGCGAAATCGATAAAGGGATGGACGAAGTTCTCGAAGCACTTCTCATCGACCCCAAAAACATGTGGGCGCTAATCATGATGGGTAACATTCTTGCTAACGGGAAAAACAATGTTGACGCCGCAGACAAGTATTACAAAAAAGTTCTAGAATACTATCCCGACAATGCGATTGCGCTCAACAATGTTGCGGGCACGCTCATTCGGAAAAAAGATTATGAAGGCGCCATTCGCTACATGAAGCGAGCTCTTGAACTGGACAATACCTACACAAACAGCTATTACGGAATTGCGTTAGCGTACTATCAAAAAGAAGATTTAGACAACGCCTTTGAATATGCACATCAAGGCGCTTTGAAGGGGGTTAACCGTGCAGAAGATCCCGGCGTTCGTCAAGAACTTTTGAAATTGCTATTGACCACAGCAAGAGATATTATAGAATCAACAGACTACGAATCCAAGGTGCTCGAATTCGCCCATAGCCTTGAAACCAGGTTTGATACAACAATCAAATTTGAGCGCGATGACGAGCAGGAGACCTTGGCACATTTGGAATTCGCCGATTTTCATCATCGCAAGGATCACGTTGTCAAATACAAGAAAAATGGCAACTATTGCCATTACATGCTTCATGAATTGACTCACCTTGAAATGATGCTTTCTGCCCAAAGGAATGGAAAACTCCAGACCATCGGATTTACGCAGCGAAATTTTGACACATTCTTGCAAGACTATAAACGTCATTTTGACGAAGTCAAGAAAAAGATTGGTGCAGTCCAATCAGAAAAGTTGGCGAAGCACTTGTTTCAGGGATTGTCATTACAAGTGATGAACGCTCCGCTAGACTTGTTCGTAGAACAGAAAATCTATGAGAAGACCGAATTCAGACCGCTTCAGTTGACATCTTTGTTTGCAATGGAATCAAGCAACATCGATGCCGTACGACAAACCGCGAATGTTGCTGAATTTCCGCAAATTATCAAGGACACGAATAAACTGTTAAACATGCTTCAATCCTTGCTTTTACGCAAGCTCTATGGATTGGATTTTGTCAATCAGTACAAGCCCTCGCAAAACATGCTGAACAGAGCAAAAGAGTTTTTCAAGGTGTTTGAAGATACTCTTGCCACGTTCAATGCCGGCGACGAATACACAGTCTTTGAAAAGATCGCCACAACACTTGGTTTAGTAAGATATTTCACCCTTTCCGGCGTTGAAAAGAGTGAAATCAAGACAGAGGCCGACAGAAAGCAGGACCAGTTCAACGAAACGCACAATCCTGCAAATGCAGACCCGATGATTACCGTAATGATGTCTTCCTACATGGTCGGAGCGCTGGAATACTTTGAAGGGTTGCTGCCGGAAGATATTGAAAAAGTCGCTTTTGAATGCGCCATGGTTGGACAAAATGGAATCAGCCCGGCACAAAAGAGCGGATACAAATTGAACAATGTTCCCGGAAAAGATTTTAGCGGTTATGAACTTCTCGCCTACTACTATGTAAGCTGGGCCATTTCACATCCCGAAACGCTCGATAAACTGCAATTGCCGTTTGCGGGTGCCTACAGTATGGCAAAACAGATGTTTGATTCCAGACGAGGCGAAAAATGAGCGACTTTGAAAGAATGAAGTCCAAAGTCAAACAATTCACCATTGACCGCGACTGGGACCAATTCCACAACGGCAAGGACCTAGCCATTGCCCTTTCTGGCGAGGCATCGGAGCTTCTCAATGCGTTCCTTTGGAAGAAATCAGAGGATGTAAAAATCGAGAAGGTGCGGGAAGAATTGGCAGATGTACTTAATTATGCGTTCTTAATCGCAGACAAGTACAATCTCGATATTGAGCAAATCATGGATGAAAAGTTGAACGTTAACGAAGAAAAATATCCCGTTGATAAGGCTAAAGGATCTGCGAAGAAGTATAACGAACTTTAATCGGTATAATCATGAAACTTGAAACCTACGATTTCAACAAAGACGGTCTTAAACGTGCCGAATTAGCAAAACACGGTAAGAATTGGCCTGTCGTTTATTTGATTCATAATGACGAAAAGATGTATGTAGGAGAAACAAGTAGTTTTCATAACAGATTTAACCAGCATCTCAAAAATAACGCAAGAGATGGATTGGAAATAATCACTTTCATTGATGATGAGGAATTTAATAAATCGGCAATTCTTGATATCGAACAAAGGCTTATTCGTTTATGCGGTGCCGATAAAAAATACGACTTGCAAAATAAAAATGCAGGCCAATCAGGAACACACGATTATTTTCAACGAGAAAAATATGAACAAAAAATTCCTGAAATCTGGAATGCAATGGAAGAGTTGAAATTAACAAAACATTCTTATAAAAAATTGATTAATTCTAATATTTTTAAATACTCTCCATATACAGCTTTGACAGACGAACAGAATGAAGTCTGTTATAATGTGTTGAACGAGATCCTAGAGGCGCTAAAAAAAGGAAAACAAAGTACATCTCTAATATGTGGAAGTGCAGGAACGGGAAAGACTATAGTTGCAATTAATATTGCGTTTACACTTGCTAATATAATGGAAATGAATATTGGCGTAGAAGATGACGATTCTGACAAATGGAACAAGTTAATAAGGCTTTGGAAAGAATATATTAACAAAAAAGGCTCGGAATTAAAGATAGGATTTGTCGTTCCTATGCAGTCTTTGAACGCAACTTTATCAAATGTCTTTAAGAGTGTTGGAGGAGACAAGCTGAAAAAAATTGTGATTTCTCCATATAATGTTGCCGATGGGGAGTATGACTTACTTATTGTTGATGAATCTCATCGTTTAAAGAGAAGAAAAGCTCTTTCAAGAGATTACAATAAGTTCGATGAATCGTGTGCGAAACTGAAAGTTGATAAATATACGACAAATCAGCTGGAATGGATTATGAAGCAGAGCCGTCATCGTATTTTATTCCGTGACTCTTCCCAAACAATTAAACCGGCAGACATTCCTTATGAAGAATATAATAAATTTGTTAATGCAGTTGGTTTTTCCGAGCATACAATAACATCGCAGATGCGTTGTCTTGGTGGCAATGATTATCTAGAATATATTGCAAATATTTTTAATTCCTCTAAAAAAACGCAAAAAATTGATACGCTCAAAAATTATGATATTAAAGTATTTAATGAAATAGACGAGTTGATTCGTTCGATAAAAGAAAAAGAAGAATCAATGGGTTTATGTCGTGTCTTGGCGGGATTTGCGTGGAAGTGGAAAACACACTTTAAAAGTTTGAAAACGATAACGGAAGAAGGCCTCTATGACATTGAAATTGAAGGACGTAAATTTATTTGGAATACTACTGATAAGAATTGGATAATGAGCAAAAACGCGATTAATGAAATCGGCTGTGTCCACACAACTCAAGGCTATGATTTAAATTATGCCGGGCTCATTTTCGGAAGAGAAATTGACTGGGACGAGGCAGACAACAAATTAAAAATAGATCTTGATCTATTCTTTGACACAAAAGTCAAAGAAGCAACATCCCCAGAAAAGATTAAAGAATTCATTATCAATGCTTATAAGGTGATGATGGTTAGAGGAATAAAGGGATGCTACATGTATGCCTGTAATCCGGGTATGAAAAAATTTTTAAAAAAATGGTTCGGATAAAAACATGTCCTATAATCGAGTCATCTATCAAGCGGAGCAATCTGTTTTTTTCGAAGACGTCCTGCTGAATCAGGTTGCAGACAAAATGCGAGAAACCGCATCCGCATTAAATTTCAAACCGGGATTATCGGAAATCGCTTCATGGAGAAACAACGCTCCTAAAATAAAGAATTTACTTGAGCTGTCTGGTGTACAGAATTCATACGTTACCTTTGAATATCTCGTTCCCTATAACAGAAAACGAATTGACTGCATGATATATGGTAGAGACGCGGCCAATAAAGGGACCGTTGTCCATTTAGAATTAAAACAATGGAGCAATGAAGGCGTAACTCCAGCTCCATCAGAAGGTAATTTTGATATTGTAGAAGATGAATTCTCAGATGAAGATGTCGTGTATCGTGTCAATGCCGTTACGGGAGGTGGCGTAAGAACGGTTGCGCATCCTTCTCAACAAGTCCGTGGTTATAATGATTATTTGAAGGGATTTGTTGAAGTTTTAAGCGGAAAAGAACTCAATTTGACAGGTGCGGCTTATTGTTATAACTACAGAAGAAACAATGCTGATAATACAGCTTTATACGACTCTCGCTACAACAAACTCTTAACGCAGTACCGCACCTATGCTGGCGATGAAGTTCGTGATTTAGCAAATTTGCTTAAAGATGTTTTGGGAAATGGAGACGGGCTCAATGTTTTCAACAAGATGATGAATTCTCCGATTCGTCCTTCAAAAAAACTACTTGATTCAGCCTCTAATTTAATACATGACGGCAATGCAGATGCATTTTCTCTCATCGAAGATCAAATCGTAGCAAGAAATATAATCCTTGACAAAATCCGAAATTTGCATAAAATGCAAGAAAAATCCGTCATATTGGTAAAGGGCGGTCCTGGGACGGGGAAAACCGTAATTGCATTGCATTTATTAGCCCTGATCGCCGGAATGAAAGGACGAAGTCTAAACGTCCATTATGCCACAAAATCAAAGCCACTGTTAGAAGGAGTAAAACATCAACTTCCTCGCGGATCAAAAGCCAAAATGCTCTTTCATAATGTGACCCAATATGTTCCGGCAAATTGTAACGAAAATGAAATTGACGTATTGATGGTTGACGAAGCCCATCGAATGACTAATTCTTCAAACAATCAATACACGCCTGCCGAAAAAAGAACAGACATGCCCCAAGTCGAAACGTTAATACGGGCATCGAAAGTAGCAGTCTTTTTTATTGACGATAAGCAAGCCATTCGCGGGGTTGAAATTGGATCAAGCAATTTGATTCGTGAATACGCAAAGAAATACAACGCAAAAATAGAAGAAGTCCAATTAAAGTCGCAATTCCGCTGCAATGGTTCGGACAATTACTTGGATTGGCTAGAGCAACTTCTCTATAATCAGCGTGCCTCGGCCATTTTTGAAAAAGAAGAATTTGACTTTAAAATTTTTGATACACCACGTGATTTATACAGAGCTATTCTAGAAAAGAATTCCTTGCCGCAAACGACTGCGAGGCTTTGCGCAGGATTTTGCTGGCCATGGTCAAGCGATTTAGATAAAGATGGGAACCTGGTTAAAGACGTCCATATTGGTGATTTCGCAATGCCCTGGGAAACAAAAGATACCATAAAGAAAATTCCCGATGGATACGTAAAATGGTATGAATGGGCATACAAACCTGAAGGAATTAAACAGGTTGGTTGTATATACACCGCCCAAGGTTTTGAATTTGATTATATCGGCGTAATTGTTGGTCCCGATCTATACTATAATAATTATACTGGACGTATTGAAACAAATATTAAGGAATCCAAAGACCCCGTTCTGAAACGCAGCGGTGAAAAAGTCGACGAGTATATCCGTAATATTTATCGTGTTCT
Organism: Fibrobacter succinogenes; assembly: GCA_902794535.1. Lineage (GTDB taxonomy): Bacteria > Fibrobacterota > Fibrobacteria > Fibrobacterales > Fibrobacteraceae > Fibrobacter > Fibrobacter succinogenes_O. Next base: position 7,541 of record CADBHQ010000031.1, on the reverse strand, counting down.
AATGAGTCGAGGGATGAAGGGGTGCTACGTATATTTCTGCGACAAACCATTAAGACATTACATTGAGCAAAGGCTCAAGGTATGCGCACCGGATATGCTGATGGTTGCAGAAAAGAATGTCATTTACAAAGCATAAATCAACCTATGCAAAAAATACACAAGTTCCATTTCGGAACTTATGCTCCTTTTGGTTATGTCACCCCAAAGAAATCAAACTATTCGGCTCCATCAAGAAATCAATGACGTTCATGGTTAAAATTCCATTTTCGTCATAGAAAGCCGGCACAAAATCCTTTGTGATGACAATTTTCTTGAACGAATCCCGAACCGTCTTGAAGGGCCTAATTTCCTGGGCCCTCTTTTCGTTGTCGGGCATTGAAAATGCCGACTGAATGTAGTAACGCTCCGACCCTAGATTACAGACAAAATCTATTTCAAGATTCTTGCGGGAAACAGAACCGCTCTCGTTCTTTTGCGCAAGTTCCACCACGCCGACATCCACGTTAAAACCGCGATATAGCAGTTCATTGTATATGGCGTTCTCCATCAAGTGCGTTTCTTCGAACTGCCTAAAATTGAGTCGCGCATTCCGCAGACCCAAATCCGCAAAGTAGAACTTCTTCGGAGCTCCGATATATCGTTTGCCCTTGATGTCATAGCGCGAAGCCGAACTTATCAGGAAAGCATCTTCCAGATAATCGATAAATTTCGCTACGGTATTGCGGGTTATCTTAGATCTCTTTTCACTATGGAAAGTGTTCGTTATTTTTTCGGCACTCGACAGCGAACCCACCGATGAAGACAAGACATCAATCAAGTCCCTTAAATCATTTTCGTTTCTAATTTTATTCCGCTTGACAACATCGCGAATATAGACTTCGTCAAAAAGACTCGACAGAACTCGGCGTTTCTTTTCGACATCGCGCTCCTGCGCCACGAGCGGCAAACCACCGTAAAGCAGATACTCAGCAAAGCCCTGGTACTTGTCCCCAGAAAAATTTTCCATGAACTCACTAAAAGAAAGCGGCAATAAATGAATCTGGTCACTTCTCCCCGCAAATTCCGTAATCAAATCCTTCGACAAGAACTTCGCATTACTTCCCGTCACAAAAATTTCAAATTCCGGTTTCCGAAGATACGAATTCAAGACCGACTCAAACGCTCCCAGTTCCTGAATTTCGTCCAACAGCAAGAAATACCGTTCACCTTCCTTGGTGCGCGTTTTCAGATAGTCCATAAACTTTGTCGGATCTACCGGTTTTTTCTTCAACTGCAGTTCAATCGGATTTTCGCCGATTCGTTCAAGGTCATCGGCAGAATCGAATGCGAATCGGATTATATGTTCGTCATCCGTCACATTATATTTCAGATAATCGTAAAAAAGGGTGTTCAGCAGAAAGGACTTGCCGGAACGTCGAATTCCGGTAACCACCTTGATAAAGCCATTCCCGATGGAATGGACCAATTTGTCCAGATAGGTCTGTCTTTTGTACATTTCGCCTTCTTTTTAGGAATTATTTTTGCATATTTTGTCGTTTTTCATTCCTAATATATATAATTTTAGCAAAAATCGACGAAAATAGGAATTATTTTTGCATATTTTGCACTTTTTCGTTCGTACAGCAACTTCTTTTGGGATATTGAGGGCTGTTAATCTTCTGGGCCTATTCCCTCAGCCTCTCTGGCCCACTGGTCATCTAAATCGGGATGTTCCTTGCGGAATCGCCTTAAGGCCTTATGGATTTCCCAATTCAGGTTCAAGCCCTCGGCTTGGCACTTGGGTTTCAGTTCGTTATAAAGTTCCTTTACTTTTTCTTCGAGTGTCATAGTTTCCTCCTTTTAGTTGGTGCTGGATTCCTCGAATTCCTTCAGTCGCAATTCGTTGATCATCGTTTCGAGATTGCAGGGCGTGCCGTCGCCATGGAATTCGTCACCTGGCTTGGGATCTTTGTATTTCCCTTCGGCCACCTTCTTTTCGTATTCCGTTTCGGCGAGAGTCCATTTGGCAATAAAATTCCTCGCAACGGCCTCGACATCTTCGGAAAGATTTTTCTGCAAGTACCAGTAATAATTGCCAAAGCTGCGGTTGCCGACACGAGTTTCTTGCTTGCATTCGGGGCAAAATGCAGTCGCATGGGAACTGCCCGAGAGCGGCGAACCGGTAAAACTGCGGATAAGGGCAGTGCAGCCGCACTTGCAGTCTACGCGGAACTGGTCGGTCTCCCAAACGCGCAGGAGTGTCGCGAGCCTGAGATTGACTCTGACAATACAGCCTGCGATGTTAAACGCCCTTGAAGTGAGCAGGGGGCCTACGTAGAGTCCGCCACCCTTGATAGCATAATGAACATCAATATTTGCGTAGCGCGGTGTCGCAAGAATTTCGTCCCGACGACGCATGATGAGGTCCAGGTTGTCGAACAGCAACTTTTTCTTGCGTTCAAAACTCTTTTCCTGGAGCTTACGCAATTCCTCTTGCTCCCAGGCTTCTTGTTCCATTTCGTCGCTAATCAGTTTCAGGCCTGCCGCCTGTCGCTTGAAAAAATCCTGGGCCGATTCGTGCCTATTATCCGGCTGCTTAGGGATAATGGGAAACGGCTTGGTATCGTCAATTCTGATGGTTGCCATAGGCGCCTCCTTTCTAGAGTCACCTATAAATATAGACTTAATTTAATGTCATAAAATGACAAAAAAAACTAAACTTTTTCAGCAAAGCTGATCCCGAACGACTTGGGGATTACGATTTCTTTGTAGGCATTCATCAGGTAGTCATCGGTCATGCCAGAGACATAGTCGGCGACAACGCGCGGCTTTGGGGTCATCCCTTTATATTCGGCGCTCATGGAATTGAACCAATGATTGATGCCGGTGACTTTTTTGTCGGAGCCGAGTTCTTCGAGGCATTCCGTCAGAACGACTCGGAACATCGTCTTAATTTTTTCGTCTTGCGTTGACTTTTTCGGATTCAGGTAGATGTTCTTGTAGTTCCAATCTTTTAGGCGGTTCAACGCATCAAAAACTGACGGCGAGAAACTGAGAGTTTCCTTATCAATGCTGTTATTGACAAGATCCTTGATCAGCGAATCGACGATGGCACTGTTTTTGTTGCCCAGCACTTCCGTGACTTCGCGGGGCAGGCTTTCGCGTTCCACCAACTTCAAGATGATGGCGTCTTCGATGTCGCGGCCAACGTATGCAATCACGTCCGAAATGCGCATGACGCAGCCTTCGAGCGTCATCGGGACCATGTCTTTCGATTTAAAAGTTCCCTTGAGGCTTTCGCGATATTCCGTCAGCAACTTTTCGGGAGTCTTGTTGCGGTCGCAACCGTAGCTGTTCTGCAGGATTTCACCATTGTGGCAGATAATTCCGTCAAGCACTTGAGCGGTAAGGTTTAGGCCCTTTCCGTAGGCTTCGAGGTCATGAAAAAGTCTGAAACTTTGAACGTTATGTTCAAAAATGCCTGCGCCTTGTTCTTGCAGAAAAGCCGAAATGATTCGTTCGCCATCGTGACCAAAAGGCGTGTGGCCCACATCGTGCCCTAATGAAATCGCCTCAATTAGATCTTCGTTTAGGTTCAATAATCGCCCGATGGTTCTTGCGATTTTCGCCACCAGCTGCACGTGAAGCACACGGTGCGTGATGTGGTCATTTTCGACTAGGTAAAAAACTTGCGTTTTGTCAATGTAGCGGCTATAACAATAGGAATGGATAATCTTGTCCGAATCGTGGAAAAAGTTCGGGCGGAGATCTGCAGGAGCCTCGTGAAAACGAATCGCTTGGGCAGACTTGCATGCGTAAGGCGCAAGCGAACTTTCCTTTTCGTTCAGGCGAGATTCAATGCGATTCTTTACAGCTGTATTCCATTCCATAGGGCAACTCCAGTTAAGGAGAATATAACAAACTTTCTCCCGGCCCTTATGGAATTAGAATTTTTAGTGTCCTTTCTCAAATTCTAGAATGTCGGCCTGCAAGGTGACATCGTCTGGGAAGTAGCTCTGGGCGGCACGCAGCAAGCGCAGAGCTTCATCGTCACGCTTTTGGGCGTGGGCGTCGTAGGCCATATTCTTGAAGCCGAATACGGCTTCGGCGTTACCTTGTTTGGCGGCAAGTTCGTAAGCGGATTCGGCGCGGTCGAGGAACTTGGCGTCATAAGCCAGGTTTCCGAGGAAGATGGCGGCGTCGCTAAAATCGGGCTTGATTTGCGTGAGGTTGTTGAGCACGTCCATCGCGACAAAGGGCTTGTTGTCTTCGGCGAGAACGTCGGCGAGTTTATACATGGTCGCCGGATCATCAGGGCGCACACCCAACGCTTCGCGGTAAGCGGCAGCACTTTCTTCGTACTGTTTGTTCAGGCGGTAAACATCACCTAGGTAAACCAAGAAATCGATTTCTTCGGGGTGGGCGGCATAGCCTTCGCGAATCACGGTAACAGCGCGTTCAAAATCGTTGAGCGAGATTGGTAAGCTTTTTCGATGGCACGCAAGGCGCCGACCGCGTCGCCGGTTTTACTGTAGGCTTCGCCTAAGTAAAGCCAACCGGAAACATTTTCCGGTTCCAGTTTCAACGCGCGGTGATACGCCGCCACGCATTCCGGATACTGCTTGAGTCTAAAATACACGCTCGCCATGTTGAAGAGCGCGGGCGAAAACGCACCATTCGAGAAGTCGATCGCCTTGCGGTAAGTGGCGGCAGCTTCGGGCAAGTTTTCCAGCTGGTAATAGCTATTCGCGATGTTGAAACTGGTGGCGACGGGGTCGGCGCCGCGAGATTCTGCCTTGCGGTAAAGCGTAATGGCCTGCTTGAATTTTCCATCGCGGTAAAGAGCATTCGCGCGTTCCATCAAATCGTAAGAAGACTGCGCAGCGAAGGAGGATGCAGCAAGAAAAAGCAAAACAGACGAGAGACGAAAGACGAGAGACGAGAGAGATGCAATACAAGAATCTCCCATCAAACTATTGTACTTACTTATCATTCCTTTCATCATCATTTTTAAACTCTTTGCGCAAAACGCCATTATAATTCTTTCGTCTCTAGTCTGTAGGACCGTAGGTCCGTTCTCTCGTCTAAATCAGTCCCTAAACTTCACTTCGAACGGTTGTTCCATGCCACAGAAGGCCACAGGCTTGCCCGCTTTTTCGGCAGGAGTAAACGTCATGCGGCCAAGAGCCTCGCGGCCCGCCTGCGCAAGGCCAGAACCGGCAGGAGATTCTTCCAAGACCTTGATATCGTAAACCTTGCCGCTTACATCCACGCAAAAGCTCAAGCGAAGCGTCGCGTCAATTTCGTTATCACGAATCTTGGGCGGCACCTGAAAATTCGCCATGCTGCGACTTTCAGGCTTCTTATCCACATCGCCCTTTTCCGTCGAGAGCGCACCGCCGCGGAAATCGGCCACCAAGTCGCGGCTTACAGCAGCACCGCCGTTACCCGAAGCAGCACCCAAGTTCATTGCAAAACGCGGGCCAGCCTTGGGCGAGCGAGAATTCGACTTCATGCGATTCGGCTTGCGTGCAGGCTTTTTCTTTTCAACCTTTTTCTCGACTTCGTCAACCTTCTTAATCGCGATTTCGGTCTTGTTGTATTTCTTTTCGTGAAATACTTTGCCCGTCAGGAACAAGTTCGCCATCGTCACCGAGAACACGAGAAGCATACTCGCGAGAATCGCCGCGATTAAAATCGTGAAACGCTTAAATAATTTCTTCAACAATCTTAACATCAGTCCGCCTGAGCCGCAATCGAAACCTTTTTCACTCCGGCCAAGTTGCACATGTCAATCACCTGCACCAACACGCCCGTTTCAGCGCCCTTGTCGGCAATCACCACCGCTTCACGGTCCGGAGCCTTTGCAAGCGACTGCTTTAAGATATCCTGCAAACTCGCCAAGTCCACCTGGCGTTCGTTCATGTGAATCGTACCTTCGCGCGTAATGGCAATCAGCAAGTTCTCTTTTTCGAGCTGGCTTGCAGACTGTGCCTGCGGCTTAGTCACATCCACACCCGTTTCACGCGTAAACGAAGACGTCACCACAAAGAAAATGAGCAAGATGAACACGATATCCATCAGCGGGCCCATTTCGATGCCCATATCTTTCTGCTTTCTTCTCGGCAAATTGAATTCCATAACTAGCCTTCAGCCTTTTCCACAAAATAGTTTTCAATCACAGTCGCGCCGAGTTCCATCTTCTGGCGCAAAATTTCAACACGTTCATCCAAGCGCTGTTTCAAGAGCGTGAGCGGGAATGCCACAAGCAAGCCACTCTGCGTCGAGATCAACGCTTCGGAAATGCCATCAGCCATGAGCACCGGGTTCTGGTTTCCGTAAAGCGTAATCACTTCGAAGGTCGAGACCATGCCCGTCACGGTTCCAAGCAAACCCAGGAGCGGTGCGGCCGAGGCCATCACAGACACAATGTGGTTTCCTTGCTCCATGTAGCGCACCGTCTTGGCAAGGCGCACTTGCATGTAGTCGCGGAACCCTTCAGGATTGTTCTGCGCCACATTGATCGCTTCGCTCAGTTCGCGGCCCAAAAGTCCACCACGCTTGCGGAGCCTGCGCAACGCCTTTTCGACGCTCGGGGGTTCAGCATTCTTTTCGTATTCTTCGTTACCACCGTTCAAATCAAGACGCATGCGCTTGATGACCCTGTGAATGTCGGCGCGGAAGAAGTCACTCCCGATGCGGAACCAGCTCGAAAACAGGAAGTAGAATCCGATAACGCCTGCCAAGAGGATCGGGAGCATGACCACGCCGCCCGCCTGGTAAGTGTTCTGCAGAGACTCCAGGAATATGTAATGGGTGTTAGACATGCCCGCTTACGCTTCCTTCCCGAAAATTCTGTTCAACAGCGAGGTACTCTGCACATACATTTCGCTCGTAACCTTTTCAATCTTTTCGCTCAAAAGGCCGTGTAAAATCATCACCGGAATGGCAATCACAAGGCCTGTTTCCGTCGTCACCAAGGCTTCGGAAATACCGCCAGCCAAAACGCGTGCATCGTTGGTGCCGACTTCGGTAATCACGGTAAAGAGCGTAATGATACCGGTCACCGTACCGAGCAAGCCAAGCAGCGGAGCAATCGTACCCATGGCAGCCAACAGGCCCATGCGGCGTTCCAATTTCGGCTGTTCACGGAGCATCGCTTCTTGCAGCGAGCGCTCGGCGTCTTCACGCTTGTCGCGGGCACGGTTCAGCACCGCAAACAGCACCAGCGAAAGACTCGTTTCCTTTTTCAGGCAAAGGTTCGCAGCGTCTTCGTAACGGGATTCCTTGACAAGCGCATTCAACTTCTTCAGGAAGCGGCGGCCCAAATGTCCGCGGAAAGTCAATACCAAGAAGCGTTCCAAGCAAAGGAGCAACGCAAAGATCGCCACCAGCATGAGCGGGTACATCACGATACCGCCCTTCTTGAAGAATTCCTTGAACTGTTCGGTCATCGTGAGTTCCTTGGTGTCGGTAATCGCATTCTTGATTGCCTTATTCTGGAGCACATCCAGCGGAATCACGACCGTCGGCGCAGCACTTTCGCCAGCAGAACCTGCCTG
>CADBHQ010000030.1 GCA_902794535.1 Fibrobacter succinogenes | reverse complement strand
CCAGGAAGACCTGGACCGTCACTACCAGGAAGAATACGACGCCTACCTGCGCATCTACCGTCGCGTGGGCATTGAACCGGTGGTGGTGCAGAGCGATACGGGTATCATGGGCGGTAAGGTCGCTCACGAATTCATGCTGGATACTCCGAACGGCGAAGACTACCTGATTCTCTGCAAGAAGTGCGGCTACCAGGCCAACCGCGAAATCGCCAAGTTCCAGCGCGTGCCGTTCAAGGGCGACGAAAATGCAGCCCTCGAAAAGGTTGCAACGCCGAACAGCGAAAGCATCGAAGAAATCACCAAGTTCTTGAACGTTCCTGCCGAATCGACCGCCAAGTGCGTGTTCTTCGACTTCGAAGGCAAGCTCATCACGGTCGTTGTCCCGGGCAACCTCGACGTTTCCGAAATCAAGCTCCACAACCTCCTGAAGGCCAAAGAACTTTACCCCGCCGAAGACAGCCTCATCAAGGCTTGCGGCATGGTTCCGGGCTTTGCCTCTCCGATCAATTCTCACGACACCCGCATCATCGTGGACGAAGCAATCGCTGATTCCTTCGACCTCGTCACGGGCGCAAACGAAGAAGGCTTCCACTTCAAGCATTGCAACCCGAAGCGCGACTTCCCGAAGTTCGAAGTGGCCGACATCGCCGAAGCTTCCGAAGTCTGCAAGTGCCCCTGCTGCGGTGAACTCCTCACCGAAACACGCGGCATCGAAATGGGTAACATCTTCAAACTCGGCACCAAGTTCTCCGAATCCATGGGCGCCAAGTACCTCACTGCCGAAAAGACCACCGCTCCGGCTATCATGGGCTGCTACGGCATCGGCGTGGGCCGCTTGATGGCATCCGTCGTGGAAAACAGCCACGATGACTTCGGACCGATTTGGCCCAAGTCCATCGCTCCGTTCCAGGTGGAAATCGTTCCGATTGGCAAGGAAGCCGAACTCATGGAACTCGCTGAAAAGTTCGAAAAGGAACTCGAAGCTGCCGGCATCGACGTGCTCGTGGACGACCGCGACGAACGCCCGGGCGTGAAGTTCAAGGACGCCGACCTCTGGGGTTCTCCGGTGCGTATCGCCATCGGCAAGAAGGGCCTCGTGAACGGCGAAGTCGAATGGAAGTTCCGCAACGAAAAGGAATTCTCCATGGTCAAGGTGGAAGACGTTGTCGCCAAGGCCAAGGCATACTTCGCTGAATAAATCGGCCTCTTGGCTCTATCTAAATTGATTTGCCCCGGCTTAACAGCCTGGGGCTTTTTGTTTACTCCTAAAAAGTGTATCATGAAAGTACAGATTTTGATATTTTTATAAAAAATGTTGAAATTTATGAAAAATATTTAATTTTTGTATCATAAACTATTGACTTTCTTGAAATTTGGGTTTATATTTGTGGACATGAAAGCGATTACAGAATATCAAGATTATCGCTGCTATATGCAGGATTTTTATAACGAGAAAAAGCGCTTGTCGGCTTTTTCTTGGCGTGAATTTGCGCATGCGGCAGGCTTTTCGTCGCCAACGTACCTGAAATTGGTATGCGAGGGGAAAACAAGGCTTTCGCCCGCAGGCGCTACCAATGTGGGTGTTGCAATGAATCTTGCTGGTTTTGAACTAGAATATTTTGTGCGCATGGTGGATTACGGCCACGCTAAAACGGACCAAGAAAAGAAAATTGCCTATGAATCCATGTTGGAGCTTGCGAAGAACTGCAAGGCAAAAATTGTGGATGGCGAGGCTTTCCAGTATTTTGAATCTTGGTTGCATCCGGTGGTGAGGGAACTTGCTCCGGCCATGCACGGAGCGACTCCGGGTGATATCGCCAAGCGATGCTGTCAGGGGGTTAGTGCAGGAGAAGTCCGTGAGTCGCTTGATTTTATGGTAAAGACGGGCTTGCTGAAAAAGAATGGTTCGGACTATGAACAGTCGGATAAGCATTTGAAAGGCTCGTCAGAGGTGATGCCGGTGGCATTACGCTCTATGCACCGTGAAATGGCGGACTTTGCAAGAGAAGCGATAGACAAATTCCCGCCTTCGGAACGTAATTTTACGGGCCTTACCATGGGGGTGTCTGCCGAAGACTACGAACAGATTTTAAAAGAACTCGAGACGTGCCGCAAAAGGATTTCGCAAATTGCCTTACAAAGTAAGGCTGTTGAACGGGTTTATCGTTTGAATTTACAATTATTCCCACTGACGTGGGGGGAGGATAAAAATGAAGAAGTTCACTAAAATATTGGCAGGCACGATTGTGCTCAGCCTTGTCGCCTGCTCCGAAGGAAACAAAACTTCGGGAGTTACCGAAGATGACAATGCCATCGGAGAAAACGAAAGCAGTTCTTCTGTGGTGCAATTGAGCAGCTCCAGTGTGCTAGAATCTTCGAGTAGTTCTGAAGTGCAGGGTTCTTCAAGCAGCACGGTTGTGATTGTACCGGAACTCTGGAATGGTGCGAAGGGTATGACTCGGGTAAATGTCGGAAACGATGATGCTGGCTATTGGTTTAGTTTTGCTGATAGTGAAATGGGTGGCATGTCTAGAGTTCGGTATCCGGTAAATGTTGGAAATGAGTCCTCTGATGAAGATATGGAAGAACTCGTGTCCTATTGCGGAGGCATTTGTGCGACGATTGAACTGAATGGTGGTTCGATGCCTATGGCCGGTATTGGCTTTACCGTGGCTGAAAATGGCGCAACGGCGGACATCTCGGAATGGGAGGGGGTTTGCGTAACCTATTCGTCTGACTTTGCGATGAATGTTTTGCTTAGTGCTACCGGTGCAGGCGATACTTTGAATCTGGATGCGCCGTTTATCACGCTCCCGAAAACAATTAAGAATGCTCCTACACTAGACCAGTTGCTCAGTGCCGACAAGGTTGTGACGCGTTGCGCTAAGTGGAGCGATTTCGAGGCTCCGTTATGGGTTCCGGATAGCTCAAGACTTTCCGGCGAAGCGGCGGCAAAGCAAATCAATGCAATTGTGTTCGTTTACAAGAGCGACTCCGAAAAGGTTGGTAAGTTCGATATCAAGGGAATCGGTAAATATGATGCGACTTTACCGCAATGGAGTGAACCCGTGAAAGTGACGGATTTTGTGCCAAACATTTCTAGTAGTGAAACTGATAGTTCGCTATGCCTGTGGAATGGCGCTAACGGCGATTATCGCGTAAATACCGGATTTGGCGATGGCTCCGAAACGAGCAGGGCCGGGTATTGGTATAGTTTCGATGATGCTGAACAGGGGGGAGCCTCTTGGTTCGAATGGAAAGCGGATTGTTCCATGAATGAGGCGGATTGTATGGAATATCTGATTGATGTTTGTGGTGGTTTATGCGGAAAAATGCATGTCAACAAGGGGACTGCTAGGGATGCGCATATTGGCATGGCGTTCCATTTAGATGACTATGAACCTGGTGAGACACTCCCGAAACCGGTCGATATCACTGACTGGGGTGGACTTTGTGTCACATACTGGTCTAAAATTGGATTTAACCTGATTGTGGGTATCGATTCTGTGGAGCACATTTATTTTGATTTAGACAAAACGGAGGAATTGGTGGAAAGATGCATGACTTGGGACGATTTCGATGAATACGAAAACGAAATTCCGGGTGCAGAAGCCGCAAAACAGGCTCGCTTCATCAGTCTTGAACAATGGAGCGGTGAATCAATGACTGGAGAGTTCAACATCGTGGCCATTGGCAAATATTCTGAAACAGGAGCTTGTGGCGTAGGAAGGTTGCTGAAAGAATAGCCCTATTTTATACGCAAACAACCCCCCTGTAGTAGCCCGCTACAGGGGATTTTTCTATATTTTCGCTCGGAAAAATTTTCTCTAAGGAGATACTTATGGACATGAAGAAGATTGCTCTTGGTTCTGCAGCATTGGCTGCATTTGGTCTTATGGCATGTGGTGAAAAGCCTGTTGAAAAAGCTCCTGCAGCCATTACCGCTAATTCGACCGATGACGAAAAGTTTGCTTATATGCTCGGTGCCCAGTTCGGTGGCCAGAACTTTACGATTATTCCGCGCCAGATGGGTGAGAAGATCTATGAAGACGCTTTGGTTCAGGCCATTCGCGACAATGTGAAGGCTAACAAGGATACGAACTTCAAGGTGCAGATGGATGGCGATAGCTTGCAGGCTGTTGGCAACCGCTACACGGCAATTGCTCGTAAGCGTGTCGATGAAACTCGCCCGGATAGCGCTATGTTGGCCGAAGGCGATAACGACAAGATTAAGGCTTACATTGATTCTGTGGCTCGCTCTCAGCCGATTGCCGAAGCTCCGGCTTCTACGGGTGCAGAAGTGGTTATTAAGGGCGATTCTCCGGATAACACCAAGTTCTCTTACTTGCTCGGTCTCCAGTTTGCCAACCAGCTCATTGCTATCGGCAACCAGTTCCAGACTGAATTTGATGTAGACTACTTCATTCTGGGTATCAAGGAATCTGTGGCCAAGGTGGCTGATTCCACATACGCTCTCCAGCTTCCGCAGGATTCTTTGGCCGCTGTCGGTCAGCGCTACCAGCAGAAAATGCAGGATTTGCGTGCCGCTGCAATCAAGAAGCAGCAGGAAGAAGAAGCTAAGCTCAAAGAAGAAATTGCTCCGCTCCGTGGCGATACGCTCTCTAACGGTATGCCGCAAAAGGTGAACTTCAAGGTGAAGGCCACGAAGATTTCTGTGGATAAGGCCATTGCGAAGGATCTCGAAAACCTCGAACCGTTTGCAGGCAAGCCGCTGTTCATTATGTACTTCTCTGCTACTTGCGGTCACTGTGCCCATGCAGCACCCGAAGTGCTCGAAATGGCCAAGGAATTTGCTCCGAAGGGCTTGATTACGCTCGCCGTTGCTAGCGGTGGTAACCAGAAGGTGGGTATCCGTAAGTTCATGGATAATGCCAAGTGGGACGAAACCATTAACGTGGTTTGGGACGAAGCTCGCCAGTTCGGTGAACTCTACAGCGATGGTTATGTTCCCAAGGTCTACGCGGTGAATCCGGATGGCACATACAAGATGTATGCTGCATTCGAAAGCCAGAAAGATATGATGAAGAAGGACCTTGCTGATCTTGTCGCTGGCAAGAAGGTTGAATGGGCTCCTGAAGCTCCGAAGGCAGAAGAAAAGAAGTAATCGCTTCTAATGTCACTTGTTGCTGAATTTGACGTTGTAGTCGTCGGTGGCGGTCATGCCGGCATCGAAGCGACTCATGCCGCCTGGAAGTTGGGCGTAAAGACGGCCATGCTCACGATGGATATTAATGCCATCGGGCGTATGAGCTGTAACCCGGCCGTAGGCGGGGTAGCGAAGGGCCAGATTGTTCGAGACATCGATGCGCTCGGTGGCTTGATGGGGCTCTTGACCGACAAGGCGGGCATCCAGTTCCGCATGCTCAATATGAGCAAGGGGCCGGCCGTGTGGGGTCCGCGTGCCCAGTGCGACATGAAGTACTACAGCGAAGTGGCCCGCGAAGTCATTACGAACTTGCCTGGGCTTTCGGTCATTCAAGGCGAACTTGCCGCGTTTGAACGCATGGCCGACGGTCGCTTGGAACTCACGCTTTTGAGCGGTGAACGCTATATTACTCGTTCGCTTGTGATTACGAGCGGTACTTTCCTTGCTTCCAAGATGTTTACCGGGCTTGAAACGAGCATCGGCGGGCGAGTGGGCGAGCCCAGCGCCGACAAACTGTCGGAATGTCTTGCTCGCGAAGGGATTGCACTCCGTCGCCTTAAGACGGGTACGCCGAGCCGCTTGGATCCTGATTCCATTGATTTTAACGAATGCGACGTGCAACGTGGTGACGATGCTCCGTGGCCTATGAGCGACCGCCATTTGGCAGAAACCGTTCCTGGCCGCGATGCAAATTATTTCTGGGGTGACCCGGCAAATAAATTTATCCGTAACGATTGCGTGTGCTGGATTACCCGCACCAACCTTAAAACGCACGACATTCTGCGTAGCGGCTTTAAGGATAGCCCCATGTTCAGTGGCCGCATTCACGGCAAGGGCCCGCGTTATTGCCCGAGTATCGAAGACAAGATTAACCGCTTTGGCGACCGCGACGGCCACCAGTTGTTCCTTGAACCGGAACAGGCGGATATCGGTCGCGTCTATATCAACGGCTTTAGCTCTAGCTTGCCGGCTGACATTCAGCTGGCCGCTATCCACACGATTCCGGGACTTACCCGTGCCCGTGTGTTGCAGATTGGCTATGCGGTGGAATACGATTCCGTAGATGCCACGCAGCTTTATCCGACGTTTGAATGCAAGAAGGTTCCCGGACTCTATTTCGCAGGTCAGGTCTGCGGCACGAGCGGTTACGAAGAAGCCGCCGGTCAGGGTCTTTTGGCTGGCATTAACGCCGCCCTTAAGATCAAGGGCGAAGAACCTTTGATTCTTGGCCGTTCGGATAGCTATCTGGGCGTGATGGCGGATGATCTGGTGAATATTCTGCTGGATGAGCCTTACCGCATGTTCACGAGCCGCGCCGAATACAGATTGTTCCTCCGTAGTGATAACGCAGAAACTCGCTTGAAGGAACGCGCCCATAAGATTGGTATGATTTCGGACAGCGACTACTCCGATTGGAAGCGCCGTCAGGAATTGATGGCGACTGCCCGCACCCGCATGACCGAAGAATCGGCAACGCCCGACCAGGCTAACCCAATTCTCGAGGCCGGTGGCCAGGCTCTTTCGACGGAGCGCACCCGCTGGATTAACGTGCTGCGCCGTCCGGGAATCGACCCTGAGCAACTGTTCCGGACCGCGCTGCCCGACCTGAATCTTACCCGCCGCGACCAGTGGTTCATGTATGCCGAAGAAATCTATGCAGGATTCTTCGACCGGCAGGCCCGCGAAATCGACGACCAGAAGAAGATGGAATCCGTGCGCCTGCCCGTCGACTTTGACTACATGCAGGTGACCGCGGTCAGTATCGAAAGCCGCCAGCGCTTAAACGCCCACAAGCCCTTAACGCTCGGCCAGGCTAGCCGTGTTCCCGGCGTACGCCCCGCCGACATTACCGTGCTTGCTCATTGGCTCGAAAATAGGCGTTTTTAGCCTAAAAAACATAATTTTTAATTGCAAAACCTAGGAATGGCCAGAAATTTTACTATTTTTGCGCCGTCAAATTAACAATATTTCCAAGAGGTCTATTATGTCAGAAGAAACTGAAGTCAAATCCACAGAAGAAGTCAAGCCTCAGGAAACAAAATCCCAAGAAAAGAAGGCCCCGGCCAAGAAGAAGCGCCCCCTGAACGCCAAGCGTAAGGGTCCCGCAGCTCCCAAGAAACCGGCTGTCTTTAGCGATTCCCTGGAAGAACGTTTCCCCGCCCTCGCCGCCAAGCTCAAGAAGCAGATTGAAGACGGTATCAAGCAGAAGATCAAGGACGCCCAGAATGACCCGAAGGTCAAGGCTGCCTCTAAGAAATTCGCTGAGAAGTAATTCGTTCTAACAAAACTGTTGGATTTAAAAGTCCCCGGGTTAAAGCCTGGGGATTTTTTTGTCTGCAAAATCCGGCGTCTTATCGGCGAAAGTCCAAGGTCTATTGACCAATAAACCATTTCTTGTTACATTTCTTAAAAATTTTACAAGGAGAAATCTAATGCGTAAACTATTTGCTATCCTCGCTCTCGGTTGCAGCCTCTGCATGGTTGCTTGCAGCAGTGGCGGTAAGACTGTGTCTCGTATCGATGAAACGTCCACGACCGACCTTTCTGGTAAGTGGAATGATACGGACTCCCGCTTGGTGGCCGACGAAATGATTCTGAGCTGCTTGAAGAGCGCAAAGATTGAAAAGGTTATCGGCGAAATGGGCAAGACCCCGACCGTCGTGATCGGTAAGGTTCGCAACAAGAGCCACGAACACATTAGCGTTGAAACCTTCATTAAGGACATGGAACGCGCTCTTCTGAATTCCGGTGCTGTTGACTTTGTTGCCAACTCCCGCGAACGCGCCGAACTTCGCACGGAAGTTGCTGACCAGCAGGGTAACGCTACCGAAGAAACCGCCAAGGAACTTAACCAGGAAACGGGTGCTGACTGGATGCTGACCGGTACCATCAACACCATCGTGGACCAGGAAGGCGGCCAGGCCGTTATCTTCTATCAGGTGGACCTCGAACTCACCGACCTCCAGAGCCACAAGAAGCTTTGGATGGGCGACAAGAAGATCAAGAAGTTCATCTCTAAGGATTCTGTGAAGCTTTAATCGCAACACAACACTTAATAGAGAAAGCTTTTAATAACCTCGGGCAACCGGGGTTATTTTTCTATCTTTGGGCTCATGATCAGTATTACCAAGCTTTTGATGGACACGCCGAATTACGGCGACCAGCTGCGTTACGAACCCAAGGCCCATGAATGCAAGAACGGCGTTGCGCCGGGTCGTGGCCCTGTGGTGGTGTGGAACTGCACCAAGACTTGCAACCTGAGCTGCGTGCACTGCTACGCCCGCTCCGAGGCCATCAAGTACCAGAACGAACTGACCCACGAAGAAGGCTTGGCTTTGATTGACCAGTTGGCCGATTTCAAGGTCCCGGTTATTTTGTTCAGTGGTGGAGAACCGTTACTCCGCCCGGATTTTTTTGAACTCGCGAACTACGCTGCCAGCAAGGGAATTCGCCCGACGATCAGCACGAACGGCACCTGCATTACGCCCGATGTGGCCCAAAAACTCAAGGATATGGGCGTGGGCTACGTGGGTATTAGCTTGGATGGCTGCGAGGCTACGCACGATAAGTTCCGCGGTAAAGATGGCGCTTACAGGCTTGCCTTGCGCGGTATCCGCAACTGTGTGGCGACTGGTCAGAAGGTGGGCCTGCGCTTTACGATTACGCGCTACAATGTGCAAGACCTGAACGCCATTTTCGACTTGCTTGAAGCTGAAAACATTGATCGCGTGTGCTTCTATCACCTGGTTTACAGCGGTCGTGGCTCGGCCATGGTTGCAAACGATTTGAATCACGAAGAAAGCCGTAAGGCGATGGATTTGATTATCGACCGCACGCTCGATTTCAAGAAACGCGGAATCGACAAGGAAATTTTGACGGTGGACAACCACGCCGATGCAGTCTACCTGTACCGCCGCATGTTGCGCGAAGACCCTGCCCGAGCCGAAAAGGTTCTGGAACTTATCCAGCGCAATGGCGGAAACCGCAGCGGTATGGCATTCGGCAACATCGATAGCATTGGTAATGTGCACCCTGACCAGTTTACGCAATACATTAAGCTGGGTAACGTGCGCGAACGTAGCTTTGGCGAAATCTGGAGCGATGAATCGAACCCGATTATGGCTGGCCTCAAGAACCGTAAGCCGATTCTGAAGGGCCGCTGCCCAAAGTGCGCTTACTTGAATCTTTGCAATGGCAACTTCCGTACTCGAGCCGAAGCGGTGACAGGCGATTTCTGGGAACAGGATCCGGCCTGCTATTTGACCGACGAGGAAATTAATGGATAATGTGTAGTGTGGAATGTGTAATGAAAATCATTTCACACCTCACACTTCACACTCCACACTCCAAACCACTCACTTCTAGTTTTACATGACTGAACTTGAACAGCATCTTCTTGCTATCATCCAGGACGCTTTTCCGCTGGAAGAACGCCCGTATCAGGTGCTGGCGGAGCAGCTTGGTTCCGACGAACAGAGCGTTTTTGCCGCGGTCGAGAATTTGCGCCAGTCGGGCATAATCCGCCGTATTGGGGGAGTGTATGATTCCAAAGCGCTCGGGTTTATTTCTCGCCTTTGTGCGGGCAAAGTGCCGTCAACCGTTTCCGGCGCTGCCGACGATTCTGCTCTAGAAAAATTTGCTGCCGTTGTTAATGTGATTCCTGCCATTACCCACAATTACGTGCGCAGCCACGAATACAACGTGTGGTTTACGGTCATGGCCCAATCCGAAGCGGAGATTCAAAAGATTGTCGATGAAGTTTGTGCGAATACGGAACTGCACGATGTCCATATCCTAAATGCGACCGAGAAGTTCAAGATTAACACGGTGATGAAGGGCGCTGGAGCGCCAGTAGACAGTAAACCGTTGGCAGTAGGTAGGAAGAATGCTGTTGAATCGTGTACGGAACTTTCCTCTTCCGACCACGTCCGTATTCGTATTGCTTGCAACGACATTCCGCATTCGCTTACCCCGTTCAAGGATTGGGGCGTTTCGTGTAAGGAACTTCGCGAGGATCTAGATTTAAGACGCATGCGCCGTTTTGGGGCAATCCTTCGCCATCAAGAAGCGGGCTTTGCCGACAATGCCATGGTCTGTTTTAGATTAGACGAAAGAAGTGTCATCCTGAGCTATACGAAACTAAGAACTTCAGTTCTCAAGTTGAGTTATCCTCTTAGGGGAGAGCAAAGCGAGTCGATGGATCCTGCCGGAGCAATTTTGGCGCAAAAGCCATTCATTTCGCATTGCTACGAGCGCCCGGCTTTCGAAGGTTTCCCGTACACGCTTTATGCTATGATGCATGCCCAGTCTGCTGAAGAACTTGACCGCAATATTAAAGAGGCTGCCGAATCAATCGGCAACCCTGATTATGTTGTTTTGCATTCTGTGCGTGAACTCAAGAAAACGAGCTTTAAATTTTTCGCTTAAAAAGCCCGATTATCGGACTTTCATTTCGATTCCGACGCGGTGACCAGCCTCGAAGCCGAATAGCGTGCCTTCGTGAATTTCGTAATTCATCCCGAATCCGGTAGAAAAGCCCGCAATGTTGAAGTAGCGTATGGCGTCAAACTTCATTTTCATGCCGCGGTATTTGTCTTTCATGCCGCGATAGGGCTTGTCCAAGTTCCTGTTTTCGGATTCTTCGATTCGAGCTTGGTAAAGGAATACTTCGCTGAATTCCCAGCCCTTTTTTAAGGAATCGTTCCAGCCCGGTTTCCAAACGAACGAGGCCATGAATCCGATTTCGTCACCAGGCTTATAGTTTTTGTCTTCGAGGGATGTGTTGTAGCGGATTGCAGTGCCGATCGTCAGATTCTTGGAAACTCGCAACAGGCTGAACGGCTCTATATTCAGGCGGTGAAAGCGGTTCTTTTGGGAGCCTTCGCCGGGTGGGAATCGCCAGCCGAGATTCAGTCCTAAATAAGGGAAAATCAGGCCTTTTGCTCCCACATAAGTTTCGTTAAAGCCGTTCACATGCAGATTGCAGTAATTGTGAATGTAGCCACTGGTTGAAAACTCGTAGCTATAGCTCAAGAATCGGAATGCTCCATCTATGTAAAGGCTGAAGCGCGGGTGCACTGCGTATTCTGCCGAGACTTCCAAATCACCGCTGTAAACGTCTTCGTCAAGTTCGACCGTCCCTTGAACGCCAACTTGGGTCGTGGGCGCTGCAATCGGGTGCAGGCTCTCCGTAGCAAAGCATGCTACGCAAGCAAATAACAGAAAGCACCCGAAGAATTTGTTCATGCTCTGAAATATATAAAAGTAAATAGTAGACAAGTGAATAAAAAAGTTTGTATTAATCGAAAAAGCAATTTCACGTTACAGAAATCACAGCCGTATGACCCGTAAAAGAATTATATTTCGGCTGATGCGTTTAATGGCCCGCAAAATAAACTTGTACAAACAGCTTGCCGCAATCCTTTGCTGCATTTGTTTTACTGCATGTTTTTGGACCGAAACCGAAAGCGACCCTGACATACTCCCTATGGACGATTCGATGTACCCGTATGCCGGGGTCCCGCGAGTCGTGATTGAAACTGAAAATTTTGCGGGTGTTCGTGACCGAGAAACCGAAATTCCTTCGCGTATGCAAATTTACGGCGAAAAATCGCCCGAAAGCGAAGTCTACGAACTCACCGTGCGAGGGCGAGGCAATTCCAGCTTTAAAATGCCCAAGTATGGCATGAAATTGGAATTCTCGGACAAAGTGTCGCTTTTTGGAATGCCTAAGAATAAAGATTGGGCTCTTATTGCAAATTTTGGCGATAAGTCTCATTTGCGAAATTATATGATGACGCGCCTTTCGGAATGGCTTGGTGCCAAGTATACGCCCAAAATGCAGTTTGTGGAACTCTACCTGAACCGCAATTACATGGGGCTGTATTTGTTGGCCGAAACCATTAAGGTGGGCAAAAATCGCGTTGACATCGAAAAAAGCGACACGACATTCCTTGCTGAAAAAGAAGACTCCAAGAAATATGACCCGCCATACATTCAGACAAAGAATGACTACTATTATCACATCAAGTCGCCCAAGAATCCGTCGCCCGAAACGGAACAGCTTTTGCTAGACCATTTGAATGATTTTGAAGATCTTGTTCAGCACCACCGATACGAGCACAAAAGTATTGAAATTCTAGATTGGCTTGATGTTGAAGATTACGTGTTGTTTTATTGGATGCAAGAATATTCCAAGAATGAAGATGGTAACTATGGCCGCAGCATTTATTTGACTTGGAAAAAAGGCGAGACAATCCATTATGGGCCTGTATGGGATTTTGATTTGGCTTTTGGAAATGCCTCGCGCGAACAAAATAAAAATCCGGAAGATTGGTATATTCGCAGGTATCGACTGAATTACTACATCATGCGTAATGCGATCGTTGATTCTGCTGCCTCGGTTTATTGGAGAGAACATCGCGAAAAGTTCAAGATGCTTATTGATAGCATTCCGGTTTATCGCGCGATTATTGAAAAAGCGGTCAAGAACGAATACCGTTGCTGGCCCGTTATCGGAAATACAGAAAACTGGGCACTCAAGGATCCGTACGATTCGTATGATGAAGCGGTGGAGGTCATGACCGAGTGGATGAAAAAACGTTACCAGTGGATTGATAACGAAATAGGCCAATGAGTTTTTTCTAAATTTAGCCCATGCGTAAAATCTACATGGCAGGCATGAGCCACAAGGTGGCCGAAATCGCAGTCCGCGAAAAGTTCTACATCCCGATGGATGTTAAGACCAATGCGTTGAGCAATTCTCCCTTCGATGAACTTTTGATTCTTGCGACCTGTAACCGAACCGAGGTTTATGTAGCCTCAGACCGTGACCTGACCGACGCCGAACTTGTCCAGTATGTTTGCAAACTGGCGGGGCAGAGTTACGACGATTTTGCGAAATTCTTTTACTTTAAGTCGGGCGACGAGGTGGCGCACCACGTTATGAACGTGTGTGCGGGTCTTGATTCGGTGGCAATGGGTGAAGACCAAATCTTACACCAGATTGGCCGCGCCTACGAAACGGCGCACCAGTTGCATGCAACGGGGAATACCCTGAACAAGCTCTTTCAGAGCGCCATTCACACCACCAAGCGCATCAAGACAGAAACCAACTTGAGCAAACTCAGCTGCAATATTCCGTTCCTAGCCATGAAACAGGTGCAGCACACTTTCGATGACCTAGAAAATCGTACAGTGTACATTGTGGGTCTCGGCGAAATGGGTTCCTTGATGCTCAAGTATGTGCAAGAGAATACCACCAAGATTTTTGCAAGCAGCAAGACCTTTGCAAATGCCGAAAAGTTTGCAGATGTGCTCACGCCGGTCAAGTTTGAAGACCGCTACCAAGTGCTTGGCAAATGCGATGTGGTGATTCTTTGCAGCGCCTGCCAAGAGCCAATTATCACGAAAGAGGAATTCACCGAGGCTTGCAGATTTGTTAAAAGTACAGATAGTTCTACCGCGAAAAAGGGTGCACTCGATGTCGTATTCGAACATCATTGCAGCAAGGTGGCGGAACATCCTGGTGTAAGCAATAAGACAAAGCGTTTGATTGTTGACTTGGGAAGCCCGCGTAATGCTGAATCTAGCATTGGGGATCTTCCGGGCGTTGAATACGTTTGCGTCGATGATCTTGAAAAGGTTGTCTCTGAAAATCGCCGCCTGCGCATGATCGAACTTGAAGCCGCCCAGAAGATTCTGAAAGAAGGTATTGACGAATTCTTGCAGTGGATGCGCATGGACGAAGTCTCGAAGCAGATTAGCGTGCATGCCGAAAGAATGCTGAAGTCGGCGAATGAAGAATCTGACAAATTGCTCCGCTCGATGCCGGATTTGCCGGAAGAAGATCGCCACCGCGTGCAAATGATGTATGAACGCTTTGCCAAAAAGATGGCGAACGATTTCTTGTACAAGGTGAAGGCCGAAAATTCGCCCGAAGATGTGCAGGTGTTTCTCAAGTGCTTGGGGGCGAACAATGACTGAATGTAAGCTGCGTGTTGCAACCCGCAAGAGTGCGCTTGCCTTGGCACAAACGACCATGGCTGCCGATGCCATTGTGGCGGTGAATCCGGGACTGAGCTATGAACTTGTCTCGATGACGACCGAAGGCGACCGCCGTCTTGATAAATCTTTGGTTAGCTTTGGCGGCAAGGGCGTATTCATCAAGGAACTTGAAGTTGCCCTTTTAGAAGGCCGCGCCGACATTGCGGTTCACAGCCTGAAGGATATGCCGGCTGAAGTTTTGCCTGAATTTAAGCTTGCGGCGGTATTGAAGCGTGAAGACCCGCGCGATGCATTTATTGCCCGTGGGGGAGCTGCCGGAATTAAGTTTATGGATTTGCCCGCCGGGGCCCGCGTCGGCACTGGTAGCATTCGCCGCGTGGTTCAATTGAAGGCGCTTCGCCCGGATTTGGAATACGTGCCTATTCGCGGAAATATCCAGACTCGCCTCGGTAAGCTTGCGGAATTAGACGCCGTTGTGCTCGCCGCCGCCGGCCTCAAGCGCATGGGTCTTGCTGACCAGGTGACTGAATACTTTAGCACTGAGCAAATGCTCCCGGCTTCCGGCCAAGGCATCCTTGCGATAGAAACGCTTTGCTCTCCGTCCGATGAACTTGTCAGCCTGCTTGCCCGTGTTAACGATGCTGAATCGTATGCCATCGCCGTCGCTGAAATGGCCTTTTTGAAGGCTCTCAATGCAGGCTGCCAGTTCCCGGTCGCTAGCTTCGCCGAATTTAGCGATGCGACCACCCTCGCGCTTCGCGGCATTTATTGGGATGAATCCAGCAAACGCCTGCTCCGCGCTCAAGTTTCGCAGCCCCTTGACGCCCGCGCCGCCGACTCTGTTGCACAGGCCCGCGCCGCCGGCTTCGCCCTCGCTCAAAAAATCCGCGAACAGCTTTAAATTCAATTCTCTATTTATACGGCATATGAAAAAGTTCCAGTCGAATTGACTGGAACTTTTTGATTTGTTAAAAACAATGATTACGGGCAAAGGTTAATCGATTCGTCGGGAGTCGATGGATCGCTATCCGTGTCAACATTGAATGTTGTTGATATACCGTCGTACAACGGACCAACCGGATCTGACCATTCTGTATAATCCTTTGTTCCGGATTCATCATCCTGTGTCCAAACTGTTCGGACAGATGCGTAAGATTTACAGAAGTCCCTGAGTTGCGATTGACCTTTAAATTCCTTTGTATATGTTGTTTTGTAGGTTCCGTCTTTTTCTACAGTGACAGAATGCCATTCAGCTTCACTTTCTCCATTCCAACGGAACTGGTATTCAAATTGCTTGGTGTAATTAGAATAGAGCATGGCATGGTTAGGATAATTTCCATTGACTATCATCATAAATTCAATTTTTTCATAATCAGGATTTGAAGAGTAATAGTAGAATAGCTTAATCTTTACCTGTGGCGTGATGAATGGAAATTCCTTGCTATAATCAGTTGAACGAGTCAAGATTTCCTCATTACTGTACTTGGTCGTGTCATCACCACGAACGGCGGCTACGCGGTATACAAAGTTGAGGTTATCTTCGCCTTCAAGGTTCAGATAATGTACATTTCTAGGAACAGTGCCGATGATTTTCCATTCACCATTGAGTTTTTCCTTGACATCGACCTTTTGAATTACAAATTTTTCTTCTTTACATTTGCTATTCTGGTCGTAATCCCAAACAAGTCTCCATACGTTCGGCGCAATTCTTTCTGGCATAAGGCCAGACGGAACTACGAATTCACCGGAACAGCCGTCTGCAACAGCGTGTTCAGAATATTTCGGAACAGTAATCGTCTTCGAATATTCAGAAATACCTCTAGAATCCTTGGCTGCAACACGGTATGTTAGTTCTGGATCGTTCGAAGCGACCGTTACAACAATGAATCTTACGCCCTTATTGGTCGATCCGGCTTCTTTCCATTCCGGAGAAGTCGCATTTGCATCTAGTTTTTGCAATGTGAATCCGTTTTCGGGACGCTTTTCGTTGTTGGTATAATTCCACGCAATCTTGTACTTGTTGCTGCCTAAGTTTTCTACAGAAAGGTCTGTCGGTACTGCGAGCGGAGTTTTATCTGTCGAGGTGTATGAGGTGCCTTCAGCAGTCACAAACGGAATTTGGATTTCTTTGGAATATCCAGACAACTCTCCTGCATTGTCAACAGCTGCGACTCGGTAGAATTTTCCGCCATTTTGATTGGCATCAATAACGATTACATGGACACCTTTCTTGGTAGAGCCTGCATTGTCTGTCCATTGGGTCTGTGTTTTCGGATCAAGGCTTTGCAATACAAAACCATTTTCGGGCCTGTCCTTGTTATCCGTATAATCCCATGTAAGCTGATACTTGCCTGGATTAATTGAATCAAGTTGTAAATTGGCCGGTATGGCAAGTTCAATAGTCGGAGGTGGTACATTATAATCCTTATATGCAGGAATTTGAATACCTTCAGAGTATTCGGATTTGCCATTCGCGTCTTTAGCTAATACATGAATTAATTTCATGTGATCAGTTGAGTTAACAGTGAATGTATAATAGTGAACTCCCTTAGAAAGATTTTTTACTTCTTCCCAAACAGTGCCTTCGCCACCATCTAAATCATAGGTTTCCACGATGAAGCCATTTTCGGGCCTTGCAGAATTTGTATAGTTCCAGGAAAGTTTCCATTTGTTTTCTCCAATGGAGTCTATTTTCAATGCTGTAGGAATGGCTAGTTCTATTGTTGCCGCAGGCTTGCTATAGTCTATATAGTCTGGAATCTGAATTTCTTCAGAATATTCAGAGAATCCGTTTTTATCTCTTGCCGCAACATGAACATACAGTTTGCTATACTTGCCTTGGGAATTATCAAATACAAATACGCGAACACCCTTATTTGTTGTATTCATTGCAGACCATTGAGCATTCGAAATCGTTAGATTAAGTGTGTCAATGATAAAGCCGTCTTCCGGTCTATCTGCCGAGTTTGTGTATTTCCAGGAAAGTTTCCATTTGTTTTCTCCAATGGAGTCTAGAGTAAGGCCTTGCGGAACATTGAGAGGATTATTGTCCTTGGCAGAAACGCTTGCGTTTTCGGTATACTTGGGTACTTGAATTTCTGCAGAGTATGCAGAGGTGTTTTTCTTGGCGTCTAGCGCTGCAATGCGGAAGAAACATCCTCCGTTCTGCTTTGCATCGACTTTGACAAGGTGAACTCCTTCAGCAACATCTTTATAGTCTTTCCAAAGAAGTGTATCAGGGTGTAGATATTGAATTTTAAAACCTTTTTCTGGATTGGCTTTATTGTTTGTATAGTTCCAAGAAATCTGCCAGATGTTTTCTCCAAGTGTATCAAGTTTAAGAGCTGTAGGTACAGCCAAGGTGTCATTTCCTGCAATAGCTGCGGATTCTTCAGAAATGGGCTTCGGAATCATGATTTCTTCCGAATAAGCAGAACGCTGCTTCCCGTCCGCATTCTTTGCCGCAATACGAATGTACTGCCCCCCATATTTCTTAGAATCCATCAAAATATAGTGAACGCCTTGATTTACGGAGACAGCGTCGTTCCATTTGGCTCCATCTGTGGCTTCAAGGTTTAGAGCCTGCAAAATAAAGCCATTCTCTGGATTTGCCTTGTTGTTTGTATAGTTCCATGAAAGTTTCCACTGGTTTAAATTTGTGGAGTCTATTTTCAGTTCTACAGGAACAGCTAGTTCAAGGGTCGTATTCGAATTAGATGAGTTATCATCAGTTGCACTAGGAATTCTGATTTCTGCGGAGTATTCAGAAACCCCATTGGAATCCTTGGCGGCAACATGGTATATAAGTGCACCTTTCTTTGTTCCGTCAATTTTTATTACATGAACACCTTTATTTGTAGATGTTTCATCTTTCCATTTAGGGCTTTCATCATTTAGATTAAGTACCTGTAGCTGAAAACCGTTTTCTGGTCGGTTTGAATTATTTTTGTAGCTCCAAGAGAGTTGCCATTGATTATTTCCAAGTGTATCAAGTTTAAGATCCGTCGGAACAGCAAGTTCTGCGCTAGCAGATGTGGAACCAGTTCCTGCGGTGCTGACTTGAATCATGTCTGTGGGTTTGGAAATTCCGCATTGATCCTTAGCCATAATTCGATAATACTTCCCGGCCTTGGATTCACCGACTAAATTAAACATTGTTACGTCTGCACTGGTGGAATCAAGAATTTTCCATTTTGGAGAAGTATCGGACATATTTAACGTTTCGATGATAAACGCGTTTTCGGGACGTCCTTCAGTCTCATTATAATTCCAGAAAAGAATCCATTTGTTGTCACCATTCTTGACGACACTCAAGTCTGTTGGATAAGCAAGAGTCGTTGACAATGTGTCACAACCAATTTTTGACTTGGAAGAAGACGAAGGTTCGTCATTTGCAGAAGATGTTCCTTTTTTTCCTGTCGACGAAGACGATGAACCTCCATCTTTAGAAATTGTATTTATGGAATCATCATCTGAAGAAATGGTGTCGGAACATGCGGTTAAACCACAAAATATAGCAGTGGTTATTCCTAGTTTCCAGAATGTGGATTTATTCATATTTCCTCCAATGGAAAATTTTGTTTACCTAATAATATAACTTTTTAATATAAAAAAAAGATTGAAAAAATATTTTTTTATGATTTTCGTCATTTTTGGATGAATTTTATGATCTTGTGCACTTTTTTCTAGATTTTAGGGTGTGAAAGACAATCCTTTTGAACTTTTGGTGGCTTCGAACCGCAGCAAGGCCCGCCGTGGTCGGCTTCACACTGCCCACGGCGTGGTGGAAACGCCGATTTTTATGCCGGTGGGCACTCTTGCGAGTGTGAAGGGACTTTCGTCGCAGGACCTCCGCGAAATGCAGGCGCAGATCATTCTCGCGAATACGTACCACTTGTATTTGCGTCCGGGCACGAAACTTGTGGCCAAGATGGGCGGCGTGCAGAAGTTTATGGGCTGGAACGGCCCGATGCTCACAGACAGCGGTGGATTCCAGGTTTGGAGCCTCAAGGAACTCCGCCACATTACTGAAGAAGGCGTGGAATTCCGCAGTCATTTGGACGGATCTCGCCATTTGTTCACGCCGGAATCGGTGATGAAGGCTCAGCGCGAAATCGGCGCAGACATCATTATGGCATTCGACGAATGCACGCCTTACCCGAGCACCGTTGAAGAGGCTTCGCACTCTCTGGACTATACGCTTAAATGGACGCGCCGGGCAGTGGATTGGCTCCGCGAAAATCCGCCGGTCCACGATTACCCGCAATATTTCTTCGGGATTGTTCAGGGCGGCATGCACAAGGATTTACGCCAAAAATCCATCGATGCCCTCAAAGAAATCGCTCCCGATGGCTATGCGATGGGTGGACTTTCCGTAGGCGAACCCGTAGAAACCATGTACGAAATTGCGGATTTCTGCACGAATTCGCTGCCTGCGGACCGTGCCCGCTACATGATGGGTGTGGGCACGCCCTGGAATCTGCTGGAACTCATCAAGCGCGGGGTCGACATGTTCGACTGCATTTTGCCCGCCAAGAACGCGCAGGACGGCCTCGTTTATACCGGCAGGGGAGTGCTCCGCTACAAGAACGCTAAATTCGCCGATGACAACCGCCCGCTAGACCCGGAATGCAACTGCCATTGCTGCCGGAACTACACCCGCGCCTACGTGCGTCATCTGTTCAAGACCAAGGAACCCCTCGGCTGGACGCTTTCAACGCTCCACAACTTGCATTTCTATTTGCATTTAATGCAACAGGCCCGCGACCATATCGAGGCCGGCGATTTCGAAGAATGGTCTGACAAAATGATCCCGCAACTCCAGCGCGAAGCAGAATAATTTTGCCCGATTGCGTTTTCACGCCTTTAATGCGAACCAAGTGACAAGGCAATCTTCTTGCATTTGGCAATTTCTTTGGGCGTAAGGCCTTTACTCTTGTGGGTTCCGCCTTTTTGAATCACGCCTGCAATCTTGAATCCGCTCCAGCAAAGGATTTCCTTGAGGGCACGGACGGTGCCCGCTGACTGCTTGAAAATGAGGTTGAATGGCCATTGGGTAGTGCATGTCGTCACAATGACAGCTTTCTTTCCTTTTAACAGTGGAATCGGGTAATCGCGTTCGCTGTGGTCCATCATGCCGTAAACCCAGCGGTCGAATAGCATTTTGAGTTGCCCGGTCATATTGCCCCAGTAGCAAGGCGAACCGACCACAAGGGCGTCGCTTTCTTGCACCAGGCGCAAAATCCGCTTCGCATCGTCCTCCGGCATCACGCAATCGTGAGCGCTACGGCATTTCATGCAACCGATACACGGGCGAAATTCCAGCTTGCAGACATCAATGAGTGTCACCTCGGTGCCCTTTTCGAACAAGGTATCGCCCATGATATTCAGCATCTGGCTGATGTTTCCGTCTTTGCGCGGGCTCGCATTCAAAATGACCACTTTTCTCATTGAGTCTCCATCCAAAAAGAAACGTTCTTCTATAAAACTTTCCCCTGTTAAACACCCCAGAATCTAGAAAATGTCACTCATGGGGAAATCTTTCAAAAAATATGGGGAAAAGCTTTATATGAAAGAAAACGCCGAGATTCCGCCGTCTATTCGTTACTTCAAACTGAACACCGCCACCGACAAACATAAAAAGTAAATTGGCCTGCAGACCAACACTTTCCATAAATCCCACTTCTCTCATATCCCGACCGCCATCCTTTACCCACCATTCAAATAAATGATTTTCAAATGCGGCTAGGCCGATCATGTTGTTCCCCAAAAATGCATAATAAGATGTACCCGAAGAAAGCCATAATGATCCGAAAACAATGTAGTAGGCAACAGATTTTTCTTCTTTTTCCTCTTTGTAGCTTTCATTGGCTTGCAATATTAGATTTGCCGTGCCTGCAATCGCAAAAACACTTAAGCTACCATAAGATGTCTCATCAGCATCTAACCTTAAATCTAGCCGTGGGGAATATTCAAGATATAAGCCTATGTTTTTAAACGGCTGAAATCCATTTAAAATAAATCCTTCGATTGCAATTCTGTCTAGAGAGGAATATCCGAAACCTCCCAAAATAAGGGCGGGGTCAATTTGTCTTTTCCTATCTACTTCGGGGACTACGCCATCTTCGTCCGCAAATGCGATGGTGCATATTAAAAGTACGATGGCGATGAATTTGTTCATGAATGTAATTATAAAAAAATCCCGGGCATTGCTGTCCGGGAGAATCTTTTTTGGGGATTTCGGGGCGACGCCCCGTCACTTCCTACCGTCTACTGTCTACTTCCTACTTGAACAGGTTCTTCATCTTTTCAAGGAAAGATTCTTCCTGCGCGGTTTCCTTGTCGTGACGCAGTTCCGCGAGTTTCTGGTAGAGTTCCTTCTCTTCGCGGGAGAGGTCCTTCGGAATTTCCACGCCGATGTTCACGTAGAGGCTTCCACGGTCGCCGCGCTTGTTCAGCGGGTACAGGCCCTGTTCGCGCAGGCGCAAGATGCTTCCGGCCTGGGTTCCGGCATTCGCTGCGTTCCGCCAAGCACCAGCTTGTGGACCGGAACCTTGATTTCGCAGTGCAAATCGTCGCCTTCGCGGGTGTAGAAGTCGTCGGGCTTTTCGGCAATGACCGCCAGCAAGTCGCCGCAGGCACCGCCGCGAGGCCCGCAGTTGCCTTCGCCACGCAGGTTCAGGTACTGGCCTTCGGCAACGCCCGCCGGAATCTTGATGGAGATTTCTTCCGTTTCCTGCACACGGCCCTCGCCGCGGCAACGGCTACACGGGTTCGCGATGACTTCGCCCATGCCGTTACAAGTGGGGCAGGCGCTTTCGGAAACCATCTGGAAGAACCCGCCGGACACGCGGCGCACGCGCCCCGTACCCTTACAGGTTTCACAAGTCTTGATGTCGGTGCCGCCCTTGCCGTTACATTCCGTACACGGCGTGTAGCGTTTCAGGCGAACCTTCTTGGTGCAGCCCTCGAAGATTTCCTTGTAGCTGAGCGCCACCTTGATCTGCAAATCGTTTCCGCGCGGAGGCCCTGCCTTGCGACCGCCTCGACGGCTGCCGCCAAAACCACCGAATCCGCCACCGAAAATATCGCCAAAGTTCGCGAAAATATCCTCGAAACTGAAGCCCTGGCCGCCGAATCCGCCGCCACCAAAGCCGCCACCGGGGGCGTTGGGGTTGCTGAGCACGTCGTAGGCCTCGGCAGCCTCCTTGAACTTCTCTTCGGCTTCCTTGTCGCCCGGGTTCTTGTCCGGGTGGTACTTGATGGCAAGTTTCTTGTAGGCGTGCTTGATTTCGTCAGCACTCGCGTCCTTACCGACACCTAGAACTTCGTAATAATCTCTTTTTTCAGCCATTTTTGCGCTCGCTCATTTTACGCAAAAAGGATTGCTCCCTAAAAGAGAGCCAATCCTTTTTATTTTGCGGCAGGTCTGGATCCTTCGACTTCGCGCTACGCGCTTCGCTCAGGATGACAAACGCGTGCCGTACGCTTAATTAGTCAACCACTTCCGCGTCGACGACTTCCGGACCGTCACCCTTCTTGTCGTTCTTCGGCTGTTCAGAAGCGCCCGGCTGCGGACCCGGTTGAGCCTGGTTTGCACCGGCGGCCTGGGCCATGGAGCTGATCATGCCCTGGAGCTTGTCCATAGCGGCCTTGATCTCTTCCTTGGTGCCGTTGTCCTTC
>CADBHQ010000029.1 GCA_902794535.1 Fibrobacter succinogenes | reverse complement strand
CTCCACGAAGTCTTCCGCCGAAAAGAAGACTATCGATGGTGTTGAATATAGCGTAATTTCCTTGGAAATTACGGCTGATACCCATCCGTTCTGGACGGGTAAGCAGCATCGCGTGGATACGGCTGGCCGTATCGACCGCTTCAACAAGCGTTTCGCTGGCAACATCACTGGTGCAAAGCGTAAGACCCGCAAGGCTGCTCCTGCCAAGGCTGAAGACGCTGAATAATTACAGATAAATGAATGGCTCCCTTCGTAAAAGAGGGGGCCTTTCTTCAAAAGGATTCAAATGAAAAAGCAACTCTTTATTGGTGCAGCCGCTCTCGTGGCTATGGCTATGACCGGTTGCCAGAAGACTGGCACCATCGAAGGTGTCGTCCTCGATCCGTTTACTGGCAAGGCTATTGAAATGCCGACCGTTTGGATGGATTCTACCATCTTCGGTACGCAGAACCCGAAGTACCCCTACAAGGGCGAACTTCAGCAGGGTAAGTTCAAGTTTGAAAAGGTTCCCGTTGGCGAATACCTGATCAAGGCCCGTCGTTCCAAGTACATTCTCGGCCAGCAGAAGATTGCTACCGACGAAAAGAACCCGAACCTCTCTGTGACTCTGTACGAATACAGCGACCAGATCAAGCCGGGTCTCTACAAGAGCGGTACGACCGAAGGTCCTGAAAAGATTGATAACCAGTGGGTTGTCTATTCTACAAGCTGCAGCGAATCCGTTGCCGGTTACCGTTTGACCATGCCGATTGCTACCGATGCCGCCAAGGTTCCGGGCAAGAAGGACAAAAAGAAGAAGAAGAAGGCCGACAAGGGCGCAGCCAAGGTTTCTAACCTCCCGGCTCCGTTGGCTGTGGACGCTGCACTCAACGTGTTCTACGTGAATGCTAGCTCCGTGACTTCTCCGTTGGTCGTGACCTCCTACCCGGCTGTGGAAGGCAAGGTGGCTGACCATTCCGACTGCCAGGGCTTCGGCGCCGACGAAAAGACGGGTCTCTTTGTAGACAAGTCCAAGGGCACGACTCTGAACGTGGAATACAAGGCCGAAAACCTGTTCCAGGTGACTGGCACTCTTCCGTCTGGCAAGCAGATTCTTCAGCTCGCCCAGGATGGCAAGACCCTGCAGACCTACTACTTCCAGGTCAAGTAATTTTACGGCATAGGGCTTAGCCCTGTCTGTTGAATTTAGCGAAAGGCTCCGCAATGCGGGGCCTTTCGCTGTATGAGGAGCTGTTTTTTGCCGCGCATGGCCTAGTGTAAAGAATTCGTTTGTTGATTTTTCGGGGCATTTTGTATAGATTAGGAGCATGGGAATTCGATTGGGAAAATTTGGCTTGGTATCTTTGGCGGCAATCGCTTTGTGCGCCTGTGAAGATAGTTCGAGTAATGCAACTGAACCGGTGCCGGAAAAGATTGAAGGGGCTACTGATGTTTCGTTGCCTAGTATTGATCTTGGCGATTATCTTTCTTCGTCCGCTTTAGCGTCGCTTTTGGAGGGCGATACACCGAATTCGTCTGCGATTGAACTTCCGCTTTCGTCTGAGTCGAATGCGCCGGAGTCTTCGGGGGCGGAGCAGCCGATTTCATCTGCTGAGATCGAAATGTCGTCGGGCGGGGTGATGCCGGGTTCTTCATCGACTGAAATGTCTTCAGGTGAGATGTTGCCGATATCGTCTTCGTCGAGAATTGTTCCTGATTTGTCTTCGGACTCGAGGCCGCCGCGTTCCTCGTCTTCCAAGATGGAACCCCCTCCGGAATCTTCTTCTAGAATGGTGCCGCCCTCTTCTTCGAGCAATGGGCCTGCGCTTGATTTTAGCTTCTATAACGGTGCGGACATTTCGACGGTACAGGAATACGAACGCTGGGGTGCCAAATTCTACGATGTCGACGGCTCCGAAAAAGACATCTTTACGCTCCTGAAAGACCACGGCTTCAATGCGATTCGCTTGAAGACTTTTGTGAGTCCGAAGGCGCAGTACGGTTATGCGGCGTCGGGCTGCGATCATGATGCCGAAAGCTATGCCGACAAGGACCACATTATCGCTTACGCCCAAAAGATCAAGGCGGCGGGCATGGCGTTCTTGCTGGACATTCATTACAGCGACAACTGGGCCGATCCAGGCAAGCAGATTATTCCCTCTCGCTGGCGCAACGTGAAAAGTTCCGATGCGATGGCCGATTCCGTATACAATTATACCTATGACTTGATTTCGTCTCTCAAGCAAGTGAATGCGACACCGGAGATGGTGCAAATCGGTAACGAAACCACGCCGGGCATTTTGATTCATGTGCCGAACAGCAAAACAGACTGCTGGGGCAACGGGGTAGACAAGGCATCTACTGCAATCAATGGTGATATGGGTACAAGTGCCGGCAAGGCCAATGCGGGCAAGTACTTTAAGGCGGGCATTCGCGCCGTCAAGGCGGTGTCGCAAAACATTAAGACGGTTCTTCATATCGAAAGCATTCGCAAGACGAGTACGGTCGATTGGTGGATGAATGAAATCTTCAAGAACCAGAAGGTTCCTGCCGACGTGATGGGATTTTCGGCGTATACCGCTTACGGTGATGACAAACCGGACAAGTGGAATAGTTTGTTCAGAAACTTGATTTCGACTTATCCGAATTTGGAATTCATTGTGGCCGAATACAATGGCGGCGAATCGGACAACACGTATTCTTACGATGGTTCGCGCAAGAAGGCTGTAGATATGGTTCGCGGGCTAGACCGCTGGATTGGCGCCTTTTTCTGGGAACCTACTTTGAGTGGAGCCTGGGGACCAGCGCTTTTTGACTGGGATGGCCCGAACATGAAGGCCAATAAGAAGGCTTTTGACGAGTACAAGGTGGAGTTTTAAGCGACACCATTGAGCCTTTTTTCTAAATTCAAAGTATGAATATTGAAGACTGGCGCAACCGTATTGATGAACTGAATGATGAACTGATTGCCCTTTTGAACAAGAGGGCAAGTTATGCGACTGAAATCGGAAAAATCAAGAAAGAAAAGGGTCTCCCTGTTTTCGATGCCAGTAGGGAAGATGCCGTTCTCGAAAAAGTTTCGACCCTGACAAAGGGCCCGCTTTCGCCGGAATCCATCAAGAATATATTCCGCGTCATTATGCAAGAAACCCGAAAGGTGGAGGAGTAATGCGCTTTACTTTTGTTGGCTTTGGACTTTTGGCAAGTTCGGTAGCCGCTGCCATTAAACAGGCAAAGTTGCCGACGGTGGTACGTGCGGTGAGTAGCCCTGCAACGCTTGCTCGTGCAAAAGAACTGGGACTTGCCGATGAATTTTACGGCTACGACGAAATCAAGGACTGGGTTCCCGGTTCCGATGTGATTTTGCTTTGCGCCCCGATTCTCCATATTTTAAAGACGATTGAAAACTTGTCGCAGATGGATTTGTCGCTGCTGGAGGCACAAAAGCAGATTCTAGTGAGCGATATCGGATCGACTAAGGTGGAAATTTGCAAGGCGGGTGCCAAGCTCCCGAAGCCATTCGTATTTGTGGGCAGCCACCCGATGGCGGGCTCCGAAAAGCGTACGCTTGAATACAACGATCCCTCGATTTTTGAAAATGCTTACTGGTTCGTGTGTCCGCCTGAAGGCGTAGACGAATCGGTGTACAAACCGCTCTTGAACTTGATTTCGTTTGTGGGCGCAAATGCCGTGGTGTTCCCGCCGGAACATCATGACCGCACCATGGCTTGGGTTTCGCACATGCCGCAGATGCTTTCGTCGACGCTGGCGGCGAGCATGCCTGAACGCTTGGTAAAGCCCAACTACCAGCATTACGCCGGTCGCGCCTTTAGAGACATGACGCGTATTGCCGCCTCTGGCTGGAACATGTGGCACGATATCGCCGTCACCAACCGCGACCAGACCGTGCTTGCGCTTAAAGAAGTGCGCGCCGGAATCGACAAGACGGTGGAGGCCATGGAAAGCCTGAAGGTGGTTTGCGAAGGCAAGCCCGCGGGCGATGATTGCTCTGCTGCGTTGGAAACGGTTTTCAAGGCCGGTAACGATGGCCGTGCAAGCTTGTTTGCACCGGGTCGCAATGCCGCCGCCGCTTTCTCTGAAATTACGGTGCCCCTGAAAGATGTACCGGGTGCGCTGTTGCAGGTGTTGCAACCCCTTGCCGACAACAATTTGAACATTCGCGATATTGAACTGATGAAAGTCCGCGAAAATATTGCAGGCACTTTGCTGCTTGCGTTTAAGACCCCTGAAGAGGCCCGCCGTGCCATGCAGATTCTCTTGCAGCTTGGTTACGACGTAAAGGAACGCTAATGGAATTTGTTTTAAACCCCGACCGCGAACGTATGGAGCTTGCGCTGGTGATGGCGCTGCTTGTAAATGGTCGTACCGTTTTTGAAGATTTTTCTTTTGCCGCAGGTGTAGAACCTTTTGCCGAGGCCCTCAAGGAATTTGGCCTAAATT
This sequence comes from Fibrobacter succinogenes, assembly GCA_902794535.1. Lineage (GTDB taxonomy): Bacteria > Fibrobacterota > Fibrobacteria > Fibrobacterales > Fibrobacteraceae > Fibrobacter > Fibrobacter succinogenes_O. Next base: position 19,568 of record CADBHQ010000029.1, on the reverse strand, counting down.
ATATGCAGCAAGGTCACCAGTTGGTGCTGGAAGGCAAGGGCTTTCAGTATGCGCTCCCGAGCATGCTCCCGATGGATTTGGGCGAATCGCGCTGCGTGATGCTTTGGACGCTTGCTTCTAAGGATGTCGATCAGATTTATACTTTTGCCGCCGAAAATGACGAAGCGGGAATTGCCAAGGTCGCACAAGCCAAGGAACTTTTGCAGAAGTATTTCAAGGTAAAGCCTGTCGACGATGAACCGGCGAAGTTTACGTTTACTTTTGCGCCCGAAGAAGTGGCAATTAAAAAGGATTCGCTCGGCAACGTAGCGACCGTGATGCGTAACCGCCTGCTTTTGCGCACGCTTATTCGCGGCGAATACCTGTCCTTCGAAGAAAAGGGCTCGGTACACGACCAGTGGACTAAAATGCTCATGTACTTTGGCGTGAATGTCAAGTACGAAAGCCGTGGCATGGAACAGTTGACCGAACTGGAACGCCGCATGATGATCGCGCGTGGCCAGAAGGTGGAACGTTCGCAGTTTACCGAAATTTCGGAAACCCAGGTGATTACGGGCCGCGACTACTACATTCCGGGCGATGCGACCGAAGCGATGGCTTTTGTCTTGCTCACGACGATTGCTGGCATTCCGAAGAATACCGAAGTCTGCCTCAAGAATGTGGATTTGAACAGCTCCCGTGCAGGAGCCCTCACTTGCCTTAAGCGCATGGGTGGCAATTTCGAAACCGTGAGCCGTCGCGAACGCTTTGGAGATGTCTATGGCGATATCATGGTGTATCCGCTGGCTTCGGGAAAGCGCTTGCAGGGTAGGCGCTTTTCGGAAGATACGATGGCGACCGGAATCGAAGAATTCCCGTTCTTGGCGGTGGCCGCTTGCTTTGCCGAAGGCGAAACAATTTTGCGCATTCCCAAGGAATTGCGTGCCGAAATGCGCCCGATTAACGAGGCTCTGGCCGAAAACTTGCGTAAGACGGGTGCCGAGGTTGGCGTTTATGACGACGGCCTTGTGATTCGCGGGCTTGAAACGATTGTGAACGGTAGCGATTTTGACGGCGGAAATGTCCCGCAGAATGGCCTTGCGCTTTCGGTGCTTTCGATTGCTCTTGAAAACGACGAGCCTGTGGCCAATTCCGAACTTGTTGAAAGCACTTACCCAGGTGTCTTGCAGAAGCTTGAACAGCTTTTGGAAATGGCAACGGCAAAGCCTGAAACGGAGGTGTCGTAGTGAACAAGGTCAAAAAATTCCAATTCCGCACGATTGGTATCGTGGGCTGGAAAGACAAGAATCCGGATTTGGCGCTTGCGCTCGATGTGATTTCGAAATGGGCGGTCGAGCATCCGCAGGTGACGTTTTGCGTACTGAATAACCTGAAAGATTTGGTGCGCAAGCCCATCAAGATTGTCAAGGAAAGCGAACTTTGCAAGTCCGACTTGTTGCTGGCCATTGGTGGCGACGGCACGGTGCTTTCGGCGGCGCACATGGCGCTCGGGCACGACACGCCCATTCTGGGCGTGAACGCGGGTCGTGTGGGTTTCTTGGCTGAGACTCGTGTTGAAGGCCTTTCGCAGACTTTGGATAGCTTGCTTGCTGGCGACTTTTCGACCCGCGAGCGCATGATGATTGACGCGGTAGTTTACCACGGTAAAAAGCAGATTGCCAAGCAGACGGTGCTAAACGAGGTGCACGTTCGTGCGCACGCGCCCGAGCGCATGGTGAATGTGAGCGTGACTTACAACGGAACTGCCTTGACCGATTACTGGGCTGATTCCGTGCTTGTTTCGACTCCGACGGGTTCTACCGCCTACAACCTGGCGGCTGGCGGCCCGATTATTCACCCGGCTACGCCTGCGGTGGTGTTGACTCCGGTGGCGGCGAGCAGCCTTTCGGTGCGTCCGCTGGTGCTTTCGCTTTCGTCCAAGAAACTCCAGATGAAGTCGGCTGTCGATGGCCCGCTCGACTTGGTGCTCGATGGCCGTACCACGATTGTCTTGAAACCGAACGATGTGCTGACTCTTGCCGAAAGCAAGTCGGTGACGACGTTTATTCGCTTGCGCCATACGGGTTTTGTGGGCGCACTTCGCGAAAAGCTTGGTTGGACGGGAAAACCGAGGCAGGTTTAAACTAATGAACAATGAAAAATGAGTAATGAGAAATGAAAATGAAGGTAAATAAAATCACATTTGCTTTTGCGTGTTTCTTCTGCATGATTTTTTTGTTGTTTGCAGGTTGCGCGGGCAGCCAGGGTGGTGACGCTTCGGGCGATTCCGGCATGAAGGACGCTCCGTGTCAGGAATGTGGAACTCGTGGCGATATCGAACTCAAAATTTCAAACGAAAAGACCTACCGCGAATGGAACAAGAAGGCTTATAGCCGCATGGATTCCTCGGCGGTGTGGGGCGTTTTCCCGGCGCTTTCGGTCAAGGCTGACCGCCCTGAAAAATGCAAGTTCTGCCACAGCTACAGCGCAGACGCCCTGGATTTTGACTTGGCCCGCGTCGAAGATTCCCTGATGGTCAAGGCATTCCCCAAGATGCGTCGCGAACTCATGCTCCCGGGCATGCGCCTGCCGGATGCTGATTCTGCCTACGTCGATAGCCTTTCCAAGTTGCTTTTGAATTCGGTCTTTGCCGACGGTAAAAAGTTGAGCGATATGAGCCCGTGGCTGGACCGCGACGGAGTAGAGCAGGATATTTCCCGTGAACTTTCGAAGGATTTCAAGAACTTGCTGAATGCATTAGCTAGCCGCTACGAATTACGTTACCTTTCGATTCCGGTGGTGCTGAATGTGCGCATGGATCCTGATTTGGGTAAAAATGGCGGCTTCACTTGGCAGACGCTCTGGACACTCTGGGATGCCCGCTATGGGGAACTTGTGTTCCTGGTGTATTCGGAATTTACCGCTGCGACTACGAGCCGCGTGGCGCCCGAAAAAGAATGGGCGGAACCTTTCGCGTCCCGCCTCTGGAAAATGCTTTCGACTGACTTGAGCAAGCTTGAAAATCACTAAAGCGATTTATTAAAGCAAAAGCCCGGTTTGACCGGGCTTTACTTTTATTTTTTCTTCTTTTTCTTCTTGTCCTTAGGCGGCGTGTAGTTGGAACCTACGGCGCCGCCATTGTTTTGCTTGCGGGCCATGTCGCCGACCTTCTTGAACATTTCCTTCATGGTTTCGTACTGCTTAAGCACGGCGTTCACGCGACCGATTTCGGTGCCGGAGCCCTTGGCTACGCGAGCCTTGCGGCTGCCGTCCAGAATATCGGGCTTCTTGCGTTCCTTCGGGGTCATGGAGCTGAGCACGGCTTCCACGTAAACCAGTTCCTTTTCGTCAATCTGGTCAATCGGGAGCTTGTTCAGTCCCGGAATCAGGCTCAGAATGTCCTTGATGCGGCCGAGCTTCTTGATGGTGCGCAGCTGGTTCAAGAAATCGTTCAGGTCGAAGGTGTTGTTGAGGATCTTCTTCTTCAGGTCCTTCGCATCTTTTTCGTCGATGACCTGCTGGGCCTTTTCCACGAGGCTCACCACGTCGCCCATGCCGAGGATTCGGCTGGCCATACGGTCGGGGTGGAACAGTTCAATTTCGGGGAGCTTTTCGCCGACACCGATAAAGCAGATGGGCACGCCTGTCATCTTCTTAATGCTGAGCGCTGCACCGCCACGGGTGTCACCGTCCATCTTCGAAAGGCAAACGCCCGTAAAGTTCAGACGGTTCCAGAAGGTTTCGGCCACATTCACCGCTTCCTGACCGATCATGGCGTCGGCCACGAACAGAATTTCGTCCGGGTGAACGGCGTCGCGGGCCTTTTCGAGTTCCTGCATCAACTCTTCGTCGATCTGCAAGCGGCCTGCGGTATCGTAAATCACTAAATCAAAGCCGTTGTCCTTGGCGTACTGGTAACCGTGCTTGATGATTTCGACCGGATTGCCCTGGCCTTCGTCGTAAACGGGAATGCCGATGGACTTGCCGAGCACCTGCAACTGCTTGATAGCGGCGGGGCGGTAAACGTCGGCGGCAACCAAGAGCGGTTTGCGCTTCTTCTTGCTGCGCATCCAGAGGGCGATTTTGCCAGCGAAGGTCGTCTTACCGGAACCCTGCAGACCGACCATCATAATGCCGACTGGAGCCGGACCAGAAAGGTTGATTTCCTTGGTTTCGCCACCCATCACGGCCACGAGTTCGTCGTGGATGATTTTCACAATCTGCTGACCGGGAGTCACCGAGGTAAGCACTTCGGAGCCCATGGCCTTTTCTTTAACGGCCTTCACAAAGTCGCGGGTCACGTTGAAGTTCACGTCGGCTTCGAGGAATGCACGGCGCACTTCGCGCAGTGATTCGGCGACGTTTTCTTCGGTGAGCTTGCCCTGCCCGCGCAGGTTCTTGAGAGTAGATTCTAGAGAGTCAGTCAGCTGTGAAAACATAGTGGGTCAAATATAGTAATTTCTTGCTTGGACTTTGAATTTGAGGTAAGCCGTTTGCTCACGATAAAATGAACTTGTTATAGAAAAAAGCTATCAATTGCCATGAAAAAATAGTATTGGACGTAAACCTCCGTAAAATCTAATATTGAGCCCGATTTAAAACGAATACAAACGGAGGCTTCAATGACAATTCATAATAATTTTGCTTTATTCTCGGCAGCAATTCTTGCTTCTACACTTTTCTTTGCCGCTTGCTCTGATGACTCAAGTAGCGCCCCCGAAGAAGAAACTTCCCACGAAGAAAATGCATCCCACGAAGAGCACCATGGCCATCACATGGAAGAACCTAGTGAAGGCGACCTGACGCTTGGAGATGAAGATATTCAAGATGGATTCATTTTCTTGCAAGATACAACAATCAATGGTGTGCTGACGGTTTCTACGACAACGCCAGGTGCTACGGTCCTAAAGAATGTCAAGGTGACCGGAAATTTGCTCATCAAGCGTTCTGGCCGTGTCGATTTTTCGGGAAGTGCCGATGTTGTTCATGTGGGGAGCAGTAATACGGATGTCTATGCTTTTGAAGATGAAGCTCAGGTGAACGGGCATCATTTTATGGGCAAGAACAATACCTTTACGACAAAGAGCTTTGCCGAATACCAGAATGTCGACTGGACAGAAAAATCGGTTGACCTTGCAACGGGAATACATTTGGCCTATACAGTGACGGGTGATGAAAAGGGAACTCCGGTCGTTTTGATTCACGGACTTACCGATGGTCGAGTTTCTTGGTCGCAGGTGGCACCGTCGCTTGCCAAAAAAGGCTATCGCGTTTATGTACCCGAATACCGCGGCAACGGAAAAACGGACAAGCCGATTGATGAATCTTCGTATTCTGTCGCTGAACTTGCAAGCGATATAGCAGCCTTTGTCGAAAAACTTGGCCTGAAAAAAGTTCACATTGTGGGACATTCGCTTGGAGCCTTTATTGCTCAGGAATTGTCCATCACGAACGCAGAAATTGTTTCTTCAATCACCTTGATTGGCTCGGGCGCTTCGGTCGACAAGAAAAATGCCACGCTGGATTGGCTTGTGAACGGTACCGACGATGAATCGTTCGATGGCATTTATGCATACGATTCGACCCAGAAACTCCCTGAAAGCTTTATTCAGGCGTGGGGCTACAGCACGAATCCGGATAAGGATTTTCAGGCCGCCAATCTGGAACACCTGAAACAAGTTCCCTACTATGTGTGGAAATACTTGGTCAAGAATCTTTTGAAAATTGATAATACCAAGCGCCTTTCTTCGATTGCGACCGATGTTCAAATCATATGGGGTACTAAAGATGCCTTGTTCGATAACGAATCTCAGAAGACTTTGCAAAAGGGACTTTCTGGAGCAAAAAGTGTTGTATTCCACGAAGTCGAAGGTGCCGATCACAATACCCATTGGGGCTCTGCCGAAGACGTGAAAACGGTAACGGGTTATATCGACGAATTTATTAAGAGTTTGAAAAAGTAACAAGTTGCGTTACGGGTGTCAAAATTTATTTGTATGAATAAACGAATATTACTATATGTCCTTCTATTAGTCGGTTTGTCGCTTGCCTTTGAGCGTCCTAAGCTGGACCTTTCGGGAATGATCATGGTTCACGCTTATGCCGACTGGAATACCGATGAATCAAACGTTGTGCATCGTTATGAATCTATGCTAGACTTGGATTTCGATGTCCGTTTTAACGATCGTTGGTCTGCATGGCTCGAAATTGAGGCTATGGGAATGGCGATGGATGGAATGGAAGAGATGGAAGGCATGGATATGGGCGATGATGCGACCATGGATCCTGTGCACCCGACTGTCGTTTTTAACGGAGCTTATGTTCAATATGCGCCTTCTGAACACTTGGCTTTTCGTATTGGCGATTTAAATTATTTCGAAGGATTGTTCAAAAATTATTATGATTTTGGCGACCCTCGGGACGATGCTGCGGGCATAAGGCAAAAGTCTATTCGCGGCGTTGAATTCTTGTGGAATGGCTTGCAACTCAATGTCGGCTTTGGTAGCGGAAGTAACGACCAAAGTTGCTATTACCACTATATGTTCGGCGAATACATGGGAATGGATTGCAAAGAAGGCCTTACGTACGAAATTCATGCCGCTTACGATTTTGAAATTGCAGGCCAGGTATTTCGCCCTTATGCCGATTACAAAAGCTATCAGCGAAAGGATTTTAATGAACTTTATGCTGGGCTAGATATTTCGCTTTCGTCGGAACATTTTGCCTTGCATGGATTATACGGCTTTCATTCGGTCTTTTTGGTTAGCGATGATGCGGTATCGAATCATGTATTCTTGGCAGAACCCTCGTTTGAAATTTCGAGATTTTGCATCATAGGCTCTCTGTTCTATGCGGTTATCGATGACCCGGAACGTACATTCTTGGAAATGACAACTCGTCCGGAATACTTTTTTATAGCGGTAGAACCGAGCGTAGCCTTGCTGGAATCCTTAAGTATCGGTATCCCTCTTGAATACCATACGAATACTTTAGACAAAGATGAAGATTTGCAATCGTGGCGCGTCGGTGGACGGTTCTACTTTAATGTTCCCGGTTACAAAATAAATATTATCTCGATGGTTCTTGCCGATATCCCTGACGATAAAGATTGGCCGTCCGAAGGTAATAAAAACGATCCTTCTCTGATTTTTGGCGTTGAAGTCATGTTTGATTTCTAGGGGGGGGGGGGCTGTGAAAAAAATACTTTTATTATGTGCTTTATTAAGTTCATTTGCTGCGGCTCGATTTGACTGTTGCGCCCGTAAGCATGCAACCCTCAAAAAAGAAGTGACGGCAGTGACCGTGACGGTGGGCGTCGTAAACGCAGAAGATGAATCAACGCTGAAAAAAGTGTCGGCTTCGCTTTCTAGCGAAGGAATCCAACTCCAGGTAAAAAAGTTGGGCGACCAGGGCAAGGCATCCGAAGCGCTTTCAAACGGGCTTGTCGATGCCCTGTATACAGGAGGCCTCCATGCTCGCCCTGATAACGAAAAGAAAGAAGTCCTTTCAACCTTAAAAAAGAAACTTGAAAGTGTTGCTCGATAGAAACTTGCATAAATTGTAAAAATTTCTATATTTGTCGCCCAATATGGTCGACGCGATACTCAATAAGTTCTACAGACCGTCTAAATTCAAGAAAAACGGCGATGTGAAGGATGTGCTCGTGGTAGCACTTCCCATGCTGATGTCGATGTCCTTCGACACCATTATGACTTTTATTGACCGCCTGTTCCTTTCGAAACTTGGCCCAGCCGAAATGAATGCGGCGCTTGGGGCGGGTGCGGTGCAGCTTGCACTCACCATGTTCTTTACCGGTGCCATCAGTTACACGACCGCTATGGTGGCGCAGCGTCTGGGTGGCAAAAAGCGCTGGGATTGCGCCCGCGTGTTTATGCAGGCGGTTTACCTGTCGCTTATTTCGGTCCCGCTTTTGTACCTCACGATTCCGCTGGGTCATGTAGCATTTGGAATGGAACACTTGCCGGTAGACCAGCTGCAGTATCAAAAGACCTACTTTAATATTCTGATGTTCGGCGGCATCATTAACTTGGTGCGCAATGCGGCTCCGTGTTTTTTTAGCGGTATCGGTGAAACAAAGATTGTCATGAAGGCAGCCTTTGTCGGCATGATTGTGAATGTCGTCTGCAACTTCTTCTTGATTTACGGCTTTGGTCCGATTCCCGCTTTAGGCGTCGCGGGTGCTGCTTACGGTACCTTGATCGGGAACCTGGTTTCGACAGTGATTTTGTTTGCGAAATTCTTCGGTAAAAATTGCCATAACCGATTCCGTACCCGTTATGCGTTTGCGTTTAGCTGGCCTTTGACCAAGGAACTCTTGCAAAAAGGAATTCCCTCCGGTGTCGAAATGTGCCTGAACATGGCGGCGTTCCAGTTGCTTATTCTCATGTTCCATGCGCTTGGGCCCGAATCGGCAACGGCGTCTTCGGTCATGTTCAACTGGGACATGGTGGCCTACGTTCCGCTGATGGGCCTTGAAGTGGCGTCCACGAGCCTCGTGGGGCGTTACGTGGGGGCGCGCGACGGTGCTGCGGCATCGCGTTCGACTTATTCCGGCCTCAAGCTCGGCTGGGGATATTCCTTGCTGATGGGCGTTTTCTTTATCTTCTTGCCGGGCATACTGACAGATATCTTTAAACCCGATGCCGCTGAAGCTTCTGCCGAGGCGCTAGCTATTTTCGCGGCGGCGCGGCCCATGAGCATTTTCATGCTACGAATTGCGACCTTCTACATTTTCGTGGAAGTCTTGCTTGTGATTTATGCGGGAGCGCTTCGCGGTGCGGGCGATACCGTATGGGTCATGTTCGCGTGTGCCATTATGAACTGGTGCGTGGCGGGTGCCTTGTACGTGGCGGCCTACATTTTCCACTTGCCGCCTCAATACGCCTGGATTACGGTCGTTGCCGTGTACAGTACGGCACCGCTTATTTTCTGGCTCCGCTGGAAGAGCGGTAAATGGCGTAAGCACGTGATGGATAAAGACCGCCTGGCAGCCTAGTCGTTATTCGTCTAGAGAAATCTCGACGATTTCCATAATTTCTTCGGCGTATTCCAATTGCTTCGAAAGAATCTTGACCGCGTTGATTTTGGTGAATTCCGGAGGACATTCGCCTGCAAGTTCCTTGGTAAAGAATCGGGCCAGGTTCCAGAAGAAAATCGCGAATTGGCGCTTGCCTTGCTCACGGCCTTCAAAAAGGCACTTGGCGTAATGCCGGTAAATTGAGTAGGCGAGCAGTCGCACGCTCTCGGTTTCCGAGAAGAATCCTTGGTCTACAATCGGTTCGCCTGATTCAATTCTAGCTTTGATGCGCGAAAGGGCGGCGTCCCAATCCGGGCCGTAGCTTTCGAGCTTCGCCAAAAGTTCGAACATGGCATTCGCATTTTCAAAAGGCGCAAACGGATTCTCGCCCGTGTAACCGAAGACTTTGTAAAGCTTCTCCGCGAAAGGAGTGCTTTTGTCAGCGAGGGTTTCTAACATCCATTCGCGTTCCCCCAAAACCTGGTCGCGGATTTCGCGGTCATCATCATCTAATTTGTCTTCAGGCTCATCGCATTCTTCGCAGGTAAATGCCAGCGGGCCTTCGCCCTCAAGTAATAAACGTGCGGCTTCTTCGCAGCAGAGCCCGAGCCCTCGCTCCATAATATCGCCATAGACCTCGACAAATCGCGGATGCTCGGTGCAAATATCGCACAGGGCGTCTTCGCCCAAGTTTTGGTAAATCTCGCAGAGGTTGTCCTTGTCTAAAAATGGGCAACGGTCGTGGGGGAGTAATTTAAAATGCCCGTCTTCAATGTTTTCGCGGAGCCTGTCGCCGAAAACGCCCGATACCTTCCAGTAAACTTCTTGCGTTGCCTCGTCAATATCGATTTCCCAGCCAACGCAACAAGTGTCCGTGCATCGCGAGGCGATACACTTGAACTGGTCATAAAAATCGGGCTTTCGAAGAATCATTTAGTTTGATTTGTTGTCGGAGAGCAAACCGAAAACTTCGCCCTTGACTAGCCAGCTGATTCCGAAGAAGGTGAGCGCAATGGCTTCAGCGATGAAAACCCTCGCTGAAAGGTCAATCATCTTCAGGGGAACCAAAATTAAGCCGCAAAGCATGCCTACGCCGCATACCTTGAAAATAATATTCTTGATTTTCTTCTGTTTTGTTTGCGGTATATTAACCTTGTTCTCGTTTTCGTCTTTGTACCAGGAGCGTGTGAACAGGAACAAACTGTTAAATGCCAATAGGATAAAGAAAATGACTGCCGAGGTGCAGTGAATAGTGTTCGATATTTCTACCGGCAATTGGAAAAAGCCGACCAAGACTCCGTCTTTGGCAATGGGGCATTCACAGGGAAACAAGACAATCATGATGCCGAATACGCCGGATATAGAGGTTATGATATGGTCAATTAAGTCGTAGCCCTTGTAGCTCATCAAAATTACGGCAGCAGTTGTTAAAACGCCGGCTAAAGCGGGGGTCACATAATAGGTTTCCGAAATGGACAATTCTGCCCAAAATTCGGGCTTGATTGTGCCGGGTTGCGCTTTCGAGACAATGTATGCGCCGAGTAACGCAATCCACGGGAGCAGCATTCCAAGGAATCCCGCAAAAACGCGAATGCGCTTCAGCCAGATCTTGTTCGCCTTTCTTGTGGCTTTAAGGACATTTTCGGCATTTGAATTTTCATTGCTCATAAATAAGTCTCCTGAAAGGTTGCAGATAATATAGCTTAATTGCGGGGGTGGGTACTAATTAAGGAATCGAGGTCCTCGTCTAGGATACACCATAAGCTACTCAGCTGATAATGCGGATTTGTTGATGGTCTGCATAGTCTCGGATAGAGGTTGTATACATCTGATTTCATGTTGCGCTGTATGCATTCAATGGCGTCGTTGTTGTATTTTTCTCGTCCTTCGCACGCTTCTTTGCTGGGGGTTCCGGGTGCCACCGCGTAACCTGAAGTCGTACAAACCTCGTTTTCAAAAACCCAGGTGCTTTCGCCGTCAGTGATTTTTACGTTGTATTTCTCAATGTATATGGTGTCTTTGCTGATGAATTGGACTAGCGTGTCGTCTTCGTTAAAATACTGTTTATTCCATTCAAAGCTTTTGGGTTCGGGGGGAATATAGGCTGGATTGCTGATACTCCAGTAGATGACTGTGGAGTCTGTTACTTGAGCAATTACAAAACTCGCCTTGAATTCACCATAATAGAAGATGTCGTCTCCGATTGTAATCTTTTGGGTTAAAAAATCGCCCGCATCATGGGTACAAGAATCAAAGTTTAGAACGGTACAATTTGGGGCGAAAGTGAATAGAAGCGAGTCGCCGCTTGTTAAGAGGGCGTATTCCGCCGCGGATTGGTGTGTGTATACGGCCCCGATTCTTCCTGTTGCGTCGCCCCCTATATGGCAATAGTATCCGTCTCCTTCATACGCAAAAACGAGATTCTCAATGTTTTCTCCATATTCTTCTTGCAAATAGGAAATATTCTCAAGATCATCGTTGTAGACTTTTAGGGCGTATTCATAATGGAATGTGTCGGATTTAGCTCCGGTTGTGTCGAACGGAAGCTTGTCCAATTTTGCGGGTTCCGGTTCTGAAGTTTCAGAGGATGAAATTTGTGATGAAGAAGACTCTGGATCTTGCGAGGAACTGCTAGAGAGTGCTTCTTCAGAGGAAGAGCTTTCTGAGGACTGGCTTTCAGAGGATTGTTCAATGGAATCTGTGGAAGAAGAACTTTCGATGGAATCTTCGGGACTCAGCGACGTGATTTCTTGTTCCGATGTGGCGGAGTCGCTGCATGCCCATAAAAATAATGAAACCGAGATGCCCCCAATGATATGCTTTGCATTAAACAAAATGATTTCCTCCTTTTTATGAAATTCATTTATATAGAATATAATTTATTCTATGCAGATTGGCAAAGACTAGAACAAGTCTAGTGAACTATCCAAGTAAATTTCTTCGCGAACCTTGAGCTGGTATTCCGGCTTGGTCATGTAGTAAAGCAAAAATTCCAAGATAAGAGCGCTGCCAAGGCTTCGACCCTCGATTTTAAAGTGGCGAAATCCGGCGGGAGCGTAGGTGTTCTGAATGTCGTCTATTCCGATAAAGCCAGGGCTCTTCATTGCGTCGGAGAATCGGTAGCCCCTTTGTGCCGTAGGTGAAACGCATATATGGTCGGCGCAGTCTTCGCCAAGGCTTTTCTGGCTTACGTTTTCGTAGCACTTTTTGCGGTCAAAGCAGCCGAACCAACAGCATTCATTGCACAGGAATTCGACTTTTTGCTTTTGGGCATCTGTAAGTGCGTTCAGCTTGTCGAATTGCTTGTTTAGCCTGAAATCGGGAACCACATAGCGGAATTCTTCACGATTTAATTCGGCCTTGAACTGTTCATAATCGGTGATGACTTTTGTAGTCGAAGAAACGAAATAAAAGTCGGGGTATTTTGCCTTGAGGTAATTCAGCAACAGATCGGAATGAACGATGATTCCGTTTTGAGGAGCGCCGGGGATTGTGCCACCGTTTTTAAACATTTTACACAAGGCGTTGCAACGAACATCGGCAAGATGCTCTTCGCGGAGAAGTGAATTGCTGAAGGTGAGTCGTGCCGAAATGCCGTATTCTTTCATGAGAGCGGCAACCGCCTTGGGTTCGGCGTCTCCGAATCCGATGCGTCCACCACCCCAAATACAGTCGCTGGGTGCCCCGTAAATAGAGCCTATTTCGCACCAGTCGTAAAAGAAATCCCGGTGCTCGCGGTATAGCGGCAAAAACGCCTTGTACAGCTCGTAGAATTCAAACAGTCCAGGAAGGTGGTATTTAATTGGCTCCGATTTCACAATCGTTATGGGAATATAACAAAATCTATCGTCTCGCCAGCGGAATAAGTCCGCCGCCGATAGAATTCCCGATGGTAATGACCACGAGGGATTTAAGCATGAGTGCTGAAAAATCTCCGGCGAGCGAGAAGTAGAACATATCTGCGATGCAGTGTTCGAATCCGCTCAAGATAAAGACCATGACCGGGAGAAAAACGACTACGACTTTTCCGGCCTGGTTTTCGATGCTCTTGTAACCGTCGGCGGCAATGAACATGAGCATGCCGCAGAAAATGCCCAGTATGAGAAGGCTAACGATGCTGTCGCCGTCTTTGACGAGGCAGAGGGCGCTTGCCTTGGCCTGCAGGGCTGCTCCGTAGCGCGTGAGCGCAATCATTCTTGCAAAAAGGAATGTCCCGATAAAGTTGCCGAGCCATACGATTCCGAGGAATCCCCAGTAGCTAGGCTTGTTGTTGACGAAATAGCCGACCTTTCCCGTGAAAAGGTTAAAGCCGAAATTCAAGATGGTAAACAGCCCGAGTCCGAAAAGGAAGGATCCTAGAACCTTGTTATCGCAAGAAAGGTAGGCGGTGCCGCCAAGGCCGATGCAGAGGCCAGAGTAAATAGACAGAATAAGATTTTTAATCACGGGCGGCAAATTTAGAAAAAATTATACCCGTGTCTAACTTTTAATTGAAATAATTATTTCTTTCTTTATTTTTGGATTTACGGTTTTTGTCGGTGTGACATTTTCCGTAAAAACTTATTCCACGACGAGCGATTTGTCGTAAATATAGTCGACTTCTTCGGACGTGATCCCGCCAGGGACAAGGTCGAGCTTGGAGCGGTTCACCTTCATGGCGGCGGCAAACTGGTCGCGCATTTCGCGAGAAACCTTGCATTTACCGATGAGCTTGTCAAGCATTTCGGTGAAATCGGCGGTGTTTTTGAGGCCTAAAAGAACCAAAATGCGCTTGACATCTTCGGGAACCTTCTTTTCGCAGACTTCTACATAGCCGCCCAAGAAGTATCCGACGGCAGGGCCGTGGGGTACACCTTGATGCAGCGTGAGGTCGTAGCTCATGCCGTGTGGTACGGAGGTGCTTGTGTGCGCGATAGACATGCCCGCGATAGTCGAGGCGAGCATGAGTTTTTCGTAAAGGCCTTCGTCGACGGGGGAGTCGGAAAGGAGCGCTTCCTTGAATTCTCCCCAAAGTTTGAGGCCGTATTCCGGACACATGCGGTTGAACGCGTTGGAATAGACATTCAGAATGCTTTCGACCATGTGGGCGAGCGCATCGACCGCGGTATTGATAATCAGCGTTTTCTTGGCCGAGGTGAGGTACTTTCCATCGACAAGCGCGAGCACCGGAAAAATGCGATGCGGAATGCTCTTTTTCAGTTGAATCTTGTGGTTCGTGATGATGGAGACCGGCGTTGCCTCGGAACCCGTTCCGCAAGTAGTCGGTACGGCAACGACAGGCACATGGCCGAGTGGCTTTTCGGGTGCCTTGTGCAAATTGTCCGCGATGACATTCGGGTTCGCAAGGAGCAAAGCGACTGCTTTTGCAGCATCAATAGCGGAACCGCCCCCGATGCCGATGATGTAATCGGCGCCGAATTCGCGGGCCTGCTGTGCGGCGTTCCCCACGGTATCTGTTGACGGATTTTCTTCGACCTGATCAAAAATTTGGTATGGCACGTGGCCTGCATCCAGAACGGCGGTGACATCGTTCAGGGAACCGTTCTTCTTGGCAGAAGAATGCCCTGTCATGATGAATGCGCACTTTCCAATCGCAAGCAAGTTTTGCGCGTGGTTCTTCACGCAGTCTTTTTCGACATAGATATCTGTGGGTACATAGAAACGCATAGAATGATTACCTCAACTCAAAAATATTCAAATCACCTCGCTCGTTCCGCGAGGTAGAGAGGAATATTGTCCATCCAATCCTGTTTTCGATAGGGCGACATGGACAGACGTAGTCCATGGGTGCCTTCGTGGTCCTGAACAAACTGTCTGAGAGACTTAGCGCGCAGGTTCTCTTCGGCCTTGACTTCTATCGGAATAATTTGTTCGCCTTTTTGTAGCAAAAAAGCGTGTCCGTACCGAGCGAAATGCCCGAGATTAGTCCCAGGTCGCGCATAACACGTTCCTTTGAGAATCCGCCTTTCCATATCCTAAACATACCTAAAAATGTTTGTTTTTACACAAAAATGCTGGAAGTTTGTGCTGTTTTTTACATAAAATCACCCGAATGTCTGTTATATGCCAAGGCTTGTCTTCATTAGAAGCGTATTTCTTGGCGTCTGGATAAAATTGGTAGCCAGAGTGCTTCAATTTACAAACAGGGTCGGGAAAAGTATAATCAAATATACTGAACATGCGGTAAAAATCGCGACAAAAGCAGATATATAAGCAATGATTTGCATTTTACCATACCCTTTTCGATGATATTTCCTGCCAAAGAAAATTGATGCGCCCACACTGATGCAAGCCAAAAGCGATGTGAAGAAAAAACGGATAAAAACATCAGCATTCAAGTATGCAGGAATAACGAGGTAACTCGTACTTTTCCCTGGCATACGGCAAATCACAGTCGCACCTTTAGGTACGTAATCTCCGACAGTAAAAAAGCCATTACTACCTAAAAATACTATGAGAAAACCAATTAGAAAGCATCCTATTCCCAAAATAATATTTTGTTTTTTATACTCATCTAATTTAAACATTGTTTTCTCTTCCTAAAATTCAATTCAACGTAGATATCCGTGGGTATGTAGAAACGTATAGAAAATTAATTTCTGTTTTGAATATACATTATTTTGCGGAGTCGCAAACATTTTTATGAAGAAAATGTAAAAGAGTCTATTCCGCTTTTCACCTAGTGTAAAGCGCTTTTGCGCGAGGTTTCTTGAGGATAATTTGTCCGATGTGGCGGGTGAAAATCGTTTTTATATTTCGTTGTGTGAACCCCGATAAGAAGTCCGACTTGGAGGCTTAAGATGATTTGTTTGAACGACTACTTGTTCTCTGGAAATACGGTGCTGAAAATTTTGCATCAGTATTCGAATGACCTTAGGAATGGTGCGAAGGAAACGCGCAACAGCATTGATCTTGCACACTCGAATTTTCTGATTCAGATTATCGAATTACTCGAGCACAACGACTTCTTGACCTCGCAGTCTCAACGAATAAAAGAGTTCTACAAGTTCATGACAAGGGAATATCCCTTCCTTGCCTTTACGTTCAAAGGACGCATCAAGTCTTTGATTCGTGCCGAAGAAAAATTCAACGGCTATATCCTTGAATTTGTCTACAATTATTACAAAAAGAATGGAGTGTTTCCGTCCGAAGCAGAAATTAAAAGCCAACTGAATTTCCGCGATTTGATTGCCTACCGTATCGTGATCTCGATGCCGGTTTGCCATATCAAGAAAGGCGAAGACAGAAGCGAAGTTGAACGGAAGTATTTGTATGAAATCGCAAATGCTCTGCCTGAATTTCTGGAAGAACGTGGCTTTACTCCGGAAATTTCAAGACATAAGGATGGCGGCCATTGCGACTTGCTAAAAGATGAAGTTCAGCCGTATTATCATGACTCTGTGGCGACTCCGCGAACATCCGGTTATCAATCGTTGCATATAACGATGTATGATAATCTTGCACGTTGCTACACGGAAGTTCAATTGCGTACAAAGGATATGGATGACTTCGCTGAAATCGGTGAGGCGAATCATTTTGGTTATGAAAAAACGCAAGAAACGCGGCGCTCCAAGCATGACCAGATTCCGAGCGGCGAGTGCGTTTATTTTGACGAGGCGTATGAACGCCTTGTGAAGTTGCAGGAACTTGAACTTGCAAAAATCGACGTGAACATGTTCAAGGCCATCAACAATCAGTTAATTAACGATGGCTGCGGATTGTTCAGAGGCCGGCAAATCTTGCCGTTTGAACACCTGTCAAGATTCCAAAACGACTTGATTGATTAAAAGCTATGGATATTTCGCGCCAGGAATGTCTTTGAGGATTTCTTTCACGGAAAGAATATAAAAATGCCCAGCAGAACCCTCAAAACCATTTTTACGTATTTCATACATTTAATATAGGTTAAAAAGGCGGAAAGTCAAAAATTTTTTTGCCGCGAAGGAATGCTTAAAAGCTAATGTTAAATTGAAATTTTGATTTCAAACAGTTGGTTCGCAAGCCCGACCGTTGGTTCGAAATCGGCAATCTTCTTGAACCCGTATTTTTCGTATAGGCCGTGGTGCTCGCTTTTGAGATAAATTTTTTTGTAGCCGAGCCTTTGGGCGTAATCAAGCGCCGCGTCAATTAAGCTTTTGGATAGCCGCTCTCCCCGGAATTCTTCGCCAACGTAAACGAGATTTATAAAAGGGCTGCAACTGAATTTCGCAGGAATGTTCCCGTTCTCCTCGAGAACGCAAAAGCCGACAACATCTTCACCGTGTATAGCAACGAAAACTTTTTCCCAGTCTAGGAAATCGTTCTTTGACATTCGCTCGGCTAAACGACGCCCCGGCAGCCATGGGCAATCTTTCGCGAATGCGTGCGTCTTTTCCCACCACGGTTCATCTTTGTTAATCGCGATTATCATTGCTTGCCTCGGCTTTTAAAGAATCCCTATAGGACTTAACTAAACATGATAAACCTTTTTTAGAGACAATATACCACTTTTTCAAAGGTATAGTTTTACCTCAGCTCATAAAGAGCCCCCTATAAGATACAAGTATGAAGATACTATAGAATTCTTGAAAACAAGAAAATAAAAAAGAAAGTTGGTAACCTCTCTACGACCCTGAATCACCATCAGGCGTGTGTTTTCCAACTTTCTTATTTACAAGATACATTTTTTTCATTCTCCAGTCAATAGGTCGATAACAAAAAAATCGTCCTGTAAAAATTCGCAAAATTCACAAAATTTGTTTTACCTCGACTCATAAAGAGCCCTTATAAGACAGAAAATCAGTGGAAGGCTTGATGGTAAAACAGTCTGCTACACCGGAATTCTTGATAGGAAGGTGCGAATGTGGCTATCCAGGCATGGCTACACAGTCAAGAAAAGTGTAACATAATCAATTTATCAACTTATTATATATAAAAGGGAGAGAGATGACCATATTATCATCTTGATTATGTTACATCAGCGTAAAAGCAACAATCTCGCTATACGGCGTAGAAGAACGCAGAATACTGTTGGAATTCGAAATCCAATTTTGCACTAAGTCCTGTAGGCAAAGCCTCTGAGCACTCTAAATTCGACACGCTAAATCCATCTATTGGATTCTTCTCATTGTTTCTGACCCGATTAATTATTTTCTCAAATACGCCGGGATGAGCCGTTTCGACTTCATTTATCAATAATATTTTCGACCTCATGTTTGGAGCATCTATTGATAAAGATACTTCATCATGGAGCTCATTCATTTTATCCAACATAACCTTAAGTTGCATAGGAATTTTTTCAAAACGTGAGCAGCGATACATAAGAACTGTTGCGTATTGAATTAAGACCGATTCTTTATTATTCTCTGTAAGAGGGGCAATTGATGCACAAGATGCATTCGGCCCACAATCATTTTCTAACCGCATAATCACGGACAAGATTGACGCAGCAAATTCAGGAAGAACCTCAGGATACTGATTCTTCACCTGACTAAGAAAAAAAGACGCACTCATATTCATTAAATTATCAGGCATCACTCTGCACTCCTATCAAATATATTGTTCAATTCACCCTGGGTCTTTGCGTTTTACCTCGGCTCATAAAGAGCCCCTATAAGACCTGCTTTCTGAATATACCTTATTTTATGCGGGTTCGCAAGCGTTTTGACGCTGAAAAAAAACAGAAAAATTGGATAGATTCTTGACTTTTGGGCCATTTTTTCGGAGCCTTGGTGCTGCCGAAATGGCTGTAGATTTCCAGGAACTCCCTGTCCGTGACGCTCAGCAGGCAGACCGTGGAGCGGGGCTCGATTATATTGGCGATTCGTCGTCGGACGGCATTGTGCCTTTATTGCGCCGTGGATTCCGTAATCCCCGATGCTTCAGGGTGGCCACTGGATGCGGATTTCTTGAAGAAGATGAAACTCTGGTGGTTTGAAACTAGCGGCGAGCCCCTTGACCGGGAATACATATTTACTTATATTGCAATCGTAATTCGATAATCCTCGCGACAGTCGACATAGACCATTCGGTCCGTACGTGCATTCGCGGCGGGGCCCATCAACCTTCTTGACGGTCCTGTTGGATAGCTGGTAGGAAAATACCCTACTCGGGTTCATTCGAAAGAGTGACAGGTAACGCCGGGGAAAGCCCCCGCCAACAGAATCGCAAGATTATCCCATTCCACGCAAGGCGTGGAAACTCCATTACAAAGCAAAAAAGAACGGGCGTATAGTGCGTCGTTTTTACGGTGTATTCGCACCGTTGTGCAACCATTTTAAAGAGAATATCAATGTCGAAAAAATCTATCAATATCTTGGACAAGGATTACATTCACTGGGTCAAGGAACTTTCTTCCCGTTATCGCAAGAGCCAGATCAAGGCTGCGGTGAAGGTAAATAGCGAAATGTTGCGCTACTACTGGGAATTGGGGCGCGATATTGTAACCAAGCAGGCTGAAAGCAAATGGGGCAGCGGCTTCATGAAGAATCTGAGCCGAGACTTAAAGGCTCAGATTCCCAGTGCCACTTGTTTTTCTCCCACGAACATTCTGTACATGAAGAACTTTTATCTT
>CADBHQ010000028.1 GCA_902794535.1 Fibrobacter succinogenes | reverse complement strand
CGGAGTGCTCGATCGCAGCATTACCTTCGACGAATGGCTCGAAAGCAAGAAGACCAAGAAGAAGTAGTCTATAAAGTTTAGACCACAAAAAGTCCCGCTTGATGAGCGGGACTTTTTAATTTTGCAGAGCTGTTGTCTTATTTCAATTATCGCGTCACAATCACGCGGTTTGCAAACAGGACCTTCTTTCCGTTATCGACGCGCACGAAGTAACTCCCCTTCGCCTTCACCAGATCTTTGACCGGAATCGTCACAGAACTGCTGTAATAGCGACTAGAAAGTTTCTTGCCACGCATGTCGAACACACTTACGCGGGCAACGCTTGCATTCAGGCGGAGTTCCAGATTTCCGTGACTATAGCCGACAGAAGCGTCAGCTACCGTTTTCGCAGCCGGAGCGACCTTAGTCGTGCCGTCCGAATTAGACGTACCCATTTTCCAATTGCTCGGCACGCGAGCAGCGATGCCGCGACCCGCCGTACTCATGTAAACCACGCCGTAGGTATTCACCCATCACGAATTCGCCGTTGGCAAGTCCGCCGTATTCGTGACCGTCGTCATTGACGCGAGTCCAGGTTTTACCCTTATCGTCAGAGCCGAACACACCCGTCACGTTACCGACAGTTGCAAACACATAAATCGCCGGATAGCCGCCCTTTTCCTTGGGAGCGCCAAAGCCCACCGCTTCGCAGTAACCGACACCTTCAACCGCAGCCCAAGAGGCACCTCCATCGGTTGAATGCAACAGCTTTCCGCTTGCCGGCGTTCCGTTCGACGGATCCTGAATAGCGACAGGCAGCCACAAGTCGCCCTCGTAGCCCGGAATGGCACGGAACTTCTTGAAAGCGCTTTCACCAGGCGTACTCACAGCCTTGAAGCTTGCGCCCGCATCGGAACTCTTATAGAACTTGCCATCCGCCTTGGTGTAGGCATAGAATACTTCGTCGTTTTCAGGATCGCCCACCACAAAAGCAGAGTTGTCGATTCCTGAAACCTTTTCCCAAGTCGTGCCGTTGTAATTGCGGTAGACATCGGTCGTTCCTTCCATCGGAACCCAGATAGTGTAAGTACCTTTTGCCGAAAGAGCCACAGTACCCTTGGCTGCGTTCTTGTCAGGTCCTGTATAGGTTTCCACCGTCCAAGTCTTACCCGAGTCAAGGGAATACTGCACCGGAGCAATGGGTATGTCATTGTACAGGCCTTCATAGGCGCGCTTGTCAGCCACCTTTGCAAGCTTACCGCTCTTGGGAGCATAAGCAAGGCCCTGCGTCGTGCCCAGCGATACATAATCGCCGCCAACATTCGTCTTGTGCCTGAATGCCGGATATTTTGCGATGTCATCGTGACGGAATCCGTCGTAGTCGCCGATAATCGAAACCATCGGTCCGCCCGGAATACTCACTACTTCGAAAGGCACCGTTTCTTCGACGCCATGCGCCGAGAAATGCCACACCTGGTTCATGGTGAGTTGCGGTTCTTCCCAAGAATTCTCCGCTTCCTTGTACACATAATCGCTCAGGTTGTCGCAGCGGAAAATGCCGTTACCCGAAGTCACAAAGACGCGGTTGTTGTCGAACGGATCCATGGCAACGCTACCGGACCAGTGAATAGAACCGTTATGCATCCAGCCAATTCCATTGGCATCCATCTGCTTGGTCGTCGGATACACACCGCCTTCCATCCAGTAATACTTGAAGCTTGCAATCCAGGTTTTGCCGCCGTCAGTCGTGTGGTAAATGTTAGTACCCCACTGGTCGCTCCATTTGCCGCTGGTATCGCTCGTGGCCGTGTACCAGAACTGCGGGCCTCGATAGCCTTCGGTGGTCACCACCATTTCGTTTGCATTTTTCGGATTGATGGCTATGCCACCATAAGGGGCAATGTAGGGGTAATATTCTTCGCAAGTCTTGCCGGTGCCGCCAGCGGCTTCGCAGTCGACCATACCTTTCACGTCTACCTTGTCGTACTTGGCGTCACCGCCTTCGTCCAGGAAGTTTTCCGGAGAAACGTCGGACCAAGTCGCCGACGCCACATCAAGCTGCAGCACCGCACCGCGACCAAAGCCGTCGTAAATCATGCCCCAGCCTTCGTCCCACATCATGGAATGCGGGCCTGCGCCATCGGCAAAGGTCACTGTCATCGTTTTACCGTCGCCCGAAATCACCGCACGCTGCGGCATCAAGCGCACAATGCTTCCGCCGGCCGTGCTGCGCAACGAATCCGGAATCGGAAGCGCCTTCCAGCTTGCACCGCCGTCGGTCGAGGTGAACACATTTTCGAACGAGCCCTTGGCCGTCGTCCCCTCACGCAAGAATCCGGCATACATCACCTTCGAACTCCCCGGCGCATACTGAACAAAGCTAAAGCCCGAGCCATTCCAAGTCGTATCGCTCCCGGCGGCCTTTGTCCACGCATCCACATGGCTCCAGCTAGAACCGTTGTCCGTCGATTTCCAAAGGCCCTTGTTCTTGGAACCGTAGAACATAATTTTGGAATCGTTCGGGTCGACCGCCAAGGCTTCGCCGTTTCCGCGGCCCATACCGTTGCCGTGTGCACTAAAGCGCGCCACCTTGGTGCCCTTGGTCCCGTCTTCGTCCCAGGTGTAAATCACTTCCCAGGATTCACCCTTGTCGCTACTGCGGAGAAACGCCGTACGGCCGCTATTCCAGTAACTGGTTCCCGCCACCATATAAACGACGCCCGATTCCTGCGGGTCAACGGCAATGGCCTCGATTCCCAAAAGGCCGCGCTCGGAAACATCGACCCAGTCCATCATCGATTCCCAGCGGGTAGTCGATTCGTTCCAGCGATACGCGCCGCCCACATCGGTGCGGGCGTAGAAAAGTCCCTTGTCGACCGGAGAAGCTATCACGGCGGAGACGAATCCGCCCCCGCCCATGCTCACGTTACTCCAATTGAATTCCGCCGTAGCCGCCTGCGAAAATGCTGCAGCGGCCATTATTGTCAAAACAGTTTGTTTTGCGCCAAATTTTTTCATAATCATCCCAAAACACTATTGGGCACCACGCCCAAATAACCAAGCTATAAAATACCTTCAGCAGCCCCGAAACACGCAAATTTTTCGCACACACCCCAAATATCCGTTTTGAACTTTTCAACACCCACAAGCGCCCCAAAACAAAAGAATCCCGCTCGTTGAGCGGGATTTTTCAAATTCATTTTCAAGAAAAATCGAAATTTTGAAGGAAGCAAGCAGAGCGAGGCCGCAGGAACGAAGCTATGCGACGCTTACTTCATAATTTTACTTTCTCTTGCGGCGCTTTTTGCCCTTACCCTTAGCCGGGGCAGCGTCTTCCTTCGGTTCTTCAGCCTTAGGATCTTCCTTCTTTTCGGCCTTCTTGGTGTCGCCACCGCGGAGGTCCTTCATCTTGAAGGAAACGTTGACTTCAGCAGTCGTCACCTGAGAGGCGAGGCCAGCCGGGTCACGGACCTTGAAGCTGAATTCATCGAGGCCAGAGAAGCCCTTGTTCGGCATGTAGGTGAAGGAACCGTCGCGTTCGTTCAGGTTGATCTTACCATTGCGCGGCTTCTGCACGAGCTGCACAGACACCGGCTTTTCACCATCGGCATCCGTCACGCCAGACATCAGACCTTCGGCGGCGCTAACCTTGAGTTCTTCGCCTTCCTGAGTCATGTAAGTCTGCGGGTTGGCTACCGGCGGATCATTCACAGCAATCACCGTGAAGAGAGCAGACTTAGAAGCCTTGGCGCCATCCGGGTCGGTCACCGTGAAGGTGATACGTTCCGGCTTACCGTTCCAGTTTTCGTGCGGCTGAGCAACAGTTGCTGTCTTCTTGAACTTGTCATACTTGACAGTCAGGTACTTGTTGCCAGTGAAGGTCCACTTGAGTTCATCGAAGCGGTTATCCTTATCGCGAGCAAACTGATCGAGCTTGATCACGGCCACGACACCGTTGTTGTCGTCTTCCTTGATCGTGTGGTCAGGAATATCGCGCATAATCGGAGCGGCATTCACATGCTTCACAACGAACTTCACCATTGCCTTGTCAGAACCACCAGCCGGGTCCTTAGCGGTAAAGATGAGGGTTTCGTCACCGAACCAGTCAGCCTTCTTCGGCTTCACGATAGCTTCGCGGTTACCGTTGATCTGGACAGCGAGATTCTTAGCACCAGACACGCCCCAACGGATTTCGCTAACCTTATGGTCAGGATCAGTTACATAGTTGTCGAGCTTGATCGGCTTGAAGGTAGTGCCCTGCAGGGTTTCCTGGCCAGGAATTTCCTTCACGATCGGCGGGTCGTTCACGGGCTTCACCGTGTACTTCACCTGGATAGAGGCGCTTTCGCCAGCCGGGTCAAACACGTTCACAGTCACGATTTCCATACCGTTCCAGTACGGGTTCGGAGTTTCAGCATGGAGAACACCCTTTTCATCGATAGAGAAGTTCATTTCATGCTTCACAGCCGGGCCGTTTCTGCCAGCCTTCTTACCCTTAAGAGCCGGAACTTCGTTATCGAGAGTCCAAACAAGTTCTTCGAGGCTGTTATCCGGATCGTTTACAACCTTGCTGAAGTCGAACGGAGCAAACGTCTTCTTTTCTTCGATCACGAACGGCTGCACCGGCTTGAGGGTCGGAGGATCGTTCACCGGAGTTACTTCGAAAGTAGCCTGCGTAGAAGCAGAAGCACCAGCGATATCCTTCACCGTAAAGGTGAGGGTTTCCTTACCGTACCAGTTCGGGTTCGGAGTCAGGATTTGGGCACGGCTACCCTTGATGTCAACCTTAAGGTCCTTATTGCCGGTCACAGTCCAGTGGAGTTCATTGGGCTTGTTATCCGGGTCTTCAGCAGCCTTGGAGAGGTCAACAATTTCGAAGCGTTCCTTTTCCTTGATTCTCTGGCCAGCGATACGCTTAATTACAGGCGGGTCGTTCACCGGAGTCACTTCGTAAGTGATCTGCTGCATGGCGCGAGCACCTTCCGGGTCAGTCACTTCAATCTTGATCTTTTCGGAACCGCTCCAGAACTTGTCCGGAGTAGAAACGATAAGTTCCTTCTTGGCGTTGACAGAAGCCTTAAGGGCGCGAGTCGGAGCAACTTCAATCTTCAAAGCGGAGAGCGGATGATCCGGGTCAGAGATATACTGAGAGAGATCGATCGGCTTGAAGCGTTCCTTTTCCTGGATGCTCTGGATAGCAATCGGCTTGATTTCCGGAGCGTCGTTCACGGATTCAACCTTGAAGTTCACCGTCTTGGAGTCGGAAGCACCTTCCGGGTCCTTCACAGTGAAGGTCACGTTGCGTTCACCATTCCAGTACTTGTTATCAATCTTCACGCGAGCAATGTTGTGGCTGTCGATTTCAATCTGGAATTCGTCAACCGGAGCAGGTGCCGGTTCTTCAGCCTTTTCTTCCTTGCCCTTCTTGCTCTTCTTAGCGGGCTTCTTAACCGGCTTCGGAGCAGGAGCAGCACCCACCTTGGCAACCTTGACGGACCAAGTGAGTTCAGAGAGCTTGTGGTCAGGATCATTCACGAACTTGTTCAGGTCGATTTCCTTGAACTGACCCTTTTCCTTGATCTTCTGGTCAGGAATATTCTTGAGCACCGGAGCGTCATTCACAGAAGTGATTTCGAAGGTCACAGTCTGAGAAGTTTCTGCACCATCCGGGTCCTTCACAATGAGAACCATGGTTTCCGGAGCGCACCAGAAGTTCTTATCCGGAGCGGTAACAGTAAGCACGCGGCTCGGAGAAATTTCAGCCTTGAGCTGGCGGTTGCCAGAAACGGTCCACTTGAGTTCGCTCGGCTTGTTATCCGGGTCCTTCACGTATTCGTCAAGCTTGATCTGCTTGAAGAGTTCCTTTTCCTTGATCTTCTGGTCAGGAATCTTCTTGGTGATGACAGGAGGATCGTTCACGCGAGACACTTCGAAGAGCATCTTGTGGTTGGCAGAAGCGCCTTCCGGGTCAGTCACGGTGAAGGTCACCGTTTCCTTGCCGTTCCACTGCGGATCAGGCACAGCCACCTTCACGGTGTTGTCCTTGAGCATGTTCACCTTGAGGAACTTGTTGCCAGAAACAGTCCACTTGAGCTGAGAAGCCTTGTGGTCCGGGTCAGAGGCAAGGTTCGTGAGATCGATTGTTCTGAACACGCCATTTTCGCGGATGGATTCGCCACGCGGAGCGCTAGAAGAAATAACCGGCGGGTCGTTGATAGAACGAACTTCGTAATGAGCGGTCTTGGAAGCCTTGGCACCTTCCGGGTCAGTCACCGTGAAGGTAATGTCGGCAGCACCGTTCCAGTACTTGTCCGGGATTTCAATGGTAGCAACATGGTTGTGATCAACCTTCACATTCAAGCCAGGCTTGGTGCTAGCCGGTTCAGCAGCAGCGCCCTTCTTGCCCTTGGCAGCCGGAGCGGCAGCAGACTTGGCCTTCACGTCAAACGTCCACTTGAGTTCGGAATTCTTGTGGTCCGGGTCCTTCACGAGATCGTCGAGCTTGATCTGCTGGAACTGTCTCTTTTCGTCGATGGACTGGTCCTTGAGTTCGCGGACGAACTGCGGAGCGTCGTTCACCGATTCCACCGTGAAGGTCACGGAGCGGCTATCAGAAGCGCCTTCCGGGTCAGAAACCGTGAACTTGACAGTTTCAGAACCGTGCCAGTACTGGTTCGGCGGAGTGATAGAAACATTGTGGCTTGCGTCCATGGCAACCTTGAGTTCCTTGGCGCCTTCAATCTTCCACTTGAGCTTAGCCTTCGGGTGGTCAAGGTCTTCGACGTAGTTGTCGAGAGCGATGGACTTGAAGCTACCCTTTTCCTTGATGGTCTGGTTAGCAATATCCTTCATGACCGGCGGGTCGTTGATGGACATCACGGAGAACGAAGCGGTGGCCTTGGCAGAAGCGCCTTCCGGGTCGGTCACGGTGAAGGTCAAAGTTTCCTTGCCGTTCCAAAGCGGACTCGGAGCCTTGACAGTCACGTTACCGTCGTTGTCGATATTAACCTTGAGTTCCTTGTTGCCAGAGACATCGATCTTGAGGCGGCCATACGGATGGTCCGGATCCTTGATGAGCTGCTTCAGGTTGAAGGACTTGAACTGTTCCTTTTCCTTAATGTTCTGGTCATCGATCTTGCCGATGGTCGGAGCATCGTTCACAGACTGCACGGTAAACGTTGCAGTGCAATGAGCCTTGCCGCCTTCCGGGTCTTCCACGCGGAAGGTGATTTCTTCAGAACCGTTCCAGTACTTGTCCGGAATCACGATCTTAGCCATGCGCTGGCCGTCGACCGTAACCTTGAGCTTCGGGGTATAACCCTTCGGAGCACCCTTAGCCGGCTTCACGTCAAAGTTCCAGGTGAGCTGATCAGGCTTGTGGTCGGCATCCTTAACGATGTCGTTCAGGTTAATGATTGCAAATTCACGCTTTTCCGGAATGCTCTGGTCCTTGATGGGCTTCACGAATTCCGGAATATCGTTCACGGATTCAACCTTGAAGGTCACCGTACGCTTGTCGGATGCACCTTCCGGGTCAGTCACCGTGAAGGTGATCTTTTCAGTACCGTTCCAGTACTTGTTCGGAGTGGTAATCGTAGCAACATGCTTCGGGTCGATAACAACCTTCAGGTCCTTGTTACCAGAAACAGTCCACTTGAGCTTGGAGTTGTCATGGTCTTCATCGCTTACGAACTTGTCGAGTTCGATCGGCTTGAATTCGCTCTTTTCCTTGATGGTCTGGTTAGCAATATCCTTCATGACCGGCGGGTCGTTGATGGACTTGACCGTGAACACGGCGTCAGACTTGGCAGATGCGCCTTCGGGGTCGGTCACCGTGAAGGTCACCTTTTCAGAACCGTTCCAGTTCTTGGTCGGCTTCTTGATAGTGGCAACACCGTTGCCATCGATTTCAATCTTGAGCTGCTTGTTGCCAGAAACAGTCCACTTGAGGCTCTTGAAGGAATGATCCGGGTCAGAAGCGAGGTCAGCGAGATTGATCGAAGCAAATTCCTGCTTTTCTTCGATCATCTGGTCCGGAACCTTCTTGAGAGTCGGCACGTCGTTCACAGACTGCACCGTGAACAGAGCCTTGGAGGTAGCCTTTGCGCCTTCGGGGTCAGTGACCGTGAAGGTGATTTCGTCGGCACCGTTCCAGTACTTGTTCGGGATCTTGATGTTAGCCACATGCTGGGCATCGATTTCGACCGTGAGGCCAGCATTCTTGCCGTTAGCAGACTTCACATCGACAGTAAACTGGAGATCAGAGAGTTTGTTGTCGAGGTCGCGGACCATTTCGCCGAGCTTGATCGGCTTGAACTGTTCCTTTTCCTTGATGGTCTGCGGAGCAACCTGCTTCGTGAATTCCGGAACGTCGTTCACGGATTCCACAGTGTAAGCGACAGTGCGTTCATCCGTTGCACCTTCCGGGTCAGTGACCTTGATGGTGAGCGTTTCAGAACCGTTCCACTGCGGGCTCGGCGGAGTCACCTTCAGCACGCGGCCTTCGAGGGACACCTTGAGTTCGCGGTTACCCGTAACAGTCCACTTGAGCTTGTCTTTAGAGTGGTCAAGGTCTTCGACAAACTTGTCGAGTTCGACCGGCTTGAAGGAACCCTTTTCCTTGATAGTCTGTTCAGCAATATCCTTCATGGTCGGCGGGTCGTTGATAGACTTGACAGCGAGCTTGAACGAAGTAGAAGCCTTGCCGCCCTCGGGGTCGGTAGCAGTCAGGGTAATGGTTTCGGAACCGTTCCAGAGTTCGGACGGAGTCTTGAAAGAAATTTCGCGAGTCTTGTTATTCAGGTTGACCTTGATGTCCTTATTACCTGCGATGTCGATCTTCAACTGGGAGAGATCGTGGTCGGCATCGGAGAGATAGTCATCAAGCATGACAGAAGAGAATTCGTTCTTTTCTTCGATAGTCTGGTCCGGAATCTTCTTGAACACAGGAATATCGTTAATGGACTTGACAGTAAATGTCACTTGCTGCTTGGCAGAAGCACCTTCCGGGTCAGACACCGTGAAGGTCACGACAGCAGAACCATTCCAGCTCGGGTCCGGAATTTCAATAGAAGCAACGTGAGAGTCGTCGATGTTTACAGACAAAGTACCGGACTGCGGTTCCTTGCCCTGGTGCTTCACGTCAGCTTCCCAAGAAAGTTCAGAATTCTTGTGGTCAGCATCCTTCACATATTCATCGAGCTTGATCTTAGCAAAGGTCTTCTTTTCGTCGATGGTCTGGTTAGGAATCTGCTTCACGATCTGCGGCACGTCGTTCACGGAGTTCACCGTGAAGCTGTTTTCTGATTCAGCGCAAGCGCCGGCCGGGTCGCAAACCTTGAACTTGATGGATTCAGAACCGTTCCACATTTTGTTCGGAATCTTGATGGTAGCGGTCTTACCAGCAATGTTCACAGCAAGATCCTTGTTGCCAGAAACCGTCCATTTAAGTTGTTCGAAAGGATGGTCGGGATCCTTGACCAGCTTGTCCAGTTCGATCGGCTTGAATTCCTGCTTTTCTTCGATCGTCTGATCAGAAACTTCCTTGATGAATTCAGGAGCATCGTTCACAGACTTGACGGTGAACTTGGCCGTTGCCTTGGCAGATGCACCAGCAGGGTCAGTTGCCGTGAAGGTCACGGTTTCAGAGCCATTCCAGAATTCGTTCGGGATCTTGATGTTTGCAGAACCGTACTTGTCGATGTCGAACTTGAGGTCCTTGTTGCCCGAAATGCTCCACTTCAGCTTCATGACATCGTCATCAACGTCTGTCACGTAATCAGTGAGGCTAATGGATTCGAATTCGTTCTTTTCTTCGATGGTCTGGTCCGGAATCTTCTTGAGAACCGGAGCGTCGTTGATCGGCTTTACCACGAAGTTTGCGGTCGTAGAGGCGCTAGCGTATTCGCCGTCAGTTGCCGTAAACTTGATCTTTGCAGAACCATACCAGTTCTGGTCCGGGATAATCACAGAAGCGACGCGGTTCGGATCGATTTCCACATTCAGGTCGCCTTCAGCTTGATCCTTGCCCACCGGTTGGATGTCAAATTCCCAAAGGATCTGGTTCTTCGGATGGTCAGGGTCAGTCACGAAATCGTCGAGTTTGATCTTCGTGAAGGACTTACCTTCATCGATGGTCTGGTCCGGAATCTGCTTGACTTCGGGCGGATTGTTCACGGATTCCACGTTGAAGTTCACGGTTTCAGAACCAACGGCACCCTTGGAGTCAGTGGCCATGAACGTGATGTCTTCGGAGCCGTTCCAATACTTGCTCGGAATTTCGATCGTTGCAATACGCTCGGGAGAAATAGAAACCTTAAGCTGCTTGTTGCCGGAAACCGACCATTTCAGCTTTTCAGGCTTGTCCATATCATCGGATACATACTTATCCAACTTAATCGGGGCGAACTTTCCACCTTCGTTAATGGATTCACCCGGAATTCCCATAACTGAAGGAGCGCTATTTTCAGCCTCCTGAGCAACACCCACAGATGCAAGCATTCCGGCTGACGCCAGGAGGGTTGCTACAGACCAATTTATTCGTTTCATTTATGATCTCCCATAAATTTCTTCTTCCAATTACACACTTTTGCTTTCACAAAAATCGTACCGCCCCCGCTAGTCCGGGCGCGATTTTACGAGGTCAAATATAATGTTTTTGACAGCTATATACCGCAAATTTGCTAAAAAAAGGCAAAAAAAGTGTTTGCAAAAATTGACAAAAGTCTCACTTTTTTTCGCTAAGTCGTTGATAGTCAATGAGTTACGAACAGGGATTCATTTTTTTTATTTGTTCGAAAAAGAACGCTTTTTTTGAGGATTTCGGAGAAAAAAGCACTTTTTACAAAAAATTTACATTCAACCGGAACAAAAAGTTCCAAAAGCATTCGTTTTCACGCCTTTGTCCGCTGACAGGGGGTTGACAAAAAAGTATCTTTGCCCTAAACAACAAACAAAAACAGGTAAAACAATGAAATTCGTATTCCTTTGCGACGCCAACTACCTCAAGGGTGACATGGTCAACTTCGTGAACAACTTCCCCACCAACCACGAACTGGTGACCATGACTAGCGACGAACTGCTCCAGACCAAGTCCATTTTCGAAGGCACGTTTGCCGTGCTCGCCGAACGCACCACTTGGCAGAAGAACTTCAGCCTGTTCCGCTACTTTGGCCTGCTTCCGCTTTTGGAAGTGCTCCCGCTGGGCATCGTGAGCCGTTCTCGCCGTAGCGAACCGCTGAAGGGCCGCACCCAGAACCGCAATCAGGAAATCTACTTCAACCCGAGCGCTTCTGCCGAAGAACTCTATCTTCAGGTCGACAAGTTCGTGGCTGCTCCGCCTGCAGGTTTCACCTACCCGCGTGGCACTCAGAAGGCCTAATTAGGGGACAATGCAGCACAAGGTCTTAAATGACCTGTACAGGCAGGGCGGAATCACCTTTTTTGCTTTTCCGGGCGAAAACGAGATTCCGCTTGAACCCTTGCAGAACCTTGCGCTGGCGCTAAACGCCGGCGCTCGTTTTTTGGTTATTGACTTTTCAGGAAAAAATATCCTGAAAGGAAACTCCCCCATTTCTGCAAGCGATCTTTTCGAAAAGCCTCTTTCGCAAGAAACACTGAACGAACTCGGTTCCGATACGAATAGCTGGACTATTACAGGAACCAGGTGTTTCCCGCAAAACGACGATCAATTCAGGTGCCTGTACCATAACCTGCAACAAATCAAGAAATCGATTTCGCAAATCGTCGCCGTTCTGCCCTTGGAAATTAGCGACCAAGAGGCCTATTACGCAAAGCTTGTTTCTAGGCTTATCGTAATCGACGGTGAGAGTGCTCACGAAGCGTCAGCTTATTTGGAAGACCTTCCGCACTTCAACAAATCAAACTTGCTTTGGCTATTCCCGCAAAAGCCAGACAAGAAGAAATTTTACCACGCCTACAGGGCGGTTCGTCGCAGCCATTCGTTCTACAAAGAAATTCGAAATTGCGACTGGAAAAAAGATCCCGAAACATTCGCCAAGATTATCGAGAATCTGCACAAGTTTTCAATTCTTGAAAAGAATCCGCTTGACGGCACTTCAAAAGTTTTCAGGACGCTTTTCCCGCTTCTGTTCTTGCTCATGATTGCGCTGCCGTTTTTCTTTGTGACAAAAACGGAACCAGGCATTTCGAATACGCGAGACCGCATTCACGAACGTGACAAACTTTCGATTGCGCCGTCATTTGAATACACCTTTGACGGCAAGGAATCAATGCAGCGTATTTCACGCTATGCCATCGGTCGTTTTAACGCATTGATTACCGACGAAAAAATGGTGCAACAGTATGTCAAGGTCACGCTCGAAGAAAACGGCTACCCCGCTAACGCTTGGGAAAACAACAGCAAGAACATTCCGCCTGTAGGAACCGCCATCAAGTTTTCAAGACCTGACTTTTTTGAAAAGTCTGCAAGCGATTCCATTGGCGCGGCTTGGAAATACTGGACATCGATTGTATCGGACAGCGTCGCCTACCTTACAGAATTTTACCACGCCCAAGCCACCGCAAAGTACAGACAACATAACGGCATCGACGTGGCATCGCGTCAGGGCGCCCGCATACTCGCCCCGTTCGCAGCCAAGGCATGGACCGCTCGCGACGAACGCGGCGGCATTGTGATTGGGCTTGTACGCCAAAAAGACGTAGTCATCTTTATGCACTGCGACCAGTTGCTTTATTTGGACGGCCAAGAAGTGATGGCCGGCGACCCCATTGCAACAGTCGGCCTTACAGGCCACACCACGGGCCCGCATGCACACGTAGTTACAGGGCTTATCGACAGGAATGGCGACAAGCGAATCGGCAACGTTCGGTACAAAGTAATAGACCCGATTAAATGGTTCTACATGTTCAAGCCGACAGCCGATGCTGTAAGAAATCGGCAATAGCCAAGCGTTGTAAAACAAACAACATTGCGACAAAAGTGATAGCGGTCACAACGCGACCTAAAAAGTGTTCTCTAAGCGTTTTTTTTGGCCCGATGTAAGCGAATAGTTACATACTTGGGCTCGCCAAAAAAACCACAATTAAATAACTTTTATTTTGGAATTAGGGATAAGGTATCAACAAAGAAAAAAGGAAAAAAAAGATGAAGTTACGTGTATTGGCCCTTGCTACCATGACCGCTGCCCTTCTTACCGGTTGCTCCGGTGTCGTTAAACCCACTGTAGAAGTCGCCAATCACGATTCCGCTCACAATATCCCCGCCATTGATGAGATGATCATCGCTTACAAGACGGATTACATCAATAAGTGCTACCTCCCGGTTGCCAAGAAGCATCCGCCTGAAAATGCCTGCCAGTCCGAGCTTTTCCAGATGCTCGAACGCAGCTACCATTTGGATTACAACCAGAATCACGTGGCAATGGCATCTAACAAGTTGCTGTTCAAGGACATAGATGCAAAGATCATCGAAATGTCCCGCAACGATCCTGAAGTTCGCAACGCCATTCGCGCAGCCGCTTTCACAAGCACCAGCGAAATGCTCAGCTACTATCACGAAAAATACCAGTTCGACACCCAGGTCGAACAGTATTAGGAAGATTGAATTTTATTCTTCGGTAAACAAAAGTCCTGCAGTCATTCTGCGGGACTTTTACTATATTTACGCCGCAATTAATCAGCCTTGGAGAACAAATCGAAAAGGCATAAAAAAGAGACAAAATCATGGGAAAATCACTCTATCAGAAGATTTTTGAAAGCCACACGGTAGCAAAGCTCCCGAGCGGCCAGTGCCAGCTCTTTATCGGGCTCCACCTCTGCCACGAAGTCACGAGCCCGCAGGCTTTTGCGCAGCTCCGCGAAGAAGGCCAGAAGGTGCTGTTCCCGGAACGCACTTTCGCCACGGTGGACCACATTATTCCGACCACGTTCCCGGAACGCAACCGCCCGCTCAAGGACGGCATTTCCGAAGAGATGTTCTCCCACATTGAAAACAACACCAAGAACAACGGCATCAAGTTCTTTGGCCCCGCTACCGCCGAACAGGGCGTGATTCACATCGTGGGCCCCGAAGAAGGCGTGACGCAGCCGGGCATGACCGTCGCTTGCGGTGACTCTCACACGGCCACCCACGGCGCATTCGGCGCTATCGCGTTCGGTATCGGTACCAGCCAGGTGGCAGACGTTTTGGCCACCCAGACGCTCGCCATGAGCCCGCTCAAGACTCGCCGTATCAAGTTCACCGGCAAGCTCAAGCCGGGCGTGACCGCCAAGGACGTGGCCCTCGCCTACATCGCGAAGCTCGGCGTGAACGGCGGCGTTGGCTACGCTTACGAATTTGCCGGCCCGGTCATCGAAGAAATGGGCATGGAAGGCCGTATGACGGTCTGCAACATGGCTATCGAAGGTGGCGCCCGCGTCGGTTACTGCAACCCCGACGAAAAGACTTTTGAATACCTCAAGGGCCGTCCGTACGCGCCAAAGGCTGACAAGTGGGACGAAGCCGTTGCTTACTGGAAGTCCGTGGCTACCGACGCCGACGCCCAGTTTGACGACGAAGTCGAAATCAACTGCGACAACCTCGAACCGATGGTCACCTGGGGTATCACTCCGGCCCAGGCCATCCCGCTCAATGGTAACATGCCGAAGATTGACGAATTTACCGGCAGCGAAAAGAAAGTCATCTCCGAAGCCTACGAATACATGGGCTGGGAAGAAGGTTCCAAGATGATTGGCCGCGACTTGCAGGCCGCCGCCGAAATCATCAAGGGCCACAAGGTCGCCCCGACCGTGAAGATGTGGGTCGTTCCGGGCTCCATGAAGATCAAGGTGGAAGCCGAAGCTCTCGGTCTCGACAAGATCTTTAAGGAAGCCGGTGCCGAATGGCGCGAAGCAGGCTGCTCGCTCTGCCTCGCCATGAACCCGGACAAGCTCAAGGGCCGCCAGGTGAGCGCAAGCTCCAGCAACCGTAACTTCAAGGGCCGTCAGGGCAGCCCGTCGGGCCGCACCATCCTCATGAGCCCCGCCATGGTGGCCGCCGCCGCCATCGAAGGCCGCAAGTACATCAAGTAACGCAAGGAGATTTAAAAAATGAATTCTATCGACATTGTTAAAGGTTCCGGCGTTCCTGTACGCGGCAACGACATCGACACAGACCGTATCATCCCGGCACGCTTCCTCAAGTGCGTGACTTTCGAAGGCCTAGGCGACAACGCCTTTGCCGACGACATCGCCGGCCTCGCCGCTCAGGGCAAGGTTCACCCGTTCCGCGATCCGGCCTACAAGAACGGTTCCATCCTCGTCTCAAACCAGAACTTCGGTTGCGGTTCCAGCCGTGAACACGCTCCGCAGGCCCTGAAGCGTTGGGGCATCCGCGCCATCATCGCCGAAAGCTACTCCGAAATCTTCTTCGGTAACTGCGTCGCTATCGGCGTGCCCTGCTACAAGGTAAGCCACGAAGTGGCTGACAAGATTCTCGCCTGGATCGAAGCACACCCGAGCGAAGAACTCGTCACGAGCACCGAAAGCCGCACGCTCAAGATGGGTGACGAAACCATCGAGCTTACGCTTGCCGACGGCCCCCGCGGTCAGTTCCTCGACGGTTCCTGGCACGCACGTTCCGCCCTCATGGCCAACGCCGACAAGGTGCAGGAACTTGCAAGCAAGCTGCCGTATATGCAGTTCTTGAAGTGACACGCAGTGTCATCCTGAGCGAAGGGCGCCAGCCCGAAGTCGAAGGATCCAGACCAGAATTACAAAGCGCCCAGGTTAAAAGCCTGGGCGTTTTTTTTATTAGAAAAAATTATATTCCCTTGCTTTCTACTAAATAGCAAATCTTGACATCACTATTTATATAACCTATATTTCTATTGACATAGTTCCATACAGACAATTGTATGAAACGCAGAATTTTGAGTTTTTGCTCTATTCTCGCCATTGAAATACGACCAATTTTTCACCGAGAGAGTAAAGCAGACGCTCACGCACCCTGTGCGTGGGTCGTTTGTGTTCTTTTCGGTATAGGGTACTTGGTCGTAACCTCAATGG
Organism: Fibrobacter succinogenes; assembly: GCA_902794535.1. Classification (GTDB taxonomy): domain Bacteria; phylum Fibrobacterota; class Fibrobacteria; order Fibrobacterales; family Fibrobacteraceae; genus Fibrobacter; species Fibrobacter succinogenes_O. The sequence continues at coordinate 64,124 of CADBHQ010000028.1, read as the reverse complement.
CGATGGACGCATTCGATACCACGCCTTTTTTGTATCGAAAATCCATGGCTAGAGAAAAGCGAAACTTTTAACTTAACCAAGGAGTAAAAATGAAAAGAGTTTTTGTCGCAATTATAATTCTAATGGTTAATAGCGCCCTTGCAGAAGGAAAACTTGAAAAAATTATTCCTTGTTCAAATTATACAAATTACATAACAAAAGATGCAGCAAATAATGTCTATGTATTTAATGAACTCAACAATAAAACCATATATCCCGACGGAAGCAAATGGATATGTGGAGGATCAAAAAAATCGGGTCTATTTTTAGCAATCCGATCAGGTTTACCATCAGATGGTCCAACAATGATTATTGGCGACGGCTATGGCGGCTTTTTTGTTTATTTTCTGTTAAACGAAGAACAAAAATTGGACGAGAAAGACGATGTTCTCATAATAATGGTCGACAAACATGGGATAACAAAAGGATCCACAACAAGAACAATGGCAGAATATATGCAAGAACGTTACGAATGGGCAGAATGGCTTCCATAGGATTTAAGACCCGTCCGCCAAAAGTCACAATTTTCAAGAACATACCATTTTTAGAACCAACATGATTGAAGTATCCTTAGAGAATGCCAAAACAATAGCCAAATGGATAGCAACATTCTTCATCACTGTTGCACCTTTATTAATATGGTTTATAAAACGCAAAATACAACAAAACGAGCATTTTGAACAAATAATCGACAAACATCGAGCATTTTTTCCCGATGAAGCAAATGACAAATATACAAGTTTTGCTATTAATTTCGTTATAAGATATAATTCCGCTGCAGAACGCACCCAATACCTGTTTGATCATAATATTTCAGAGACGAAAAAATTCTACAAATGGCTAGATAAAAAACAGAAATCTGTGAAATTATCTACTTTGTCTGAAATGAAATAAAAAAAATTTTCATTTCCTGATTCTGAATCAGGTTTTAGGGCAAAGCCCTAGGCGAAGGGGTTGCGGAAGACCAATGGAGATCCCCGCCTTCGCGGGGATGACATGGGGCTGTAGCGAGGGGAAGGCTTTCCCCTCCCCTTTGTAAACAGTCCAGGTTAAAAGCTTGAGCGTTTTTATTTAAATTTCACAAACCCATGCTCACCTCACCCATTGACAACATTCTCGTAGAAAAGGCAAAACGCCAAATGCACTTGCGCAACGGCGAGAAAGTTGTCAAGACGTACAGAATTTCTTTGGGCAAGAATCCGGTCGGAGCGAAAGTCAAGTCCGGCGACAACAAGACGCCCGAAGGCAATTACAGCATCGAGTGGCACAACGCCAAAAGCAAATTTCATTTGTCGCTGAAGATTTCGTACCCGAACGCGGAGCAAATCAAGGCCGCGAAAGAAGGCAATTACGAGCCCGGCGGAGACATCATGATTCACGGCTACCCGAACAAAGTTCCGGCGTTCCTCTTTAAATTCTGGCACAAGTGGAAAGACTGGACTGCCGGCTGCATCGCCGTCACGAACGACGAAATCGAAGAAATCTACGCCGCCGTCAAAGACGGAACACCGATAACAATCAAGCCTTAGAATATCGCATCATCGACCATTCCTTGCCGCGTCAATTTCGGCATTGATTTCGTCCAAAGACATTTCAGAAGCGCCGGCACGAGCCGCATAGGCAAAAAGACGCTGCATGGTATTTAGCATTATTCCTTCCATCGAGGACGCATTTGCCAACGAAGCGAGTTCTTTCCTGCGTTCTTCGGTAATCTGTGGCTTGCCAGCATGGCTCGCCTCGAAATCGGCAAGGATTTCTTGCTCCTCTTCGTCGAGATTGAACTTTTTCGCATGTTCTTTAAAAGACAACATTATACTTTCCTTTTTTATGCGACATAACAAATGTAAATCATTTGGCTTTTTCGAGCGATTTTCGCTATTTTCTAATGCCCTTCGGGTCGGAAATAGGCAGTTTGACACCTTCAGACGGCCACCCCCAACAATCCCCCTCTTTGCGGTTCTTTTCCGGCATATGACGTTCAGGATCAGCAGAACCCCGCAGGACATTTTTTGCCTTACGACGGAACTCCCGATTCGCCATTTTTTGAAACTCAACATCCTTTGCCATTTTCACAAATGGTTTTTTGTAACTGCGACTCATTATCGGCCCCCATTCACTTCAACGCCTTTTTTTTCAATCGTCTTTCAACCTTTTTGACATCCTCGCCTGCCGGCAACTTTTCAGGAACGATGCCGCGATCAAGCAACATCTTGCGGACTGCACAATCGTTGTCCGCATATTCCTTTTCAATTTTCTCTTGCTTGACCAGCCTTTTTACCCGCGTATTATGCAGCGTCATTTCATTTGCCAAATCTTTTGCCTTGGCAAAAACTGTCGAAAAGATTTCATTAGACTTCATATAGCCTCCGTTGTTATGGTCGCAAGCTGCGACCGATTGATTTTTAGAGGCGTTCTTTCACATTGGGCGGCAAAGCCCAAATAATAAAGAACGCACCTCGCCTTAAAACAGCGAGATGCGTTCGGGCTTTAATGTACCTATAATTCAAAAAACTGGCAAGGGGGCCACAAAAATTTTACAGAGACGTCAAAGTTAAAAGACTAGACATATTTTTATTTTGTATGTTTACAACCAGAAAAGAATATTCGATGAAGGAGAATTTTTATGAAAATTTCGACTGCTATTTCTGCACTGAGCATTATCGCACTCGTCGGCTGCGCGAACGGCCCTCGTCAACGCAGCATCAACGAAATCCCGGAATATGGCAACCAGCCCAAGAGTCCCGAACTATTGAAGGCCGACCAGGAATTTCTGGCCCTGACAAAAGGCAAAGAAAAAGAATCCTTTGAACACATGATAAAAGTCGGATGGTCTTTTTATCATCGAGGCGATATCGGGACCGCCATCATGCGCTTTAATCAGGCTTGGCTCATAGATTCTACCCGCTACGAGTCCTACTGGGGTTTTGCGGTCGCCGAAGGCCGTTTGAACAATCTCGAAACATCTAAGCACTATTACGAAAAAGCGCTCAACCATAACGGCGACACAAAAATACTGAACCCGGAATACGCCATCATACTCCGCGAAATAGCCAAAAAAGAAAACAACAGCGAAAAGCTCAACGAAGCGGACAACCTGTTCAAGAGTGAAATTGAAGCGGGCAACGAAAAAGCCGCCTGCATTTATGCCTACCAGCTTTTCCGCGAAAAAAAGAACGAAGAAGTTTGCCAAATCATGGCTAGCTCATGCAAAGATGATAGAGACAACCTCAAGAAAAAAGCAGGCTGTAACTAATTCGCTAAGCAGAGTTCAAGCCGTATGAAGGCGACCTTCCTAATCATATTTGTTCTAGTTGCGCAAGTTCTTGCGGACTCCCCACACATGTATTTTGACGGTGATGATCCGGAGGCATACGAAGCAAGCGTTGACTCGATGCCAATCATAGCGGATTCCGTTACAAAGTTCTTTTCATTGCCTGATTCTTCCCTAATAAACGCTGCAACAGATGCGTTTTCTTTTAGAGAGGTTTTCAACCCCATTCGGGACAGCCTTATTCTTTTTTATACAGAACATCCTGAAGAACCGCTGGATTCACTACGGCAAGAGGTTTTACTTAATTGGTCATGCCGGTACCCGCTAAATTGCTATTCCCGAACACCCCTAGGGAGCGGTTTTTACATATCGCGAGGGCAATTTCAAGTTTTCGAAGATAATGACGAAGAAAGAATCGACCAAATATTCTCATTCCTTCCAGATTCATCGTATTACTGGATATACCTTGAGCAAAAGCAACATATCGATTCAACGGTAGCACAACAAAAACCAAATATCCGCCATAAGGTACAAAGAGCACTCTCGCAAATAACATACCGAATGCAGCGAGCATCTTTATCCAAAAAAGAACGTAAGGAACTAGTACAACTGATAGACCGGCAAACCGACTCCGTTGCAACGGATTACCATCTGGGAACATACGGAAGATCTCAGCTAGGGCGTTATGCATCACGTCGAATGTTCGCATTTGACCTTTCTTTCTTCATGGCAATGCCAAAGGGGACTTCGGTTTAGGATTTAGCGTCGGCTTTGGGAAAAATGAAGGAGACGACATCTACTACGAAGACATCTACCACAAGGGCGGAGAAACTGCCGGCGGCGTGGCTCCGTACATCAGCTACGGATATCCGGTTTTCGACAATACGGACCACAGGATTATCCCTACGGTCAAATTATGCTACTACAGCGGTAGTTCCGGAGATGAATCAATCCCGGCAGAAGACGATACACACAAGCAGTTTTTCTATTCCCTGGGATTTCATTACGAATACACCTTTAACGCCCCCGTCGACAAAGAGGACTATCGTGAAGGGCTCCTGCACGACGCTGTTTACGCGACAATCCATTTCGGCTTCGACGTAAACATGTATGCCGCCGACGTCATCGCCATTAGGGCATTTATCGGGCTTGGCTTGGGACTCTTTTCGTAAACAGCCCTACCCCATATACTTGGATTTGTAGCCATGATTTTCTTTGGGGCGCAAGTCATTGGGGTACATGACATCGGTGTAGATGTCTTCTTGTAGCTGTTTCACAAGCTTGTACACTTCTGCGTAGTTGGCAATGCTATCGATGGAAATGCCGGCGTTGGTAGAAGTTCTCCGGCCGTTCAATGTTGCGGGATTTGCCTGCGCAGAGGTCGTAATGATGTCACCCACGCCAAACCACTGGTCGAAAATGCCTCGGTGCAAATCCACATGCGAAAGTTCTGCGAATGGTTTGGACTTGTAAGTTCTAGCGAAGATTCCACCAGAAGCGTAGATTCCCTTGTCCGTGACAATGTAAGCCGTGTTGCGGTACCGCCTGAACGAGAGCAGTGCCCCGCCCAGGTAAATCCAGACAGGCATCATGTGGAGCATCATGAACGGGATGATAAATACAGCCGCCTTGTCCGCCTGATCAGACGAAAACGCTGCCCCGATGAAAAACATATCAAAAAGGCCCCAAACAATCGCAAACGGAAGCAGCGGATTGAAGATACATTCAAAGATAAAGCACCTTTTGTCCGGCTTACCGGCATAAAGGATCTTTTCCCCCTTCCCTATCAAAAGCGTCAATTCGTTGTCCATAAGTCACACCTCTTGAAAAATGGATAAACATTTCCCTATTAATATAACCAAATAACAAAGAAACGCTCGATTTTATTTACAATTTGTCCAAAGTTTTGATTTGGGACATTTGTAAAAGAATCCTTTTAAAGGTATATTAAAGAAAAAAAAGGAGAACAATATGTCTATCACAAAGTACAGGCGTAAAATCGCTTTATGTGTTGCAGCACTTTTTTGGGCAGGTTGCGACAGCGATTCCAACAGCGCCGCACCCGAAGTCGTTTCAGACAATCCTGGCGAAATCACCTCCAGCAGTTCCGAAGCAACAGCCCCCACCAGTTCTTCCGAAGAAGAAGTGATTCCCTCGAGCGAATCTTTTGACGAAGTTTCCAGCAGCTCCGAAGCCACACCCGAATCGTCTAGCGAAGCGGAATCGTCATCTAGCGTGAATAGCGAATACCCCTACACGCTGAGCACTTTCCCAAATGTTCACTGCAAGGATTCAAGTTACTTTCATAAATCGTGGTGCCCTTCAAGCAAGCCCTCTTTAAAACAAACCGTTGCCGAAATGGCTGAAAATGAGCCTTTATACGGTATTATCCAACCTGTCTGCCAAGATTACGACAGAACGGTCAACGTGTATACTTGCGATAACGGATGTACATATTCACCAGGAGCATTTAACAAGCTGGAAGGTGACACGATCTTTCAGCAGGAATATTCTACCATAGATAACAAGTATATTCCCATCCAGAAAAAGATCGCGCAAGACAGCGCGCAAGCTGAAGCAAGCACATCTTATCCGTATATGCTCGCCAGCGATACCACCGTCCACTGCAAAACAATGTACAAAACCAAAATTGCGAAATCGACTCCTTCGAGTTTGTGCGAAACTTACTCCGAAGGATACTATTTCAAATGCAAAGACGGCAACAACTACGAATGGGAAGAAATGCTCCGAGGCGAGAACGGACTTATTGAACGTGAAAACCCGGATGAATAATCGGCCATAAATCAAATTACTTATAAGAAAAACCGCTGGTTTAATGACCAGCGGTTTTCTTTTACACTTGTATTGGAATTAACCGAGACGGTTGTTGATGACGTTCCAATCCACAATCTGCCAAAGACCCTTGAGGTAATCGGGGCGGCGGTTGCGGTAGTCGATATAGTAGGCATGTTCCCACACATCGAACGTGAGGAGCGGCTTGAGACCCTTGGTGAGCGGGTTCTGGGCGTTACCTTCTTGTGTGATGACAAACTTGCCCGAAGCGTCTGCAGAGAGCCATACCCAGCCGGAACCGAAGAGGCCTGCGCCCTTCGCCTGGAATTCTTCCTGGAACTTTTCGAAAGAGCCGAAATCGCGGGCGATGGCGTCGGCAATTTTACCCGTCGGAACGTTGCCTGCAGACGGAGCCTTGAACTGCATGAAATACATGTAGTGGTTCAGGAACTGACCTGCGTTATTGAACACGCCGCCTTCGGCCGTTTTGACGATTTCTTCGACAGTCTTGCCTTCGAAAGCGCTACCCGGAAGGGCTGCGTTCAAGTTATTGAGGTAAGTCTGCAGGTGCTTACCGTAGTGGAATTCGATGGTTTCCTGGCTGAGAACCGGAGCCAGGTCGCCTGCGGCATACGGGAGTGCCGGCATTTCAAATTTTCCGTTAGATTGTTGAATCATATTTTCCTCTTCTTTGATGGTTAAATGCTACTTTCGATAAATTCCTTGCGGAACGTGCCATTGCCGAGCAAAATGTCAATGGGCAACTTCTTGAATTCATATTCGTATGGCGGCTGTTTCCAGGCGAAATCCTTGGGATATTCGTTGAAAATGTACTGCAACAGTTTCACCGCCATATCGAAACTGCGGAACTTGTCGCGGTCGAGCACGTGAATCTGCGCACCGCCACAGATTTGGCCAGCACCCTTGTGGAATGTGGGCTGGAAGTAATTTTCACGGAAATACACGCCCGGAAGCTTGAGATCGTTCATGTACTTGCAAAGTTTGACAGCATCGATAAACGGAGCGCCAAAAATTTCGAACGGGCGCGTAGTACCGCGGCCTTCGCTCACGTTGGTCGCTTCGAACAGGCACATGCCCGGATAAACGATGGCGGTATCGAGAGTCGGCATGTTCGGACTCGGCAAAATCCACGGAAGTCCCGTCTGATCGTACCACATCTTTTTGTCGTAACCTTCCATGCCGAGCACGTAGAGTTCGCACTTGGGGAAGCGTTCTTCCTTGAACTGGACAGCAAGTTCGCCAATAGTCTTTGCATGGCGCGTACGGATGCTGTGCAGACCCACGAAACTCGTGTAGTTCAGATCCAGCACAGGGCCTTCTTCGTCGACACAGTTAATCGGATTCGGGCGATCCACCACAATCACGGGGATTCCGGCCTTTTCGCAGGCTTTCATACAAAGGAACAGCGTCCAGATAAACGTGTAGTAACGAGCACCGACGTCTTGCAAGTCCACGAGCATCATGTCCACATGGCTGAGCATTTCGGCGGTGGGTTCGCGGTGTTCGCCGTAAAGGCTATAAACGGGAATGCCCAGTTCGGGGTCGGTATAACCTTCCCATTCGATCATGTTGTCCTGGGTATGCCCCTTGATGCCGTGCTGCGGGCCAAAAAGGGCAGAAAGCTTAAACAGTTTGCCGTCATATTCTTTGAGTAAATCGAGGGTATAGTGCAAATCCGGGAGAACCGATGCCGGGTGCAAGACTGCGCCAAGGCGCTTGCCTTTGAGATTTGCAGGGAAAACTTTTTCAAAATGTGAAAGTGCGAGGGTTACCATAATGTGAGATGAGGAATGTGAAATGTAATTAGGGGTTGAATGATACTTATTTATGAAAATATAAATAAAAGGGACTTAGCAGGGCCAGGAAGCTCAAAAAAAGTCAAACAATGTTTGCAAAACGCAAAAATTTCACAAATTGGCACAAAATGACAGTAGGATTTTTTTATTTTTAGCCACAGACAAAAAAAAGATAAAATAGGATGAATTATGGCATATTTGAATAAAGTGATGCTTATCGGCAATATCGGCAAGGACCCCGTCATTAGCGCAAGCGCAACAGGTCGCAAGCGCGTATCGTTCTCCTTGGCCACCAGCCGTCGCTATCGTGATAACAATGGTGAACAGAAGGAACAGACTGACTGGCACAACATCGTGGGTTGGGGCAAGATTGCCGACACAATGGAAACCCTCGGCGTGCACAAGGGCATGACCCTTTATGTGGAAGGTTCGCTCACCAACCGCAGCTGGACCGACCAGACGACCGGTCAGAAGCGTTACAGCACCGAAGTCAACCTGGACACCTTCCAGCTTTTGACGCCGCGCGGCCAGAACGGCGGCAACTTCCAGGGAGGCAACTCCTACAGCCAGTCCAACAACTTTAGCCAGGCAAGTGCGCCCGCTTACGATGCTCCGGCACCGGAAGGCGTCGACGACGACCTGCCGTTCTAAAAAATGAACCAGCAAATTGCAGATATCGCTTTGATGATGGTGCTCCCCCTGGGCATCACCTTTACGGCAATTCTCATGGCCGTGTCTGCGGAAACACGCACCAAAATCATGATGGGCGTGTTTTTGTCGTTCCTGATTGTAGCCATGGACTGCATCTTCTTCTTCGCGAAGAATTCGTTCATTGCCTACAACTGCGACGGCGGACTTTTGCTTTCATTCGCAAGCCTGTTCTTCTTCGCCATCATAAGCTTTATCCGCTTCGATGACCGCGCAGCTAGGGCCGCGAACGTATTCCTCGCCATCTTTATGTTGTCGGCCTTCATGGGTATCGCCTACTGGGATCGCCCGACGTTCATTCCGACCTCGGACTACACCGCCGAAGAAATCGCCGCGATGAACATGAAGTACCAGGACTACATCGCCTCGTTCCAGAACGGCGAAGGCGGCCAGATTCAGCCTGGTTCTGACCCGATATACCATCACAGGATTCGTACCGGCGCTCAGGCAGGCAAGGCTAGCAAAGACGACAAAGACTTGAGCAGACTCGACAGCTACCTGTCCGATGCCGAAATCGTCATCAAGCGCATGAACGATATCGTAGACGCCATGGACGCCTTCGGCACCTTGCCATCTAGCATTTCAGAATCTGAACGCGAAACGCGCAGCAACCAAGCGCTCGCCATCAACAACAATGCAGTCGCCTTGAACAAGAAGGTGCTCGGGCTTTTCCACCCACACGAATCGAGCGACGCGCATAAGGAACTGATTCAGGCAAGTGAATGCGTGCGTCTTGCTGCATACGCGCTTTACAGCTACACGCTCCAGGAAAACCCGGAACAGCAGCTGATTCAATACAAGCAATCCAGAGACCAGATTGGTCAGATGAAAATCTACCTGAAGCGTTTCTGGAAAGTCACAGAAGCTTTACAATCAAACAATCAACAACAAACCGAACAATAAAGGTTAATTATGATTCGCAACGTAGCCATTATGGGCGCAACCGGCGCCGTAGGCCAAGAAATCCTCTCCATCCTCGAAGAGCGCAATTTCCCGCTGCAGAGCCTGAAGCTCCTCGCCTCCGAACGTAGCGCAGGCAAGGAATTCAAGTTCAAGGGCGAAACCCTCAAGTGCGAAGTCCTGAACAAGGATTCCTTCAAGGGTGTCGACCTGGTGCTCAGCTCCGCTGGTGCAGCCATTTCTCAGGAATTCGCCCCGATTGCCGTCGAAAACGGTGCCGTGGTTGTCGACAACACGAGCTTCTTCCGCATGGACCCGAAGGTCCCGCTGGTCGTGCCTGAAGTGAACCCCGAAGACATCAAGCTCTACAAGGCTGAAAACGGCGGTAAGGGCATTATCGCCAACCCGAACTGCACGACCATCATGATGGTTGTGGTGCTGAACCCGATCGAAAAGATTTCTCACATCAAGAAGATTCACATTTCTTCTTACCAGAGCGCTAGCGGTGCAGGTGCCATTGCTATGGAAGAACTCAAGCAACAGTACAAGGACATCCTTGAAACCGGTACGACGACGCACATCAGCAAGTTCCCCTTCCAGCTCGCCTACAACGTGATTCCGCAGATCGACAAGATGACGGAAAACGACTACACGAAGGAAGAAATGAAGATGTTCAACGAAACTCGCAAGATCATGCATTCTGACGTTCGTACGAGCGCTACCTGCGTGCGCGTGAGCTCTCTCCGTTCTCACTCTGAATCTGTGTGGTTCGAAACTGAACGTCCGGTTTCTGTCGAAGAAATCCGTAACGCTCTCAAGAACGCTCCGGGCGTGACCCTCAAGGACGATCCGCAGAACTATGTGTACCCGATGCCGCTCGAAAGCGCCGGCAAGGACAACGTGTTCGTAGGCCGTATCCGTAAGGACCTCGCCGATGAAAACAGCAACACGCTGTGGCTCACCGGCGACCAGATCCGCAAGGGCGCTGCTCTCAACGCCGTGCAGATTGGCGAGATTCTCGCTAAGGGTGTGTAATTCGAAAGATTGCGCGACTGCGCAACTTTCGCTTTAGCGAAAAACATTTAAAAAGCCGTCCCGATAAAGGACGGCTTTTTTTATTTTCAATGTTTTTTTTACGAACAACCGTTAGCGAAGAAGCGTCCTCGACAGAGCCTTGCCGTTCTGTTCAAGAACGATCAACGCCACGCCACGAGCTTCAACAGCACCATTCAAATTCACTTGATGAACACCTTCGTGAAGATCGCCCAAAGACACGGTCTTCTGTAGGATCCCCTTCAGGTTGTAGACCTTGACGCTTGTCAATCCCGAATGGGAAAGCGTTACCGTTGCCTGCAGGTTCTGACGGTTTCCATACAGTTTCAGGCCATTTCCGCCCTTCGCGGCTACCACGTTCGGCTTCGCAATTTCAATCGGAGGACCATCTTCGATAATTTCGGGAAGCACTCCTGTCGTAAACACAAGGTGCGGGAAGGAGAGCGTATCGCCCACCAGCCAGAATTTTTCGAAGTCATTCCAGCCCTTGTAAAGGGCAGACGCCTTCATGTCAGCAAAAGCGGTTTCCTTTGCAGAAGAGTCAGCCTCGAACTCGCAACCATCTTTATTGTAGAGAGCATCTTTTACGGTGCCCGAATTATTCACAATGAAGCAACCCGGGGCTTCATAATCGGAAGACGACGCAATCAACTTCCCTGCAAAGAATACATTTTCAAGGTATTGCCTGTTTGCAGAAGCAAAACCGCCAAATTCAATTCGTCCAGAAACGTCACCCGAAGCATAAGCGTTCTTGATTGTTCCAGAATTACTCGAAACAAATCCGCCCGGCGTAAACTCGCTATTGACATTGCCGGTGGTATAGGCGTTATTGATATAACCGTTATTAGCACCGGCAAAACCACCTGCGGTATACGAGGAGGTGTAGCCCTTTATATTTCCAAGATTTCCTGTAGAATAGGCATAGAGTATTTCACCCCAATTTTCCCCAACGAAGCCACCGAACACGGAATAAGAGCGAACATCGCCAGTAGCATAGCAATTGTAGATTTTTCCGTTATTGACACCTACAAAGCCACCAGCCTTCATTCCGCCAACCACCTCGCCGGCAGCGTAGCTATTCGTGATGATTCCTGTACTGTCGTTTTGGCCGACAAAGCCACCGAAGGTATCACCCGAAGCACGCTCCCCATTAAGCACATGGCCTGTCGCATAGCTGCTGTCAATTTTTCCGCTATTGCGGACAACGAAACCCGCGAGTTTGTAGAAAGCATCAACATCAGCCTTCGAATAAGAATTCGTAATCAAGCCCACATTTTGCACGACAAACCCAGAAACGAAATGTCCCGGGAACGAATCTGCCGTCACGGAACCTTCCACATAAGAATTCCTGATGACACCGGCATTATACAAGGCAAAGCCGGCACTACTATCTGAATGGACATTCGCCTTGACAAAGCTGTTTTCGATTACTCCCGTCGTATCGTTTACTCCGACAAAGCCTGCCGCACCGCGATATTCGCAAAAAATAGAATCGGCTTCGACACTCGAGTTCTTAATGGTTCCACTATTGTAACCCACCAAGCCCGCAGTCTTTTGGTGCATTGAATAAATCGAAGCATGCGAAACGCAAGAATCAATGGTACCCAAATTTTTTCCGGTCACTCCACCAACAAGGGTGTCACCATAATTGATAACCCCGTCTACTTCAGCAGAAACAATCGTGCCTTCGTTATAGCCGGTAACCAATCCAAGGTATTTCCCATAAAAATTCGAACGCATGTCGGCATTCACCTTCACATTGCGAATAACAGATTTTTCGCCAGAATTGTTGCCGACCACGCCACCAATAAAATCGCGATCGTTAGTACCGAAAACAACACCGCTAAAGTCAATGTCCTTAACGGTTCCATCCTCGTTTACGCCAACGACACCGCCCACATTGCCTGGAGCGCGGACCGTATCACGCAAAAGTTCGATATTTTCGACCAAGCCACTATTCGTCACAGCAACAGAAGCAGCGGCCCAGACATACTTAACGGTAAAATAACAGTCTGTCAATTTAAGGTTCTTGACAACGCCTTTAGAGCCAATTCCCATGAACAGAGCGGTTGAACGCTCATTATTCGACATCGAATAGAGTTTTGATATGGTATAGTTACCACCGTCAAATACTCCATCAAAAACAGACTGTTCCGTTCCGTAATATGCTACGCCAATAGGCTGGAATCCGGCAGTAGAATCGACTGCACTCGTCTCATTCCGCGAAGCAGATGCATCGATATCGGCCACCAGGACATAATGCCCATTCATGCCATAGTCGCCTAAACCCACTGCCTTGAGGTCTTCGTAATCGGCGACCTGCCATGGACTTTCGGCGGTTCCCGCACCAGCCATTTTACCATTTGTAGCCAAGCATGGTACAGCCAGCAAGGCCCCCAAAAAAATGGAGAGTTTTTTCACCATATTTCCTCCTTCTTATGAAAATCTATTTTCCCAGCTGGTCCGGGTTCAGGCACTTGAGTTCGTCGATAACAAAGATGCCGTCTTTACGGATAAGCTTGTCGTCGAACCAGATTTCGCCGCCACCGTATTCCGGGCGCATGATGAGCACCAGATCCCAGTGGATTGCGCTGATGTTGCCGTTCGGGGCTTCTTCGTAGCAACGACCCGGCGTAAAGTGGATGGAGCCAGCGATCTTTTCGTCGAAGAGGATATCGCACATGGGAGCGTTCACGAACGGGTTGAAGCCGATGGCGAACTCGCCCACGTAGCGGCCACCTTCGTCAGTATCGAAGAGAGCGTTCAGGGCCACGTTATCGCCGGATTCGCAAGTGGCGTTCACAATCTTGCCGTCCTTGAATTCCAGGCGGATATTGCTGAAATACTTGCCGTCGTAAAGGGTCGGCGTATTGTAATGAATCACGCCGTTTACGCTATTGCGCACCGGTGCGGTATAGACTTCGCCATCGGGGATGTTCATGTTGCCACAGCACGGAATCGCAGGAATGTCCTTGATGCTGAACGTCAAATCGGTGCCGTTTGCTACAAGGCGGACCTTGTCGGTGCGGTTCATGAGGTCCACGAGGTTCTGGGCGGCCTTGGCCATCTTCGGATAGTCGGCAAGGCATGCTTTGAAGTAGAAGTCTTCGAACGCCTCGGAACTCATCTTGGCTCCCTGCGCCATGGAGGGGTTCGGCCAGCGAAGCACGCACCAGCGAGTCTTATCGACACGGTAATTCAGCACGGGTTCCGTAATCTTGCGGTAATTCATCATCTGGCGGCCATCGATATCGCAGTTTTCAAGTGCGTTTTCGGCGCCGCGAATAGCGATGTAGGCCTGCATTTTCTGCATTTCGGCCATAGCAAGGTCAGCCTGCAGCTGCATCTGTTCGATGGTCGCAGACTTAATCATTTCACGACGGACACGGCCGCGGTAATTGTGAACGAATGCGTTACCGCCCACTTTAGCGACAGCCTTCACGAGTTCAGTCGTGACTTCGTCGGGAGTGTCGGTCGTTTCGATAAGGATGTTTTCGCCAGCCTTGAGGGCAATGGCATTGTTAATAAGATTTTCAGCTAACTTTGTAATGCGAGGATCAGTCATTTTTATACTCCTATTTACATGTAAAAATATAGTAAACTCCATTTCAGCAAGAAAAAACAGAATCCCCGCCCCTTTACGGAGCGAGGATAAATAAATGAACCAAAAATTATTCGGTGAACGTGAACGGGATTGTCACGGTTGTATTGCCCGATTTCACCTTGCTGAATGTCCAGCGACCGACTGATTTCTTGATTTCGTTGTCGAATTCACTGTAATCCGTCGTGGACGACACCAGCGACATACTGATGATTTCGCCACCCGGAGCAATCGTGAACTTGAGCGTCACCTTGCCTTGGAACCCCGGCTTTTTCTTGAGGTATTTGTTGTATACATGCCGAAGCCCCGGAGTACGCTGACGGACAACCTTCATGATATCTGCAGCGGAACGGGACGACGGGCCGGAACCCCACTCGATATCCGTTTCCTTGGGAGCCTTTATATTTCCCATTGCCCTGGTCGATATAGCTCCAGCAGAGCCACTGACCAAGTTGCTAATATCATCGCCGATACCGCCGCTGCCACCAGCAAACATGCCTTGGTTAAAGCCGCCCTCTACTTTTCCACGGACTTCGCCAATTTTTGTTTTTCCGGTAACCTGCAAGCCGTTCGTATTCTTGAGGACCTTATCGATATCCTTGGCAAAGCTTTGCTTGATCAAGTCGTAAGCGGCAGCCGAAGCATTCGCAGTTTGAGCATCTAGCGCATGAATAACGCCACGATTGAGCGGGGCTCGAGGGTTACCACGCCCTACGGGTTTCCCGCCAGTGCCAGGCTTTTTGCGTTGGATATCTTGTGGTTTTCGTTCTGGTTTCTTGTCGGGCTTTTTTTCCTCCTTTTTGTCGATGATGTTCATGGTTGCTTGTATTTCGGTGGTTGGCGTATCCACAAAAATGGAATCGTCAATGAGCACCTCGTACGTCGTTGCCCAGAAGCACAGAAGAATCGCGACAAGAAGCGATACGCCTGCGATGCGCACCATCTTTTTATCGGAATCCGGCAACAGGGACACGATGAACGAATCCGGTGTTTGGATTACTGCTGTCATGATTTTATCCTCCCTTTAACAGGGTTTTGATGGATGTTTTAGGGTATAGGCAGGGACACTACCCTTTTGACAGGGCATTATTCTTGCCTTTGGAACAGACTCCGGAACGGGACTTTAAAAGGCAAGCCCATTACACAAAGTCAAATATGTCAGGGAAACAAAACGACAGAATAAAGGAATTAATTTATCCGTTATCTATTCTATATCCGTTCCTTTACTCGGAATTAGAACAAAATATTTTCTTTCTTGATTGGAAAACTACAAACAAAAAAAGGAAAGGTTTCAGTCAAAATGGTAAACAAATTTTCAACGTCATAATTGTAAACTCATACAAAATAACGGACTCCGCATCATTACTAGGATTGCGGACGATTTATAATTTTTAAAAGCGCTCGCCGATTTACAAAAAACAATTCAACTTGATTTATTCCAGTTTGGAATAAGAGCGCCTAGAAAATGGATAATTTTCTTACAAACATGTAACCAAACCAAATAGACTTACCTATATTTCACACATCATGAAACTTTTAGCTACTCCTCCGGATTTAAATAAAATTGCGCGCCCGAACTGGATTGAAATCAACTTAGACGCACTCTGCAACAACATTCAATTTATCAGGAGCCAGATTCCTGCCAATACGAAGATCCTTTTGCCTGTAAAGGCGGACTCTTACGGCCACGGAAGCCTCGCCTGCTCCTTTGCCGCCAAATTCGGCGGTGCTGACTACCTAGGCGTTGCCCACATTAGCGAAGGCATGCTGCTTCGCCAATACGGCATGGACCTGCCGATTCTGGTACTTGGCCCCTGCACTCCGGCGGACTTTGCCTACTTTGTCGAATTCCAACTGACTGCGGCTATTACGGACATTCGTACCGCCATGGCATTCGACCAGTTCCTGCACGATACGGGAACCACCTGCAAGGCACACCTCGCCATTGATACCGGCATGAACCGCTACGGTTTTGACGCCGAAGACTTTAACAATGTTCGCGCGGCCCTCAGCCTCAAGAACCTGCACTTCGAAGGCATGTTCACGCACTTGGCTACCGCCGACATGCCGGGGAACCCGAAGACCGAAATTCAGATTCAGCGCTTTACACGCCTGGTCGACGTTCTGGAAGCCGAAGGACTCCGCCCCGAGATTTGCCATTGCTCTAGCTCTGCAGGCACGCTCACCCACCCCGAAAGCCACTTTGACATGGTGCGCCCGGGTCTAGCCCTTTACGGCTACAACTGCATGGGCGCAGCACCTTCTCCATGGCCGATCAAACCGGTGATGAGAATCAAGTCTACTATTCGCCACATCCACGATGTAAAGCCCGGCGAAACCGTGAGCTACGGCGGTTACTGGATGGCCCAACAACCCACCCGCATTGCAACGATTGCTATCGGTTACGGCGACGGTTACCTGCGCGGCGAATACAACAAGGGTTTCGTGTTCATTCGCGGACAGCTCTGCCCGATTCTTGGCCGCGTGTGCATGGATGCCACCATGGTCGACGTGAGCCACATTCCTGATGTGCAAGTCGGCGAAACGGTCGATGTGGTAAACGGCGAACTGGACTTCCGCATTTCGATGGAAAGCGTGGCCGATGACCACCATACGATTCCGTACGAATTAACAAGCCGCGTCGCACGCCGTCTGTACCGTAAGTACTACTGGAAGAATCGCTTGGTTCGCTGGGATTACCTGCGCAAGGAATTCGGCGTCAAGGACTTCAAGGAATACCCGCTGCGATAGCTAAAATCTATATAAACTAAAAAAGGTTCCCCGAAGGGAACCTTTTTTGCAATTAAAGTTTGATTAAAGCAGGTCCGGGTCAATCGTCGGTTCGTAACCCGGCTGAACGAAGTCTTCGGGAGCGATACCACGCTTGCGGGCCGCCTTTTCTTGCTTGATACGCTTGCGTTCCGCAGCCTTAGCCTTGCGGTTAGCGGCATTGGCAGCGCGTTCAGCGAAGCGCTGGGCACGCGTTTTACGTTCCTTGTAAGGAGCCACTTCTTCGGGGAAGAGGGCCAGCGGTTCGCCATCGTCGATTTCTTCCTCCTCTTCGAAATAACGCATTTCGGGGTCGAAATCGCGGAAGCCTTCATCTTCGTCGAATACGGGCGCGTCTGCCGGGCATTCCTTTTTGAGGAGTTTGAGAACTTGTTCGAAAGGCTTTTCAAGCGGGACCTTGAACTTCATCTTTTTGCCCGTGGTCGGGTGAATCAGTTCAATTTTCACGGCCTGCAAGAGCTGTGCCGGAGCAATTTCCAAGACCTTCGCCGCGATGTCCTTCATTAAGGGAGCGACGCGGTTCAAGCAACCGTCGCGGCCATCGTACAGCGGATCGCCCACGACCGGGTGACCCATGTAGCGACTATGCACGCGAATCTGGTGCGTACGGCCCGATTCCAGCTGCAATTCCAGAAGCGTTGCGAACGCAAAGAATTTCTTGGCCACAAAATGTGTGCGGCTCGGCTTGCCATCGCTCACGACAGCCATCTTGAGGCGATTCTTGGGGTTACGCCCGATGGGGGCATCGATTGTACCTTCCAAGTCGCGAGGATGCCCCCACACCAGGGCATTATAGGTGCGGTGCAGTGTGCGGGTTTCCAGCTGGTGGGCCAAATGCCTGTGGGCAGCGTCATTCTTGGCCACCACCATAAGCCCTGGTGTATCCTTGTCCAGTCGATGGACAATGCCCGGGCGTAACGGGCCGTTTACAGCAGACAAATTTTCTTTAAAGTGGTACAGAAGGCCTGCGGCAAGCGTCCCGTTCTGCACACCGTTACCCGGATGCACCACCAAGTTACGCGGCTTGTTCAAGACCACGATATCGTCGTCTTCGTAAACGATGTCGAGTGGGATATTTTCAGGTTCAAGCGTACTTGCTTCTTTTTCGGGAATCTTGTCCACCACCACGACCATGCCTGCTTCGACACGGAAATTCTTGGGAGAGGCTACACCGCCTACCTTGACTTCGCCTGCGGCAATCAGTTTCTGAACATCCGTGCGGGACACGTTTTCCATGACACCCACAAGGAACTTGTCGATGCGTTCGCCAGCGTGTTTTTCTTCTACGAGATAATTCATTTTTCCTCTTTTGCCGCTTCGGTTTTAGCTTCTTTATCGTTCTTAATTTCTTGATGGATCTTTTTCAAAATTATCGGGGAAAGAATCACAACGGCAACGCCAACAGTCACAAAGGAATCGGCCACATTGAAGGTCGGAAAGCGGGTCATGATAAAGTCAGGGAAATCGCAATCGATAAAGTCCACGACCATGGAAAGGCGCATACGGTCAATAAAGTTACCCACAGCACCGCCGAGAATCATCACCACACCCAGGCGGCTCATCCAATCGCGTTTGTCAATGGACTTATAGAACCACAAAAGGACAAAGGTCGCGACAATCGAAATAAGCAAAAAGAACACCCAGGGCGGCAAGAAGGGCATCAAATCTTGCGGACGGCTACTGAAAGCAGCACCCTTGTTGAACACCAACTGAAAACGAACCAATTCGCCGATGACATTGATGGTTTCGTGATTCGGAGCACCCGTTTCGTTCGTGAATCGCACAAGCGCCCAAAGCTTTGTCAGCTGGTCAGCGACAATGCTAAAAAGAATCACTCCCAAATGAAACGGCCACTTGTTTATAAAATCAGTTTTCTTCATATACTCTTAGTTTGATTTTCTCAATTCTTATTTTCTTAATTGAGCGTAGGACTTTTCAATCCAACGATCAGAATAGAAATGCAATGTAGTCGACTTGATAATCCGCTTGACGGTATCGCGAGTAATCTTCACCTTCTTATCAGAGGCAAAGAGGCTTGAGCCATCACCAATCAGCTTCATATTCTCGGCAGCCATAAAGAGCGGCCACAAGCAGAACAGCCTCGTACGCATCTTCACGTTCGGAATGAGCTTGGTATAGGCAATTGCATCGTCCAAGTGTCCCCAAGCCTTTAGCACAAGCTCACCCATTACCGCGGCACGGCGCTTGTCAAAGTCAGCCTTCGCCGTCGGGTCGCTCGGGACATCGAACATTTCATACGAATGTGCAAAGCCATGCCTGCGGCAGATTTCTTCGGGCACAAAGCAAACCCTGCGAGCAGAATCTTCGACGCAGTCCTTCACGATATTTGCCACCTGAAGCGCAAGCCCAAAGCTCACGTCGAGTTTTTGCATTTCAGCCTTGCGGGCATCGTTAATCAGGCACGTGTCAGCGGCAAAAAGATTCGTCAAAAGCTTGCCGACAATGCCTGCCACGTAATAGCAGTATTCATCAAGGTCAGCGACACTTTCGAGCGTAAACCAGCCTGAACTGAGGGCGGCCTCTTGCCTGAGCGCAAACTTCGCCATGCCCTGGCACATTTCAATCGTCACCGCACGCACTGGAGCCGCATAGACTTCTGGCAGTTCTTTCAACAAAGGCACCACCACATGCGTGTGCAAGCAAAGGTTCATGTACGGGTGTTCAGACTTACGCCAACTTTCAGGGAGCGAACGTTCAAATTCGGCAACCAGTTCGTCGGAGAGTTCGGCGGTCTTGAAAATTTCGGCAAACTTGCCCAGAATGACTTCTTTTTCAGAAGCCTTCATGTCGGGATCGTCTTCGACGGTATCCGCGATACGCAAGTACAAGTAAGCAAGCAGAATGCTCTTGTGGAGCTTTCCTTTTAGAACGTTGATGTTGAGCGCGAAGGTTCTAGAAACCTGCAGCAGGATTTCTTCGGCATACTTCCATGCCGCACGACCGTCCAAGACGTTTTCGCCTACTCCTATCGAATCTAGAATATTTGACATCTCTGTTCGTTCCTCGTCCTAAATCATCGTTTGTGCAAGCACATCAGGCGGAATTTTCTTGGTCTTTGCCATGGCGTTTATATACTTCCACAGACGACCATGAGCTTCGGCATTCTTGAGCTTCTTGGTAAAGCTCCAAACCGTATGGTTCTGAACGTCCGTTTCGCTCCTGAAGATTCCCTTGACTTCGCTTTCGTAACGTACCCTACGGTATTCGTAGAAATACGCGGACTGGTAAAGTCGCGCAGCCTTTCTCTTGGCGGAATGGCAGAAAACGATTCCAAGCAGCAAGAAAAGCGGCGACACGGCAAAACCGTAGTACCAAGGAAAATCTAACCATTTTTGAATGGCCCAAATAGCAGGCACCGCCGAGAATAACGCCATAAACAACGTAAACAGGATATCGAGCGGCAGCCAATAACCTTTCCATTTAGGCATAATGGCCCATTTTACGCCTTTATTGACCAATTTTCTGAGATATCTGGGGTACGAAACTCGGAAAAACCAAAAATAGAGCCCGATCCAGGATAAAACAGGGGTCCAGAACCAATAATCCAGCGTATTATACGCCTGAGAAATTAAAGTTTCAATATCAAACATCTGCATAGCGGCGTAAATGTAGAAAAATAGCGACTCTTTCGAGTAATTTAAGATAAAAACAAGATTCTTTAAGGAACCCAACGCAAAACAAATTAATTTGTATACAATTTGTAAAATATTGCACATATCTTGTTAATAATCAACGACTTAGGGTGGCAGTCCAATCTGGTAAAGCAAATTTTTCTTGTTTAATGCATCAAAACTTATCAACACCATAGCGCATTTTTCTAGATTATATGGCCTACCTGTTGATAGATTTTTGTTCGCCCTTTAGTGGAAGAGGAAGAAATGCAAGCTGAATGGGAAAGATGTTTGAACTACCTCCGTGGGATGCTTTCAGACACGGTTTATAAGACTTATTTTGCGCAGACCAAGCTCACAAGCCTTACCACCGGTCATGCCGTCGTGACCGTTCCGCCCGGACTGGATACCGCCGTCTATTCTGCTTACAAGGAACTCATCCGCCTCGCCTGGCGCGAAGTCACGCACGACGAATCTGCAATTGAATTTGAATTCCAGCAACAAGAAGCTGTGACGCAGGCAGCCCCTGCAGGCAACAACAGCTTCCGCGATTTTTTAAAGCCAAGCATTCCGCTTTCGGGCTCTTTCCGCTTTGAAAATTTTGTGCCGGGCGACAAGGCCCAGCTCGCCTTCAATGCAGCCCTTGCAGTCGCTCGCAACCCCGATGGTACGCAGTACAACCCGCTCTTTATTTATGGTTCTTCGGGCCTTGGCAAGACTCACCTTTTGCAGGCTATCGGTAACTACATTCTCGAAGAAGATCCGACCAAGCGCGTGTGCTACCTGACCTCTGAAGATTTTTCGCAACAGTACATGAAGTGCCTGCGCGAACAGCGCATCACCGAAATGTCAGACTTCTACCGCAACGAAGTCGACATCTTGCTGATTGACGACATCCAGAACTGGACCGGCAAGTACGAAACCCAGAACGAATTCTTCTTGATTTTTAACGCCCTACACCAGGCCGGCAAGCAAATCGTGCTGACTTCTGATGCACCTGCTGCCGAAGTCAAGAACTTGTCTGACCGCTTGGTCAGCCGCTTTGCCTGGGGCCTCACGGTCGACATCCAGCCGCCTGATGTAGAAACCCGCGAAGCCATTTTGCACAAGAAGGCCGAAGAACGCCACCTAGAAATCAGCGACGACGTTCTGCACTACCTTGCAGAAAACATCGCAAGCAACGTGCGCTGCCTCGAAAGTGCAATCATCAAGCTCACCTTGCAGTCGAGCTTGATGCACCACGATATCGATATGAGCATCGCTCAGAAGGTTGTGGCCGAAATCGCTCCGACGCTCCGCCGCCGCGTAAGCCTCGACGCCGTCCTCCACACCGTTTCGAAGCACTACGAAGTGCCCGAAGCCAAGCTCACCGAATCGGGCCGTGGCACTAAGGAAATTTCAAAGGCTCGCCAGGTCGCTATGTACCTGATGCGCGAATGCTCCCCCATCAGCTTGCAGAGCATCGGTTCCCGCTTTGGCGGTAAGGACCACTCCACCGTGGTTCACGCCATCAAGAGCATCAAGAAAGAAATGGAAACCGACCCGAGCTTTGCACGACTCATCGAAAGCCTCAAGAACTCGATTCACGATTAACGGTCTGTAGATTAAACAACCTGTCGAATTTAGTGTAGATTATAAAATGAAAAGCGCTCTCTAAACGAGAGCGCTTTTTTTATTCTATGCTCTAAGTTCTGAGTTCTAAACTCTATTTCTTTTTCTTGTTTTTCTTGGCCTTTTTCTCTTGAGCCTGGCGACGCTTCTCAGCTTTTTTAGCTTGACGTTCTGCCCTCAAAGCAGCCTGTTCGGCCTTCACGGCTTCACGTTCAGCCTTCTTAGCTTCGGCAAGAGCCTTTTCTGCTTCAGCAAGGGCCTTCTGGGCCTCAATCTTGGCGGCGAGAGCCTTCTTACCGCGTTCGATAGCCCGAGTAATTTCGTCGTCTGTCTGAGCCGGAGCGGCAGAAGCAGTCGCAGTTGAATCTTTTGCCTTTGCGGCAGAATCTGCTGCAGCCTTAACCGCTACAGCGGAATCAGCCCTCGCCAAGTCTTCTTCTGCATCTTTCATGGCCTCGGCGGCCTTGGCGCGTTCCTTTTCCTTAACCGCGATATCGGCATTCAGCGCAAGCTTCTTGACTGCGGCAGAATCCAAATCCGGGCAAATCAAATCCTTGCCACCCTTGGTGCCATCGGCGCATTCCATAACGCCCTGGAACTCACCCATCTTGTAGGTGCCCCACTGCTTCTTGGTCACGCGATCGCTATAGCAAACCGATTCACCGGGCATCCATTCATAGCAAGTATCCTTGACCGTCCAGAATGTCACAACGCCGTTCGGAAGGCCCTTATGGAACACGCCACCGAATTCACCAAAGTCAACGAAGCCTTCGAGGCTGTTCGCATTAAAGGTCAAAGCCACCGGCTTTTTCTTGAACGGATTGAACACCGTCATACGGCCATGCAAAGCATTACGCTTGTACGGGATTTCGGCCATTACGAAACCCTTGTCCGAGAACATGCGAGCCGTTCCGTTCACGTAGCCCTGCGTATAGGGAACTTCCAAGAACTGGAAGTAGTAAGACTTGTCGCCCACATTGCCATAGACCTTCTGGTCAAGAACACTCGAACGATAGAAAGTCGAAATACCTTCGCGCATACCCATTTTGTAATTGGACTTCCAAAGAATTCCACCCCATTCAGGACCTTGCTTTTTCGGATAAGTCGGATCATTCATGTAGCCGATTTCTTCGCCGTAGATAAGGCCGTTTGCATCGATATGGCGCACGTTTTCAACATAGCCGTTATTCGCAAAGCCAGTCAAAATACCACGGTCAAGGCAACGCACATCACTGTAGTCAGTAAAGCGACCCGCTGCAGGCGGAATCAACTTACGAGGCATGCCAGAAAGGTGGAACAAGAACGGGTTGCGGTTATCGGAATCAAAAGAGGCGTCGGGCCTGTTATGCACGTTAATGAAGCAGTTGATCGAATCTGCGGCAGCCCTGTGCGATTCATAGTATTCACCGAACGGAGTCTTCGTATTGTCTTCGAACGTGAGAGCGATTGCACCTTCAAGCGGAGCACCCTTTGCATAATCCGAAAGCATGGGCACGGACTGCTTGATGTGGTCCACGCACTGTTCAAAGAAGAATTCTTCGGTACAGGTCATACCCTTGGGGCAGGTCAAGATACGCGGCTTAGGAATGTCCCAGACTTTGACAATCTTCTTGCCTTCGTCATTTGCTCGCCAACCAAAGCCACCCTTTTCGCGAATCGTATAGCAGCCACATACCTTGGCCTCATCGCGAATGGCACCAATGCGGTTACGTTCGCGCGGGACAATATCTGCGGCAGACTCCACCCAGCAGTCCAAGTATTCAAAATGGTTAACATCATACATGCCAGGCATGTTAGCCGCATCGGCAGAATCGATTGCGGCAAGAGCATCTTCAAAATCATCAGCAAAAGCCATAGACACAGTCAAGGCCAGTACCGAGGCAATCTTCAAAGAAATCGATTTCATACAAAGGCAAATCTATATATATACGGCCAATTTGTCTTGTAAATTTCATTTACAAACCCATTTTCGCCCCCCTTGCTCATTTTTACAGATTTTGGTATCTTTACAGCACCCCATCGACGACCCGGAAAAACATTCCGACAGCCGCCAGACGAGAACGGATAAACCTCCGGCTTAAATATTAAGATTCTACAGCAGCCCGACGACGTTACTTGCGGGCCGACCAGCCTACAGGCGGTGTACAACCACCTTGGCTACAAGATTTCTCTAAAGCAACTGATTTCTGAAATTGAATTTCTTGAAGACGGTGGAACCCTCGGCGTTTTCCTTGGCATTGACGCATTAAAACGCGGATTCAAGGCGACCATTCATTCGTACAACCTGACGCTATTGGACCCCACTTGGAGCGAGCTCAGTATGCCGGAACTGAAGGCAAAGCTGGAACTTTTGCACAAGGCAAAACACGCTCCCAAGCTCCGCAAGGCAATCGAAGCCTACATCCGCTTTATCGATTTGGGCGGGACCGTGGCTTTCTCCGACCTCCGCGCGGCCATGTTCGAAAAATACTTCAAGAAGGGAGTACCCGTTCTTTGCGGGCTTTCGGCCACCTACCTGTACCGCAGCATGCGAGAGTTTACCGGTGCCGATGACAAGTCCGTCTTCGACGACATTCACGGCGAGCCCATGGGGCACTTCGTCGTGGTTTATGGAATCGACGACAAGAATCAGTTCATGGTCGCCGACCCCGACGGCACCAACCCCCTTCACAAGACCCCTTATTACAAGGTGGATAAGTTCCGACTGCTCCACAGCATTTTGCCATGAAAAAATTAATCGTTGTAAACAATCCCAAGCACTGGAAGTTACACGTTCCGGGCATCGATATCATTTCGGCACAGGACTACCTGATTTCGAGCAAGTACACCAACGAACGCAACTTGCGCGTTTTCAACCTTTGCCGCGATTACAACTACCAGAGCAAAGGCTACTACGTGTCGCTGCTGGCCGAGGCCCGCGGGCACAAGGTGATTCCGGGCGTCAAGAACATGCGCGACTTCAAGGCTCCGGCAGTCATCAAGCACATTTCCGACGAAATCGACAACCTGATTCAAAAGAGTCTGCACAAGCTCACCGGCACCGAATTCGTACTTTCAATTTACTTCGGTCAGAATGTGAGCCCGCAATACCTGGAGCTTTCGCAGGAACTTTACCGCTTGTTCCAAGCACCCTTGCTTCGCGCGAAATTCGTATTCAAGCAGAAGTGGTTTATCCAGAGCATTCGCCCGATTTGCGTGGATGAAATTCCCGAATCTCACATGGAATTCGTCGATAAATTTGCGCAGGAATACTTCGAAAAGACGCGCTATGCATCGAGCAAGGAAGAAGATTACCTGTACGACTTGGGCATTCTCACGAACCCCGACGAAGTGGAGCCGCCGAGCAATGCGCAGGCTATTCAGAACTTTATCAAGGCCGCCGAAGAAACGGGTTTCCGCGTGGAAATGATTACCAAGAAGGATTACCCGCGCGTAGGTGAATTCGACGCCATCTTTATCCGCGAAACTACTAACGTAAACCATTACACTTACAGTTTCGCGCGCCGTGCGCAGTCGCAAGGCATTGCGGTGATTGACGACCCGGACAGCATTCTGCGCTGTTCCAATAAGGTGTACCTGCAGGAACTCATGCAGGCCGCCAAGATTCATTCACCCAAGACGATTATCGCGCACGCCGAAAACCGCCACACCCTCGCCAAGGAAATCGGATTCCCCATGGTAATCAAGTCGCCAGATTCGAGTTTCTCCATGGGCGTGAAAAAGGCGACCAACAAAGAAGAACTCGAACAGATTCTCGACGAAATGTTCCAGCACAGCGACTTGCTGATTGCGCAGGAATTTACGCCGACGGAATTCGACTGGCGCGTGGGCGTTCTTGACGGCAAGCCGCTTTACGCCTGCAAATACCACATGGCCAAGGGCCACTGGCAAATTTACAACTGGGAAAGCAACGACAAGCAGAGCGAAGAATTTTCGGGCAAGTGCGAAAGCATCCCTATCGAGATGGTACCGCATGGAATCGTGAAGACCGCCCTCAAGATTTGCAGCTTGATCGGTAACGGGCTTTACGGCGTAGATTTGAAGGAATGGCATGGCCACCCGATTGTCATCGAAGTGAACGACTCGCTGCGCCACCGCATCGAAGACCGCATGAACGCCGCACAACATAAATTGCAACAGCACGAAAGGGAATGGTTCTAATGTCCAACTACAAACTTTGGCAACGTTATGGCATTGAGATGGAGTACATGATCGTGGATCGTGATACTCTTGATGTACTCCCCCGTGCTGATGTACCGCTTGGAAAAGACAAGAATGGCGAACAGCTTTCGGATGTAGAACACGGACCCATCGGACTTTCCAACGAACTGGTGAGCCATGTGCTGGAATTCAAGTGTGCAGAGCCAGTCGATAGTCTGAAGCATTTGGGCAAGACGTTCCATCATGAAATCTTGAAGGCGAACGAATCGCTCAAGAGCATTAACGCCATGCTCTTGCCGACGGCAGCACACCCCTTTATGGACCCCGCCGTAATGCAGCTCTGGCCCTACGATTGCTTGGATATTTACCAGGCCTACGACCGCATCTTTAATTGCAAGGGTCACGGCTGGGCGAACTTGCAATCGACACATATCAATCTTTCTTTTAACGGTGACGAAGAATTCGGAAAACTGCACGCAGCCATTCGCGCATTGCTGCCACTGATTCCCGCCGTAGCAGCCTCTAGCCCGTTTTTGGACAGCAAATACTGCGGATTCCTGGACGGACGAATCGAGACTTACCGCCACAACCAAGAAAAAATTCCGAGCATTACAGGCAAGGTAATCCCTGAAGCGGTGTTTACTTACAAGGATTACGAGGAACAGATTTTCAATCGCGTGAAGGCCGACATTGCACCTTACGATCCGGAACATTTGCTGAACCATTTCTTCTTGAATAGCCGCGGTGCTATTGCCCGCTTTGACCGCGGGGCCGTAGAAATCCGCCTGGTTGACATTCAGGAATGCCCGGATGCAGACATCGCGATTGCTGAATGGGAAGTCGCCGTACTTAAGGGCCTTGCAGAAGGCGCTTTCGCAAGCGAAAAAGAAATTCGCGCCCTCGACACCGACGCACTCGCCAAGATTCTGCTGGACACGACTCATGCTGCCGAGAAGACGGTGATTAGCGACCGCGACTATCTGAAGATTTGGGGAATCGACGCCAGCGAAATCACCGCCAAGGAACTGATTTTAAAAATCACCGAAAAAGTCAAGAATAAAATCAGCAGCCATTCGCAGGAACTTCTGCAGAAGATGTTCAAGCGCGGCACGCTCGCCAGCACGCTCGTCAAAAACGTGGGCGCAAACCCTGACCACGACGACTTCGTGTACGAATACGGAAAACTCGCCCACTGTCTCGCGGAAAACCGACTGTATGAAGCCTAAAAATGATTCCGTTCTAATGCTTACTTGCGAGCACGCGAGCAACAAATTACCCGCCGCCTTCAAGATGGCCGTTCCTGCCGAAGTCCAGAAGACCCACCGCGCCTATGACATCGGGGCGCTCGCCGTATTCCGCAAACTGGTGAAATTCGCAAAGCCCGAATTCTACAGTGAAGGCAAATATTCTCGCCTGTTCGTAGACCTGAACCGCACCATCACCAACAAGAGTGCCTTTAGCGATTTCTTGCGCAACAACGAAAACGCGAAAGCGCAAGCCACCGCCTACTGGAACGAATACCGCGCCGCGATTGATAAATTCGTGAAAGCAAACGCCAAGAAAGAAATCATTCATCTGGGCATTCACAGCTTTACGCCCGAATTGAACGGAAAAGTCCGCAACACCGACATCGGAATTCTCTACGACCCGAGCCGCCCTAAAGAATGCGAACTCGCGCAAGTCATCAAGGCCGAAATCAAGCGCTTGCACCCCGAAATGAAAGTCCGTTTCAACTACCCGTACAAAGGGACCTCCGACGGACTTACCACTACCCTACGCAAAAAAATCGGCCCGCGATATGCAGGCCTAGAAATTGAAATCAATCAGAAATTCTTTTTATAGGAGATGCCCGACTAAATCGGGCATGACTCACAACGAAAAAGCCTCGGGATTCACCCGAGGCAATTTCTTTTAGATCCTTCGACTTCGGCGCTTCGCGCCTCCGCTCAGGATGACTCATCGTGTCATTACCGTGAGCCGTAGGCGACTTGTATCAACGAGTCGTCGAAGGCGAGAGCGAGCGCTTCGGGTACGTACTTAGTACGACTGGGCGCGAGCGGTCTTATAAGCAGTGAGCGCGGAGGTCTTCGTCGCTCAAGGTGCTGAGGTATGCAGGCGGCACGTCGAGAACGGTCTTGCAACCGGTCTGGCCGTTAGCCTTCATACGGAGAGCAGCGCGGGCGTAAGCCACGAGAACGCTCGTCGTGAATTCCGGGTTGGAATCGAGCTTGAGGCTGTATTCAATCACGTGGGTGTGTTCCTTGTTCATGCCAGTCTTGCCGGTACGAATCACGAAACCACCGTGAGCGAGGCCGCTGTGATTCTTGTTGAATTCTTCTTCGCTGATGAAGTTAACGGTAGTGTCGTATTCATCGAAGTAGTTCGGCATCGTCTTGATGGCGTTTTCGATGTAAGCCTTGTCGGCACCTTCTTCGGCCACCACGTAAACGAGGCGCGTGTGCTTCTGGCGGGTGGTGAGTTCCGGCATGGAACCGCTACGCACGGCTTCGAGAGCAGATTCCACCGGGCAGGTGTACTGCTTAGCGTTCTTCACGCCCTTGATACGGCGGACAGCGTCGCTGTGGCCCTGAGAAACACCCTTGCCCCAGAACGTGTAGTCCTTGCCTTCCGGAAGAATGGACTGAGCGTACACGCGGTTCAGGCTGAACATACCCGGGTCCCAACCGACAGAGATCATGGCGATCTTGTTTGCGCCCTTGGCAGCAGCGTCAACGGCAGCGAAGTGCTGCGGAATCTTGGCATGGGTGTCGAAGGAGTCGATCACGTTAAACATGGAGGCGTACTTCGGGGTGAGCACCGGCAGGTCCGTAGCAGAGCCACCGCAAATGATGAGCACGTCTACCTTGTCCTTCCAAGCTTCCATTTCAGAAACGTTCAAAACCGGAACGCCAGCCGTCTGAATCTTGACCGTAGAGGGGTCACGACGAGTGAAAACAGCGACGAGTTCCATATCGGGAGCCTGCTTCACAGCGCATTCCACGCCGCGACCGAGGTTACCGTAACCGAGAATAGCGATCTTTGCCATAATAAGGTCCTTGTTAAAAATTTTTGCGTAGAAAATATAGGAAAGTCGGAAGTTGGAAGTCGGAAGTAGGAAGTGAATTTCATGTAAAAATTATAGGGAGTAAAGGGGGGAAGGCTGGACTTTCACTTCGTTCAAGTCCCAACTGTTCGGCTCGATCATAGTCTTGCAAGCAAGACTACGACACTCGCCTTTTTCAGTTGTCCCCCTGGCTGTAGCCCCGACTCGACACAAGTGTGTTATCCTGAGCGGAACGCAGTGGAGTCGAAGGATCTCGCCGTGTCTTCCGCCACCCTCTCGAGCGGGCGCTCGCCGCCCCGCAACGCCCCGGCTTTTAAAAGTGATGTGTAATGGATGATTGATGATGAAGAAAGTCTTCGTTGTGGTTATTTTTCGACCATCACACAGCGGACGGAGAAACCTTTTGTCTTCAATTCTCTAGCATTTTCCGAAGGTCCACTATCAAGTGCCGCCGATATTCTCATATGATGAGCTTGTTTTGCAGCATCGGCTTGATATTCGATTGGACGAAAAATAAAGATTTTTTCTTTTAAACCATTAAATGTTCCATTATCGCTTCTAATACCAGCACCTGTAAGCGAAAATCCGCTCGCATTCGTCCCGCTAAAACCGTATGTCGAGCGCAGGCCTTTGATTCCATCACCGTTTTCATCCTTATAACCTCGGACAATTTCATAATCATCGTATGTGAACAATCGCCAGCCATCGGGACAAATCCCTTGGTGATTTTCCTGAATAAGATCGGAGCAGCTTTCCGTGTTGCAACGGCTCGGCAGCTGCATCATCTCGGCCCACTGGTAAAGACCGCCAAACTCGTCGCACTTGGTCGTGTCGTTGTTGTAGCAAAAGCGTTCTATCTCGTTGTCATCATTCTGATTCTCTGCTCCAGGAACCATTTTGCCAATGTTCAAGTTTTCGGCCATGACAGTGACAGATTTCCCGCTGTAATCCGACGTGATTGTAATGTAATAGTAGCTACGGCCATTGCGCGTGTCAGTAAACTGCTTGTATGCATTTTCGCCGACCTTGTAAGCACCGGCCAACGTTTGCGAGTGGTCAAACGGTACGTATTCGCTGCTGCTCGATTTTGCGGAACTGCTAGACACCGACGAAGAAGACTTCGCCGAGCTGCTACTGGACTTTGCTGAACTGCTACTCGACTTCGGCGAGACACTCGTCGAGGACTTCGCTGAACTACTGGACACACTTGTCTCGCTGCTGCTCGACTGCGGTGTGACGCTGGATGACGACCGCACGGAACTGCTTGACTTCGCAGAGCTGCTGCTGGCATCGTCGCAGTCTTCGCAAATGGACGAAGATGAATCCTCGTCACGCGGGGCAAAACTGCTGTCGTCATCGCCGCAAGCATTGCCAAGCAACGCCGCCACCACAACCATACTCCCCAGAACAAACTTCTTCAGCATAAAAAACCTCACTCCAAAATATAACCTATACCCCGCCCCAAAACAACCACCCCGTGACCAAACACTCCGTATAGGCCCAATTTTGTCATAATATGACATGACAATAAATTTATATTTATCAGCAGACACTAAACCACAAACCCCGCTTTTTACTTCAACGCTCATATGCGTTTTGGTGAATTTCAAGAAGTTTTCAAAATGTATTGCTTTTGTACGCACAAAAATGTATATTAAGTGACATGAACAAGACTGCAAATTTATACGCTCGCATAGAGCCCGACGTCAAGGAACAAGCCGAAAACGTCCTGGAAACCCTCGGCATATCCGTTTCCAGCGCCATCAACATGTTCTATAAACAGATTATTCTGCAACAGGGTATTCCCTTTGACGTGAAAATACCCAAGGCTCCCGAAAACTCCGCCAAATGGTCTAAAGAGCGCCTCGATGCGGAACTCGAGAAGGGCTACAATGACATGCTGAAAGGTCGCACCCGCCCAGCCGCGACGGTCCTTTCCGATGTCAAGAAAAAGTACAAGGTATGAATTTCGAAGTCCATTTTTCTTCCGCAGCACAGGATGATATCGATCAAATCTTTGACTATATCAGCGTAACACTTTGTTCGCCTATCGCGGCAAAGAATCTAATGAGAAAAATTCAGGAATCGGTGAATACATTGTCCGATTTTCCAGAAGCTTTCGCCTTATGTCAAGACGAACCCTGGATTTTACGTGAAGTTCGATCGATGTCAGTGGACAATTACCGACTGTTTTACCATGTCGACCATGACAAGCGAATCGTCGTTATATTGCGCGTCTTTTATTGCAGACAGGAAACAAAATAGCCTTCAACACTGCATATATTTCAAACACCGGAGAATACAAGAGAATGCTTCACGTGATTGACGCAAAATATATTGGCGATTATGGGGCATCACATGGTCGAACGGCGTCGATTTCGCCCCTGAATTCATCAGGGCTCTTCAGAAATACGAGGTTTAGACGCAATCCTTTTAGATTCCCGTGCTGCCGAAGCCGCCACGGTCAGCGCCGTCGAGAGCGCCTTCTTCGAAGGTGAGCGTCGGTTGGATTTCCATGATGCGGAACTGTGCAATACGGCTCCCCTTTTCGATGGTCACGTCGCGGGTGGCGTAAACGGGCATTTTCCACCAGTCTTTCGCGCCGCAGTAGCTAGAATCGACCACGCCCACAGAATTTGCTTGTAAAATTCCAAAATTTTTGAAGGTGGAACTGCGCGGGGCGATATGCGCCTCGTAACCCTCGGGCAACTTCATCGCGACCCCCAAGTGAATGAGTTTGAACTCGCCTGCCTTGAGCGTCACAGTCTCTGCCGCGGCAAGGTCAATCCAGTCGGATTTGCCGCCGATGTAAGTGAGTTTCGGGATAGAATCGTCGAGGTACTGAATTTTAATCGTCTTCGTGGTCATGGTGCAAATATATAAAAGTCTATATTTGGAATATGTCCCTAGAAACAGAACGATTGATTCTTCGCCGTTGGCAAGATAGCGATGCTGAAGATCTCTACAAGTACGCCAGCGACCCCGATGTGGGCCCCATTGCTGGCTGGCCCGCACACAAGAACATTCAAGAAAGTCTTGGCGTCATTCGGTACGTTTTTTGCGGAGCCGAAGCATACGCCGTCTGTTTAAAACAAGATAACAAGGCCATCGGAGCAATCGAGCTGAAGCTCAACGGCAACACCGATTTAACTGAGCGCGATGACGAATGCGAACTCGGCTATTGGATTGGCAAGCCCTTTTGGGGACAAGGGCTCATTCCCGAAGCCGCAAAAGAATTAATACGACACGCCTTCCAAGATCTTGGCATGCGAAAAGTCTGGTGCGGATACTACGACGGCAATGAAAAATCTCGCCGAGTGCAAGAAAAATGTGGATTCAAGTACCAGTGGACCACCAAGGACCTTTATCTCCCCTTGATGAGCGAGCACCGCACGGGGCATGTCAGTTGCATTACGAAAGAAGAATTCGAAAATCGCTAAATAACTTCGTCGATTTTTTCATTCCAATGGTTCGTAGTTTCACGGACCATTTCTTTTCCGCAGTCGTAAACGCATAAGAAGCATACTTCGTTCACGACCTCGTAATCGGAGCCGCCGTTGAACACATTCGCGTTGCCGTATTCTTCGCGGTCTTTCCATAGATAGACTTTACAGGCGTTCTGCGCCGAAACCGCCTTGCAGTAGGCAGCAAGAGAATCTTCGCTAAGGTCGGCGGCACAAGTCGCAGCGCCCGCAGCCCCATTCACCACCAAGGGCGACGCAAGGATTTCGGCAAGCGATATGACTCGCGTGTCGTCCTTGGCCAAAATTCGCCCTGCGATGTTGAATTCGACTTCCATGCTTATTTTTCAGCAGATTCTGCCGCAGCCTTAGCAGCCTTGTCGGCAGCTTGTTCCAAGCGGGCGGGTTTCTTTGCGAGATTACGGATGAGTCCGAACAACGCCGACAGTTCGTTGCGAGTCGGGTGCAAACGCTGCAAGAGCGTATTGAGGAAGTTGTCGCGCCAAGATTGGTCGTGATACTGGCCGGTCAGATAGCGGTCCAAAAACTTCTTGAAGCTATCAATCTGATCGATGGTCGCCGGAGCCGTTTCGCAAGCACCCTTGCTTCCACGCTTCGCGCGGCCTTCGCCGTTGGCAAGCGCACCGCTGCGGCAAAGTTCATAAAGGCCCACCGTCACCGCCTGCGCCAAGTTCAGACTCATGAGTCCCGGCACCGGGATTTCACACTGGTAAGTGCAAGCGTTCACTTCTTCGGTTTCAAGACCGCAAGATTCGCGACCGAACACCAGCGCAATCGTTCCGTTTTCGGGCAACAATTCTGAAAGCCCAGGCATCATCGTATGCTTGATGGCAGAACCGTAAATACGGCGGCTAAACGCAACTGCGCAAGCGCAATCACCAATGGCATCTTCGAACTTATGCACGATAGTTGCCTTGTCCAAGACTTCGTGACTGTTCGGTGCCGTATGGTAAGAATTTTCAATGACCTTGTCGCGTCTCGGGTAAACAATATAAAGTTCATCGAGGGCGTAGCAGTGCATGGCGCGGGCCACAAAGCCCACATTGTGCGGATGTTCCGGTTCGACTAGGACAACTCTAAACTTGCGCATAATTTAAACCTTCCAAATAAATCCCTTACCGCGGATTTCATTTTCAATTGTTTCGCCGGCTTGAATTTCAGCACCGGCATAAATCACAGAATGCTTGATAGTCACACCAGCAGGCACTTGAACGCCATCTTCAACGACAGCTTCGTTCACGTCGCGGCCAAGCTCCTTCAAGCGAGCCTCCACCGCCGACATCAAGCCTTCGGGCGAGCCCATATCAATCCAAGTCGCATGCAGTTGCGTCATGTCCACGAACGGAGCGCGACCCGCCGCAATCTCTTGCTTCCAGAATTCACGGATATCAAATTCTCCATCGCGAATACGCGAAAGAGCGACATCGCTGTACCACGAAACGCCCGAGAACGTCGCAGGCAAACCTTCTTCGCTACCAAAGCGGCCAACCACGCCGGCCAAGCGACCGTCCGCTCCCACGCGGAATGTGTTCACCTTCGGAAAATCAACCGCGAGCAAAGCCACCTGCGGACCGTCCGGCTGAGCAGCCAACGCCTGCGCATTTTCGACAAAGGCCTTCAAGTCAAAATTGCAATAAGCATCACCATTCATAATCAGAAGGCCTCCACGATAGCCTTCATTGTAAATGCGCTTGAGCGGGCCGGCAGTCCCGAGGATATCGGGCAGCTCCACCCAAACTTTTTCGAAACCTAAAGTTCCACCCGCCGACACCACCTGTTCAGCCAGGTAATGGGCATTTGCATGCAAACGAACACTTCCGATGGCGCGCGCCTTACGAGCCTGCAAGTCCAGAATCGAGGCGTCAACCACAGGAACAAGGGGCTTCGGCATGTCATTTGTGAGCGGGCGCAGGCGGGTTCCAAGGCCCGCCGCCAAAATCAAAACGTTCAAGGAATCGTTATTCACGGGGAATTTTTCCATTATATGTATAAAGATAGAAAAAGGCGTTCTAAAAAAATTTAACAAACATCTGCAAAGTAAGAATTCTATTTTTAGGGCACCATGAAGAAACGTTACATTGCCCTTATCGTTCTCGCGGCATTGATTGTAATCGTCATTGTCGCCCTCAAAATCGGCCCCAGCATCGCCAAGAACTACGTGGTCGCCCACTCCGAAGAAATCATCGGTCGCAAAATGAAAATCGAAAACGTGGACTTCAGCCCGTTCACGTTCACCGTTACCGTCGACGACTTCGCGATTTACGAACCCGATGGCACCACCCCCTTTGTGGCCTTTGAAAAATTCCGCATTAACGTTAACCCCACGCGACTCATCGCCAAAGAAATCAGCGTGAGCGAAATATACCTGAAAGGCCTGTACACGCGCGTCACCCAGAAGGGAGACCAGTTCAACTTTAGCGACATCCTCGACAAGTTCGCAGCCGACAGCACCGCCGACACAACCGCCGAAGAAGCCAAGGTCGACTCCACCGCCGCCGATTCCGCTCAGACTTTGAACCTCGATCCGAACGAAATGATTGGCTTTAGCGTCGCGGTTGAAAACATCACGCTCGAAAAGGGCAACGTCATTTACGAAGACCAGAAAATCGGTTCCAAGATTCACATTCAAGACTTCTCGGTCGCCATTCCGGCAGTCTACTTTAGCAACAAGGATACCGACATCGGCGTGAATCTCAAATTTGCAAACGGTGGTGATTTGGGCATTAAAGTCCTGTTCAATATGCAGACCCAGGACTTCGGCGTGAACGTAACGCTCAACAAGCTGGCTCTCGCCATCGCCAAGCCCTACCTGAACGATTTTATCAAGTACAAGGACTTCGACGCCTCTCTGAATGTCAACTTGAACGTGAACGGCAATGTGAACCACGTTCTGTCTTCTAACGTGAGCGGCACCGTGTCCGTCGACCACTTGAAACTCACCGAAACTAGCGGCAAGGACATCAGCGTTGCGCACGTGGGCGTAGGCATTGCCAAGGCCAACCTGAATGATATGGATTTCCGTGTGGATTCCGTGATTGTAAACGGAGTGTCTGCACATGTTGACCTGTTCAAGAACGGCACCACCAACATCGACGTTTTGCTTGAACCGCTGAACAAAAACGCCAAAAAGGAAGTCACCGCCGATTCTACCGCCGCAGCAGAAACTGTCGCAGAAAAAGAAGAAGCAGCACCAGCTCCGGCTGAAAAGTCAACCCCACTTAAGTTCGTGATTAACAAGCTCCTGGTTGCAAACACGAGCGTTTCTGCCACCGACCACACGCCCAAGCAAGCGTTCAACTACAAGGTGAGCGGCATTACCGTAAACGGATCCAACATCAACTTCAACTCCCCCTGCGCCATCAACGTGTCGGCCGCATTCCCCGAAGGCGGCACACTCTCGCTCAAGTACAAGGGCGCACTTTCCGACATCAGCACCATGGACGCCTACGTGAGCGTCAAGAACCTCGCGCTCAAGCACTTCTCGCCGTATAGCCATCACTACACCGGCTACCCCATTACCTCGGGCACCATGGCCTTCGCCAGCGAAAACAAGATGAGCGGTTGGAACATCGAAAGCAAGAACACCATCGACATCTACAACATCAACGTAGGCGACAAGGATTCTAAAACCGACCCGGAATACATGGTTCCGATGAAGGTCGGCCTCTACATTCTCAAGGACAAGGATGACAAAATCCAGTTCGACGTTCCTGTGAAAGGCAACGTGCAAGACCCTGAATTCTCTTACCTGAAAATCGTGTGGCAGACCGTGATGAATCTGCTCATCAAGGTGGCTCTCTCCCCGCTCAAAGTCGTGGGTAACGTAGCCGCCACAGGCGCAGGTGCAATCGGAATTGACCTCGGCAAGAACGACGAAATCTATATCGACCCGCTCGCAGGTTCCTTCACCAGCGAACAGTACGCCAAGGCCCAGAAAATGGTCGAAGCACTCGTCAACGACAAGAAACTCAAGATGAACTTTGTGCAAAACTTCAACCTGAAAAAGACGGTTGACGCCTACAAGACGCACAAGCTCAAGACCGACTTCTACAAGGCAACGCAGAACAAGACCGCGCTCAACGAACTCGACGAAAAGGCAATCCTCGCCATCGAAGACAAGGACAGCGCCTACGCCGCCTACGCAGAAGCCCACGCCAAGGATCTCGACCGCAAGGCCCTCGAAAAGGAAATCCTCGACC
Organism: Fibrobacter succinogenes; assembly: GCA_902794535.1. Lineage (GTDB taxonomy): Bacteria > Fibrobacterota > Fibrobacteria > Fibrobacterales > Fibrobacteraceae > Fibrobacter > Fibrobacter succinogenes_O. Next base: position 27,003 of record CADBHQ010000028.1, on the reverse strand, counting down.
TGGCCGAAAAGCGCAATCAGGACTTGCTCAAGACGCTGCAACAACAGCCCGGCGTAACGCCCAAGAACGTGACCGTCAAAACAGCCCCGCGCGGCGCACTCACCCAGCGCAAGGCCATGTATAAGGTGCAAATAGACGTGCAGTAGGAAGGGGCAGGTCTTCCCCTCATTGCAAAAAGACGAGCAAACAGCTCGTCTTTTTTTCATTACCCCTTCGCCTAAGGGCTCTGCCCCTAAAACCCCGGTTAGTCTCTCAAGAAACCAGTCAGCGGGTCGGAAGCAGAAGCGCCGCGGGTCAGCACGCGGCCAAGGCCTGCCAAGTAGGCCTTGCGACCCGCTTCAATTGCGAGCTTGAAACTCTGAGCCATCATGGGCAAATCGCCAGCGGTTGCAAGAGCGGTATTCGCCATAATAGCGGCAGCGCCCATTTCCATGGCAGCACAAGCTTCAGAGGGTTTACCGATGCCCGCATCCACGATAATCGGGAGGTCGATTTCATCGATGAGAATCTGAATGAATTCGCGGGTAGAAAGGCCCTTGTTAGAACCAATCGGAGCAGCCAGCGGCATCACGGCTGCGGCACCCGCGTTAGCGAGGTCGCGCGCCACGTTCAAATCCGGGTACATATACGGCATCACTACGAAACCTTCTTTCGCCAAGGTTTCGGTCGCCTTGATGGTTTCGTAGTTGTCGGGCAAAAGGTACTTCGTGTCGCGCATGATTTCGATCTTGACGAAATCACCGCAGCCGAGTTCGCGAGAAAGACGCGCGATGCGCACCGCTTCAGCGGCGTTGCGTGCGCCGGACGTATTCGGCAACAGCGTCACACCCTTCGGAATGTAATCCAGAATATTTTCATGGTCCTTGGTGTTCGCTCGGCGCACCGCGAGGGTCACAATCTGTGCCCCGGCATCGCGCACAGCAGCCTCAATCAGCTTGAGGGAGTATTTGCCGGAACCTAAGATAAAGCGGGAATTGAATTCGTGGCCACCAATTACAAGTTTGTCGTCCATAAAGCCTTCTTTTTTGCAGGGCTAAATATAGCATTATTCCAGCCCGAGAATCAGGCGGATAGCAGTCAAGGCCTGGTGGGCGGCACAAAGCATCACGCGGGGCGCGACGAGCCCGATTCCATCGGCCACATCGCTTTTACCGTCACCGCAAACATAAAAGCGCTTGGTCACCTTGCGGGTCGTAATCAAATTTCCGCTATCGTAGCCAGCCATGCCAGAAGCAGCGACCAGGAACTTTTCGGGCATATTTTCAAGCACCGTATTCACAAGCATCGCCTTCGCCTCGGCATTATCAAACGCCTCGCAAATCACGTCGGCCTTGGCCAACAACGCCTCCGCATTCTCGGCGCTCACTTTCTCAAAATGCGTTTCAAACTCCGTATACGGAGCAATCTCTTTCAAGTTCGCAAGCAGCGCCTCGGGCTTCGGCATGCCAACCTGGCAAGCCTTATACTGCTGGCGATGCAAATTCGTGACATCGACACGATCAAAATCAATCAGAATCAGTTTGCCGACACCGGCACGCGCCAAAGAAATCGCAATATTCGAACCGAGCCCACCCAAACCGCAAACAGCAACTGTTGCCGCCTGCAATTTGCGCACAGCTTCTGCACCCTGCCGCTTTTCAAGCGCAGCGTGCATCTCATTCTGCGAAGGCACGCGAGAATCCATCACCCGCCGCCTACAAAATTCACGACCTCGACTACGTCGCCGTCGGCCAACACCGTCTCAGCGTACTTCGCCTTCGGAACAATTTCTTCGTTCCGTTCTACAGCGATGCGCACGGTATTATACCCTGCTTCTGCAAGGTATTCAGCAACGGTCTTGCCCGCCGCATCGACACTCTGTCCATTAATGGTAAGCATAGTGCAAATATAGGAAATTTATAAAAATTACAAACGTATTCTTTTGTAATACATTTAAAGTACAAAGCATCCCTTTTTCTTATATTTTAAAGAAAAAGGAGCTTTTTAGCATGAAAAAATATTCGCACGCCTGGATTGCCTTTATGGCTATCAAGCGTTTGGAAGTTATCGCCACCACAACCGATGAAAAAGTCATTAGCGGAGTCAGTGAAAAAGTACGCACCGAGGCCAAAGCCTTGGTCAAATGGTTCAAGAATTACCGAGATTTCGTAATTAAGGGAGCCTGGTACCCCGACGACGTTTTCAAGGACATGGCAACCAGCCATATCGTCAAATACCGCCCCGCTGAAGACGGCACCTACAACACCTTCGGCAGTTTGCCCTCGACCCATAGCATTTACACCAAGATGTCCAAAGAATCGCCGCTCAAGGGCAAGCCCTACAACATCGAAGGCGGCAACTGCGCAGACCGCTGCGAAGCAGTTTCACACAGCATCATCGACAACTTCAAAATGCTCAACCGCGAAGAAAAGGGCTGCCCCATCGCAACATCGGGCAACCACATCGCCATGCGATTCTTCATTTTGAGTCACTACATTGCCGACTGCCACATGCCCCTACACTGCGACTGTCGCCCCTATTCCGACGGCAAGGGCATTCACGGCGGCATCGAAAAGAAATGGGAAGACGCCATTAGCAAGGCCTACAAGATCGACAAAGACAACAACCGATTCTTCTACGACCCGGATGGATACCCGCTACCGCTGACAGCCTCCCCATTCACGACGAACGTGGAAAAAGAAATTGCCACCCGCAAGTACATGCATGGCTGGGGTGGCAAGAACAACAATGTATGGGACTACATGAGCGTCGTTTCGCAGTATTCCTACCTGTTCTCGTATTTCTTGATTCCCGAAGATTTCGAAAATACAAAATCCATGAAGGAATTCGAAACGGATACTGAATGGGGCAAGTATTTCGAGATGTACAGCACCATGATCTTCAGCGACGCAATCGATTCTGTCGCTAGAATCTGGCTGCACATCTGGATTAAGTACAAGGACTGGGCTAAAGCCTAGAACATCACCCGGTACGGGATTTGCTTATCATACCGCCGCCCCTTGAGGTCGCGGTATTTTTTGTTTTGGGCCGGAAGCTGCATGTCGCCCGCACGGAGGGTCCGCTCGTCGCGACCGCCAATACGGCGAATTGCGGTCGTCGTATCCTTCACGCCTTCGTCGAACTTGATGTTCCCGAGAAACGTTTCGCCGCCTAGGCCTTCCGCCGTCAGGTAAAAGTCCTGCACGCCCTTGAGTTCCGGCATATTGGAGCAGCGCACGTCAATCCACTTGCTCTCATCGCCCGCCGAGGGCAATTCGCATTTCGAAATCACGTCGCCCTTCTTGCTTTCCTTACGAATGTTCAGCGTACCGCCCGCGCCGTTCTTCACCTGCACAAGCACGCCCGGGCCCACAATGGAATCCGTAATCACGTTCTCGAAAATCGCATAGCCGCCGTCCTTGATGGCAAATTCGTCCTTATCCGTCAAACGCACGCGAATGCCGTTGTCAAAGCCGTTCGCCGGAATCGTATCGCGAATGATGCGCAAGAAATCAAGCCTGTCGAGTTCCGCATAATGCTTGCCCTTCGTAATCTCGATAAAGTTTGAGCCGCGCTTAAGTTTCGCGGGAATGTACACCACCGACTTTTCAGGGAACGCGCTCCACGCACCTGTTAGCGGCAGTTCCACTTCCTGATTTTTGCCGTTGACGCTCACATAGTGCGAACTACCGTTTGCACCGTCTTCGGTCCAGTTGTTGTCATAGCGGTAGCGAATCAGGTAGTCGCCTGCCTGCGGGATAATCATCGGCAAGCGAATCTTGCTGTCTTCGTAGTTGATGTAAGCGCAGAATTCTCCGTTCGAGGCCGTCGAGCTGCTCGAAATATCCACATGAGTCAAAGCGCCTTGTTCCGCCTCGGCACTCAGATAACGCCCGAGGAACGGTTGTCCCAGTTCCGGCCAGCCATCGTCTGTATAGACGATATCGCGGACTTGGATGTAGGAGTTTCCGCCATCATTCTTGTCGTAGTAATGATTCACAAAACGCTGGCGATTCACGTCCTGGAACGCCTCGCCGCCCGCAGGCCCGTAGTAGCGCCCGTAACGGCTCAACAGAATCGTGCCACCGCCATTCAAGAGCGCCTTGCCGCTGCGGTCCACATACCCGCCGTCAATTCGACTGGAGCGTCCCACCGTCGTCTTGTAAGAATTGTTTTCGAGGTCTGCGCCCTTCTTGCAGCAGTTATCCCACGCCGTAAACAGGTAATAGTAACCGTCGTGTTCGATAAGGCTTGCGCCCTCGATGCCCGAACCGCCGCGGTTCGCGATGTTGATCATCTTCGCACCGTCTTTCACCTTGCCTGTTTCTTCGTTCAGTTCCAGAATGTGAATGCCCGTGCCCCACGAACCGAACGCCATCCAGACCTTGCCATCGTTGTCCTTCAGCACCGCCGCGTCAATCGCGTTGTAGGCGTCGCTCTTGACCGTGTGAATCACCTCGCCCATGTCCGTCCAGCCGTAGCCGGGCTTTGTCGGGTCGATTTCCTTACTCGACATGAACCCCATGCCCGACGAGCGGATGCCCATCTCGGAGCCACAATAGTACATGCGATATTCGCCACCAATGTAATGGATATCCGGCGCCCAGATGTCAATCATGTTCGGCGCGTACTTGTAAAGCCACTTCGAAAATTCCGGCATGGCGGGGTCGCCATTCTTCCAGTTCAGCGCATCCTCGGAAAACTGCATGAGCATGTGGTTATCCGTCGTCGCGAGCGCATAGCCGTCCTCGTAACGGATAATGTCCGGGTCATGCCCTGCCCAGCGCGTCTCCTTCGCGTACCAGTCGGCCGCAAAAGCCTGCCCCGCCAATAGTGCAGAAAGTGCAAAAACCACGTTGACTCTTTTCATAATGCCTCGCTTTCCCACACAGCCAATTTAAATATACTTTCTTTTAGTCCAAAAAGAACTTTACGTCAACCCTAGAACATCACCCGGTACGGGATTTGCTTATCGAAGCGACGACCCTTGAGGTCGCGGTAGGCCTTGCGGGCAGGCTGCATCGTATTGTCAGGACGGACAGCGCGCGATCCAATCGCTGTTGTTCCGGACGAACTTGATTCCGGAGCTGTTTCTGAGCTTGAAACTGTTTCCGAAGAACTCGAGGATTCCACGACAGGTTCCGGCACCTTGGCCGCCTTGAATTGGAACTTTTGGTTATCCGTTCCGGTGCGGACCCACGTAATCACGGGCATGCCCGCGTCCTTCGAGATGTTCAGCACGTCGCCCACAAAATCGCTGTCGTAGTCTCCGTAGACGTAGTAGCCCTTGTTCACAGACGCATTCTCGATGCGGATATTGCAAGCAGTCTCCGAAGTCTTAACCGTATCGAGCAAGGCCTTGGGCGGGCAGTAATAGCGGCCGGTCGCAAAGTTCTTGAGAGTGTAATGGCGTGCGGAATCGCCCTTCGCAATCACCCAGAGTTGCGCATCGGAAGACTCATCCGCCGGGCGTTGCACCACGATGCCGTTCTCGTCTTCGAGCGCCATGCTGCTATGCGTCACTGTCAAGCGGTAGCCTCCTTCGGCGAGCGGAGCGTTGTTCACCTTGTCTACACCCGTTGAAGTACGCTTGATTTTCTGGATATTCGCATCCTCGTCGTAATACAGGTAGTCAATGTTCACGGAACGGCGGTAAGTCCAGCCGCCCGGAGAGTTCGCGCCATGATACATAAAATACCAGTGCCCGAGATACTTGAAAATTGCCTGGTGATTCGTCTCGGAATTGTCAAGTTTGTCGTTGATGACGCCCTTCTGCGTCCAGGGACCATTCAAACTCGGAGCCATCGAGTAGTTCGTCGTGGAGGGGTAACCCGAGGCGTAACTGAAGTAGTAGTTGCCGCGGTACTTGTGCATCCACGGGGCCTCGAAAAAGTCCTTGATTTTGATGTCTTCGGGAGTGCTCGCGAGTTCGAGCATGTTTTCCTTGAGTTTCACGCGGCGGCCCGCATTCCACGAGCCCCAATACATCCAGATGTCATCGCCGTCGTAGAAAATCGCGGGGTCGATATTCAACGCCACGTCGTTCTGCGTGTTGTCTGTCACCAACGCATGCCCGAGCGCATCCGTCCACGGTCCCGACGGATGGTCCGCCACCGCGACGCCAATCGCAAAACCCTCGTCCTGCTTAATCGTTGCATGGTGCACCGCCACATACCAATAGAACTTGCCGTTACGGTATTCACAATGCCCCGCAAACGCGCTCGCATTCGCCCACTTGAAGGTCTTGACGCTCAGCACTGCGCCGTAATCGTGATAGTTTTCCATGTCGTCGGTCACCATCACGTGCCAATCATTCATCACGAACGCCTTGTTGTTATTGCCCTGCGGGCCCTGTTCATCGTGCCCCGCGAAAATGAACAGGCTGTCGTGATACACGAGCGCCGCCGCATCCGCCGAATAGAAATCCGTCGTGAGCGGATTCGCCGCAAAACAAGCCACAGCCGCCAAAGAAGAAATTACACCCAATTTTTTCATATACTCATACCAATCCTAAACCAAAGAGATCCTTCTCCCCGCAAGGGGGATCATGCTCACATAAGCGCTGAAGCGCTAAGTGATCAAAGAGGCTTCGGCGCAAGCGCCTTGCTCAGGATGACACGTAACTAAAACATCACCCGGTACGGAATCTGTTTGTCGAAGGAGCGTCCCTTCAGGTCGCGGTAGGCCTTGCGGGCGGGCATCTGAGAATCGTGGCGAATTGCACGCGGGGCAATCGCGGTCGTGTTCGAAGAACTCGAGGTAATGTCTTTGCCGCTGGAGCTGGAAATCGGGTCGCCACACGGTTCTTGGTTGCAGACAACCCGCATCGGCTCAAAGATGAGATTCCCGAGAATTGCCTCGCCGGAAATTCCCGATGCCGTCAGGTACAGGTCCTTGATGCCGCGCAGACCCATGTCACCCGAGCATTTCGCCACAGACCAGCCGCCACCAACGAGAGAACTATTTGACAGGTCGCATGTGAAGAGCGCCGTCCCGTCCTTCTTGCCGTCGCGAATCACAATCTTACCCGAATAAGCGTTTTTCACCTGAAGGAAAACGTCGCCGATATCCTTGAGCGAATCCAACACCACGTTCTCGAAAATCGCATAGCCGCCGTCCTTGATGGCGAACTCGTCGTCCTTCGTGAGGCGCACACGGATGCCGTTGTCAAAGCCGTTCGCCGGAATCGTATCGCGAATCACGCGCAAAAAATCGATGCGGTCAAGTTCCGCGAAGTTGCCGTTCGGCGAAGGTTCGATATCGATGAAGTTGCCACCGCGTTTGAGTTTCGCAGGCACCATCACGACGGACTTTTCGGGGAAAGTGCCCCAGGAACCCGTCGGCGGGAGCGTCACCGTCTGCGACTTGCCATTCACCGTCACCTTGTGCGTCGCGGCCGCATCGCCGCCATTCGCGTAGCGGTAGCGCAGCAGGTAATCGCCCGCCTGCATAATGTTCATCGGCAAATGAATCTTGGAACCCGCGGTATTCACGTACGCGAGGTATTCCCCGTTCGAAGCCGTATTGCTGCGCGTAATCGCAAGGTCGCCCGACACCGCACGCGTGAGCGCGCCATGTTCGACTTCGGCACTCAAATAACGCCCGAGGAAGGGCTGTCCCATCTCAGCCCAGTTATCCTCGGTAAACACGACATCACGAATGTGAATATGGTTGTACTTGTCGCCATTCAAATCGTAATAATGATGCACAAAGCGCACGCGGTTCAAGTCCTGGAAAGCCTCACCACCGCCCGGGCCCACATAACGCCCGTAACGTTCCAAAAGAATCGTGCCACCACCTGTCGCCATATTGTAACCGGCGCGGTCCTTGTACGGGCCCGTCACCTTGTCGGCACGGCCGTAAGCCGTCTTGTAGGTGGTCTGTTCGATGTTTGCGCCCTGTTGGCAGCACTTATCCCAAGCCGTAAACAAGAAGTACTGTCCGTTATGCTCAATCAGGCTCGGACCTTCTTCGGCACCGCCGCTTTCCTTGCTCGTACGGCGGGCAATGTTGTAGACCGTCTTGTCGTCGCTGGCCTGGTAACCCGTAGTCGCATCCAGCTTGATCAGTTGAATGCCGAGTCCAAACGAACCGAAAGCCATCCAGTAATTGCCCTCGGTATCCTTGACCACGTCGGCATCGATGGCGTTATACGAATCTGTCCCCTGCTTCGTATGGAAAACATGACCATGGTCCTTCCAGCCATAGCCTGTTGTACCCGGCATAATCGAAGTCGTCGACTGGTAACCGATAGCCGAATTGCGCACGCCGAATTCCGACACACAATAGTAAACGCGGTATTCGCCGTTCATGTAGAAAAGGTCCGGAGCCCAGATGCCCTCGGTCTTGGGCGCGTAGGTATAGGCCCACTGCGGAATCTTGCTCACGGTCGACTTGTGGTCACGCCAACTGTAAGCATCTTCCGATGTCCACAGTTGCAGATTGTTATTCGTGCTCATGAGGGCGTAGCCGTCCTCAAAGCGAATCATGCTCGGATCATGACCCGGCTGCAAATTGTCTTTTGCGTACCAATCGGCCGCAAAAAGGGCGGTGGCGCCCCAAATCGCCACCGCGAAACCAAACATTCCACGAAAACCAAATCCCATACACATATAGTACTCCCTGACGGTATACCCCTAATATACCTTTTATTTTTGAAAAAGTCAACAAAAATTTTTATTAAAAGTCCACATTTTAGCAAAAAATACTTAATTAGCAAGGTTTTTTCATGATTTTCACTAAATTTATTTGTCCACAATCACACTTTCATACTTTTTATCGCGCATATACTTGCGAAAGAATACTTTTTTACTACATTGCATCTCAAGCGAAAACCGGTTAGGTTATTTGCAAGAACAAAGTAAAAAAGGAAAAAATATGAAAAAACTCCTCGCAATCGCCGTCTTCCTGATGGCATTTTCCAACGCCTTCGCAGACTTCAACAAGCCGAACATTTTCGGCATTTACTTGGACGAAGCAACCGTGTTCCTCAAGGGTGATAACGCTCCGGATTTTGGAGACTATTCCTATTCCAACATTGTCCTTTCTTTCAATGCCTTGATCGGTGTTAACAACCGCTTCGGCATCCATACCGGTGCAGGCCTGTTGATCGGCTTCGCCAATTATGTCAATGGTGACGATGACACCGGCTTTGGCACCCACTATTCCAACGACGCTGAAGATGACGCATCCTTCGGTTTGGCTATCCAAGTCCCCGCAATGGCACGTTTCTACGTTTCCAATGCATTCTTCTTCGAAGCCGGCGCAACAATCGACATCAACCTCTTCGAACAGTACTATTACGGCGCTGCCGGAGAATGGGACAGCGTCGACGAACAGAAACTCCTGAACGTCGAAATCGGCGGCGGCCTCGGCTTTACCCTTGGTTTCGGCCTTGAATTCTCCCTCAAGTACACCCACGGCCTGACCAACATGTACGAACACGGCGACGTCTCTAACTCCCGCCTGGTCGTCGGCATCGGCTACTGGTTCAACTACAAGTAGTCGAGTTCACCTAGTTTAAACGAGAAAAACCTCCGATTAAATCGGAGGTTTTTTCTATATCAAAATTCAATGCGATAGAGCCGAGCGGTCTTATTAGGTGTGAGCAACAAACGCCTCGTATTAACGAGGCGTGGTTGCGAGAGTGAGCGCTTTGGGTACGTACTTAGTACGATTGGGCGCGAACGGTTACGTATGTGCGTCGACCCATTCAGCGTTCTTGCGGCAGGCGTCAACAGACTTTGCGAAAGCAGCCTTTTCTTCGTCGTTCATAGAAACTTCGATGATCTTTTCGACACCGTTTGCACCAACGACAACCGGCACGCCGCAGTAGAGACCCTTCACGCCATATTCGCCGTTCAGCTTGGCAGCGCAAGAGAACACGTTCTTCTTGTCGAGGAGGTAGGCTTCAGCCATGTGCACGGCAGAAGTAGCCGGGCTGTAGAAGGCGGAGCCGCGGCCGAGGAGGTTCACGATTTCGCCACCGGCACCGGCGGTACGCTTGGCGAGTTCAGCAAACTTTTCCTTGCTCATGAGCTGAGAAACCGGGATGCCACCGACAGTGACGCATTCCATGATGGAAACCATGGTGTCGCCGTGGCCGCCCATCACGAGGGCCTTCACGTCTTCGACAGACACGCCGAGTTCGTCGGCAACGAAGCAAGCGAGACGGGCAGAGTCAAGCACGCCAGCCATACCGATCACCTTGTTGGCCGGGAGACCGGACTGCTTCTGCATGTTGTAGACCATGGCGTCGAGCGGGTTCGTAATCACGATCACGAATGCATCCGGAGCGTTTTCCTTAATGGCTTCAGCGACGGTCTTGATAACGCCGCAGTTCTTGTCCAGAAGGTCGTCGCGGCTCATGCCCGGCATACGCGGGAAACCAGCAGTAACGATCACGACATCGGCACCCTTGATTGCAGAGTAGTCGGTAGAACCCTGAAGATCCACGGAGGAGTTGATGACAGAGCGGCCTTCCATGATATCGAGGGCCTTACCCTTAGGCATACCCTGAGTCTGCGGAATGTCGATAAGAACAACGTCGCCAAGATTCTTCTGGGCGATAACGAGAGCCATTGTACCACCGATTTGACCAGCACCAACAAGTGCAATCTTCTTTCTTGCCATGATTTTAACCTTCCTTTTAAGGTAATTAGAATTTTACGGAACAAATATAGCATTTTTTCATGTTTCAGACAATGGAAAATCGCCCCTCAAAGCCGAAAAACGGAAAAAATAAGCTATGGCCGACCCCACTTCCAAGGGGGGAAGTCTCCCCCTGGTTCGCACTTCGTTGCTCTCCACCCCCTCTGCGGGGACACCCCGCAACGCCCCGTCGCCCGCTGTCATGCTGACGAAGGTCAGCATCAGCTTTTCAAACCCGAGAAACAGTAAAAAGGGGCCACACGGATTGGATTTTGCTAACGCAAAATCTGTTTTCGATTGTCTTGCCGGGCTTGCCCCGACATCTCCTTTGATGCCTGAAAAAGGAACGCTCCGCCTCGGCCTGCACCGCACGCTCACATGGCCGTTCCGGAATGTTCGCTTTGCGGTCAGGCAATCGCCTCCGCTTTCCTTAGCAATTTCTCTTCTGCTGTCGCGTTGCCCCTATTCCGCCAGTTGTCATGCTGACGAAGGTCAGCATCAGCATTCCCCGTCCGAGCCAAAAGATGGTTATTCAACCATCACACAACGGACGGAAAAGCCAAAAACTTTCATTTTTTGAGCAATTGGATTGTATTTTTCACTAGGAGACTGATATGAAACTTTAGATGTTTCTTCTGTGGCTTCTTCAGGATAATGCCAATACGTTCCAGCGTTCAACTCTTTAAATGAGTAATTCCAATTATAACCTGTCCCAACAAGGCTAAACCCGGTATCATTGCTGCCACCAAAACCAAACGTAGAACGGGTACCCTTCACCCCATCTTTGTTCCCATTGCTATTCACAACGATATAGTAATCATTGTAGGTCAGCAAGCGCCAACCGTCAGGGCAAATTCCCTGATGATTGGGCTTGATTAAATCCGCGCAGCTTTCCGTATTGCAACGGTTCGGCAACTGCATCATTTCAGCCCACTGATAAAGGCCACCGTAATAATGACAATTCAGCGTATCATTTTTATAGCAGTAGCGTTCAATCTTGGTATCATCTTCTTGATCTTCAAAGCCATATACCATTTCACCGATATTCAGGTTCTCTACCATCGCATGAATCGTTGCTGCTTTTCCCGAGGTATCTTTACCTTCAAACTTCAAGTATTTGTAAGTACGGCCATTTCTATCATCAGTGAATTCAAGACATCCACCAAAAGCCCTGCAATTAAACGGACTCCATTCAGAATCTGTACCCCAAGGATTCTGCTTTTTGCTACTGCTCGACTGCTCAGCCACGCTGCTGCTCGAAGCTACAACGCTTGAAGAAGACTGTTTCACTTCTTCACTGCTGCTCGACTTCGGCGTAACGCTTGAAGATGAAGCCTTCACAGCGCTGCTGCTAGAGTTATCTTTTTTCGCAGAAGATGAAGACGGTTTGTCTTCGCTAGAAGTGGGCTTTGCCGAAGAACTAGATTCCATTGTCTTTTCAAGTGACGAAGACGATTCTTCGCTCGGGTCTGGAGCAGGCGCAGAGCTACTAGATTCATCGCCGCAGGCGACAAACAAAACGGCAGAAAGCAACAACGCAGCAAAATATTTCACAGAAGACCTCCCGGAACCTCAAGAATTCAGACTAAGCAAATTTAATTTAATACCACACGGGCTGGAAATGCCTAACGGCATTTTAGAAAAAAAAGTTATATAAACTGATTTTACGTTAGTAAAATAAAATCCGTGTGGCACTTAAAAGCTATATTCTAATCAAAAAAACAAATTATCATGCGCACTTTAGTCCTATCTGACATCCACGGTTCTGCTTTCGCCTGCAAGATGGCGCTTTCTTACCTCGACAAGCTCAAATGCGACCGCATTTTCCTTTTGGGCGACCTTCTTTATCACGGTCCACGGAACCCGCTGCCCGGCGGACACGACCCGCAGGGAGTTGTCGAGCTCTTGAGCCCGCTTAAGGACAAGATTACCGCCGTTCGCGGCAACTGCGACGCCGAAGTGGACCAGATGGTGCTGGGATTCCCCTGTTTGGCGGACTACGCCGAATTCGAGGAAAACGGACTGCGCCTATTTTTGAGCCACGGACACCTGTACGACCCGTACCTGTTCAGCCACTACAAGGCCGACGTGTATTTTTCGGGGCACACGCACATCTTTACCGCCGAAAAGAACGCCGATGGCGTCTACTGCCTGAACCCCGGCTCCACGAGCCTGCCCAAGGGCGGAAACCCGCCGACATTCGGACTCTACGAAACCTTCGGCTCTGGCAAGAGCAGCACCACTCCCCCGCGATTCAGCGTACATCACCTGGAAACCGGCAAGGAACTGGCTACCGTAGAAATTGTGCGAGAGTAGACCTTTTTTATGTTAAGCCGAAAGGGTCTTCAGCAATTCTTTCTTGGTTGCTCCTAACGCGAAGAACATCTTGATCATCAGTTCAAGGGAAACGCTGGAGTCCGCATGTTCCACTTTGGCGTAACGAGACTGGCTCGTTTTCGCGATAATTGCGGCAGAGACTTGCGTTTCGCCGAGAGCTTTCCGTTTGGCGACCAACGCCTTAGCCAAGTTTCAGCAGGACTCAACCCTAAAAACTCGTCGACATCTCCGACTTTCCACCCCTTCTTCTGCAGTCTTTCTTTCTTCAACTTATCCATAAACTAATCCTACGACTCATATTCACAAATATATATCAGATTTGACATAAAATCAAGTAATAAAGCGTTTTTTTTCAAACAAAAAAAAACAGGAATCACGTTAGTGATTCCCAATCCGTGTGGTACCCCGGGGTGTTAGGGGGCGGAGCCCCCACCATAATTACTTTTTTAATGCCGAGAGGAATTCCTTGAGGCGGGCGTCTTTCGGATTGTCGAAGATTTCTTCGGGGGTGCCGTCTTCCTTGACATAGCCGTCGGCAAAGAACAGCACGCGGTTTGCGACTTCGCGGGCGAAGCTCATTTCGTGCGTCACCACGACCATCGTCATGCCGGATTTAGCCAAGTCCTTCATGATCTTGAGGACTTCGCCAACCATTTCGGGGTCCAAGGCGCTGGTGGGTTCGTCAAAAAGGATTGCCTCGGGCTGCATGGCCATGGCGCGTGCAATCGCAATGCGCTGCTGCTGGCCACCGGAAAGTTGCGCCGGATAATGGTCCGCTCTATCCAAAAGTCCTACACGGTCCAGAAGTTCCTTCGCACGTTTTTCTGCTTCGGCCTTGGTCATGAGCCCCAGTTTCATCGGGGCGAACATGATGTTCTTGAGAGCCGTCATGTTCTTGAACAGGTTGAACTGCTGGAACACCATGCCCACACGCCTGCGAACATCTGGCTTCGAAACACCCTTCGCCAAGATGCTCTTGCCATCTAACAGGATGTCGCCGCTCGTCGGAATTTCGAGCAGGTTCAGCTGGCGGAGGAATGTGGACTTGCCGCAGCCCGAAGGCCCGATAATCGCAATCACGTCACCGCGGTGGATGTCTAAAGAAATCCCCTTGAGAATCTGCTTATCGCCGTAGGCTTTGCAAAGGTCCTTGACCCGGATTAAAGTTTCTGCATTAGCGTTCATTTTTCTTCAACCTCTTTTCAAGCTTTGCAACGCAAGACGAAAGTCCTGCCACAAGGATAAAGTAGATGGCCGCTACAGCAAGGAGCGGGAGCATGGCCTCGTAGGTCATGCTGCGGATAATGTCACCACCGCGAGTTAAGTCGGTCAAGCCGATGTAGCCGCAAATGGACGTTTCCTTGATGAGCGAGATAAATTCGTTCGTGAGTGCCGGGAGCGAATTCTTGAAAGCCTGCGGGTAAACGATGCTGTAAAGAATCGTGCGGAACTTGAGGCCAAGGCTACGGCCCGCTTCAATCTGTCCGGGATCTACGCCCTTGATACCGCTGCGGATAATTTCGGAGACGTAGGCACCGGAGTTTACGCCGAAAGCGACAATCGCCACCAAAATCTTGTTTACGTTCACTGACGAGAACACGATGTAATAGATGATGAGCAGCTGGATCATCATCGGCGTTCCGCGAATCACCGCGAGGTACACCCTGGCAATTCCATTCAGAACCTTATGGCGGCCATTGAATTCGTTGCTGGTGCGGATTTGCGCAATCACAAAGCCAATCAAAATGCCGAGGAGGGCAGCAAAGAACGAAATAATCAGCGTGTTGCAAAGGCCTGTGACAATGAACTTCCAGCGGTCCTCTTTCACAAAATTCTTGTGCAGGTGATCAACGAAGGATTCTTCACTTTGGACAGCCTCGTCACCGCGGACAATCACCACAATCTTTGAAAGCGTATACGGAGTCGTGAAATTGATGGACTTCTTGCGTTCTTCGGTCACGGTAAAGCCCGCAAAACCCACATCGGCCTTGCCCGAAGAAACCGCATTGATAATCGCATCGAATTCGATATCCTGGATTTCAACCGTGCGGTTCATGAAGTCGGCAATATAGTTGACCACTTCGATATCGAAACCGGTAATTTTGGCGTTTTCGTAGTATTCGTATGGCGGGAACTGGGCGTTCGTTGAAAGCACCAGCTTCGGGCCTTCGGTTACCTTCTTCTGGTAATGGAAATTTCCTGTGCGGTTGATGTAGGTATTGAAAAGGGAATCATAGGTTCCGTCCAGTTTCATCTGGGCAAGCGCCTGGTTCACCGTATCGAGCAGCGCTTCGTTGCCCTTCGCGACCACGCCCGCGTACATTTCTTCGACAAAGACTTCTTCGAGAATGCGGAGCGACGGATTCTGCCGCACAAAGGCCTTGGCCGGCTGGTCGTCACTCATGACCGCATCGATTTTCCCCTGCAACAGCGCCTGCACGGCATCGGCCAGTTTCGTGTAGCGATCCACGTCGATTTTTGCCGTGTCGCCGCCGAAATCGGACGCGTAAATGTCGGCGGTGTTGCCAATCTGCACGCCCACTTTTTTGTGGCCGAGATCGTTAATGCTGTGGACTTTGTTGGGGATTATCGCCTGTTTACTTTCGCAAGAAACCAGGACGAGCGCGTAAAACGCTAAAAAAAATGGGAGGAGGAATTTTCGCATCATTTTCACCTTAACCCAAAATTTAGCCATCGCCAAAGCGCATGTCAATAATTCTTGTTATATTTAACACATACAGGTTTATTAAAAAAACTTGTTTTGAGGAGAAAAACATGGGTATAAAAAAGTGTTTTGGGTATTTACTGATCTGTGTTGGTTTTGTAGCAGCCGCAACAATTACACCTAAAAAACCATCCCTGAAAGACGGATGTTACCAGATTGGCACCGCCAAGGAACTGTTCGGTTTTGCCGAAATTTTGAATCAGCGCTCTTACGACAATCCGGCCCTCGTTTGTGCAAAGCTCACCGACAACATCGTCATCAACAAGAACGTCTTGGATTCTTACGGTGATTTGAATCCTAAAGCGCAAGATCTTGTCGCCTGGACTCCCGTTAGCTTTGCAGGACTCTTTGACGGAAACGGCAAGACCATTTCGGGTCTTTATGTGAACGACACGACTTTAATGATGGTGGGGCTATTCTCGGGGGTTGGTTTCGCCGCCAATGGCGATAGCGCCGTTGTTAAAGACCTCGGCATCGAGGACTCCTATTTTTACGGTAAATATCAAGGAAATCGAGATCCCAATATAGGAAGTATCTTCGCTACCACCACCACCACTGCTGCCTATATAAAGATTTCCAATTGCTACACCAATGCGACAATTGAAGGCTGGGGTGTAATCGGTGGACTTGTGGGCTGGAACGGCAGTAAAATGATTATCGAAAACTCCCATAATTCCGGAAAAATCCGCACCAAAATTTCAGCCTCCGCAGGAGGACTAGTCGGCAATTCCGGTAACGACACGTTGTTTATCATAAACAGCTACAACTCAGCCAACATCAAGGGCGGAGGTTCTGCTGCAGGCCTTGCCTCAACGACGAGAGTTTTACAAGTGAAAAACAGCTACAACTCCGGCAACCTATCTAGCGATGAATCCAGTGTTGCCGGTTTAATCGGCTCAATTCAAGGAATAGACCGTTACCCTAGAATCCCCGAATACTCAAACATCATCCAATCTTATAATACCGGCAAACTTTATTCCGCAACCGGAGATATCGGCGGATTAGTCACTACCGTCAACGGCACCGAACTGAACATCATCAACTCATACAGCGAAGGCGATTTTTCGGATAAATACATAGACTTCCAATACGGCTACGACGGACTTGTCGTAAAGATCAAGTCCAGCGAATTAAATCTCATCAACAGCTTTTATACGCAACAGACGATTGACTCAACAAAAAATCTTAAACCGTATTATCAGTGCGACACCAATTCAACCTGCAACATTATCAACTCCTACGCGCTTTCTGAATCGGGCTACAAGTACGATTATTCTGTCACCAGTAAGGAACTTGAAGACGGCTCTATCGCCTTAAAGCTCCACAATTACAAGAACGACAGCATCGGCATAGACGGTTCCATCTGGGGGCAAAATGTCGGCAAAGACGTCCATCCGCTGTATACGGGCGTAGTCGAATTCAACACGGTCGAAGCGCACATCACCCCCACGATTCCCGCCCTGGTCGACGGTTGCTACGAAATCGGTAACGCCGACGAACTCTACGGATTTGCCGCTGTCGTGAACGGCACCGACTCGACCTCGGCCAAGCCGAGCGCCTGTGGCAAGCTTACGGCAGACATCGTTGTAAACGAACGTCTGATTATTGACGGCAAATACATTAACGAACGCGGTCGCCGCCTAGCCGAATGGACTCCTATCAACGATTTTGAAGGTATTTTCGACGGTCAGAACCACATTATCTCGGGTCTCTACAACTACCAGCCCAAAGGAGATTCTGTCGGATTCTTTAACCACACCGGCAAACAGTCTATCACGAACAAGGTCGAAATCAAGAACCTCGGATTCAAGGACTCCTACGTTAAAGGCATCACCGTCGGAGGCTTTGTAGGTAGAGCTCACTCTTCGATCGAAATTTCCAATTCCTTCTTCGAAGGGATTATCGAAGGCGATTATACTTCTGGATTTATTGGACATGCGAGCGAATTCAACTCGTCCAGCAAGCAAAAGGCCCTTTTATCTATCAAGAATTGCCACAACAGAGCAATCTTTAACACTCTATTCACTGCCGCAGGTCTTGTACAAAACGTCGACAACTACAAGGAAGTTCGTATCGAGAACTGTTCCAACACAAGTAAGCTCCTATCCAAAAGAATCCCCACTACGTATGGACTTATCGCGTATTTCAGCAGGAGCAATGTTTCTATTGTCAACTCGTACAACGCAAGTTCTGTAATCGACCCCACCTACTACAACGGATTCGTCGGATTTTTTGTGGGCCACTACAACGGCGAAACGATTGCCATCAGAAACTCGTACGATGTGGGCGACCTGTCCAAGAAATTTTTATTCAAGGGACTCCTCTACAACGAAGTTAACGAAGACTTCCTCACGATTGATCATTGTTTCTACCGTACCGATAGCATTAGCAATAATGCAGGTTCCCCCGCAACCCTAGAGGAATTCGAAAACGGAACTATTGCCGCCGAACTGCACAACTATAAAAAGAACGGCGTCGACGGCTCTGTTTGGGGACAAAATGTGGGCACAGACCCCATTCCCACTTTAAGCGGGACAATCAAGGGATACGCCCCCACGATTTCCAAACTAGTCCTGCACACGTTCGAAGGCGATACGGTCGAATACGTCGACTACTATGTAGAAGGGCACAAGATTTATCCGCCCAAGCCTGAACGCGACGGATACCTGTTTGCAGGCTGGTATGACAATGAAAAACGGGAAGGCGACGCTATTCTTGCGATTAACACCAAGGACAGCGGCGATATCAACTTGTACGCAAAATGGTTCGAATTAAAGACTCCTAAACTGGTTGACGGCTGCTTTGAAATCGGAACCGCCGAAGAACTTTACCAGTTCGCCTACTATGTAAACGACACCACCCGCACAAACATAAAAGATCCTCTTTGTGCCAAGCTCACGGCCGATATTATCGTCAACAAGAATGTCCTCGCCTCTTCTGAAACGCTGAACGAAGACGCCTCCAACTTTATCAGATGGGAACCGATTCAATATTTCAGCGGAACATTTGACGGCCAGGGACATTCCATATCGGGACTTTACTTTTACGATATGCAATACTACAAGAATGTAGGTCTGTTCGGATCAATCAATTCTTACGATTTCGATGTGTGGAAAGGCACAGACACCACCACAATCAAGGACTTGACACTCAAGGATTCTTACTTTGAAGCGATGGAAAACGTGGCGGGTATTGCCGGACAAATCACAAGATTGGTCACCGTATTTGAAAACGTCCACAACGAGGCACTCGTCAAGGCGGGCCAATATGCAGGCGGTCTAGTTGGCCGTACGGAATACAATGGGTATCCCGTCGTTTTGAATTCGAGCAACAAGGGAAACATTCATGCCGTTTCGGGCACAGTCGCCGGCCTTGTCGGCTATAGCTTAACGGGAACCCGCATCAAGAACTCCTACAACGCCGGAAATATTTATGGCGGAGGCTCAGGCGGCCTAGGCGGCTACATTGCAGGCGACTTGATGGATGACGACAACGGCTATTCCCTGATTGAATTTTCATACAATTCAGGCCTAATTAGCGGCGAGACCAATGTCGGAGGCCTTTTCAGCACATGCAAGCCATGTAAACTCATCCAGACCGCAAACGAAGGCACCGTTATTGCCGAATACGGATTAGGAGGCCTGTCCGCAGAATTGACGGGAGACATCTACAACTCGTATAACGCTGGTAAAATCAAGGCTGAAACCGAAATTGGCGGACTCGTCGGACATGCGAACTCCGTCAACATTACCAATTCGTTTAACACGCAAGAAATCCCCTCCGGCAATTATAACAATGGAGGTGTTATCGGCGATTACGAAGGTTACCTTGTACAGAACGTTACAAACTCCTTCTTTATCAACGCCGACCCCGACAACAATTTCCAGCAGATTCAAGTAACCGCAAAGGATTTTGCTGACGGCACCGTGCTGAAAGCTTTGCAAGATTATACGGACAGCGTCATTGACGGAAAATGCTGGATTCAGAATATCGGAAAAGACGCTCACCCTGTTCTTAAGGGGATGACCATCATCGCCATCAGTTCTTCGAGCGAAACGTCTTCGAGCAGCAGCGAGGCAAAGTCTTCAAGTTCTTCTGTCAAGGAAACGTCCAGTTCGTCCGAAGGAGCGAAATCCAGTTCCTCTAAAGAACCGAAATCTAGCTCGTCCGGCAAGAACTCCATTGTCGAGAGTCTTGTATTGGACTTCCACTACAATCTGTCCATCGATCACAGAATCATCTCGATTACAGGCATTCCCGCCAACACTTATGTCGCCTTGTTCGACATGAATGGAACGCTTGTAGACTGGAAGCTGACAGAATCTAACGGTGCAACGCTTGCCGCACCTCGCTCCGGACGCTATATTGTCCGAATCAAGGCGCAAAACCAGAGCGTCATCGTAAAATAAAGCGACGGCTTAATAAATCAATTTCAAATCATCTACAATGAGCGTAGCACCTGATACGCCCTTGTAGTGATTTCCGTCGGCGCTGGAGGCGAACACCACGCGAATGTGAGTCACGGGTTCTTCTCCTGTTCCCTGCACAAGACCGTTATTGATAGCGGACTTGTTCGAAGACTTCAACCTAGTATCAAAAGTGGAAGAATTTTCGATGGGAGATCCTTCAAGAGGCACGCCGTACTTGAGTTTCAGGCGAAGCGTGCGCATGCCATTTTCATCGGGTTCCGAAACGCTTACTACGTCCGGATTTTCGCGGCCGGAGTTGTCAGCCTTGGTGGAACGGAACCAAGCCGAGGCCACCAGCGTGTTGACATCGGTGGACTTGCGGTTCACATTCTTGTTGCCGGTGCGGTTTTCGAGCAGAATATAAATGTCGCAGCTGTCGCCCTTGCCTTCGTAGCTAAACTTGACTTCCATGTATTCGGGCCTTGCCGCAAAAGGCTTGCCAAAATCCAGAAGTTCATTGCCATCGGGCCAAGTCGAAGAACTGGCCATCGAAAGCGTGCCCACGCCATTAGGGTTAAAGTCGGCCGTATAGAGGCTCCCGCTTGCAATCTTAGTAAGAGCAGAACCGGTTTTAATCATTGCACCAATCATAGAGCCCGAAGTTTTCTTTTCGGTGGTTGTCAAAATCGTATTGGCGTTGCCCCAAATAGAATCCGGCGTGACATCATTCTTGTTCCAGGAGTTGAAATTTTCGCCTGGTAACTGGTAGCCCGCCTTCACCGAATAAGTGACGCTTTCGTCGTCTTCATTCGTCACCTTGACCTGCACGCCCGCGCCAAAATCGTAGGACTCGCCCACGGTCACACTAGCCTCAGCACCTTCCGAAAGTTCCATCGCCGAAAGTTCAAGGGCGGTTAAATCCGTACGGAAAGCAAAATCGTCTACATGAATAGACTTACTTTCTTCATCGATGACGGCATCTTTTCCGGCAATAGAAAGTGCTAGAATCTTGGGGGCCTCGGCAGAGCCGGGTTCATCAGATTCCGAAGAACTCGATGTGGCCGCAGAACTATCCGGCTCGTCGGATTTTTGAGAGCTGCTAGAAGATTCCTTGGACTCCGAGCTGCTGGACTTATCGCTCTTTTCGGAACTGCTCGATTTACTTTCTGCAGAACTGCTGGACTTGGCCGAGGAACTGCTAGACTCAGAACCACTTTCCGGCTCCACATTCGGGATATTGAAAGTCAACTGCCAAACGGACTTTTTACCGCTTTCAGAAACCACCACCACATAAAGCACATGGCTAGAAGGAATCTGGATTATTTCGCCTTCTTCAATAGTATTCTTGGAATACTTCACCTTATTGGCAAGCGAATCGAGCCCCGCAGAATCCGTCGGGAAATTCTTTATCTTGCCCTCTGCCAAGTGGAGAGTGGCAAAATGACTTAAATTGAGTTCTTCTATAGTCACCGATTCCCAAGTTTCAAGCGAATCGGGAACATCCACCAAGTCAAATTCAATGCGGTGTTGCTCCGAGTAAATCGCCGGAGAGCCGTCTTGCTCGGCAACGGCAATTTCTTTAAGTTCGCGATAATCCGAAGTATCAAAAGTGTCGTAGTCAGCGGAGCATGCGCCAAGAACAATCATCAAAGCAAGGAAAATCCATTGTTTCATATTAGCACTCCCCACTTGTTAAAAGAAATAGACCAACGAAAAGTCCAAAGCCAGCAAATTGATCTTGAAATTCACGATGTTGTAAAGAAATTCGCTACGAGATTCTCCGTTTTCTTCAATATCCATATACGAAGATGTCAAGCCCAAAAGCCCCACCGAGGTTTCAAAGGCTAGGCGACCAAGCACCATAATGCTTAAGCCCGGATTGATACCAAAATCAAAAGTCCATCCATGATTTTTAGTCTTGGACATTTCTTCATCATCGTCGGTTTGTGAAATCCCGTAGGAATATTCCACCTTCAAAGAAGTCTCATTAAAGAAATAAATGGTCTTGGAATCAAAAACTTTCAAATAGTTTTTCAGGAACGGCTGTACAAAGAATCCGTTGCTCACATACTTACGATGTTCCTTGACATCGGCAATGTCTTCGAGAATGGAAAAATCGATATCCATATAAGTACGGCTATACCCCACTCGAGCTCCAATGGCTGCGGCATCCCGGAAAAAATAGCCTCCAAAAGCTTCGACTGTAAAGGTATACCCTTCAGCCTTGTAAATATCACCAAATATCACATTCAAGGCATCTTCATCGGATTCTCCCTGCAGCAAGAACAAAGTCGCTCCCGTCAAAATGTTTCCACGGTGAATCGATTCGTCTTCATGAACGGCATATAGATTTGCAAGGAGCCCGCCCTTTTCGGCAGAAGCTGATTTTGCCGGAGCGGTAGCTGTTGAATCAGCAGAATTTGCCGCAAAAACCTGTGGCACAAAAATCGACAAAAATAAGACAAATAGAATCCTGTACATCATAGTGGACAAATATAACTAATATTTACAATCGGTTCGGTTTTATTAAATACTATATTATGGTTTATGCATTACACTCCATACCGAGACTTACTGCTGAAAATTTTCCCGAATTACCTGAAGGTGCGCAAACTCCCGCTGAATGGCGGCATGAGTTGCCCGAACCTAGACGGCACCAAGAGTTTTTCGGGTTGTAGCTATTGCAATAACAGGAGTTTCAGTCCGGTATTCGACCAGGCGAAGGTTTCGATTCAGGAACAGCTCGACAAGTTCGTGCCGCGCCTCCGTGAAAAGTACCCGAATGCAGGCATTTTGGCTTACTTGCAGCCGTACACGAATACGCACGCGCCGCTGGAGCACCTACGCGGAATCATCGACCCGATTATCAAGCACAAGGAAATTGCAGGGCTTGCCATAGGCACGCGCCCGGATTGCCTTGAAGACGACAAGGTCGCCTATCTCGCCGAACTTAATCGCAAGAAACCGATTATCGTGGAAATCGGCCTGCAAACCGCAAACGACTTGACGCTTGCCGCCATCAACCGCAGGCATACCCTCGCCGAATTCGAAGATGCCGTCAAACGCTGTCAGGCGGCGGGACTCACCGTAGGGCTCCCCGGCGAAACCATGGAAGATTTCAAGCACACCGCCCAAGTGGTGCGCGACTTGAAACTCGCCGCGGTGAAGATTCACCCGCTGCACATCGTGGCGGGCACCGTAATGGCGCAGGACTACGCGAACGGAGAAATCAAACTCCTGAATTTTGAAGAATACTGCGAAGCGGTCGCCGAGATGATCAAGATTATCGGCTTTGAAACCGCCATCGAGCGCTTTAGCGGCGAAAGCCCGAGCGATATGCTCATTGCCCCCAACTGGTGCGGCGAAAGGGACAAGATTATCGCTACTGTAGAAAAATTACTCGACAGCGCCAATTAAGTCATTTGAAAAGGCGATTCCCGGTCAAGCCGGGAATGACAAGTCATAAGAAATTCTTATATTACAAAAGTCTGTTCCGGATTTTCCGAAGCCGGGGATTCTTTTTCGAGACGTCACGGGGATTCTAGGCGATGCAGACGGTCTAAAACTCACTCTTGATGCTCTTTATAAAGTTCTTGAAAACGTAGAATTCGATGTCGTCGCCGGGCTCGAAGCCCGCGGATTCCTATTCGGGGTTTCGGTTGCGGAGCATTTCCACAAACCATTCATTCCCATACGCAAAAAAGGCAAACTCCCCCGCGAAACCGTCGAGGTCTCTTACGATCTGGAATACGGCCAAGCCACTATGGAAATCCACAAGGACGCCCTCAAGCCCGGACAACGTGCGATTATCGTAGACGACCTGCTTGCAACTGGAGGGACAGCGAAAGCAGCCGCCACACTCATTGAAAAATTAGGCGGCAAGGTGGAGCTCTGCGCCTTTGTGATTGAACTTTTTGACTTGCACGGGCGTGAAGCGCTCAAGGGTTACCGGGTGGAATCGCTTACCAGGTTCCCAGGGCATTAAATAATCGGTTTTAGTTGAAAAGGAGATCCCCGCCTTCGCGGGGATGACAAAAGAAGAAGGGAAAATGCAAGAGAACAATAAAAAATCATTCATGTACAAGGCCGGTCGTGAACTCAAAAAAGAATTTTTCTTTCTTGACAAGTTCTTCAAGTTGAGTGACAACCAGACCAACATCCACACCGAAATTCTGGCAGGTCTCATGACTTTCATGACCATGGCCTACATTCTGGCGGTGAACCCCGAAATCCTTTCGGCCGCAGGAATGCCCAAGGGAGGAGTTTTCATCGCCACCGTCATCGCGGCCGCCGTCGGTTCTGCCCTCATGGGCTTTGTCGCGAAATACCCCTTTGCACTTGCCCCTGGCCTTGGCATAAACGCCTTCTTTGCCTACACCGTGGTGCTGAGCATGGGCTACAGTTGGCAATTCGCCTTGCTTGCCGTCTTTATCGAAGGCATTTTGTTCTTAATCCTTTCAATCGTTTCTGTCCGCGAAAAAATCTTTAACAGCATTCCCATTTCGCTCAAATCGGGCGTTGCAGTCGGCATCGGCATATTCATCGCCTTTATCGCCTTGCAGGGCGGTAAAATCGTCGTCGCCAACAATTCCACCATCGTAAGCCTCATCAACTTCCACATGGTCGACATGCACACGAGCGGCATCTGGGCAATTCTTACCCTGTTGGGCATTATCATTACCTCGGCCTTCTTGATTAAAGGAATCCGCGGCGCCATCCTGCTTGGAATTTTTGCGACCTGGCTGCTCGGCATTGTCACCGAATTTGTTGGAATCTACGTTCCGAACCCGGAAGCCGGATTCCATTCCGTGATTCCGCAGTTCGGCGATTACCTGCAGACTTTGAACCGTTCCTTCCGCGAATTCGGAATCACCTGCGGTGCGCTTTTCCATCCTGAATCCTGGACGCTCACCCAAGGCGACGCGATTGTCGGCCAGGGATTTTCGCTTTTCAAGTCACTCGACTTCTTTGTCGTGATTTTCGCTTTCTTCTTTGTAGACCTGTTCGATACGCTGGGCACCCTGATTGGCGTTTCGTTCCGTGGCGGTTTCCTGAAAGAAGACGGCAAGCTCCCCCGCATTTCTCAAGCGCTCAGCTGCGACGCAATTGCCACCTCGATCGGAGCCATTTGCGGAACCTCGACCACAACCACTTACGTGGAAAGTGCTGCCGGCGTCGCCTACGGTGGAAAGACTGGCCTTACCGCAGTCTCGGTCGCCCTATTCTTCTTGCTTTCGCTCCTTTTTGCGCCCGTCTTCATGGCGATTCCGGGTTTTGCAACAGCCCCCGCGCTCATCATGGTCGCCTACTTCATGATGACCTCCATCGCCAAAATTGACTGGACCAACCCGAGAGAATCGATTCCCGCCTTTATCTGCATGATTGCCATGCCGCTCACCTACTCCATTTCGGACGGCATCATGTTCGGCGTGATTTCTTACACCTTGATAAACGCTCTCACCGGCAAGATCAAGAATGTACACTGGATCATGATTACACTCACCGTGATATTCTTGCTCAAGTACGCTTTGATGTAGAAACAGAACTTAGAGCTTAGTTGGTTGAGCTTAGAAAATTTTATATTTGCACGCGCAAAAAAACGAGGATTTTATAATGGCTAAGACAACTGCAAAGAAAACTGAAAAGAAAGGCACCCAGACCAACATGTGGACCGGCCGCTTCGCAAGTGGCATGGCGCAGAGCATGGTGGACCTGAGCTTCAGCCTGCAATTCGACGCCGAACTCATCGAAGAAGACATCGAAGGCAGCATCGGCCACGGCAAGGGCCTGGTAGAATCCGGCGTGCTCAGCAAGGCCGACTACAAGAAGATTTGCGACGGCTTGGCCAGCATCCTCAAGGACTACAAGGCCGGCAAGAACCTTTGGCAGGAATCCGACGAAGACATCCACATGGCCGTCGAACGCGTGCTCACCGAACGCATCGGTGCCCTCGGCAAGAAGATCCACACGGGCCGCAGCCGTAACGACCAGGTCTGCACGGACTTCAAGCTTTATATGCGCCACCGCGCTGCCGAAATCCGCGCCCTCGAAGTTTCTTTGATGGAAACGGTTCTCGACCTCGATGATGCCGGGTTACACCCACCTGCAGCAGGCTCAGCCGATTTACTTCAGCCATTACCTGATGAGCATGTTCTTTGCCGTGAGCCGCGACGTGAAGCGCCTCGACAACTTCCTGGAACTGCACAGCGAACTTCCGCTGGGTAGCGGTGCCATGGCCGGTTCCGCATTCCCGTACCACCGCGCCCTCGTTGCAAAGGAACTCGGATTTAACGGTGTTAGCCCGAACAGCATCGACGCGGTAAGCCACCGCGACATGATGCTCGAATTCGAGGCCGACCTCGCCATTATCGCGAACACGATGAGCCGCTACGCCGAAGACTTTGTGAACTGGAGCACCAGCGAATTCGGCTACCTCACCCTGCACGACGCCTTCTCCAGCGGGTCCTCGATGATGCCGCAGAAGAAGAACCCGGATTCCATGGAACTCATCCGCGGAAAGTCCGGCCGTATGCTCGGTAACTTCAGCGCCCTCTACACGCTGGTGAAGGGTGCCCCGCTCAGCTACAGCCGCGATTTGCAAGAAGACAAGGAACCGGTTTTCGACTCCGTCCATAACGTGAAGGTGATTCTCCGCGTGATGAAGGAAGCTCTGGAAAGCGCACGTTTCAATTTCGACAAGATGCATGCGAAGATGCTGCCGGCGCTGCTGGCTACCGACCTCGCTGACTTGCTGGTCGAATCTGGCGTGCCATTCCGCGATGCCCACCACGTGGTCGGTAGCCTGGTCGGCGAAGCCGCCCGCCAAGGCCTCGAATTCACGGACCTTAGCGACGAGGCCTGGGCCAGCGCCGGCGTCCCGAACGTGAAGCAGATGAAGAAGAC
>CADBHQ010000027.1 GCA_902794535.1 Fibrobacter succinogenes | reverse complement strand
GGTGCCGCCACTGCCTGCGCCTGCGACCACGTAGTCGATTTGTCCGTCCAAATCTTCGTAGATTTCGGGGCCGGTGGTTTCGTAATGGGCCAGCGGGTTGGACATGTTGCGGAACTGCCTGAGCGAAACAGAGCCGGGAATTTGAGTCAAGAGTTCTTCGGCTTTCTTTTCGGCGCCGAGCATTCCGTCTTCACGCGGGGTGTTGATGAGTTCTGCTCCGAGAGCGCGCATGAGCGTCTGCTTTTCTTGCGAGAACTTAGTGGGCACCACGAATATCACGCGGATGCCGCGGTTGAGGGCTGCGAAGGCGATGCCGAGGCCGGTGTTGCCTGCGGTTGCTTCGACAATGGTTCCGCCCGGTTTCAGGAGTCCCTTTTCAATCGCGTCGTTCACCATGTAAAGACCGGTACGGTCCTTCACGCTGCCCGAGGGATTCCAGAGCTCCAGTTTGGCAAACAGGTTTACGCCTTCGGGGAGTCCCACGTGCGTAAGCTTTACAAGCGGAGTCTTCCCGATTAAAGATTGCATTGATTCATAGTAATGCATATTATGCTTATCCAAGATAATGTCATCGACTTTTTCGATACCTACAGACAAACGAATCAGTCCGTCGGTAATGCCCACCTTTTCACGAATTTCCTTCGGAATAGAGGCATGGGTCATGGTAGCCGGATGGCAAACAAGGCTTTCGACGCCGCCCAAACTTTCGGCGAGCGAAATCAGCTGCAGGGCCTTGAAGAATTTCTTGATGTCGTAACCTTCGTACAGTTCGAACGAAATCATGGCGCCACCGTTCTTGGCCTGTTTCTTGTTGATTTCGTAACCCTGAGCGGTCGGAAGGCCCGGATAATAAACATGTTTTACGGCTTCGTGCTGTTCCAGGTAGCGAGCAATGCGTTCTGCATTTTCGGTATGGCGATCAAGGCGCACGCCAAGAGTCTTGATACCGCGAATCAGGAGGAAAGAATCGAAGGGGCCAAGCACCGCACCCACGGCATTCTGATTGAATGCGAGGCGGTCGGCAATTTCCTTATTGTTGGTCACTGCAAGGCCAGCCACCACATCGCTATGGCCGCCCAAGTACTTGGTCGCAGAATGCACCACGATGTCGGCGCCAAGTTCCAGCGGGCGCTGCAAATAAGGAGTCATGAAGGTGTTATCAACAATCGTCAAAATTCCGTGCTTCTTGGCGATGGCAGCAACACCTGCCAAATCCGTCACGGTCAGGAGCGGGTTTGCCGGGCTTTCAATAAAGAAGGCCTTCACATCGGGCGTCACCTTGGTATCGAGCGTTGCCAAATCGGTCGTATCTTCAATAGAATAGGTAATGCCGAGGTTCTTGAAAACTTTGTCCAGAACGCGGAAGGTACCGCCATAAACATTGCTAGAGATAATAATGCGGTCACCCTGCTTAAAAAGCGAAAGCACCGTAGAGGTTGCAGCCATGCCGCTACCGAAAGCAAAGCCTGCTACACCGCCTTCGAGGTCAGCAATCAGCGCTTCGAGCGCTGCACGCGTGGGGTTCCCCGTACGGGAATATTCCCAACCGGTATTTTCGCCGAGACCCGCTTGCTTATAGGTAGAAGTCTGATAGATAGGAACGTTGACAGCTCCCGTGACCTTGTCGCCATCGATGCCGCCGTGAATGAGTTTCGTTTCGATATATTTAGAAGTTGACATTTTTGAAGTCCTTTAGCGCCTTGCGCCTTTTAATGTTTAAATTCGAATAAAAAATCCCGCTCCGGAGACACAGCCGAGCGGGATTCTGTTTTAGATAAAAGCCTAAAAACTAGTCGCCCGTTCGACATCGACCCCAACAGCAACAACACATGTTCATCAAGCTTTGAGTCATTTCTTATTTTCCTATCATTTACGTAGGGATAATATAGACAAAAACAATAACGCTGTCAACCAAAAATGGGTTATTTGGTTATACTATTTTTCTTTGGTTTGTTATAGATTTTAGCTATAAGTCTAAAATTCAAGCCAGCCGGAGTCAAGCGCCGTTATAGGCACAATCCGCTTGCCGCGGGGCGAAACAGCTACAGCCATGCCGGTTAGAAAGTTCATCCAACGTTTAGGCGAAAACTGCATTTTGCAAAAGTGAGTCAGACACGGAACCACCCAGGCATCATGCGTTGCAAAAACGTTAAAGCGACAATTTCCCTTTTCAAGCATCATCGAAAGCATCTCTTCGGAACGGGCAGGCAGCGGAGCAAAAGCTTCTTTATCGCCACGCGGGTTACCCTCAGCCTCATTCTTCAGCCATTCGCAAATGCCTTCGTAAAATCCGGCGCGCAACACCTTGGTATATTCATCGTAATCTTGAACAAAGTATTCCGCCAAGCAATCGAGCTTTTCGATATGCGGATTTTCAACGCCACGGCCCTTGCCTATAAATTCAGCAGTTTCGACACAGCGACCCACCGGGCTAGAATAAAAGCAGATATCGCCTTCGGCAGGAATGCACTTACCCAGCGACAAAGCCTGCTCGCGTCCGCGCTCCGTAAGGCCCACATGCGCACCGAAGTCAGGATCGTTGGGTGTAATATGGTTTCGTTCACCGTGACGCACCAACAGGAACACACGTTCGTCAGACGCAAGCGAAGCAAAGAAATCTACAGCGGGAGTAAAATCCATACCGCATGTCCGATGACAAAACTCAAGATGCCAAGCAGGAATCCGCAAATAATATCAGTCAGCCAGTGCACGCCAAAGTACACGCGCAAAAGTCCCCATGTGAGCGGCAAGAGCATCATGATCCAGCCGTACTGCGGAACCGCATAAAACACCGCCGAGGCCACCGCCAAGTTGTTCATGGTATGGCCAGACGGAAAACTGTACTTGTCGAGAGGCGGAACTTCCGCCTTGATTTGCGGATTCGCCGCAAATGGCCTCGGCCGCTTGGTCGAAAGCTTAACGCCCTCGTACAAAGCGAGCGCCACCACCAAGGCAGCAAGCGCCTGCACCAAAATCGGCCAAAAATTGGTCCAGCCCAAATGCAAAAAGAGCACCATCGCAAACGCACCCCAAATATATCCGTCGCCCAGGCGCACGTAAAACTTGAGGAACTTATTCACCTTCGGCGAAAAATGCCGATTCGTCCAATAGACCGAAACCCGGTTGTCAAACTCTGCAATTTTCTTGAACATCGGCGTAAATGTAGTTAATAAAATTCCTATTTTATTAGCCGTTAAAACTAAAAAGGAAACTACAATGCGCGTACTCGTACTTAACTGCGGCAGCTCTTCGGTGAAGTTCGCTGTCATCGACACCCAGACCAAGGAATCCATCTCCAGCGGCCTCGTCGAAAATATCGGCGTCAATGGCCACGTGAAGGCTAAGGGCCCGAACGGCAATATCGATTTCAACTTCGATTGCCCCACTCACGCCGAAGCCGTCGCCGAAGTCCAGAAGTTCCTCGCCGAACAGAAGCTCATCGACACCATCGAAGCCATCGGCCACCGCGTGGTGCATGGCGGTAAGTACATCAAGAGCGAAAAGGTCTCCCAGGAAGTGATCGACTACATCCGTAGCATTACCCTATTTGCCCCGCTCCACGAACCGGCACACGCAACCGGTATGGAATGCGCCACCAAGTTCTTCCCGACGCTCCCGCAGGTCGCCGTGTTCGACACCGCCTTCCACCAGACCATGCCCCGCAAGGCATACCTCTACGGCATTCCGTATTCCTTCTACGAAAAGGACGCTATCCGCCGTTACGGTTTCCACGGCACCAGCCACCGCTTTGTAACAGCCGAAGCCGCAAGCATCCTCGGCAAGAAGCCGGAAGACTGCTGCTTCATTACCGCTCACCTCGGTAACGGTTCCAGCTGCTCCGCCATTTTGAACGGCAAGTGCGCCGACACCACCATGGGTTTCACCCCGCTCGACGGCCTTATCATGGGTACCCGTTCCGGTAGCCTCGACCCGGCAATCCTCTTCTTCATCAGCAAGAAGTACGGCTACGATATCGACCGCCTCGACAAACTTGTAAACAAGGAATCCGGCCTTCTCGGTCTCTCCGGCCTCTCTAACGACATGCGCACCTTGACGCAGGCTGCAAGCGAAGGCCACGTTGGCGCTCAGATCGCTCTCGAAACCTTCTGCTACAAGCTCACCCGCGAAATCGGCGGCATCGCAATGGCTCTCCCGCGTATCGACGCCCTCGTGTTCACCGGTGGCATTGGCGAAAACAGCCGCGTGGTTCGCAAGACCGTCATGGAAAACCTGAAGATTCTCGGCTACCAGATCGACGACGCCCGCAATGAAGACAACGGCAAGAACTCTGGCCACATTATTTCGAAGGACGGCACGCCGACCGCCATGGTCGTCGCCACCAACGAAGAACTCCTCATCGCTCTCGACACCGAAGCACTGGTGAAGTAAGTTAGGAATTCGGAGTTCGGAATTCAGATTTGATTTCCGAACTGAATTTTCAATATTTATAAATTAAATGCTCCGCTTTAGCGGAGCATTCTTTGTTAATCCTGAATTTTTAATTCCGAATTCTGACTTCTGAAATCTGAACTATTTAATCGTCCATGTCTGCTTGTTCACTTGCAGGATCTTTCTGCCCTGCACCTGAGCGGCAGCGTTACGCACGTCAGCTTCGCTTACCGGGAGCTTGGCCTTCCACATCACGCGGCCCTGCATATCGAACAGTGCCACAGCACCGCGGTTTGCAAGGATTGCGCTCTGCCAGCTGGCCTTCGGAGCAGCGGCAATCGTCGGCCTGATAGAGGTCTTCGGATCAGCACTCAAGATCAAGCGGATAACGCTAGAGCTGGAATCTGTGCCATCTTTTCCGATAAGAGTGAACTGGAATACCGAGCCAACATCGTGTGTTTGACCGGATTTCGACTTCACAATCATGAGGCTGTCCTTAATTTCCCATTCAAGCACCTTTTCGGCAGCCTTCGACAACATCGAGAATTCCAGAGTATCGCCATCGGGGTCGTACATATACTTCTTCAAGTTGATCGTATCGAGCACGACTTCCTTGGCGCCAACATACACCGTATCGATACTCTTGTTGGCCCTGGGCTTATCGTTAACGCATTCAATGCTTGCCGGAATCACAAGTTCAGTCGTAGCGCCCTTGGTATCCGTCGCAACCAAAATCAGTTCGGCTTCACCGCAAGCATCTGCAACAGAATTCACCATCAAGTTTCCGCTGTTGAACGTCGGAGCAAGCAGGCTATCATCGCTTCTTGCTGTAAACGTGAGTGCAGTGACCTTGTCGGTATCATCGGTAAACCAGCTCTGAATTTCAGCCTTGGTATACTTCTTGGCAATCAGGAAGTCTTCCTTGAGGGCAGCAAGACGCGTGCCCACCGTATCAGCAACACCCTTCACAATAGACGGAGCCTTGTTCTTGTACACAATGGTCAAGTTCACAATCACCGGTTCAGAAGTATCGCCTTCGGCATTCACCACCACGTAGACAAACATGTCTTCGCCTTCTTCTTCAGGAGCGGCGTAAGTGAAGGAGCCATCTTCAGCAAGTTCAACCTTACCGTATGTGGCATCTTCAACCAGAACTGCAGTGAGCAAGGACTTTGCGTTGTCGGGGTTCTTGTCGTTTGCAAGCACGCCCTTCTTCGCGGTAATTGCATTCACGGTATCCTGCATGACTTCGTAAGCGTCAGCCACAGCAATCGGCGGGTCTGCCACCGGAGTCACCTTCACATAGAAGAACACGCTTGCAGTATCCTTACCATCTACAGCAAACATCGTCACCTTGGCAACACCGTTTGCATTTTCAATCGGTTCCAAATCAACCACATGGTCCGTACCAAATTCGGCATACGTCACTTTGATAATGCCGCTAGACTTCACCTTAACAGGCACGGTTTCGCCTGCAGCGACATCCGGATCAGCGAACTGAAGGTTTGCAAGCGGAATCATGACAGACACCGGATCGAAATCTTCGGCCACCACAAGGGTATCACCAAGCTTATACGAATCTTCGCCGAGAGTCAAGGTAGAATCAGCAATCACCACGGTGAGCGGGTCATCTACATTGGTCACCTTAATGGTAACCGTTCCAATGTTACCCGTTTTCGGGTCATCTTCCTTGGATTCCACAAGCTGGTAGGTAAACACATCATCGCCAAAGAAATCCTTTTCCGGCGTATAAGTGAATCCACCCGTCTTTCCGTCAAACGTCAAGGTTCCGTGAGCCGTCGGTTCAACAAGTTCAGCCGTAAAGGCATCACCATCCGGGTCGTAGTCGTTAGCCATCACGCCAGTGATAACAGTAGCCTTGGTAAGCTTGGTTTCTTCCTTAACCGTATAGGCATCGTCCACAGCAACAGGGGCGTTTTCACGGTCCACCGTTTCAATGGAGAATTCATAAGCAACCGACTTTTTCGTGGGATCGGTAGCCGTAATGGTGACAGCCGTAGAACCTTCCGGATTCGACTTCGTAATCAAATTGAGAATCTTGGTCTTTTTGTAGAGCGTATCGGCAAGCAAGACGAGCTTTGCGTTTTCAATTTCTACCGCATAGGTGAGCTCTTCTTCGTCGGCATCGACAAACACCTTGGTAAGGTCGAGTTTCAAGGTGTCGCCTTCGTTCAAAATCACTTCGTCACCAGCAGCATAACCGGTACCAAGTTCCGGAGCATGCTGTTCGCAATTAGAACCCAGCCATACTGCAGAAACCGAAATGGTATTCGTTGTTCCGTAGTCAGCTACAAAGGCCTGCTTGTAACCGAACTGGAGAGCCTGTTGCTTGGTAAGGTCCAAGGCCTTTGCTGTACCCCAGCCTTCCTGTTCCAAATCTGCGAACGCGATAAAGGTCGTCGTCATTTTTGTCGCAGCCGGAACCATCGCTCCGTAAAAATCGTAATCCTTAATGGTCGACTGTTTGAATTCCAGTCTGAACGGGACTTCTGCGGTATAGGTCAAGCACACGCCCGCATAATCTTCGAGCGAAATCACCCCGTTGCTTTTTGCCCAGGCAAAGCCCATGCCGGCAGCGCTGCTTTCATTAGTCTTGCTCACAGACAAAGTAAGCACTTTGCTCTTGTCCGTCGCCGTTGTAAGCGTAGCCTTTGCGCCAGCCGCTTCAGTTGCGGTAGCCTTTGCATCGGGGTAAGAATACCATCCGTTCACCGGAGGCACCATACCGTTTCCATCAGCTGCACTCCACACCGTTGCAGAAGCAGCGTAGGCAGAACCTGCCAAGGCGCACAATGCGCCCATCCACGAAATCATCTTTTTCAGCATAATCGACCTCTTCATGATTCCCAATTCAATCCATCATTCCAAATCTATATTCTATTAGTTAATAATGCAACTTGGTATAATATGATTTTAAGGCTTTTTTATCCACGAATGTAAACTTTCGGAAACAGACCAGAACCGCTAGTCCACCCCCAAAAACGCTAACCTAACGCGTCGAGTTCTTCGTAGCGTTCGTAGGCTTTTTCGAGTTCGGCTTCGCGGTCCGAAATTTCCTTTTGGAGTTCCACAATTCGGGCTGCATTGGTGAACACTTCGGGCTTGGAAAGTTCCGTCTGGCGTTCGGCGATTTCGGCTTCAAGCTTTTCGATTTTTTCAGGGAGGGCAGCGTATTCACGTTCTTCGTTGTAGCTGCGCTTTTTCTTTTTGGCAGGGGCCGCAGCGCTTGCAGGCGCAGAGGCCACAGTCTCTTTTTCAGCTGCAATACGGGCTGCGTTTGCGGCTTCCTTATCGCGGACTTTCTTTTTGGCTTCGTAGTCGCTGTAACCGCCTACCGATTCAAACACATTTCCGCCATCTTCAATCGCCAAAATGCTTGTCGCGACAGAATCTAGGAAGGCGCGGTCGTGGCTTACGGTAAGCACGGTTCCCTTGTAGTCGGCCAAGAGTTCTGCGAGCAGGTCAAGCGTTTCCATGTCCAAGTCATTGGTGGGTTCGTCAAGCACCAGCACGTTACTCGGGTGGCTAAAAAGGCATGCGAGCAGCAGGCGGTTGCGTTCTCCACCGCTCAAGGCACTAATCGGGCCACGGGCGCGATCTGCCGAGAAAAGGAAGTCTTGCAAATAACTTAACACATGGCGTTTGACGCCGTTCAGCACCACATACTGCTGGCCATCGGCAATGTTTTCAACAAGCGACTTGTCTTCGCGAAGGCGAGTACGCATCTGGTCAAAGTAGGCGATTTGCAGGTTCGTTCCAAGTCGCACATCACCTGTATCGGGCGTGAGTTCGCCCAAAATCAGGCGCAAGAGCGTCGTCTTTCCCGAGCCATTCGGGCCCACAATACCAATGCGGTCTCCGCGGGAAACTTCGGTCGTAAGCCCGCTAATCAGCGGCGTTCCATCATAAGAATAGCTCACATCGGTGAGTCTCGCCACCAGGCGCCCCGAACGGTCCGCCTCGGTAATCTGCATATTCACGTTGCCCGTTCGGGTGCGGCGCGCTGCACGTTCTTCGCGCATTTTAATGAGCGCGCGCACGCGGCCCTCGTTACGTGTCCGCCGCGCCTGGATTCCCTTGCGAATCCAGACTTCTTCTTCGGCCAAGCGCTTGTCAAAAAGCGCATTCGCCTTGTCCTCTTCGGCCAAGGCCTGATCGCGAAACTGCACAAACTTGTCATACGGGAAATCCCAACTGCGAACGCGGCCGCGGTCCAAGTCAAAAATACGGGTAGCCACACGACGCACAAAAGTGCGGTCATGGCTCACAAAAAGCAAGGCACAATTCAGGCGGGTCACGATTCCTTCTAGCCACTGGATTGCCGGAATGTCCAAATGGTTCGTGGGTTCGTCCAGCAACAACAAATCAGGGTCTTGGGCCAAAGCCTGCGCAAAAAGAGTGCGGCGTTTCTGGCCACCGCTCAAACTGTCGTAAAGAGCCTCGGGATCAATCCCCGTTTTGCCCAAAATCGCCTCGGCATGAGTATCGTGGGTGCCATCTTGCATGACCCCCGCCATGACCACATCGCGGACAGTGCCCTCGA
The DNA here is from genome assembly GCA_902794535.1 of Fibrobacter succinogenes. Classification (GTDB taxonomy): domain Bacteria; phylum Fibrobacterota; class Fibrobacteria; order Fibrobacterales; family Fibrobacteraceae; genus Fibrobacter; species Fibrobacter succinogenes_O. The sequence continues at coordinate 23,435 of CADBHQ010000027.1, read as the reverse complement.
TATGGGCCGGAATTTCCTGAATCATACGGGAAATCTTGAGGCCAGACTTCTTAACAATATCGCCCGACTGGGCCTCGGCCTCGCCCGAGAGCACTTTCAGCAAAGTGCTCTTGCCGCAACCATTGCGGCCGACCAAACAAATCCGGTCGCCGGCCTCGATGTCAAAGCTCACGTTATCGAGCAAAGGGGCGTTCGCCCCGATGCGTAAAAGAAGGTTCTGGGCAGAAAGAATCGGCATAACCCAAATGTAGAATTATATTTATCTACCTTTTTACTGATTTTTTATTATAATTAAAAGTATGAAAACATTTTCGTTATCGAATCGTTTCGCAATCGCACTTATCGCAGGTAGCCTCGCCGCCTCTACCGCACTTGCACAAGGTGAATTTGAAGGTTCAGGCGAAATTGCCGACCCGAACTGCGTTGGCGACGGTTGTGGCTATATCTCAGCAGACCAAGTCTCAGAAGACCAAGCAGCCGCTCCTAATGACGAAAACGCCGAAAGCTTCTCTTACAGCGAAAACGGCGCCACCTCCGAAGAAGCCTGGCCAGACACCACGGAACAAGCCGCCGCAGAACCCGCAGACGAAAGCGAACCTGCCGCAGAGACTGCCGAAGTCGCGACCACGAACATCGACGAAGAAGACGAAGAATCCCAGCATTACGTTGCCGAAAACGCCGCCGAATACCGCGCCCGCAAAGAAGGTTTTTCAAAGGGCGTTCAATTCGGTATTCGCGCTACTTTGGGCGTAAACAAGAACTTGGGTAAAGGCGCCAGCGACTGGAACATCGGCCCTGAAATTGGCGGCGGCCTCATGGCCAAGCTCCCCCTCGGCAGAACCTTTGCCATTTCAACCGAACTCAACTTCAGCTACCGCCTGTACAGCTACGAAGGCAAGTCCGAATACGGTCAGAAAGACACTGACAGCAAGGACAAGGCCTACAGCAATAACGAAGCTAGCATCAACGAAGCGCTTTTTGAAATTCCGGTCATCGGTCAGTTCATCTTTGACGAAGACGGATTCTTTATTGGCTTGGGGGTAAACCTCGGGCTAAAGATGAGCGGAGATTCCGAATACAAGCAGAGCATCGAATACGAAGGCGAAGTCACCGACGACAAGCGTTCGAACACCGTTCCTACTGTAGGAGTGGAAGTTGGCGGCCTCTTCGACTTGGGCTATTCTGTGAACCGCTGGCTCGTTGTGGACCTTCGAATCATCCAAAACTTCACAAATTTGCTTGATTTAGACCTGATTGCAGAATCCACCCTGATGCACTCTAAGCTCTACACCATGCATATTGGCGTCGGCGCCACCTTCCTGCTGTAAAATCGGGGCGTTTCGTTACACCCCAACGTAAGTAAAAAAAATTTTCTGCACTATTTTTACACGTTGAATTTATTTTATAGCCGGTGTTCACATGCTCATTTATTATAATTAGGCTATGGATTTGAAGAGATTGAGTGTAATTTTCGCCATGGCGCTGGCATTTTCTGTGCCTGCCATGGCTCAAGATAATTCCGATGACGACGGTTGGGTTAGTTCTTCTAATGAGAATTCGACTTACGAAGGCTCTGCGGATAGCGAATTTGCTAACGACGAAGAATACGCAAGTGCCTACGCCCGTTATAAAGCGGAAACTACTAAAAAATCCGAAATCAACCGCCTAAGAAACGAAGGATTCCAGCGTGCCGTGTTGCTCGGCATTCGCGTTCAGGGTGGTATCAACACCTTCTTGGGCGAAAATTCCGACGGTTGGAAGATTGGTTACCAGGGCGGTGGCGGCCTCTTGCTCAAGATGAACTTCATGATCAAGAACTTGAGCCTTGTTCCCGAACTCACCTTCAACTACAGACATTACTCTTACGAACAGGACATGGATGCCTACACCAACGAAGCCAGCATCGATATCTTCATGTTCGAAATCCCGATTATTTTCCGCTACACCTTTGAAGACTACGGCTTTTATGTGGGCCTCGGCGTGAACATGGGCCTCAAGTTGAACGGTTCGTCTGAATTCAATACTAGCGGTGGCAAGCGCGAAAATACGGTCGCAACTTCTGGTATGGAAGTGGGCGGCGCTTTAGACATCGGCTATATGCTTACTCGTTGGGTCAGCGTGAACATCCGCGTGGTGCAGTGCTTTACGAGCCTCTTGAACAAGACACTTGTTGCAGAAGAAGCCTTCTATGATTCTTCGCTCAACACGTTCTATACCACTCTCGGTATCAACTTCATGTTTTAAAGAAGTTCAATAAGTTTAAAAAAAGGAGCCGCAAGGCTCCTTTTTGTTTATTGCTTGTTGCTGAGTTTTCTTCTGAGCTGCTGGATTTCGCGTTCGATGAGGCGCTTTTCTACAGCATAGAAGTCTTCGTTTTTCTGAATGACATTCTTGTAGATGGCGTCGGCAAGTTCCGGTTCGCCAGCAAGGAGCGAAATTACGACGCAGTTGCGCAGGAATATGTCACCCATTTCATTGATTTCGTAATGGTCAAAGAAGTCCGCAATCAAGAGGGCCGCCTGCTTGTAGATTCCTTCGCGTGCAGCTTCTAGAATGTTGAATTCATCGGCAAAGCTACGCGGGAATGCATTCTTGGCAACGAGTTCGCCCACCCTATTATAAACTTCGTCAGAGTCGCGAGCTTCCATCGGAATGGCACGAATCCATTCGACATAGTTTTCGCGGAACTTCTGATAACCGATAGAGGTTTCAAGCGCAGCCAAGCGCGGATTTTCAGACACGATGCTGTCCAAGATAATGCTGTCGCCCTGGACAATCGTATCGACCTTGACAAGCACGCGAGAGAACGAATCCTTGGCCGCAGCCGCTTCAAGTTCTTGCATGTAAGAGAGCAACGACGTTTTCTTGAAATCGTCCTTCGGTTCAGCAAGCATCGCCTTCACGCGGGCGGGGCGGCGAAGCGCATAGTCTTCGGGATCCAAGTACTGTTGCCAGCAGACTTCGCAACTGTCGAACACATTCACAATGTGCGCTTCGGAATGAACGAAGCGGGCTTCTTCGGCCTTGTTGTCGACCATCGGAATGAACAGGCTATTCGGCTTCACGCCTTCGAGCAGCGACTTAAGCATCTTGTTCGTGAACAGGAAGTTCCTTTCGCCAAAGAATTCCGGATCGCGGTGAATGCGGTTGAATTCAGCCACGAGTGCTGTATCAGTCGAGAAACGACCAATGCCTTTCTGGAATACCGGCTGGTCACTTGCAATCATGATGATATCAGGTTCATCGGTCGACTTGTACAAGCTCACGTACGGGAACACCGTATCGAGCGCCTTCAGAATATTCAGGAACATCAGGTCGTTGAATTCATAAGTCTGAATCCACTGCACCCAGAGGGCACCCGGTTTCATGTAGCGGCGCATCTTGGCATAGAACTCATGAGCGAAGAGTCCTGCCACGCCACTCACCCACGGGTTGCTGGGCACGCTGATAATCATATCGTACTGACGGCGGTTCGTATGGAAGAACGTGGTCGCGTCGTCAATATAGATATGGATGCGCGGGTCGTCATAGCCGCGGTAGTTCCACGGATAAAAGCCCTTCGCCAAATCCATCATGGCTTGCTCGATTTCTACGCAGTCAAAGTCCTTGAGCAACGGGTCAGCGAGCAAGTAATGCGCGCCCATGCCGCTACCGAAGCCCACCATGGCGGCGTCGTACGGTTCCGTCTTCACAGCCATCGGCATGAAGGCGGTTGCGGCCTGCGTCAGTTCATCGCTTGAAATCGGAGATTCGCGGTCCTTGCTCATGCTCGCATCGGCCTTACCGTTCGTCTTCACGTAGTAATGCACCGGCGATTCGTGGAAGCTAATCGTTGCCGTCTTTCCGTCAATCACTTGAATCTTTTCATTCGGGTGCATGTTCTTGTAACTGCGGAACACGCCAGACGTAATGAGCGACGGATCGAACTTCACAAAGATAGCCGGCATAATCATCACGCACACCATGATGTAGAACATCACGCTGTAGCGGAAGCGCTTGCGGTAAATCACCAACAGCAAGAAACCAATTGCAAAGTCAAGCAATGCAGCCGTCACAAGCGCGCCCTTGAGCTGCAGAACCGGCAGCAGTACAAGTCCACCGCCTGCAGAACCAATGATAGAGCCCAGCGTATTCCAACCGTAGACCTTGCCAATCGGGGCTTCGCTCTTGAAGGCGCGAGTTAGAATCAAGGTGATCAGCGGGAGCGTCATGCCTGCAAAGAAACTCGTGGGAATCATCCACAGCATCGAAAGCGCATACTTGAACAGGCTCCAGCAAACGTAACCGTCAGAGGTCGGATTGAAAATCTGGTTTGCCTCATTCATCATGCCCCAGAAGGGCTGATGGAAGTACAGCGTGCAAAGTGCAAAGAAAGCCATGAAAATCTGCGCCATCGAAAGCACAATCAAGCTGTCTTTCTTAAGCAGCTTGCCGCTTACCGCAGAACCAAGCGCAAGGCCCAAGATAAAGGCCGAAAGCATCTGGTCAAAGCTATGGCTCGAAGAACCCAACAACAGCGACAGCAAACGAATCCAGACAATTTCATAGACAAACGAAGTAAGGCCAGTAATCGCCGCAATCCAGAACCAAGTGTTCTTCGGCGGCATGGCAAGTTTGTGTTCGGCCACGTAGTCTTGGTCATGAACTTCGGGCGCATCGTCATCTTTAGGCGGCACAGGCGAAGTCGCAATACCGATAAAGCTAAACACCGCTGCCAGCAAGAAGTTGATAGAGGCGGCCACGCACAAGGTAGCGTGGTTACCGATTTCAGGAATCAACAAGTAGCTTGTCGCCAAGATACCGATGGCAGAGCCCAAGCTGTTGGTAAAGTAAAGCATCGGGAGCGAAACTTCGGCGCCACTCTTGCGCATAAGCCCCGCGGCAATAAAGGGAAACGTCATGCCAACCGCAATCGCAATCGGGAGCGTCGAGCCCGTGGCAAGCACGACCTTCGCAATTTCAGCACCACGCGGCGTAAGCGAAGCCGTCCATGCAGAATCGTAGAATATTCCCGTAAGCCAGATGTACAGCGGGTGGTACGCAACACCGCCAATACCAATGGCCAGTTCCACCAAGCCATACCCCAAGAGCGGGCGCTTGGTTTTCTCGACCATTTTGCCTGCAATAAAGCTGCCTATGGCAAGGCCGCCCATGTAAATGCAGAGCGTAAGCACCTGGCCGTAGCTAGAATGCCCCAAGAAGAGTTTAAGGTAACGAGCCCACGAGCCTTCGTAAATCAGGCCCGCAAACCCGGACAGGGCAAACAGGAAATAGACTAGGATATTCATATCCTAATTATAGTAAGAAGTAGACAGTAGGAAGTAGGAAGTATTTAGTTTGGTCGTATAACTTGAACAAACGCGTTTTTTACTTCTTTTCAGCTTTTTCGACGGCGACTTCGGCTTTTTCTGCCGCTTTTTCGGCAGCAGCCTCGGCGGCCTTGATTTCGGCCTTCCACGGGGTAAGGCCTACCACGTTATCGACCGGGAGCGAAAATGCGATTCCCTGACCCATGGTGTCAAGCCCCGCCTTCTGGTAAAGGGCATGCAAAACGGCATCCTTGATCTTGGCGTCCACCAAAATCATGACGATTTCTTTTTCAGGCTGAATCGCGATATGGAAAAACGACTCGGCTTCCTTGTTCGCCGTACCGCGGGCGTTCAGAATCGTACCGCCGCGGGCACCGGCATCTTTCGCCGCTTCCATCACGGTTTCAGAGAATCCGGTATTCACAATACAAAAGATGACTTCGTGATTAAATCCGCTCATTTTTCATTTCTCCGTACCGCATCGCGGTTGTCGCTTAAAAAGTTAAAGATGGACTTGCCGATAATACTTGCCATCGGAATCGTGTAGGCAATACCCTTGCCGCCCACAATCGTATTGAACTTCTCGGCAAGGCTGTCAAGAGCAGCGCGCAGATTGTTCTCGCCAATAATGCTGATAATCACGGCGCGGTCCGAATCGGCAAGGCCCATGGCTGTTGCAATTTCACGCGGAGCAGTACCTTGGCCAAACAGCACCATCTGCATGTTCACGCCAAAAGACTGGATGTGGTCCATGTAAAAGTCCGCCTTGGCACGGCTCACCACCGTAATCAAAATCTTGAGGCGGTTCATGGAAACCTTGGCACGCGTGCTCCCGCGCAACACCCTGTTTCTTATTTTCTTTTCTACATCCATGGCGCCCCCTACATAAAGTCGATAATCTGTTCGTCGTCGGCATCCTGAATGCGACGCATCATCATGCGGTTACGGAGCGCCGTCGAAACGGTAGCCCTGAAACCGAGCACCTGTATAGTAATCAAGGGCGTCATCGCGACCATCGCGACAATACCGAAAGCATAATTCAAAATGGAATCGCCACCATCACGGAGTCCTGCACAAGCGCCAATGGCAAGCGGCAGAATAAAGCTGGAGGTCAACGGACCGCTCGCCACGCCACCAGAGTCAAAGGCAATGGCGGTATAAAGCTTAGGCACAAAGAACGAAAGCCCGAGCGAAATAAAGTAACCCGGAATCAGGTAATAAATAATCGGGAACCCGACAATAATGCGAATCATCGAAAGACCAATCGAAATGCCCACGCCCACCGAAAGAGCAATCAGCATTGAACGCTTGGTCACAAGGCCACCTGTTACTTCTTCAACCTGCTTGTTCAGCACGTGCACCGCAGGTTCTGCAAGCACCACCACCAAACCAAGCACAAAACCCGCTATCACAAGCGCACGCGGCATAGCGCCCAACTGCTTACCCAGTTCAAAGCCAATCGGCATGAACCCGACCGCCACCGCCGTCAAGAAAACTACCAGGCCCACAAACGTGTACACAATGCCGAACGCCATCGGGATAATTTTGGCCCAAGAAAGGCGAAGCACTGTAATCTGGAGCAGCATAAAGAACACCACAATCAAGCCAAGCGCCACAAGCACTTCTTTTGCAACGCCTAAAATGACCGGCAAAAAGTTCATACCGAGACTTGCGTCAATCGAATACGCCGACTCCGAAAGCTGGTACGTCAAATCGCCCTTCGAAAAAATCACGAGCCCCATGAGCGCAATAATCGGGCCCACCGAGCAAAGCGCAATCAAACCGAAACTGTTTTCATTCGCGCTTTTACCGCCAATAGCCCCAGCAACACCCACACCGAGTGCCATAATGAAGGGAACCGTAATCGGGCCCGTGGTCACGCCACCCGAATCAAAAGCCAACGGCACGAACATGTCCTTCCCGAAGGAAAGCATGAGCATGCCAAACATGAAAAGCATCAAGTAAAAGAAGATAATTATCGTCGAAAGATCGCGCTTAAATACAATCTTGATAATCGAAAGCGCCAAAAAGCAACCCACGCCAACGCCAATTGTTGTAATCAAGAGTGTCGGTTCCACCGCCGCACGCACCTGTTCGGCAAGCACCGACAAATCGGGCTCCGCAACCGTAATGAGCACGCCCATCACAAAGCACACCGAAACAAGCAGCTGCAGGCGCCTGGATTTGGTAAGACCCGACCCCACATGTTCGCCCATCGGGGTCATGGCAAGGTCGGCACCCAGGTTAAAAAGCCCAATGCCCACAATCAAGAAAATCGCACAAATCGAAAAAACAGCAAGTTGCTTAAAGGACAGCGTCACCAGCGGTGTGCATGACACCGCAAGTACAATCAGCGTAACCGGCAAGACCGAGCCAAACGCCTCTTTCAACTTGTCCAGCAAAATCTTAAACATTTGCGGGAAATATAGAAAAACGCAAGAAAACGCAGATTTTTATAATTATTTTTCTAAAAAACATGCAACCAATGCAACTTTCGGGGCATCTAAAGGGTACAATGGACGAAAAAGTGATTCTTCAACACCTTAAGAGCGGCAGCCGCGAAGCGTTAAGCCTACTTTGGCAGGCGCAAAGCGCGAATGTGCTGAATTTGGCATTCCGAATGCTGAAAGACCGCGACGAGGCCGAAGACATTATGATGGACATTTTTGTGCAGATTCCAAAGAAAATTCAGGGTTTTCAGGGGCAATCGGCACTGGCAACGTGGCTTTACAGGCTCACCGTCAACGAATGTCTTATGAAGCTCAGGGCACAAAAGCGCCACCGCGAACTCGAAGAAGAACACATAGACGTCATCGTAGAAGACGCTCTCGGCAAAATCGAGGGCTTTGACACGAGCGATTTCGATCCGGAACTTTTAGAAATGGGCCTGAACGCGCTCAACGCCGAAACGCGAAGCATGCTCTGGCTCAAAGATGCCGAAGACTTAGACGTGAAAGACCTGGCGGAAATTTACAAGATGCCCGAAGGCACCATCAAGGCACGCCTCAGTCGCGCAAGAACTTTTGTTCGCAACTACTTGAACGAACGCAAAGAAAACGCAAAAAAAGGAGCTTAACCATGTCTACTAAAATTGACTTTTCGAAAATGGAGCGGCTCACTCCTCGGGCAGACTCGTGGGACAAAGTTTGCGCCCGCCTCGACGCCGAAAACGCAAAGAGCAAGATTATCTCTATCAAGAGCTGGTACAGCGCTATTCCCTTGGCTGCAAGTTTTGTACTTGTGAGCCTGACTGCGGTTTTGCCGTCTTTCACCAGCGACATCGAACAAGAAAATTCTTCCGCTGAATATGTTTCGATCAACAATTCCGCACCGTCCGAAGTTTTGAGCTGGTATGAAAGCCTCGGCAATTCGGCAAGCGACGAATTCGAAACTTTGGAAGAAACTGTTGGCTTTAGCTATTTAATAAAGGAGTAACTCTATGAACGGAAACAAGCTCTTCGCGGCAAGCATTGCAATTCTTGCCCTCGCCCTGGGATTTTTCCTGGGAAACCTCCATATTGGAGGTTGTTGCTGCCAGAAGGCAGAAATGTCTTGTTGTAAAAAAGGCGCCCCTTGCGAACACAGCGCCATGAACGCCCCCTGCGACTGCACCAAGGGTCTGCCCTGCTCTTGCGAAAAGAACGGACAGCCCTGCCATTGCCCGAACTGCGCCAAGCACGGCCATAAAGGTCCGCATGAAGGCCCGCACGGTGACTTTGACAAGGGTCCCGGCCCGAAATTCAAAGGCCCGAACTTTGAAGCAATTGATTCTCTGCTGCAGGTAACGCCGGAACAGAAGGCCGCCATCGAAGCTAACCGTGTGAAGGGTGATTCCATTTTCAAGGAACTCCGCAAGAACAAGCACGAAGCCGAAAAGGCTCTGGGCGCCGCCCTTGAAAGCAAAGATGCCGCAAACATCGATGCCGCCAAGGCAAAGGTGCTTGACGCCGACAAGGCTTTGCTCGAACACCGCATTAATGGAATGGCTGCCCTCGGCAAAATCTTGACAGCCGAACAGTTCGAAAAGTTCACTGCCTTCCATAAGGAACAGATGAAGAACTTCCGTGGGCATAGGAAAGGACCGCACCACGGCCCGCACGGCAACCCGCCTCCTCCGCCTCCGGCTAACTAAAATTTGACTCCCTCAAAAAGCAAACAGTCCTCGGCATCGCTGTCGAGGACTGTTTACTGTCTACTAATCATTTCTTCATAAACGAGAGATTCTGCGCGACTCGGAAAATGCCTTCGGCGCGATGCTTGTTGCTAGCCGACACGCCGTTGAATGTTTCCAGGAACCTAGTCAGTTCAAACACGCCGCCACCCTGCTTAAGCACATGGACCGCGCAAAGCGAAATGACACCGAGCGAAGAGTTAATGATATCGAGGTCCGTATTTGCCAACTGGAATACCGCAAGCTGGTAGGCATCTTCGGTATTTCTCTTGATAAGCCTGTCGATATCACCCAGCGTCTTGAATCCAAACGAAGCGAATACGCTCAAGAATCGCGTCAGCGATGTCTCGTGGATTTCGGCCTGATTGATGGAGGCGATACGCTTGTTTAACATATCGAACGGACGCAATTCCAGATAGTTTCCGAAGGAATCACCGTTGAGTTCGACTTCGTCAAAACAACCCGAACTCACCAGGGATTGCACATGGCGGCGGTAATCGTTGATGCCTGAACGAATCAAGCAGAATTGTTCGTCAATCAATTCCAGCATTCCCGCCAAGCGGTTCAAGTTGCGCAGGTATTCCTTGGGAACTTCGAAGCCGGACTTGTAACCCGTATCGTGATCCAGCACCGCCCACACATGCTGTAAGGCCGTACGCATCTGCACTTCAAAACGGACCTCGTTCATTTGCGGATAGTCGGGGTCAAAATATTTTTCTTTGGGCAAGCGGCAAATAAAATGCAGTGAATTATAGCCAAAGCTATGGATTTCGTGCATCTTGCGCTTATCGATACTGTTTTCCCAATCGATTTCGAAAAGGCGGCCCACAAGGGCGGCCACTTTATCGACTTCGTCGCTGTAGAACGTAATGACGCGAACGCCCAGAATGTCCGTCAAGTCTGAAAGAGAATTGTACTTGCCCAACTTGCGTTCGAGTTTGCCCGCAAGGCTATCTTCGGCCTTAACGCGACCTTCGATGGCGTTGATGTAGATTTTATTTTCCTCGATACTTTCGCGAAGAATGCGCTTGACAACCCTCAGCAACTTTTCAAAAACAATACGTTGTTCGCGATACTCTTCCAGTATCAGCGCTTCTTTAGGCGGCAGGCGATAGTCCTTCTTCTCTTCGTCCATGCTCACCTTACTTCTTGAAAACCTTGTCGACGGTTTCAGTGAACTCATCGTAAGCGAATGTACCCTTGAGGCTAGCAAGAGCATGTGCAAGCCCGCGGAAATGCCATTCGTGCGAAGCCTTGTCTTTGACGCAGAACAAGTCCCACACCTTGTCGCCAATCGCTTGGTAGTCGCGATAGATAGCACGGATATTGCTTAATTTATCTGCAAGCGCTACAATTTTGACTTCGTTCGTTGCCGTCGAGAGGCGTTCAATCGCTTCTTCTTTACGCAGGCGCCAACTTTCCTGACGGCTCTTGCCTTCAAATTCAATGTCGGATTCTGCCTCCACAAGTTCTGCAATGCGCTTGCCGAATTCGCGTTCGACATCCTTGAGCGTCACGTTGGTATCTTCTACCGTATCGTGCAACACTGCAGCGGCCAAAAGTTCCTGGTCGTTGGTCATGGTGGCAGCAATCGAGACCGCTTCCATCGGGTGGACAATGTAGGGGAACGCCTTCCCCTTGCGTTCTGCCCCCTGGTGTGCCTTGACTGCAAAAACAATCGCTTTGTCGAGAATTGAAGTATCCATGACACTAAATGTATATAAAAATTTTTCTAAATTTACCCTCGCAACAAATACCCGCGCAGCGGAAAGGATTAATCTATGTCGAAACTGACTGATTCTACGGAATGGAAGGCACTTGAAGCCCACGCCGAAGTCGCCAAGACCTGGCACATGAAGGAACTCTTCGCAAAGGACCCGGCTCGTGCCGACAAGTTCAGCGCCGAAGCCTGCGGCCTTTTCCTGGACTACTCCAAGAACATCATCACTGACGAAACCATGGCCAAGCTCCAGGACCTCCTGAAGTCTGCCGGTTTCGAAGACATGCGCAAGAAGTACTTTGCAGGCGAAAAGATTAACACCACCGAAAAGCGCGCCGTGCTCCATACCGCTCTCCGCTACAAGGGTAACGATCCGATCTGCGTCGACGGCAAGGACGTGATGCCCGAAGTTCGCGCCGTGCTCAAGCACATGGAAGAATTCACCAAGCTCGTACGTACCGGCAAGTGGAAGGGCCACACCGGCAAGTCCATCAAGTACGTGGTGAACATCGGTATCGGCGGTTCCGACCTCGGTCCGGTGATGGTGACTGAAGCCCTCAAGCCGTATGCTGAAAAACCGGCTGCTGGCGAATACTCTCCGGAAGTCTACTTCGTTTCTAACATCGACGGCACTCACATGGCCGAAACCCTCAAGAAGGTGAACATCGAAGAAACGCTCTTCATCGTTGCTTCCAAGACCTTCACCACTCTTGAAACCATGACCAACGCCGAAACTGCAAAGGCTGCAGTTCTCAAGGCTTTCAATGGCGACGAAAAGTCCATCGCCAAGCACTTCGTGGCTCTCTCCACCAACACTGAAGCCGTGTCTGCCTTCGGTATCGACACCGCCAACATGTTTGAATTCTGGAACTGGGTCGGTGGCCGTTACTCCCTGTGGTCTGCCATCGGTCTTTCCATTGCTCTCCGCATCGGTTTCGACAACTACATGAAGCTCCACCAGGGCGCCTACGAAATGGATCAGCATTTCAAGACTGCTCCGGTCGACAAGAACTTGCCCGTTATCCTCGCCCTCATCGGCGTGTGGTACAACAACTTCTTTGGCGCTTCTAGCTACGCCATGCTCCCGTACGACCAGTACCTGCACCGCCTCGCAGCCTACTTCCAGCAGGCCGACATGGAATCCAACGGTAAGACCGTTGATCGCGATTCCAAGCGCGTGAACTACCAGACTGGTCCGATCCTTTGGGGCGAACCGGGTACGAACGGCCAGCACGCCTTCTACCAGCTGATCCACCAGGGCACCAAGATGATTCCTTGCGACTTCATCGCCCCGGCAAACAGCCACAACAAGGTCGGCGACCATCACCAGAAGCTCCTCTCTAACTTCTTTGCACAGCCCGAAGCCTTGATGAACGGCAAGACCCTCGCCCAGGCTCAGGAAGAACTCCGCAAGGACGGTAAGTCCGAAGAAGAAATCGCATTCCTCGCCCCGCACAAGGTGTTCGAAGGCAACAAGCCGACCAACTCCATCATGATGGATTACGTTTCTCCGGAAACGCTCGGCGCCCTCATCGCCATGTACGAACACAAGATCTTCACGCAGGGCGTGATTTGGAACATCAACAGCTACGACCAGTGGGGTGTTGAACTCGGTAAGCAGCTCGCGAAGAAGATCCTTCCGGAACTCGCCAAGGCTGACGCTGAACTCAACCACGACAGCTCCACCAACGGTCTTATCCGCTGGTTCAAGGCTCACCAGAAGTAAGCCTAAAGCAAAGCTTTCGAAAAGGCCGCGGTTTTAGAACCGCGGTCTTTTTTATGTATTCGCCCCTAGCATTTTTCTTGTAATTTGTTATAATTTTTACATTGGGCTATCAAGAAAGGAGATTGCTTGCCATGTTTGCATGCAAAACATTTACCCCGCGAATTATTTCTGTATTAGCTGCTTTTTCGATGGCAGTTTTTTTCCTATGTTCCTGCGGCGACGACGAGACCAAAACCATTACCTCGACCGAGCCAATCAAAGAAGAACCTGCTCCCGACACGACAACAGCTTCTAAGGCTGATTCTACAGACAAAGCTTCTGCCGATTCAACCACAAGCACGCCTGATTCAGCAGCTACAGTCGAAACAACGCACACCATTTTCGGTTACGCCAACCGAGGCCAATACTTTATCGGGAGCGAAATCGTGCTGCGCGAATTAGACAGCACCCTTGCACAGACCGGAATTGTCCACCGTTCAGTCATCGCAGACACTTTAGGCACATTTATCTTTCCTGATGTCAAGCTGACACAGCCTTACGTCCATATCGAAGTCTTAGGCAAGTTCAATTCCGTTTGCTACGAATCTTCCTATAACGGAAGCAATTTCTTAGGATCAATCGAAACCTACGCAGACGTTCGCAAAGGCGACACGATCAACCTGAACGTTTTAACGCAAATGCAGGCCAAGCGCCTCCCCCGCTATATGGACAAAGGCTATTCATTCGATTCCGCCATGTCTACGCTTCAATCCGAAATTTCTGCGCTCTTGATGCTTGATACGTTGCACACGGATTTCAACAAACTGAACTTGGTAACAGAGCAAAGCGAAAGCTATTACCTGTTAGGCGCCACCATTCTTGCCGAAGCTTATATCCATGAAGACAAATACTTTGACCAAATGCTTGACCATGAGGTTCTAAACGATTCCGTTACGTCAGGATTATGGAAACAGGCATACAGCGCCGCCAACGACAAAGACTGTTGGAAAATTACGGAGAATTCTAGAAAATACGGCTATCACTTTATCATCACTGACGCCAAGAAATACCTCAATCAAGTTTGGGTTGCAAAATACGCTCTTGGTGAATGTACCGCCGAAAACCAAAACGAAATCAAATCACCCGCATTCAGCAGCCACGCATACAGCTTAATGTATTGTGACTCTACCAAGTGGGAACAAAGCTCCGGAAATTGCGGCACACTCGATAAAATTGCCTTAAGGACTTTTGAAGGTGATACGATTGCCGGGCACCTGAACCCAGCTCCTTACTGTGAAGATGTTTATTACTACTGGGGTACTTTCCAGGGTGAATACATGTGGAGAAAAGCCGACAACATCGAAACAGGCCTTAATCTCGCCTGCGTCGATGGCACCCGCGGTCTTTACGGCAAGAGTGGCAAAAAGTGTTACTACTGCGACGGAAACTACTGGCGAGACAAAGAAATGACCGAATGCGATGAGCACATTGTTTCTGTCGGGCATACAAATTAATTGGGGGACACGATGAAAAGATTGATCACAGGTATTCTTTTAGTAGGCGGCCTCCTGGCGGGCTGCGGCGAAGATTCTTCAAGTGAACCGCAAAACGAACCCGCAAACGAACCTACACAGAACGACGAAAAGGGCAAAGACGAAAAGGACTCTAAATCAGATTCCTTGGCAACCTCCGATTCGCTTTCAACCGCAGATTCAATAACGCTGTTTAAAAAGGACAAGTTCACACTAATCACCGCTCACTCCAAATGGACCGAAGCGTCCATACTCGAAGTGAATTCGGCGCTGGATCTTACAGGTCGTGAATTCATGGTCAAGGCAGAATGCGACTCTTGCGACTTTTTATTCAAGAACTTAAAACTGCAATCGCCATACGCTCTCTTGAAAGTCGAAAATAGAACTTCCAACACCGTTCCCGAAATGAGTTTTATAGATCTGAGCAGAATAGATACAGCCTACGTCAATTTGCTCACCTTGTTCGAAAGCAAAAGAATCCTGAAGCTCATGAAGGACGGGCTCCCAGCAGATTCTGCAGAAAGAAAAGCCCAGCAAGAAGTCTTGAGTGATCTTCTCGGCGAGACATTCGATATCAAACTTTCAAATCAAATTTCTCGTAACGATAAAGATTCCCTAACCCAGAATATCGTAAAGGCATTCTCTATCGGCAACATCTATTACCATACCGGCCTTGAAAGCCTATTCGAAGAGACCGGCAAATGGGAAAAAGACAGCCTTAAACTCATATTCGCCGACTATGCAGCCCGATTCTTCGGATACCTGTACAATAATGAAGAACCCAAGCCCGAACGGAAAATCGGGTCGCGTATTTACGGCCTAATCTACGGCTTTGGAATATGCGACAGCAAAAACATCGATTCCGTAAAAGTCAATGCGGATTCCAGCAGCGAAAACTTCAAAGAAGCGTTCTTGTGCAGCGAAGAATATGGTTGGCATATACCTAGCATTTATTTCTCTAACACCTACGGCTGGGAACCTGGCTACGATGGAGAAATAAGACCCGGAAACGCAGATGACTTTTTTAGTTACGCCTACGATTCTATTCAAGGCAAATGGATTTCGCCCAGCATACAAAACGGCATAGCCTGCGTTACCTCAATCCTAGGAAAAGTCATAATAACGAGTGATTCATTAGTTGGTTTCTATTCTATGCCCTACAGAATATGCGAGGATTTAGGCTACCAGTTATTCTGGAATACGGCAACCAAAGAACAATATTACTCGCAGGGAATCGATTGCGACTCCGCCTACACAAGACGCCCGAGCCTCATCGATTCTACCGTACAGGTTCTTTGCTACGAAGGCAAATACACCGTAATCATGCCGACAGAACCTGATGAGCCGAAAGAAGAAACCTTGCTTGATAAAGAAGCAAAACTGATTTCCTGCGGCGAAGACGAAGAATCGTTCCATAAAGGCCAAATCGACACGACCATCTATTACTACTGTTACAAAGGCGACGTGGCCGTAGCAAACGAATTCGACATGATTATGGGGCACGGTTGCCACGCAGAACACAAGGGCTATTACACATACCAGAATTCTATTTATAACTGCAACGGCTTCTCTTGGAGATTCGCAAGCGATTCCTTGGTCACCGGCATTGTAGAAGACGAACGCGATGGAACCGTTTACGGGACCATCGGCATTGGCGACCAGATTTGGCTTTCGGAAAACATGAACCTAGCGATTGATTCTAGCTGGTGCCCCGAAGACAGTCTCGCAAACTGCAACAACTTCGGACGCCTGTACCGCTGGGATGTAATCCTCGGCGAAAACGCGCAGGTAGAAAACATTTGCCCTGAAGGATTCCGCATTCCCACTAACGAAGAATTCGAAAAGCTCGAAAAATTTGGAAAGACTTGGTTCAAGAACAAGAGGGACACCCAGATTTTCCAGACCAATAATTTCAGGCCCGGCGAAGACTTGCTCGGATTCTCGCTTTATTTTGCCGGAAGCCGTAATCTTAATGGCAACTATAACGGATGGCGTTCTAGCACCAACTTGTGCAGCCAAAACCATTCCGATGCAGACTCAACCGCTTACGTTTACAGGCTTAGTAGCGACAACAGCGGAGATTTTATCCTCACCAAGCAAAAGCAGTACCTCAGCTGCAGCGTAAGGTGCATTAAAGACTAAGAGATTGAAATCACACAAAAGGAGCGCAGTTTTCTCGACTGCGCTTTTTTATATATATTTGCAAAGGGGAGTTTGAACATTCTGGAGATGTTATGAAGCTATCAAAGATTTTACCCCTTTGCATTGCCGGAGCATTCAGCAGTTCCTTTGCAGTGCTAGATCTCCCCAACGCACAACCGAAGGTTGACGAATCGTACTGGAAGGCAGCCCTCGACAGCACCTGGCAAGGACTTGTGCGCAGGAACATCAATCCCTATTCCGCAGGCAAAGGGCTCATTCACCGCCCTAAGAGTGAAACGCCAGGCGATGCCGTGAGCGAAGCCGTCGGATACGGCATGTTGGTTGCCTTGTATGCCAACGACCAAGAGCATTTCAACAGCATTTGGGACGCCGCCAACGAAAAAATGTGGGACGGTTGCTATTACAACTGGCAAATGGGACCCGACGGAAACATTAGCGGCGAAGGCGCCGCCACCGACGCTGAAGAAGACGTTGCGCTCGCCCTGATTTTTGCGGACAAGCTCGTTTCTGCAGGCAAGTGGCAACCTTATACGTCGACCAAGTTTAAGGCTACGCCGACCACGCCAAGAAAATTCTTGATTGCATGTGGAGTTCCCAGCAGATTACCAGCAGCGGAATTTTGGCACCGGGCGCAGGCTGGGGCGGCGACAATTTTGTGAACCCCGGATATTTCTCGCCGGCGTGGTACAAGATTTTCGCCAAGTTCGACAGCAATGGCGATCGCTGGAACATGGTTGTCGAGAAGACTTATGAAATTCTATCGAAAAGCCCCGGCTACAGCATGGGCATGATTCCCGACTGGATGCGCCCCGACGGCAATTGGGCCGGAAGCCTCGGCTATAACGCCTACTTTAACAGCCGTGCATTCTTTAAAGATGCTATCCGTATCTTATGGCGAGTCGCTATTGACGCCGTATGGTTCGATGAATCGCGCGCCAAGGACTTCCTCAAGAATTCGCTCGCCTTCATTAACAGCAAAGGCGGAGCCGCAGCTTCGAACTTCTACCAGATTGAAAAAGCGGGCGAACTTTTGCCGGCTGACGACATTTGGACCGATTTTAATGACAGCAAGAACGAAAGCACTTGGCGTTACCGCCGCGAACACAGCCACTTGACCGTTGGTATGTGGTCAACCGCAGCGCTTGCCGTAGGCGAATCTGCTGACCGTATCGCCTTCAGTGAAGAACTCGGTAAATTCTACGAAGGCGGAGATTTCTTTGGAAATGCCGTAGACCCCACCGGTGGAATCGAAGACACGCTCCACAACGAAATGTACTTTGACCAGTTCCTCGCTTGGTTTGGCGCCTCTATGATGAGCGGAACTTTCATGAACGTGATTGACGCCATCGACAATCCCAAGGCTGCAACTGCGGGCGATTCGTCTTCGTTGACCAAACCCGTAATCGGAATTGCTCACAGCCGAATCAAAGCAAGCGCAGACATCCGTTTAACCCATATGGGGAACGCCATTCTGTTCACGCTTCCCGAAGTCGCTGAATGGAGCCTTTACGACATGAACGGACACAAAATTGCAGAAGCCCGCGGCTCCAATTTCTTGTGGCAAAAGGGCAGCCAAGGCGTCTATATTATAAAAGCCCGTTCCAAGGGAACGAGCTACATGCGAAAAGTCGCAGTCCGTTAAAAGGTTTTTCAGAAATCTCTCTTTGAATAGAACCGTGGTTTTGCCACGGTTTTATTTTTCCTTTTTCTTGTCGCGCCAAGCGAAGATATTCGCGAGTACCGTTCCGCTAATGGAATGGTAGGCGCAGCTCAAGGCGCAGGGTACCATGCAAAGAACCGCAGCAGGGTTCCTTGCCACATTTTCAGGATTTGCAAAGAATGCCATGGCAAGCACCGTTGCCATGCCAGCATTCTGCACGCCGACTTCGATAGCGATGGTACGCTTCTTGGCGGTATTGAACTTGAAGAGTTTGCCCACGCTGTAGCCGAGCACATAACCTAGCGCATTGTGGCAGAACACCACTGCAAGCACCAAGAAAATCAGGCCGAGGCCATTTGCGAACAATTGCGGACGCACTGTCACGACGACACCGCCCACAATCATCATCAATCCAATCACGCTCACTGCAGGCATATTCGACTGGATTTCTTTAAATACGGCGCGCTTGCCCAAGAAGTAGTTGCAAAGGAACCCGATGGTAATCGGCGCAATCGTCACATAAAGAATATTCAGGAACATCCCTTTCGCATTCACGTCAATGCTTGTGTCGGCAAGCCACAGCACAAGCAGCGGCGTCATGATAGGAGCAAGAAGCGTGCTGACCATGGTCATGCTCACCGAATAAGTCACATCGCCGCGGGCCAAGAAACTCATGACGTTACTCGAAACACCGCCCGGGCAGCATCCTACCAAAATAATGCCCACAGCCAGATACGGATCCAGCCCGAACACCTTCGAAAGCCCGAAAGCGACAAACGGCATGATCGTGTACTGCGCAACCGCACCAAGCAAAATATGGAGCGGCTGTTTCATCAGGTTGCGGACATCGTCTGTCGAGATCGTGAGACCCATGCTCAACATGATGACGCCGAGAATGATGGAAGATACATTCCCAATGCGACTACTGCGCTTGCGATAACAAAGGGGGAAGCGTAGTTAGAAAGCAGACAGCAAAAAGCCTTAATTACCTTAAACATGCTTTAAATATAAAAATACCCGTTCAAACGGGCAAATATGTAAGAAATTCAAATCCTTGCTAAAAATGGGTATTTTGCTAGATTTTTCACATGAACTTTCTTGAGCAGAAAATCCTTGCCGACGGTGTTGTCAAGCCCGGCAACGTTCTTAAGGTTGACAGTTTCTTAAACCACCAGATTGACATTCGCCTGATGCAAAAGATTGGCGAAGAATTCAAACATCGCTTTGCTGACGTGGAATTCAACAAGGTGCTCACCATCGAGGCAAGCGGAATCGCCATCGCGGCATTCATTGCATACCTAAACGATGTTCCGGTGGTATTCGCCAAGAAAGGCCAAACCGTCAACAGCACCGACGACAAATACGTCGCCAAGGCATATTCTTTCACGCACAAAAAGTTCAACGATATTTTCGTATCGCGCCCATACCTCAAGCCGACCGATAAAATCTTGATTGTCGACGACTTCTTGGCAGACGGCGAAGCAAGCAAGGCGCTCATTGACCTTGTAAAGCAAGCAGGCGCCGAACTCGTCGGCGTTGGCATCGCTATTGAAAAGGGCATGCAACCCGGTGGCGCAAAACTCCGCGCCGCAGGCATACGCTTGGAATCCATTGCCATCGTCGACAGCATGGACGCTGAAACCGGATTCATCAAGTTCCGCGAACAGTAATCGAGGTCCGTCATGAAAACTTCGAACAACATTTATCAGCTTGACGGACGCGTTCCCCTTTTGCAGGCAATTCCCTTCGGCTTGCAGCATGTGCTCGCCATGTTCGTGAGCAACATTACGCCGATTATCATTCTCGCAAACGTCGTCGGAATCGAGAAGGGCCTTACTGCCTCGCTAATCCAGAATTGCATGATTATTGCAAGTATCGGCACCCTCGTGCAACTTTACCCCATCTGGAAAATCGGCTCTAGGCTCCCCATTGTCATGGGCATCAGTTTTACGTTCCTCTCGGTTTCCATTTCTATCGGCACGTCGCAAGGCATGGGCACCCTCATGGGCGCCGTTATCGTCGGCGGCATTGTCGAAGGATTACTCGGTCTTTGCGCAAAATACTGGCTTAAGTTGATTCCGCACATTGTTGCCGCCACCGTCGTGACCTCCATCGGATTTTCACTTTTGCCCATCGGTGCAAACTCATTTGCCGGCGGCCAGGGTGCAGCAGACTTCGGCTCTGCACAGAACTGGATTGTCGGTAGCGTTACGCTTCTCACCTGCTTACTCACGCAAGTTTTCGCCAAGGGATTCCTCCGTTCGCTTTCTGTGCTGGTAGGCCTTATTGTCGGCTATATTCTCGCCCTCTGCATGGGAATGGTTGATTTCTCAGGGCTCACAAGCAACGGCATTGTCGCGCTACCCCAATTCCTCCCGTTCACTCCAGAATTTAATTTAGGCGCAATCCTCTCCGTTATCGCAATCTATCTTGTGTCCGCCACAGAAACCGTCGGCGATTCCAGCGCCCTTTGCAGCGGCGCCCTCAAGCGTCAAATTCACAAAGTTGAAATGGGTGGCGCCATCAGCTGCGACGGCTTTGTCAGCACCATCTCCGGACTCTTCGGCTGCACTCCGATTACATCTTTCAGCCAGAACGTAGGCCTCGCCTCACTCTCTGGCGTAGTGAACCGTTTCGCCATCGCCACAAGTGCAGGCATTATGCTTCTTGGCGGCCTTTTCCCGCCCATAGGCACGCTCCTCACAACCATTCCGCAAGCAGTTCTCGGTGGTTGCACCATTATGATGTTCGGTTCCATTCTCTTCGCCGGATTCGGCATGATTGCTAAAAGCGGATTCTCGCAGCGCAACATGATTATCGTCAGCTTGTCCTTAAGCACCGGCCTCGGATTCACTTCGGCATCCAAAATGTTCCAGATTTTCCCGCAAATCATCCAAACCATCTTCGCCGAAAACTGCGTCGCCGTGGTATTCATTCTCGCCGTCGTCTTGAATCTGGTATTGCCCAAAGAGAAAGAAGAGAAGTAAGCTTAAGAAGCAATCTTCCCATTTAAACAAAAAATCCTGTCTCTTTTTAAGGAGACAGGATTTTTTTAGATCCTTCGACTTCGTCGCAGTAGTTTGTGATTATTTCACCACGATGTTCACAAGCTTGCCCGGGACCACGATGGACTTCACGACGGTTTTGCCGTTCATGAACTCTTTCATTCTATCGTTTTCCATGGCGAGCTTTTCGAGGGCGGCCTTGTCCATGTCCTTGGCGACGGAGGCCTTCGCGCGGACCTTGCCGTTCACCTGGAACACGACTTCCACGGTGTTTTCCACGGCCTTGGAGTGGTCGGCTTCGGGCCAGGCGACGTTCGTGAGCGATTCGTTGTGTCCAAGGATGCTCCACATTTCTTCGGCGATATGCGGGGCAAACGGGTGCAAGAGCTTGACGAACGTTTCACACGGTTCGCGGTAGCGCTTGTCCATCTTCATCATTTCGTTGTTGAAGATCATCAGCTGGCTAATTGCGGTGTTGAAGCTCATGTTTTCGATGTCGCTCGTGACCTTGATGACGGTCTGGTGCATCACCTTTTCAATAGCTTCGGGAGCAGTTTCGTCCACAAAGACCGGGGCTTCGTCAGAATCGCCTACCACGGAACGCCAGGCGCGGCCGAGGAAGCGGTTCATACCTTCGATACCCTTGGTCTGCCACGGCTTCACGGCGTCCAGCGGGCCCATGAACATTTCGTACAAACGAAGGCTGTCGGCACCGTAGTCGCGCACCACGTCATCCGGGTTCACAACGTTCTTTAAAGACTTACTCATCTTTGCTACGATCTGCTTGAGCTCGATGTCGGTTCCCTTCTTGAAGAACTTTCCGTTCTTCTCTTCGACTTCGTCAGTCGGGACCTTGGAGCCAGCGGCATCTTCGTAAGCGAAGGCGAGAATCATGCCCTGGTTGAAGAGCTTCTGGAACGGTTCGTCGGTAGAGACGAGGCCAAGATCGAACAAGACCTTGTGCCAGAAACGGCTGTAGAGCAAGTGAAGCACGGCGTGTTCAGCACCAAGTTCCTTTGCCACAAATGCATCGCCGTTGCAAGCGTCGATGTAGCGGAGGTAATACCAGCAAGAACCAGCCCACTGCGGCATGGTGTTCGTTTCGCGAATACCCTTGCGGCCGTTCTTATCGACGACCTGGAGCCATTCGGTAGCGTTGGCGAGCGGAGACTGACCGCCGTCACCCGGCTTGTAGTCCTTGAGTTCCGGCAAGAGCACCGGAAGTTCGGAATCGTCGACAGTAGAGATTTCGCCGTCTTCCCAGTGGATAATCGGGAACGGTTCGCCCCAGTAACGCTGACGGCTGAAGAGCCAGTCGCGAAGCTTGTAGTTCACCGTGGCCTTACCAATCTTGTTGGCTTCGAGCCATTCGATCACCTTGGCGATACCCTGCTTCTTGTTGAGACCGTTCAGGCAGAGCGTTGCATTTTCGCTATTGATGTAGGTGCCGTCGGCAGCCCAGCAAGCTTCGCCAGCGAGAACCTTCGGGCGAACATCTTCGGGGCAGCTTGCATCCGGTTCCATAATGCAGATAACCGGCAGGTTGAACTTCTTTGCAAAATCAAAGTCGCGGGTATCGTGAGCAGGCACAGCCATGATAGCGCCAGTGCCATAGCCCGTCAAAACGTAGTCAGCGACCCACACCGGAATCTTCGTGCCAGTAAGCGGGTTCACGGCATAAGAACCAGTGAACACACCGGTCTTTTCCTTGGCAAGTTCCGTACGGTCGAGGTCGCTCTTCAAAGCGGCGGCGTGTACGTAGGCTTCTACAGCAGCCTTCTGTTCAGCAGTCGTGAGTTCCGGCACCATAGCGTGTTCCGGAGCCACCACCATGTAGGTTGCACCGAACAACGTATCGCAACGGGTCGTGTAGACGCGGAGTTTCTTTTCGGTCGGCTTGCCGTTAGCGTCGGCGATGGCAAAATCCACTTCGGCACCGTAGCTCTTGCCGATCCAGTTCTTCTGCATGTCCTTCACGCCCTGCGGCCAGTCGAGTTTGTCGAGGCCCTTCAGCAGGCGGTCGCCATACAGCGGGATGCGCATGAGCCACTGCTTGAGGTTACGGCGTTCCACTTCCTTGGTGCCGCACTTTTCGTGGCTGCCGTCGTTCAAGACTTCTTCGTTCGCGCAAACAATCTTGCAGTGCTTGCACCACCACACCTGAGCGTCG
>CADBHQ010000026.1 GCA_902794535.1 Fibrobacter succinogenes | reverse complement strand
TATTCCATATTTTCTACCTTGCACAGGCTTTCGTCCATGATCTTTCTCACGGTATGGCTGTTGCAGGTTTTGGTGCCGTCGCTCACGTTGACGCTTGCGTCCACGTTGGTTGTAGCGTAAAGACTGAATTCAAAAGACTGTTCTGCGTTCTCGACGGTGACAGTATATGTCTTTTCGCCAATTTTGAAGGTCTGGCTCTCCTTTGTTTCTTCTATGATTTGGACATTGTTTCTTTTGATACTTTTTTTCAAAGTCTTCGTAATCTTCAGCGTCATATATATCAAAGATATCGGATGCGTCGGCATCGATATGATATCCGTTACTCAGGGCGTTATACAGTTGTTTCATGAAGTAGGTCTTCATGTAGCCCGCGTCTTCCACGTCAGAAAGATAGGCGTCAAAATGGTAATCGATGGTGGTCTCAAGCTTGCCCTGACTAAGCTTAAGGGTTTGTGTCATATAACGGGCTTCTTCTTCGTAGCACTCCTTTTCGTTAGTCCGGCGATTGTATTCGCAAGGAAGATAGGTCCAGGTTCCGTAAATATCGCCGGCGGAACCGCCCGTAAACAGTTTGCCATAGCGGCTAGTGTCGCCTTCGTCGAGATCAATGAGAACCAATGTATCGCCGAGGAATGTATAGATGGCGGAATCGACTGTGGCGGGTTGAGGGATAGATTTCCAGGCAAGCCCTGTTTCGGTTACGACGCACATGTCAAAATAAGAGACATCGGAGGTCATTACAATCAGCCGCTGGGCTTCGTCTACATAAAGTGAGCCTGATTGGGAATGCGAGACCGAGTCTGAAGAACTGTCGTCACCGCAAGCGGCCAAAGTAATGCTGAAGCTGCAGCGGCAGTAAATAAAGAGCGTTTCATATTTTCTCCTTTTTGGGATTTAGGCGTATTTGCCAGAATATAATAAATAAAACCCTAGACATCGTGATTCCGAGTTGCTAAATTTACCCCGCGCGACGGATTCCCCGTCGCAGACATAGACAACCATATTACCAAAGTGGCTGGCCAGATGGGTAGGCTTGGGCACGACGGTCGCGAGGAAAGCGATTGCGCTCGAAGCTGAGAGGTTTGGTGGCCCAAAAGGAAAAAATGAGTCAAAGAATCGTATGTAAGTTCGGCGGCAGCTCTGTCGCCGATGCAGGCCAGTTCAAGAAGATCAAGGCCATCGTTGAATCCGACAAGAACCGCAAGGTCATCGTCGTTTCGACAAGAACCGCAAGGTCATCGTCGTTTCCGCCCCCGGCAAGCGCAATCCTAAGGAAACCAAGCTTACCGACCTCCTCTACAGCACCTACGACCTCGCTAGCAAGGGTCTCGACTTTTCGACCCCGTGGAACCTGATCCGCCAGCGCTACGACGAAATCTGCAAGGACCTGGGCCTCGGCGACAAGCTTTCCGAAGATCTCGACAGCCTCGAAGACAAGCTCAAGAACCATCCTGAAACCATCAGCACCGACTTCTTGGTGAGCCGCGGCGAATTCCTTTGCGCCCGCCTCATGGCCAAGTACTTGGGTGCAAACTTCGTGGACACCTTCCCGCTGATCACCTTCGACGACAAGTACCGCATTACGCCGAAGACCTACGAAGACATCGCGAAGACCTTGTCCGACGAAAACCAGCTTTACGTGCTGCCGGGCTTCTATGGTAGCAACCTCCGTGGCGAAGTCAAGACCTTCAGCCGTGGCGGTTCCGACATCACGGGCGCTATCCTTGCTAACGGCATCGATGCCGCCAAGTACGAAAACTGGACCGACGTTTCGGGCATGCTTATGGCAGACCCGCGCATCGTCGAAAATCCGCTGCCCATCGAATACGTGAGCTACCGCGAAATCCGCGAACTCGCCTACTCCGGCGCTTCTGTGCTCCACGACGAATCTATCGCTCCGTGCCGTGCCAAGAAGATTCCTATCAATATCCGCAACACGAACCGCCCCGAAGACGCTGGCACCATCATCGGCCCCACTCCGGAAGAAGCAAAGCTCCCGATTACGGGTGTTGCAGGCCGTAAGGGCTTCTCGATGATCTACATCGAAAAGTCCATGATGAACAAGGAAGTCGGTTTCGGTCGCCGCGTGCTCGCCGTGCTCGAAAGCGAAGGCCTCTCCTACGAACTGTGCCCGAGCGCTATTGACTCCATGAGCATCGTGGTGGATAGCAAGGCTCTCGACGCCGTGCAGGACGTGGTTCTCGAAGACATCACGCAGCAGATGCGCCCCGACCGTATCAAGGTGTTCCCGGGTATCGCACTCATCGCTACCGTGGGTCATGGCATGACGAACAAGATCGGTGTGGCTGCAAAGCTCTTCACGGCTCTCGCAGACAACAAGGTCAACGTCCGCATTATCGACCAGGGTTCTTCGCAGATCAACATCATCACCGGTGTTGACGAAGCCGACACCGAGAAGGCCATCAAGGCTATCTACGGCGCGTTTGTGAAGTAATCCGCGATTGTCATTCCCGCGCAAGCGGGAACCTCCTTTATAGCCCCCGACCATAACGGCCGGGGCTTTTGTTATATTGTAATACAGACAAATTTAAAGTGTTAGGGGGAAATATGAAATTTCATTCCATTTTACTCGATTGCATGTTGGCCATTGCATTTTGTATTGGCCTTTGCGCGTGCGGAGACGACAACAGCTCCAGCGCGCCGGAGGAATCGAGCAGCAGCGAAGCCGAGTCAAGTAGCAGTGAGCCGGTTTACGAGACACGCTGTAGTGTGCCGCCCGTGTTGAACCTGGTTTGGCCCTTGAACGATTCCTATATCGCGGATCTTGATTTTGATTTTACGGCAAGCGTTAACACCATTAGCTGTGACAAGGAAGTCGAGGTTGATTCGGCGACCTTGTATTACGATGAAGCCGCTAAAAGTAAATACAAAATGATCGGCGCTACTGAATCGTACAAGAAAGTCGGCTCGGTTAAAGTGAAGGTGGTGCAGGATACGGCTAATTCGCGTAAATGGCACCTGAGCTACAATCTGGCAGAACTGGATAAAAAGTCTAAACTGGTTGACGGCTATTACAAGGTAGTGCTGGAATTTTACGGCAAGTCTTACGATGTCGTGTTTTTGCTGATTCGCAGGTTTGACGATCTTGTTTGGGATTTCGACATGACCGAAGAACACAAGAACGTAGAGATACTGTGCGAAGGTTGCCGTTTTGAAGAGCATATCTACAAGATGATAATGACGGACTCTAAGGGCGATACTGTAAGGCAATTCTACAAGCCCGATAGGTTTACGCCGTTGCTTTCGTATTCCATGGATTCGCTTTGGAACGTGTTGCCTGAAGGCCGGTACTCCTTGCGCTTTATGGCGGTTTCCGGTATTGTGGCGCCTGATACGAGCATGTACCTGAAATTGCTGAGGAACGATACGGAAGACAGTACGACGGATCAAAAACTGGCCTGAATGTCCGAAAGGGGCTTCTTGGAGCAGTCAAGGATACTACATTCGTTGTCGACCAAAGTGCTCCTGAAATTGTGAATGTGCCGAAGGATTATAAGGCTTCGATTTATAGGGTCAGCGACAAATACATGACCCAGTTCAAATTCTCTTTTGACTTGATTCAGCCCGTATACGGTGCAGAAAGGATTGCGAAGGTTTATTTGGAGGCCGCTGAATATGATAAAGAAAAATACGAGATGATCTATTCTGATTCCGTTATCTTGAAAAGCGATACGACTAATTACTTGCTGAATGTCTTGGATACAACTCTTAAAGATTTTGACTGGGGCGATACGGATTATTACCAGATTCGCATGAGGGTGGAAGATGAATATCAGAATGTCAATATCGTAGAATTGACAAAGCTGTATATAGGAAAGGATTCTGTTTCTGATTATACTTTGTCTGAATTTTTTGTACCGGCAAAGATTCCCTCTAAGCTGTATGATTGCACAAAGTACAAGTGCCAGGATGTGAGCCTGTTGAATCCGGATGTGGAATACGGTGAATTGCTTGATGAACGCGACAATCACGTGTACCGCACCTTGAAATTGGGTAGTCAAGTTTGGATGGCGCAAAACTTGAACTATGCCACAGATTCAAGCTATTGTTTAAACAACGATTCTTTGAATTGCGATGTGTACGGAAGGCTTTATCCGTGGCATGTGGCGGTGGGCAAAACCTTGGAAGAATGCCCGCAGGATTCTTCGGCTTGCGATTTGTCGGCAGACTACATTGATAACAAGAACCATGTGAGGGGAATTTGCCCCGCGGGTTATCACATGCCTACTGATTCCGACTATGTTGAATTGGAACGTTACTTTGCCGAAAAATACAGTGCTGAAGTAGATGGCAATTTGATTTACGTGGCAAAGTATCTTTTGAGTCCGTATAAGTGGGATAATATGGAAGAGCGTGGGCTGAGGAAAGCCAAAAGGGATTTTACGAATGAGTCGGGATTTACCGTGCTTCCTTCTGGCGGCGCGGTACGTGACGATACTGGCTCTTGGATTTTCTCTGTACAAAGTTGGGGCGCTCGTTATTGGACCTCTTCAAGAAATTCGAATTACATGTCTTGTTGGGAAGGCTCCGGAATAGACGATTACGTACTCCTTTGGATTTGTGATTTGTACGGTATCTATAGTATTCGGTGCTTGAAGGATTGATGCAATTGATGACAAGGTTAATGCTGTTATCGGTTTTCGCGGCGATTCTTTTGGTCGCTTGTTCTGAGTCGTTTACGGACCCGCGTGACGGACAAAGTTACGACATCGTACAAATCGGTTCGCAGACCTGGATGGCCGAAAACCTGAATTACGAAATCGAAGGGAGCGCGTGCCCCGAAGGAGACAATCGCAACTGCTCCAAGTACGGGCGGCTTTACACTTGGGACATGGCCCGCACTGTGTGCCCCGAAGGCTGGCACTTGCCTGACAGTGCTGACTTTGAAAAACTGATGGCAAGCGTCGGTGGCGTCGATGTGGCAGGCTATGCGCTTAAGTCGACAAGCGGCTGGTTCAAGAAAGGGAACGGCTCAGATGATCATGGCTTTAATGCGTTGCCCGCAGGCTACCGCCTCGCTGGAAACGGTACTACGGGCGGCAAGTTCGATGGCATCGGCGGCTATGCGCACATTTGGAGCGCTGTCGAAACACCCGATGGCCTCGCTTATTACATGCTCCTGGATTTCAGCATCAAGGCCGCCAAGCTCAGCGCCTTCGGCAAAGACGAAGCGCGATCGGTTAGGTGTGTGAAGTAAACTTTATACGCGCGACTCTAAGCCGTTTAAATCTATCTTATACGTTCCCAAAACAATCTTTTCGTTGCTCAAGAACATGAGCATGTAAATGGGACAGTATAAAATGTTGTCTTTCGCACGGATGTTGTCATTGCAAAACACCACTGCCTGCTTAATTGCGTAGTTGGTCGTCTCCATAACATTCTTTAGGGCATTGTGTCGCTTGTAATCCTTGCCTGACTTGATTTCTATAGGGAGTACATTCCCGTTCTGTTCAATGACAAAATCCAGTTCGCCCTGCTTCTTGCTGTTGAAATAATAAAGATCAAAGCCGTGCGCCCTGAGTTCGGCCGCGGCGACATTTTCATAAACAGAGCCGAAATTGATATCGGGGTCGCCGTTCAAAATTTTCAGCTGGATTCCGTTTGCATATTGGCAGGTGAGCAATCCGACATCGTTCAGGAACAACTTGAATAGGTTCCGCGAACGCGAAAGCAACAGGGGTATTTTGGGTTCATCTACATTATAAACAGGGATCGCCACGCCCGCTTCTTTTAACCAGATAAAGGAATTTTCGTAATGCGAGAACTTGAGATTCTCGTTCAGTTTTTTCAGGATAAATCTCTTGTTCTGGTTGTTCAGTTCCGGCGGAATCAAGTCGAAGATTTCGTTCAGATACAACTTGTTCTTGGGGTCGTATTTGGCAATATCCTTCTTGTATAACTCAATAATGCTTTGCTGAATTTCTACGACATTCTGGATGTTGTTTGATTCCAGATACTCCGCGACTGCGGCGGGCATTCCGCCGATAACCATATACAGGCGAAAGATTGCCATCATTTTTTCATGGACAAGCGCATCAACTTCGGTTTTATTTGCGAAAGCAGAGTGGATAGATTTCAGGACTTCCGGCTGCACGCCTACCGCATTCGCAAATTCCTCCAGGTCTAGAGGGAACATTTCCTTGATGCTTAAAAATCCGACCGGCAGGGAACGGATATCTTTGAGTTCCACTCCAAGAAGTGAACCGCTCATGATGTAACGGTAAGAGCCTTCCTCGACAAGGAACTTGATCGCCGTTACCGCATTCGGACATTCCTGAATTTCGTCTAGGAAAATCAGGGTTTCGTTTTTGACCAGCTTCGTTTTGGTGTATGCCGATAGACGGAGCAAAATGTCAGAAGTGTCGGTTCCGTCAAAAATGGCCTTAGCGGCCGGTGATTCCAGGAAATTAATTTCAACAAAATGCTTGAAATGTTTTTTCCCGAATTCGCGAATCGAGCTGGTCTTGCCGATTTGCCTTGCACCTGTAACAAGTAAGGCCTTCTTGTACTTGGCGTAGAAATCGACTAAATAGTTGTCTATTTTGCGTTGAATCATAGGCTTTTCCGTTTATCCAACCTTAAAATAACTAATTTTTGCCACTTTTCCAACCTTAAAACGACTAATTTTGTCTGTTTTTCCAACTTTTTGGCACCGAGGCCGGTAAGCTCAGCGCCTTCGGCAAAGATGAAGCACGATCCGTTAGGTGCGTGAAGTAGTGCGTTGAGTGGTTACTTCTTCTTGATGCGGAAGACTTGCTGCCCCTTGGAATTTTTGCCTTCCTCAAAGTATTCCGTGGCACGGATAAGGGCAGGCCACTTGGCATAGCCGAAGTTCTTGGGGCTCAGCGAAATCTGACGGTTGATTTGTTGTGAAACCTTGGATGCGACTGCCCAGCCTGATTCATCGGCCTCTTCGCTGATTGCCTTGCGGATGGCGTTCATAATTTTTGAATTGCCGCGCAGCTTGTTGCGGTCGAGCGGTTCGATGTTGTTCGTCGCCTCGTCCGACTCGGTCGGCTTCTTGAACTTGTCGATGTATATGAAGGAATTGCACGAATCAATGAACGGCTGCGGCGTCTTTTCTTCACCGAACCCGATTACCTGTTTTGACTTGGCCCTAAGTTTCATGGCAAGCGGAGTGAAATCCGAATCACTGCTCACGATGGCGAAAATGTCGATGCTCTCCGTGAACAGGAGTTCCATTACGTCGATAGTCATCGCAAGGTCGGTCGCATTCTTCCCCTTCGTGTAGGGGAACTGCTGTATCGGCTGAATCGCGAACGGATGCAGAACCTCTTCCCAAGGGTTACTCCCCTTCCAGTTGCCATACGCCCTGCGGATACTCGTTTCCCCAAACTTGGAGAGTTCTTCCATGATGCCATAGATGGCGTCCGCCTTGGCGTTGTCGCAGTCAATAATCAGGGCTATTTTCTTTTCCGTGTCCATGCTAGGGAATATATGAAAAAAATGGAGGGGGTGACGCTTTGTGGCTAGAAAAATGTTTTTTCAAGTATGGTAATCTTTATATTTTGGAAAAAAAAGAATTTAGAGCGCGTTATGTATATATATTAAATGGAAGAAATCGTGAAAAGCGGGATGAAATATCGAATATGCAAATATTGGACACTATAGAAAAATATACAGTCACATCTGAACCAAAAATATTAAGTGAACATCTTCACTTCTATGAAAATTGCGAAGATGCTGCAGGAGATGAATTTGGTATTTTGGTTTTGCAGGAAACCGTCGAAAACAGACGTGCACTCAATCGCCAGATTGAAAATGAAATCAAGCCTTTGATAGGTTGCGATGTTCAAGGATTCGTAAAAACAGTTGATGTCGGATTCAATGCAGACGAAAGCTTTTATTACATAGTGTATGAACATTTTTCAGATGATTATTTAAAGGATTTTCCAAACAATATTGATATTCCGGCCATTACAAATATTGCAAAGGGGTTGGACTTCTTTAAGAAAAATGGAAATAATCAGGGATTTATCATATCTCCCAAGTTCATACTAGTAAATGACGAAAATGAGGCAAAACTCCTTTTCCCGAAACTCTATGAAATCTTCTTACGCGAGAAATTGTTAGACGAAGACTATTTGTCTCCGCAAGCAATAATGCATAAAAAAGGTGATTCTCTACTATCGCCGAATCATCAAGACGACATGTTTTCTTTAGTTAAGACCTTTGAGGACTTTTTGCAAGACAATTATAGTGATGTAGAAAAAGAAAAGCCAATACTAGAGGAAATTATCAAAAGATCACTTAATCCTGATCGGAAGAAGAGATTTTCAAAATATTATGAATTAATAGAATTATTGCAAAAACTGACGCCGATAAAACGGTTTCAATTACCCTCATTAGCGGTTAAAACACAACCCGAATATGAAAATGCTATCGATAAAGTCATATCATCAATGAATGAGAATACATGGATAGTAGTCGACTCAAAATTAACCGACAGAAATCAAATTACAGGACAGTTTACAACCAATGACTGGACTGGAAGATTCTTTGTAGATGACGGAGGTTATCTCTTTATTCCTTATAACGGGTGCCGGAATAATTGTAACAATGCCATTACTCAAGATGAAAATGCCTTTTTGCTAGAAGCTCATATTGATTATGACGCAAATACATCTGATTATTGGATAGATTATTTCTGGGAAAAATATCAGGAAAAAAATCAACTTGCAAAGTTGTCTCGCATAAAGCAGAATGAACTTGAAATATGGCAAAAATTGCCCGAGACAGAAAAAAGATTTATTGAAATGCGAGCCTTTAAAGTTCCATATAAAAAAGTGGTAGAAGGAAAGGATGGGTCAAAGCTAATTTTCTATTTAGGTGACGAACAAGAAAATTCTCCCAAAATTAGTTGGGGAAAAATAAAAAACATGAAAAACGAAAAGAAAATTCTTTTCGTTGGAGATCTGATTGTCGGAAAAATTTGGGATTGGCGATCAGATTCTAAAACCATTACTATTCAGGATCCTGTTTGCACCATTCAGGAAATACCAAGTCAAGGGATTCTTTCGGATGATATTAGACAAGAAACAAGTCAATACAAGAAACAGGTTGAAGCGTGCCAAAAGTTTATCAAATCCAGCATAGCAAACAAAGAACTAGGAGATATAATAGCAACTCCAGAAGAGCCTATAGAATGTAATGTCCATGATTTGGATTATGACGGATTCAAAGGCAAACTGTTCAATTCAAATATTGCAAAAGACGATTCTCAACTTGAAGCAGTCTTGGAAGCCATTAATTACAAACCAATATACATAATTCAGGGGCCTCCAGGAACCGGTAAAACGACCGTTATTGTAGAAACCATACGACAAATTGTGAATGAAAACCCAAATGCAAAAATTTTGTTGACCTCGCAATCCAATTTGGCCGTAGATAATGTGCTTGAAAAATTAGTTGGCGAAACGGAGATTCGTTTTATCCGTTTGGCAAGTGACAATGCTCTTGAAAATGACAATGTCTCTGAAAGTATGAAATCACATTGTTATGAAGAAAAATTGAAAAGTTGGGTTGGCGAAACGGAGCAGAAGTCAAAAAAATATATGGAAGAAAATTTTCCTTCGCAAGAAGGAAATAGAAACCTGTATGAAATTTTCAAAGCCTTTGAAGATGCCAGAAGTAAAAAAGACATCAAGTTATTTAAAAAGGCTCTAGCAAAGGGTAATGATTATCTAAAACAGCTATTTGAAAACGCAGAGGATTTTGCTGATATTGAAACTGTTTTTAAAGAGACGTTTGGAGAGAAATACTTTAAGTTAAAGAAAATTCAAAAAGACTGGATAGCGTTTATTAGCAATTCTTCTGTAAATTACGACTCCGATAGAAAGGTGTCCATGCTTAACAATGGTAGTGAGGAAATCAATTTTTTAACGGCAATGCTTTTAAAAATGAATATTCTCGGGGCTACTTGTATCCATATTGCCAGCAGTAGATATAGTAGAGTAAACTTCAATTTTGACTATGTCATTATGGATGAGTCAAGCAAGGCGACGCCTGCAGAATCCTTAGTCCCTATAAGCATGGGAAGAAACATTATTTTGATTGGCGATGACAAGCAATTACCCCCAGTTGTTACACGAGATGATGCTGTTAAACAAGATATCAAAGAACAAGTTGAGGATGAGGGACTTGATATTGAAAAAACATATGGTGTATCGTTGTTCGAGAAAATAAAAAAGGAATTTGAATCGTCAAATAATAAGCGATATGTCAAGATGCTGGATATTCAATATCGAATGCCTAAACAAATAGGTTCATTGATATCCAAGTATTTCTATGATGGCAAACTAAAGAATCCTGATATTGAAGGGTACGATGAAAAAAAATCCCATAAATTGAGCTTGAAGAAAGAAACCTCTATTGTCTTTTTGAATACATCGAATAGGGAGAATCACTATGATAATGGCGACAAGTTTAATAGGCAAAATCAGTGTAACGTCGATACAATTAAGGAACTACTCTCAAAATTGAACAGCCTTTACCCAGATAATGCATCTAACGACAACCCATTTGATATAGGAGTGATCGCTGGCTACCGAGGGCAAGTAGAACTTTTGAAAAAACAAGTAGATGCTAAAGCATATGGTAATTTTATCAAAGACAATGAGCCTTTGGTGCAAATAAATACCGTTGATAAATTCCAGGGCGCCGAAAGAGATATTATCATCTATGACATAGTGCGCAGTAGTCATGGGCATGACAATATCGGTTTTCTAGCCGATTATAGGCGCATCAATGTGGCGTTTTCTCGCGCAAAGCGGCTGCTATTTATTATAGGCGATAGTGATTATCTGTTAAATAGGGCTGTATTTACGAAATCGGAGAATTTTACTGAATTTAAATTAAAACAAATTGTCGAAGAGCTCCAAAAGGAAGGACTTGTCTTCAATAGTATGGAGGAAATTTTCAATGCATGATAGCATAAAACAAAATACCTGGCGTATTCATAAAGATGATTATCGAACTGAAAACTTTTTTCTTGCTGAAATTCTTGAGATTGACTTGCCTTTTTGGGAATGTAAACAGAATGTCATTGTAGAAAAAGATGTTGAAGTCGATAGATTTAGTCACGTTCTCCTAGAATTAATTGATAGTGGGATTAATACATACTCCGAAATATTCAATTTTCTTGGAATAGAAGAGGATTGCTTTGTCAATATTCAATTTCATTATCTCTTAAAAAACAGATTCATTAAAGAAACAGCCAATGATACATTGGAAGTCACTTTGGATGGAAAAAATTTTATGAATAAAAAGTCCAAAGCGAAAAAGACAGAAACAGAAGAATTCGAATTTTTAATGCTTGACCGATTTGACTTTATCAAAAATGACATGAATAATGAATTTTTTGATCCAAGCAAACCCATAGATAAAGCTAGTGAAGGGAAAACTAACGCTTTTTCTGGTTATAAATTAATTCAGACGCATAAAAAAGAAAAGACAGAAAAAGATGTCATAACTATAGAACATCAAAACAATCCCTCTTATGGTGCGCTAGTCAGCAAACGAAGTGATTTTAGTATATTCTTCAATAGCCAATTTAAAGAGAAAACATTTTATGATTTTGCCGATAATAAACTTAAACAATACAAAAGAAACATTCGCTTTTTAGCACTCATTTTCATTAGTGATACTAATAAGAGTGATATCAAAGTCGATATTCGACAATTAAGTTTTTCTGTGAAAAAATTTGATAAAAAATTTGCCCTTGAAGAAAAATTATCTAAAATTGTAACTAACTACTATCAGAAAAATCGCGGTGATTTGGAAGAATATTTGCCAAAAATGGAATCCAATATTTTAAGTGATCCCACAACAAAGACCTCGTTAAAAAGCCTTTTTAAGCCTGATGCCGCGATTTTGGCGAGAATGCAAAAAACGAGAAAAAAGACTAGAAAATTTTAAAGCCTTTACTTTTTTGAACTAGATGTCCCAAAAAAGCACTTCTTAACGCCTGATATCACAAGAACGAGCGCGTTGTTCGATTTCGTCTTCCTCTAGTTTTTCTTTGCAGAGCATATTCATGATTGCGTCGCTACATTTTTCTTCAGTATTGTAGCCGCAGCTGTTTATGCATACCTGCATTAATTTGTATTCGATAAGAATGTCAAGCCTTTTACAGCCCATTTTTTGAGCGGCCATAAATCCGCCTGCTGCTCCGAGAACAGCACCGATTGTTCCTGATATAGCTTGTTCTTCGAAATTACTCTTCTTTTCTCTGATTTCAGGAATTTTGTCGTCGTAAGTTTCTTCTGCGACAGCGGTGGGGGCAGGTTTTGGTGTCGGTTCGGCTTCTTGCGTCTCGCTGTTGATATGGGGCATTTCTGCGGGGGCTTCTTGTGTTACGCAGTTGCTATTGGGCGTTGTAGAGTCTTGTTGTTTGTTTGCTGAGGCAAGTTCCGCTCCTAAAATATTCAAAATAGAATCTTGCTTACCCATGCCTCTAAGAATAAGATTCAGTTTTTCGTCTATAATAGATTGTTCTTCATTGTTGTTTTGGGCAAAATTTTGGCCGTGTTCTTTGGCGAGGAGACATTGTGCGAAACAGACCGTGTTTTCCTTGGCATCTTCTTTAGAACACGATGCGAATACAAAAATCATTAGGGCCATTAATGCATAGAAAATCTTTTTCATAGTTATTCCTTGGATTTTAGAAATCGAATTCGTCCATTCCGTTTTCATCTTTTTTAAGCTGATACTGTTCATCTTCCATTTGTTTCTTGACATTAGGAATGACTTCTTTTCTGACTTTATCTAAAAAATATTGATAATCGTTTTCTACTAGCCATTGTTCTGGTTTCTGGCATTCTAGGGAGAGAATAAATTTTTTCAGTTTTTCAAAGAAGATGATTGCTGGGATAATTCGATTATCTGCGGGTTTGTCGTTGGCAAGGTCAGTTTCATTTTTAGGGCGGTTTTTCCAGTATTTTTTTTCGACGCTGTTGTCATATGAGAATTCGTCTTCTCTTGACATATTTTTGCTGATGATTTTTTTGCGAGATGACTTTTTTTCGCTAGCGTCTTTCGGGTTTTTGCTGTAGTATTTCCTAACGGCGTCGGCGTACTTCATTTCGCGAGCTTTCAACATGTCGTCGAGCTCGTTGCGCAACTTTCGCCATTCGGTAACGTCGTCGGTCATTTATAGGCCCTTTGTCTTTATATCAGACTCTAATGTAAAAAATAGTTATAAAAAATTCAAGCTATTGCATAAAATGGCGAATTTAGCCTAAAAACGGCATTTTTGAGAAGAACCTTTTTGTCCCGATTTGTCCCGAAACCAAAATCTAAATCTGTAATCGTTAAGGGAAACGCCCCGAACATTAAAAACTCCCGCAGTCGCGGTACGAAAAAACAGTTTGCCTTTCATTTGACTAGGAGAACTATACTATGTGTACTACTAAGAATTATCTCCATGCCATCGAGAAGGAAATCGAACTCCGACTCAATGGCTTTCAGACCACCCTTTTCGAAGGAAAATTCCTGGGAAAAGATGATAGTGGTCTTAAGTACGTGATGACCGAATCGAAGCGTACCAATGCCAAGTTCGAGGACATTCAGAATACCTTCATTCAGGCTGTCAAGAAGGGTGTTTCTTCCGCCCGTGTGTATATGGTGCCCGAAAACAAAGTGCCTAGGGTGGATCTTGAGCCTAAGAACTTGATTGTGCTGACGAACCTTACCTTTGAAGTGGATAAGGATACTGGAAAGAAGACGGTCTACTTCTGGATGAAGGAGCACATCAAGGAGGGGCACATCTTATGCATTCCGCCTTCCACTATCCCGATGGCTGCCGAAATCGCAGCAATGGAGCATGTCAGTGGTGTGCATGGAGACTTAGGAGTGGCTGCCCGCAGTGAGGTGAATAATTTCGAATCGTTCTATAACATTCCCGCAATTATTCCCCAGGCCCTCAATAGTATTATGCAGAAGGAAGAATTGGATCTCCCGAGCTATACGCCTGTTGAACTAGCCGATGACGATTACTACATCCTTAAGGATAACAATCGTCCGGGCAATAGTGAACAACGTAAGTTTGTATGCAATGCGCTCTCTACTCCGGATTTCACCATCAAGGTCGGGCCTCCTGGTTCTGGCAAAACTACCGCCATTATCGAGCTTATTATCCAGCTGGTAAAGCGAGGCAAGCGCATTTTGCTTGTTGCCTCTACCAACGTAGCTGTCGACAATATCTTGGAAAAACTGAAGGACCACTTGGACCTTGCCTGCGTCAAACGTTATGGTTGCGAAGACAATCCCAACATCAGCAATGATGCCAAGAAGTTTATTAACGGCAAGCCCTTTATGAAGACGGAGGCTAAGGCTCTTCAGGAACGCTTGAAGAGGATTCCCGAAGACAAGCGTACCGCAGTCCAGCAGGAACTTTTGGAACATAGCGATGTCAAGGATAACCTGCTGTTGTATGAATTCCTTCAGGAGAACACGCCCATTGTTGCGGGCACCACTTTCGGGGCGTCTCTTGAAGTGATGAGACAGTTGAGTTTGAAGGGTTCTGACGAGCCGCCGTTCGACTACCTGATTCTCGATGAGGCTTCCAAGACCACCATCCAGGAATTCCTGGTTCCGGCGTGCCTGTGCAATCACTGGATTATCGTGGGTGATATCCAGCAGTTGCCGCCCTACGTGAGCGATGATGACTTGGCGGAGAACCTGCAGATTTGTTACCCAGATGATTCTAATAAGGAACGTGAATATACTGTGGCTTCGGATTCGTTGCTGATGTCTGCCGGCAAGCAGATGCGTCAGACTGTGGTGCTGGTGGAGAAGGAATCTGAAATGGATGCTTATTGGTACAAGCGGTATGCAAAGAAGTATGATATCCTCTTTGCCGATGCCGACAAGTCCGAGTATGATGATGTCTTGCCCTATGCCACCGTTATTGTGGGGACCCTGCCATCGCTCAAGGAAAAACGCGACCTGATTGCACCCCGCGTTACCACCATACGTGTGGCTCGCGATAAGAATACTGGGCGTATTCTTCACGAAGAAGGTATGCAGGAATGGGTGGCGGCTGCACGTTACAATCGCGAGAAGCTCTTTGAACGCTTTGATGAGAACGATCCCAAGGAATGGCACGACGAAATTTCGTGGAGATTGATTCGCATGTTCGAACAACGCGACAATGACGTGAACGCCGACAAGAGTACGCTCACCCGCTTGAAAGAAGAAGTGGACCAACTGATTCCCGAAGGGGACAAGGAAGCTTGCAAGAAGCGCATCCGCATCTTTGAACAGATTTACCTGCCTTCGTGTATGGAACTCCTTAGCAGGGGTTACGGTGAATATAGGGATCTTGCTCTTTTCCGTGGAATTCCTGAGAAGATGCTCGATGAGCGCTGTGTCAAGCTTTCTTATCAGCACCGCAGTCATCAGCAGATTGCGCAACTCGCTTCCGACGAGTTCTATGATGGTATGGCGATGCGTTCCGAGCATATGGAAGGTAAACGCGAATGGTCGTACCGCCGTTTTGGTAAGCAGCATGTGCATTGGGAGAACATCAAGGGACGCTGTGACCACAAGAACCGCAACAAGAAGGAGCAGGCATGGATTGAAAAGGAACTAGAAAAGTTCCGTGATTTCGCGAAGGCAAAGCCCAAGAAGGATGAGAAAAGTGGGAAGGTCGAAAAGTGGTCTGTCGCGGTCCTTTCGTTCTACAAGGAACAGGCCGAGGAATTGAAGGCCGTTTGCCTGCGCGTGTTCAAGGATAGTTCGAAGTTCGTGACGTTCAGCGTGGGTTCCGTAGACTCCTTCCAGGGGCACGAAGCGGACATCGTATTCCTCAGCTACAGCAACCAGGTTGCGACCTGCTTCATCAGTGCCCCGAACCGCCTGAACGTTGCTATCACCCGCGCCCGCTACATGATGGTGCATGTTGGCAATTGGCGTGCTATGAGCAAGGGCCAGGGGGCACTTGGCCGCATTGTCCAAAAACTCAAGAATGTAACCCATAACCTTTAATTCATCAAAGGACTAACTATGAAACTCAATCTCGAGAGCAACCTCTCTTTCCGCATCATGAAGGGCGAAATCAGCGCCCTCAGGAAGAACTTGTGGATCTGCCCGTTCCTCAAGTACATCGTAGAACACCCGCACGCCAACGAGGTGGATATTTGTCGCGACCTCTTCTGCGACAACGGCGAGGCCCGTAGGGCCGCCGTCAAGAACATCCTCTTCTTTTTCAAAGCGCAGGGCTTACTTGCTTACGATAAGCAGAACGGCTATGAACTGACATCCACTGGCTTAAAAACCATGGAATCGGGGAATGTTTGGCAGGGGCTGAAAGGTGCCTTCCTTCTGACCCTATGGAATCCGATGGGGGATATGCCTTATATCCTTGATGTCCAGCCTGTTCCTGACTCTTGGTATGATAACGCCAAGAATGACCCCGAGGAAATTCCGGAGGAATATGGCAAGAACATGGAGAACCTGACGGTCTGTTCCGATAAGACCAAACTTGTGTCTACTGGCAAGACGTTCTGCTCCACCTATACCAAGATGGAGTTCAAGGCAGACTTGAAGTCGAATGGTATGGTCAAGGTTTTTGGAACGCCTGCTTTGAGATCGCTTGCGTCCTTCGAAGTGACCTTCCAAATTGATGATGAACTCAAGTCGTACCTCATGGACGATGATGATGACGAAGACAACGGATTTTAAACCTTAACAAGGAGACTTCTATGTCTAAACTCTCGCCGCGTGACAATCACGCAAACCAGAAGAACGCTAACAAGGGTACTAGTGGTTTTAACAAGCAGTACCTTGCGGTTCAAAAGAATCGATCGATTCAGAAGAATCCGACAAGCAGGCTCTTCAAGGGGGCAAAATAACCCCCTTCTTTTTGTCCCGTTTTGTCCCTGAACCAAAATCTAAATCTGTAATCGTAAGGGGGAAACCCCTTACCTTTAAAACTTCCGCAGTCGCGGTCACAACAAAAAAAGGACAGAATTATGAGAAATCTCGGCAGTACACTCACCCGTCATTCTTACAGCGCCAATTTTGGCCGCATTGGCATGACTGCTAGCAACAAGATGGTTGCGGTCTTGACGAATGTTATGGACGAACAGGGCAATTCGCTGACGGACCATGTATGGATTCAGGATAGCAATTTTAGTCTGAACGGAGTTTCGTTCAAAAGGGGCGAAAGGGTCTTTTTCTCGGCAGAGCCCTATC
The DNA here is from genome assembly GCA_902794535.1 of Fibrobacter succinogenes. Lineage (GTDB taxonomy): Bacteria > Fibrobacterota > Fibrobacteria > Fibrobacterales > Fibrobacteraceae > Fibrobacter > Fibrobacter succinogenes_O. Next base: position 52,680 of record CADBHQ010000026.1, on the reverse strand, counting down.
GCTATATCAAGGGCGTTTACCGTCACCAGGCCGTCAAGCAGCTTAGAGCTGATATTGGCCTCAGGAACGTTGTCTTTTTGGGGCATGAATGCTAATAACGAGCTATAAAGGAGAAATGGTTATGAATGATTATTTGAAGGATAGCATTGATATCATCTTAGTTGGCGGCAATGCTTCGAAAAAGAAAGCGCTTGAAAAAGAATTGGGGTATGTAGTCCGGCAAATTCTTGTTGAACGTAATGCTAAATCGTGTTCAAAATTACGTGCGTTATGGAATGGCACACATATGAGAGATTTTGGTGTTATCGTGTGCCTTTGTAAGCATTTGGCGCATCGCGCAACAGGAATTGTTGATACGTGTTTTAAGGGACCAACGGATTGGATTGTTTTTAAAGCTCACAATGATAATTGTAAGATAATTGCGGAATCCGTAAGAGCTGAGATTCGAAAAAGCGGAAGAAGCATATAAGGCAATCTTTTGTTATATTGAACTAGAGAAGACCTTTAACAGAGTGTTTCAAACATGAATGACTACTTCGTCCCTTCGACAATCTCTGCAGAAGCTATTTTTGTGTTTTTGCTTTTTATTGCATTGACTGCGACAGCAACGTGGTTTGCAGCTCGGTATTATTTGCTGAAAAGAGATTTCGATTCTGCGCTTCAAAAGATGAATCATGAATATGGACGGAAGGTTGAACGGGAACGCAAAAAGATTCGTCGGATTCCGCACCAGTTAGATCAGATTGATTTGCTGATTACCGAAATCCGAAACTGCTATTATGATGTCCACGTGGCACGGCCCAATACGTCTGAAAGCGAAACCTCTAACTCTGACGAAGCTTAGGAATCGTCTTCTGATAAGTCCTTTGGAATTTGAATCATTGCAGATTTTTTTCTCAAGAAACTGACTAGCGTCTCCGAACCCAGGGGATGCTTTTCTTTTGGAATTCTTTTTGACGGCGGAATGATATCGCCTTTGAACGAAAGCAAGAAATTGTAGAAATCAGTAAGTTGCGCAATAGAATTTTCGCTAGGCCTCTTACGGTATTTCTTGAAGTTTTCTAGTGTCTTGTCTTCCCTGTGCCATTCTTTATTGTTTTTGGAAACGGTCGATTTTTTTGAGCGATTTTGTTCATACTCCTTGACGAGCGACCCGAATGAGGCTAGCTTTGCAGAATTTGTTCTAAAATTCAGATCTTTATTTTCAGCAATGAAATCGTCAATTTTCTTAACGATTTCGGCATGCTGTTTTTTAATGTCATTTATTGTTTTATCATCTTCAGGTAGCATTTGTCGGCCAATTTTGTTGCTTTTTCATCTGCTTTTTTTAGTTCTTCGGAGTTTGCTTTTTTAAGTTTTTCGATGTCTTTCCCAAAATAGCAGGCTAGGGCGCCTGTGTAGCAGGAACACCAGTAAACTTTATGTGTGAAATCGGGCAAGCTAATTTCTGTAGATTGTCCTTTGGCGCATTCATCTATGATGAAATAGTCTTGTGCTTTTCCAAAACTGTCTTGACGGGCGTCTCCAATATCGCATACGCCAGGAATCCAGGCAAAAGCGGACATGGAACAGATGAGACTTGTGATTAAGATTTTTTTCATATAAACACCTCTTTAAAACACCTTTTTAAAAAAGAGTAATAAAATCTGCTTTTTTCGTCAAACAAACGTTCTTAAAAAATGCATCAAAAAAAGGAAAGACATATGTCTATATCGCAAATACCCCAAAAATACCGCGACGCCCATAAGGCTTCATTTCAGAACAAACGCCTTGTAATGAGGTCCAAGTTGTGTGGCTGCTTCTACTGCGGGAGAGTTTATCCCGCGTCAGAAGTAGAGAGCTGGAGTCCCGATCGAGAGGACATGACGGCGATTTGCCCGTACTGCCTTATTGATTCGGTGATTCCAGATGCTTCTGGTTTTTCGCTGGATGCCGAGTTTTTGCGCGACATGCAGCGATACTGGTTTTAGCGACCGGTTATTTCAGTACCGCCATCGCATCCTCCACAATCTGCTTGGGCGTGAGGCGGTTTCTTTCCATGAGTTCACCATAGGGAACCTTGTCGTAGAATTCCTTCTTGAGACCTTTCACGAGTACGCGCATGTCGCTGTTGCCGTAGAAGCGGGCGATCTTTTCGCCAAAGCCGCCGTCAATGACGCCGTTTTCGAGCGTCAATGACGCCGTTTTCGAGCGTCACGACCACTTGATGGTCTGCGAGCAATCCCGTGAGTGTTTCTGCGTCAATGCCTGTTGCAAATCGCGGATTGATAATGGTAGCATCAATTCCAGATTTTGCAAGTTCCGCTGCGGCTTCTTCGGCGAGGGCGTAGTAACTGCCGAGGCCGATAAGGGCGACTTTACTGCCGCGCTTGTCTACTTTATATGTATTCAGCTTGGAGTAGTCGGTGTCGAATTTCACGCTGCGGTGTGCGACTCCGTTCGGGATGCGGATGGCCATCGGGTGTTCCGTCTGATCAATCGCGTAATCCATCATGGCGATGGCTTCTTCTACGCAGGTGGGGCAGAGGTACACCAGGTTCGGGATGTTGCTCATCATCGCGATGTCAAAAATGCAGAGGTGCGTGGTATCGTTCATGCCGTCGGCGCCGGACATGGTAATGAGCAATGTGGCCGGGTTGTTGTTTGCGCACAGGTCTTGCGAGAGCTGGTCGTAGGTGCGCTGGATAAACGTGCTGTGCGTACTGTACACGGGCTTTGCACCGCCCTTCGCGAGTCCGGAGGCGAGTGCGACGGCGTGCTCTTCGGCGATGCCTACGTCAATGAACTGTTTGCCCGCTTCTTTACGGCGTTCAGCAAAGAACCCGATGCCTGCGGGCACTGCAGAATGAATCACGACGACTTTCGGGTCGGCCTTGATTTTTTTCATCAGGTATTCGCCGAGGATTGTGCCGTACGATTCGCCGCTGCCCCAGTTCACGACGCCGGTCGGAATGTCAAACGGTGCTGCCCAATGGAAACCTTCTTTGGAATTTTCGGCGTAGCTGTAGCCTTTGCCCTTGAGCGTGTGAATGTGTACAACCACGGGCTTTGTGGAATCTTTCACTTGCTTGAATGCGGCGATGAGCGATTCGATGTCGTTACCCTGTTCTACATACAGGTAGTCAAAGCCGAGGCTCTTGAAGTAATTGTTTTCGCTCTTGCCCTGCGTGGCACGGAGTTCTGCGAGACTCCCGTAAAGGCCGCCATGATTTTCGGCGATGGACATTTCGTTATCGTTTACGACTACGATAAAGTTGGTGGCGTATTCGCCGGCGTTGTCTAAGCCTTCGAATGCTTCGCCGCCGCTGAGCGAGCCGTCGCCGATAACGGCGATGACGTTGCCCTTTTCGCCCTTAATGTCGCGGGCGGTTGCAAGCCCAAGCGCCAAACTCACCGAGGTCGAAGTATGGCCAATCATAAAATGGTCATGTTCGCTTTCGCAAGGTTCGGTGTAACCTGTAACGCTCCAGTATTTATCCGGATTCAGGAATGCTTCGGCGCGGCCTGTCAAAATCTTGTGCGTATAGCTCTGGTGGCTGACGTCGTAGACAATCTTGTCTTTGGGCGATTCAAAAACGTAATGCAATGCGATGGTGGCGTCAACGAATCCGAGGTTCGGCGCCAAGTGCCCGCCACATTTGGATATCTTGTTCAAAAGCGCCGTGCGGATTTCTGCCGCGAGCGCCTTGAGACTTTCCGTGTCCATCTTTTTCACATCTGCAGGGGATGCAATCTTTTCCATCAGCATAAAATACCGCCTTTAAGGTGGGAGATTTTTCTACAAATATACAACAAAGGGACGATTGTTCGTCCCTTAAAAAAGAATTTTCTGGTTCTCGCAGGAAACAGGAAGCCTTCGCATTGGTCCAACTGTTTACAGGTAAAGGCTTATGCCACTAGTAACGCCTACATTAGTACCGGCAGGAGCGTCAACAATGGTGGCGATGCCTCCTATGCTGAATTCAAACTGTTGAGTAAACCTGTAGCCTATGGTGAGGTAGGCGGTTGCAATGCCTGGAACATTTAGATCGGAATCTTCTATTTTGGGGTTTGGTTCGTAAGAACTGACGCTCAAATTAAAGAATAGATTGTCAAAATAAAGCCCCGCGTACATTCCTGCAAAAATACTCAAGTAGGTATGGTAACTGTGGTCGCTGAAGAAGCTGCATTCACTATCAGAATCTCCGCATTCTTCTCCAGTTTCTCCCCAATATTCAACATTGCTGTATAGAGCGTACGTTCCGAAGAAACCGCCGAATTCAAAATGCGAAAAATTGGCGCCTAATGTAACATGTGTAAAGAGCCCGTCTTTATAACCTAGGCCACCTCCGAATACGAAACCTCTTGTTTTACGGAGGTATTCCACTTTCCCGCTGAAGTCGTCGCCGCCCATTTCGTAACTAGCAGATTTGAACTCTGCTTTTTTATCAAAAAGCTTGTCGAGACTCGCTGATTCCGAAGTGTTGTCGGTGATGTCTACGTTCTTTTTGGCGTTGTGATAGACCTTCCCCGTGAATCTCCACGAACCGGAATGGGCTTTTTGTTCAGTGTTTGCTCCATGGACTTCTGGGGCTTCGGAAACAGTCATTCGAAACTTATGAACATTTGTTGTAACGCACCCTGTGGAAAGCAGGGCGAATATAATACAGAATGCAAATGATGCCGCATGTTTAAACTTCATATCAAAAAAATAAGTTTTTGGTCTAAAAATTCAATGCACCGCAAACATTTTTGCGATGAACGGCAAAATGTACGGATAAAGCTTACTTTATCCGACATTTGTTGCAAATGGGTGATTTTTTAGTAGAAAATTTTCACCAAGATGGTGCCCACGATGGTCGAGACGATAACGCTCACCATGCCCGGGCGCATAAAGCTGTGGTTCAATAGGTACTTGCCAATGACGGTGGTGCCCGAACGGTCGAAGTTCACGGTTGCAATATCCGAGGGGTAATTCGGAATAAAGAAGTAGCCGTATACGCTCGGGAGCACGCCTAGGAGTACGGGGCCTTCGATGCCGAGACTGTAGGCAAGCGGGAGCATGGCAACCACCACGGCACCTTGCGAGTTAATCAGCACGCTCACCGCAAAGAAGGCGAATGCGATAGCCCATGGATAATGTTGCACGATGTCCTTAAGTCCGCCCTGCATCACGTCCATGTAGTTTGCGAAGTAGGTGTCGGCGAGCCACGCGATTCCGTAAATGGCGACCACGGCGACCATGCCGCTTTGCCATACGGCGCCTGCCACGGCCTTCTTGGGGGCTGCTTTGCAAAAAATAACCATGAATGCGGCGGCCGAAATCATCACAATCTGAATGATGATGTTCATGGCGAGTGGTTTCATTTGGGCGACGCCATCGACAACCTTGCCGGTCGGGAATTGCGGGCGGATGTCGTGCCCGATAATCTGGAACACGGAGAAGAGCACAATGACGGCGAGAGCTCCGAGGAAGATGAATACAGCTCGCTTTGCTTCTTTCGGGACTTCTTTGTCGAGTACCGAGGCGGTGCTTCCGTACATGTATTCCTTCATTTGCGGGTCTTTGAGGCGCGCCTGGAAGGCGGGATCTTTGTCGAGGTCGAGCCCACGCTTGTAAGAGACGGCGGCTGCGGCCATAATACCGCAAACGCAGGCGGGAATGGTAATTGCAATCACCTGCAGGTTGTTAATATCAAATCCGTTTGCATTCGAAATGACAACGAACGATGCCACTGCGGCAGCAATCGGTGAACAGGTAATACCCACCTGCGAAGCAATGGATGCTACACCGCAGGGGCGTTCCGGTCGAATACCCTTCTTGAGGGCGATGTCGCAGATGATCGGCATCAAGGTGTAGACCACGTGACCGGTACCCACGAGCACTGTCAGGAAGAACGTGCAGAGCGGAGCGAGAATCGTGATGTGGTTCGGGTGTTTGCGCAACAGGCGTTCCGCAATTTGAATCAGCCAATCCATACCGCCCGAAGCCTGCATAATGCCCGCGCAGGTGACTGCCGCGATAATGATGTAAATGACGTCGGTAGGCGGTTTGCCGGGTTGCATGCCGAACCCGAGCACCAGAATGGCAAGACCAATTCCCGAAATGGCGCCGAGGGCAAGGCTCCCGTAACGCGATCCCACGTAAAGTGCCAAAAGTACAATCAAAAGCTGGATAATCATGAGGGTCATAAAAGGCCTCCTTTTTGTTTAGATATATATTATTTTGCAGAAAAAAGGCTCCGAATGGACTTATTTTTTCCCAGGACGACCTAAAAATGTGTATATTCTTTTTGAGACATTTCAACCAAGAGAGGAATTTATGGCAAACAAGTACGCCGGAACCCAGACCGAAAAGAACCTTCAGGCCGCCTTTGCAGGCGAATCCCAGGCTCGCAACAAGTACACCTACTTTGCAAGCTGCGCCAAGAAAGAAGGCTATGAACAGATCGCTGAACTGTTCCTGAAGACTGCCGACAACGAAAAGGAGCACGCCAAGCTTTGGTTCAAGGAACTCGACGGTATCGGTGACACCGCTGCTAATCTGAAGGCTGCTGCCGACGGCGAAAACTACGAATGGACCGACATGTACGAAGACTTCGCAAAGACTGCCGAAGCCGAAGGCTTTACCGCACTCGCCAAGAAGTTCCGTATGGTCGCTGCTATCGAAAAGCGCCACGAAGAACGCTACCGCGCACTCCTCAAGAACGAAAGAGCGAAGTCAAGGTGTGGGAATGCCGCAACTGCGGTCACATTGTCGTTGGCACCAAGGCTCCGGCCGCATGCCCCGTGTGCGCCCACCCGCAGTCCTTCTTCGAAGTGACTGCTGAAAACTATTAAGACCGCGCGAGCTCCATTTAATAGCAACAAGAAAAACCCCGCGATTGTATCGCGGGGCATTTTCGTTTGTGCGGAAATTTTTAGTCCTTAATGCAGCGCACGGAGAGGCCTTCGTCCTTCATGAGTGAGCCGCCGCCAAAGCCGAACATGCTCGACACTGTCCAGATGCCGACATTGCGAGGACCACCGACAACATCACGATGGTCTTCGTCCGCAGTCCAGAAAAATGCCTTTTCGCCAAGGTCCTTGAAGCCGGTAAAAGATTTTTCTCCAGCAGGCAGCATCGCAAATCCGAAATCATCCGTAGCCGGATAATACGATTCGTTCGGCCACGCATCCTTGGCGCGGACAACCGCACCTTCGTCGTTGCTTTGTTCGATGGCGTAATTCGCTACGAAATCGTAGAAATCACTCCATTCGGCTTCGGACGGCATGTGGAATCCCTCAGGGCAGTTGCCACGCTGCACCCCGGTCAGATTCGCGTACTCAGTCTGGTAGGATTTATCAATTCCCATCGCTGCAGTCCAGCTGTACAGGCGGCCGTACTTGTCACAATTTTCGGGCTTATCATCGTAGCACCAGCTGTCGTCCTTGATGCTACAGGAATAATAGTTCAAGTTCTCTGCCATCCAGACCTGCGAGCCGACAGTCGTAATCTTGTAGACTTTTCCATCGCGATTGTCACAAATAGAGCCATCTTCAAGCGTTGCGGGACACTCCGCCTTCACGGCTTCGTTGCAGGCCGTAGATTCGCCGTTGTCGCTTGCGGAAGTGGAATCGTCGCAGGCTGTGAAAGCCAAGGCGCACGATACGATTGCGATTTTGTAGAAATTCTTCATTGTTTTCTCACTAAGGTTGTTGTGGGAATAATAGAAAAAGATGCCCCGCGTGGGAGCATCTTCAAATAATTCTAAGCTCTAAGTTCTACCGACTAAGCTCTACTTCAACTCAACCATTTCAGATTTGCCGTCGATGGTTACTTTGTACTTGCCGGGGTAGCCGCGGAACTTCACGACACCGTTTTCATCGGCCTTGAATGTTCCGTTGGTGGTCCACACCTTGTGCCACAAGTCATAGATGAGCTTGGCGGCGGGTTTTTCGCGGCCGTCGGCAGCGATGATACCGCCGTTTTTAACCCAGTGGCGGTTATCCCAGAAGCCCCACAGTACAATACCTTCGACAGCCGGGTGGCTGAAGGCGATGCGCAGGAACATCTCGTAGCGGCGGGCCTGTTCTTCTTCGCCAAAGTACATGCCCTTCTGCCAGTCGCCAAAGTCGAGTTCGGTCACCTTGATGGGGAGCCCGAGGGAGCCGAGCTTGTCAAGGCGGGCCTTGATGAAGGCCGGGTTCAGCTGACGGTCGCCAAAATGGCATTGCACGCCGATTCCGTGTACAGGCACTTTGCGGTCAAGCATTCCTTTGACGATGTCGTAGAGGCGGTCGGTTTCGCCGGCGACAACGACGTTGTATTCGTTGATGAAGAGTCGCGCGTCGGGGTCTGCCTTATGGGCCCAAATGTGGGCGCTATCCAGCAAATCCCAGCCGCACTTGTTGAACACGAAGGGTTCGTGGAAGACTTCGTTCCAAACGTCGTATTCCTTGATGCGGCCCTTGTATTCTGTCATGTCGCGGGTAATGCGTGCCTTGAGCTTTTCGCCGATATCCTTGCAGCTACCCTTGAAACTGAAATGCTTGTCGTAGCCGTAACCCTGGATACCCCACATGAGGGCGTGTGCTCGGAATCCCCAGTTGTAGTCCTTCACGTAGTCAAGGTACTGCTTGAATTCGTCGCGGCGGATTTTGCCCTTCTTGGGTTCGTATTCCGGCCACTTGAACTGGTTTTCGGGAACGCCGTACCAGAAGTACTTATTGGCGGTTTTGCGGTACCAGGTTTCAACGCTATCCTTGCTGGGGTAGAGTGCGAGGGCTGTGCCGAAGGGGAATGCGTGGCGCATGAGTTCCACCTTCACTTGGGCGCCGGGGGTAGCCTTCACGGTCAATTCCTTTTTGCGCAGGCTGTCGATGCGTGCGGCGGAATTGTTGTACCAGCTCATGTCATCCATGCCTTCGATTTTTTCGACGGCAACATCGTCCATCTGGAGCCAACCCTTGGCAAGTCCCACATGGAAGGTGATGTTATTGACGCCGTAGCCCTTTTGGTCGGCAAGGAAGATCATGGAATATTCTTTCCAGTCCTTGGTCAGCATGAACGAGGCGCTTTCTTTCTGGCGCCAGTCCGGAGCGCCACCTTGGACAATTGCGTTGATGGGTACGTTACCCTTGGCCTTGAAAGTGAGCTTGTAGTAGGCGGAGTCGGCGAGCCACTTGGGCGGCTGCAGCTGCAGGCCCCAGGAGGGGTTCGGGAGTTCGGTCACCGTGAGCTTGACGCCTTCGCTGCCGTTTACGCCGAGGCCTTCGACACCGATTTTGCTTTCGTACTTGGCGGGGCCATCGGGGTTGTTCCAAACATACCAGCCCCCATCACCGTAAGACAAGTCGCCGTTGGTGAGGAGCGGTGCTGCACTGAGTGCTACGGCGCTGAAAACGCCTGCGGTCAAAATCTTTTTGAGCATAATCATCCCTTATTTTAACATCCAAAGTAGAAAATATCCTCTTTTTTTAGGGGATGTTAGCGCTAAAATAGTGATTTTGTATACGGCTGTATCAAGTGTTACTCTGATTCGGATTTCAGTTTTCGGAATTCGGAATGTTTGATGTCGATATCTTTTCTACCTTTATTTTTATGAAGAGGAACATTGTGAAATTTCTGCTTTTGGCCATGGTAGCACTGTTTATTTATGGTTGCGGAGATGATTCCAGCGTCAGGGTTATCATGGTGATTGAGCCGATTGAGTCCAGTTCCTCTATAAAGAAAGTCTCAAGTTCATCTATTGATTATTTCGCAAGATCTTCTTCGTCGAAAACGAATAGTTCTAGCAGCCGAGACTTTGTGCTTGAAACTGGGGAATTTGTCAAGATTGGAAATCAGGAATGGATGACCAAGAATCTGAATACTCCTGTGGAAGGAAGTCGCTGCTACGACGATGAACTTGGAAATTGTACCCGATATGGAAGGATTTATACGTGGTCTCAGGCTATGGCCATTGACCCGAAATACGACCACCAAGAACTTGGTTTCTTGATAACGCCGTATCGTGGAATTTGCCCCGAAGGTTCGCACTTGCCGACGGATGGTGAATGGACGGAACTTAAAGAGTATATCGATGAGAATCCTGAATACAAGGCCTATTTTACGAACCAGATTGGCGGTGCGTATGATTGGATGGCTTTCTATAGGGACGAAGGTGTAGAAACTGTTTTCTGGACTGCGACGGAGTACGATGCGACAGGATCGTACTATGAACCTGAATACGCCTGGATTTGGGCGTATCGCAAGAACGGTTCTATCGCAAGGAGTAACCCGCACAAGTACATGGGAGCGTACGTTCGTTGCGTCAAGGGTGATGGAATGGTTTTGATTATTTCTGAACCGGAATCTTCTAGTACGGAATTTGAATCCTCTAGCTCAGAATCGTATTCTTCCAGTGCCGAGTCTTCATCTAGCGTTGAATCTTCTTCTGGCGAAGACGTTGTAGACGATTCGTGGAAGGACTACGAGTATCCCGATCTGGGGCGCGTAGAGATTGGTGACCAGGTATGGACCACCAAGAATTTGGAAGTTCCCATGAAGAACAGCCACTGCTATGCAGATGAAGAAGAGAATTGCGAAAAATACGGCAGGCTGTATACTTGGGCGACGGCGATGGCGGTGAGTACGAAGTATGACCGCGAACAGTTGGGCGAAATTGAATTGCCGTACCGTGGAATTTGCCCTGAAGGAACGCACATTCCGAGTCAAGATGAATGGCTTGCCCTTTATAATTATGTTTTGGAAAACCCCGATGCGGCAGCCAACTTTACAAATCAGCTTGGGGGCGAGTACGAGTATTACGGCCAGTATGTCAAGATTGGAGAACAGGCGCTTTTCTGGAGTTCGACAGAATACGATGTGACGGGTTCGTCTCACAAATTTGAATATGCGTATCTTTGGGCATACCGTAAGGATCTTTCCGTGGGCAGAGATAATGCTCACAAATATACGGCAGCCTATATTCGATGCATTTACAACAACTAGCTTGAGGTTTTTATGAGCGTTTCGATGCAAGAAGTAATGAAACAGTCCGGCGTGGCATTCGGTACTAGCGGTGCCCGCGGCTTGGTGACAGCGATGACGGATCGCGTGTGCTATGTGTATGCGCGCTCGTTTATCAAGTACTGCGAGGCTAGCTACAAGTGCGATCATACGATTGCAATTGCTGGTGACTTGCGCCCCAGTACCGAACGCATTTTGAAGGCTTTGGTAAAGGCTGGTGAAGATTCCTCTTGGAAGGTGATTTATTGCGGCCGCATTCCGAGCCCGGCAATCGCATTGTACGGTATCGATAAAGCGCTCCCGACCATCATGGTGACGGGTAGCCACATTCCGGCCGATCGTAACGGCATTAAGTTCAACCACCCGCAGGGCGAAATCACCAAGAAAGACGAACAGGGAATTGATTCGCAGTCGGTGGATTTCGACGAATCGATTTTTGATGCGAAGGGCATGCTCAAGAATGCCCCCGCACTCCCGGCTGTCGAAGCGGAAGCCGAAGAAAATTACGTGAAGCGTTATCCGGCTTTCTTTGGCACCAAGGCTCTTTCAGGCCTGACTATTGGCGTGTACCAGCATTCCGCCGTGGGCCGCGACATTGTGGTGAAGGTGCTTGAAAGCTTGGGCGCAACAGTCAAGCCTTTCGCCCGCAGCGAAATCTTTATTCTTGGCCCGCGAATTTGCGCACAAGGATTTTGTGGATGCTATCTTCAGTACCGATGGCGATAGCGACCGCCCGCTTTTGGCAGACGATGTAGGCATGTGGCTCCGTGGCGACGTGCTGGGCATCTTGGCTGCCCAGGCGCTTGGTATCAAGCGCATTGCAACTCCGGTGAGTTGCAACACGTCGCTTGAAAAATCTGGCTCCTTCGAAAAGATTTGCCGCACGCGAATCGGAAGCCCGTATGTAATCGCTGGCATGGAAAGCCTAGTGGATGCAAATGACAAGAGCGTCTCTGTCGCGGGCTACGAAGCAAACGGCGGATTCTTGCTGCAGACAAACCTCACGCGTTCTTTTGAAGACGGCGCGACCCGCACGCTTCCGGCGCTGCCGACCCGCGATGCATTGCTCCCGATGATTGCCGTGATGGTTATGGTCCGCGAACAGAAAATGTGCGTGGTGGACTTGCTCAAGAAACTCCCGAAGCGCTTTACGCTCAGCGACCGCCTCAAGGAATTCCCGACCGAAGTGTCGAAGGCAAAACTCGCCGAAATTCGCGAAAAGAAACTCGGCGCCAAATTGTTCGGCTCGCTTACCGCAAAGCCTTCCAAGTTCAAGCCCAAGGATGGCCCGGCTCCCAAGCCGTTCCATGGCGAAGTCGTTTCGATTGATGAAACTGACGGCTACCGCATGGAATTCGATTCCGGCGATATCGTGCACTTGCGCCCCAGCGGCAACGCTCCGGAATTCCGCTGCTACGTGGAAACCGAAGCCAAGGACCGCTCCGCCGAATTGCTCGCTGGTTGCATGAAGATTATGGAAGGCTGGCGTAAATAGACGAAAGAACGCTGCTGCGCAGCTACAGACGAAAGACGAGAGGTTGTATCGCCGTTAGCGCGCCAGATGCAACTTTCTTAAGATTTTGCCAAGGAGTTCGTTGAGAATATCCTTGGCATCTTTGCTTCCGAGGTAACGCTGGATAATCAGCGTGAGCGTGAAGAGTAAAATGCCAGCGGCGCAGGCGTATACGACGAGCACCACGAAGTTTGCTTCGCGCACGAATGCGCCCGAGGCGTGGTCAAGCCCGACAGCGGCTGCAATCATGATACCGAAGGCGACCAAGGCGCGGGCCATATTCAAGAGGGCGTCTTTCATGCCGTCGGTGCCGTTCTTTTTAGCCCACATGAAAATCATCGAAATCACTTGCAACAAGGCGCCGGTGGCGCCGATAATCGGCACACTCTTGATGCCGAGACCCACTTCAGGCGCGCCTAGCAGAATGTAGGCAGGAATGGTCGCGGCAAAAATGCCCGTATTCAAAAGCGTCGGCACCCACATGCGTTCGCAGGCATAGAAGCTACGCACAAGCACGGCTTGCAAGCAAAGGCCAAGGCTCACCGGCAAATACCAGCGCAGAATCTCGGAAATAGCTTCGGTGGTTTCGCGCTGGAAGGCTCCGCGTTCAAACAAGATTCGCACCGCCGGAAAACTCAAAGCCCACACGGCAACCACTGCCGGAATCAAGATGCAGAACATGCGCGAAAGACTCTTCCAAATCTTGCGATTCAGCTGGCCGAAATCGCCTTCTTTCACAAGGCGGGCCATATCGGGGTAGCTCGTGACAGAAACCGAGAAGCCAAAGACCGCGACGAGTGTATACATCACGCGGTAAGCGTAATTTAGGCTTGAAATACCGCCTGTGCCAAAGTTTGCGCCAAAGCTTCTGATAATAAATTCAAGGCCAAACATGGAGCCCACACCAAGCGACATCGGGAGCATCATCTTGAAATAGCGAACGATATCAGGGTGAGTCGGCTGCACCAACAGCTCGTAATGCACGCCGCCACGCCGGGCGCCCAAAATCTGCAAGGCAAAGAATCCAATAAAGGCGCCTACCGGCACGCCCCAGGCAAAACCTTCCAGGCCGTATTCCGTGCCGGTGAACTTCTCGAGCGCAAGCCCCAAAGCGCCACCGCCCACAATTGCCACGTTGTAAATCAGGCCCGTCAGCGACGGAATCAAGAACTGCTTACGTGTGTGCTGCACCGCGACCAAAATACTTCCTACAAAAATAAATACCTGGCCCGGCAAAATGATGCGGCCATAGTAAGCGGCGCGCTCGATCAGTTCCGGCGTGGCTCCCTCGACTGTCAAGAGCTGCAAAAGTTCCTTCATCCAAATAAATGCGGGCACCACCAAAATCAGGAGAGCAATTCCGAAAGTATTCAGCACGTTGCTAAAGAACTTCCAACCGCCTTTTTCATCGCCGGCCACCTTGTAACCCGTAAAAATCGGGATAAAAATGATGGACAAAAATCCGGTACTCACCACGTGATTCAAAATGTCTGGAATCATGAACGCAAGGTCAAGCGCATTTTTTTCGAGTGACACGCCCGCGGCATGCGCCAAAAGCATTTCGCGGAAAATTCCGAGTACGCGGCTCAGGAGCATTGAAACGGCAACGATAATAGCGGCTTTGTTCATAGGTTAATAGACAGTATTAAATGAATAGTGGTTAGGATTGGTTTGAATTTAGCATTTTTGTTATCTTTATGGCATGAAAAAGATTTTCTCTACTATCCTTTCTATGGCGGCGTTCTCGCTGGCGGCAAATATTCAAGTCCTTGCCCCCACGGGTGCCGAATTTTCGCCTGATGCTCCGAACATGGTGCAGTCCCTTGTGCGCGCCTCTGTGAGCGAAACGGGCAATACCCCGGTCGAAAATGATGCTGGCATTCAGTTGCGTACCAACGTGATGGCCATGGGCTCAAGCTTCGTGGTGGTTTGCGAACAGGTCAAGGACGGTGCTGTGGTTGGTAGTGGCAAGCAAAAAGCCGGTTCAATCGATGATTTGGATGTGGCTATTGAAGGCGCTGTAAAGTCGGCCCTTTCCAATGTGGAGGGCGATTATGGAAATTATGGTCCGTATGCCTCTTCGGCAAGCAGTTCTTCAGATGCTGATGTCGTGATGGTTGTGTCTACTGAAAAGAACGAAGGCGACCCGAACGACAACTTTGCCCACAAGCGCCCCACCCGTAATTACAGGAGCATTGGCGTGGGAGCCGCTCTTTGGCACGATTACGACTACAAAGATGAATCTTGCAAGAATGCAGAAAAGCCTTCCGCCTGTCATGCAGAATACGATGTCGATAGAGATTGGGACAAGGCTTTCGTATTCCATTACGCGCGTATATTCGAAGTAGTTCCGCAGGCAGCCATTACTCTTGCGTACAATACGAATATGTCTTTTAGCGGTGATTGGCAGTGGCATAATGCCCTTTTGCTGGGCGGTCGATACTTCCCGAGTACAGGAGTCATCACTCCGTTCGTGGGAGCCGGTGCAGGTTTGGGATTGCAGCTTGACGCTCACTATAATGACGACGACGAAGCTTTTGCTTTCGGTCTTACTGCAGGTGTAGAACTGGGTGTCATTTTCTTCCGCAATTCTTCGGCTCAGCTTGAAGTGGGCTTGGCTTGGGATGCCTTGTGGGATGAATTTAACGGTTTTGACCGTCGCTTTGGTGC
This sequence comes from Fibrobacter succinogenes, assembly GCA_902794535.1. GTDB lineage: Bacteria > Fibrobacterota > Fibrobacteria > Fibrobacterales > Fibrobacteraceae > Fibrobacter > Fibrobacter succinogenes_O. The sequence goes on along the minus strand of CADBHQ010000026.1, from coordinate 37,525 downwards.
CGGCAGCCTTTACATTGCAATCAACTACTAATTGTTCTTTGTGAGTGAAATTAAAAATGGCGCGGCAATCCCGCGCTATTTTTTATACTGCGATTTTAAAAGCGTTCAGCGGACTGCTGTTGCGCAATTTATTTTGCTGTTGCAGACGTGATACAATCACGCCTGGGCGCACTTGGAATTTGCGCGAAAAGAATTCAATGCATCTTTTCTCGGCAAAGTGTCCGCAGCAAATAATTTCGCATTCCTCGGCTTCGCTTAAAAGCAGGCTTTCGGCAATACGGGTCGCTTCTTTGCAGTGCTCGTCTGTGGCACTGTGATACAGACCCGGAATTTTTCGGGGTGCAAGCAGGCAAGGGCGCTTGCTGTGCGGCTGCAAAATGTGGCCCATTGCATGGTACACTGATTCCAAAAATTCGCTGTCGCTTACCTTTGTTGTTGGCAGTTGAATGACGGGCCTTAAACCGCGCCAGTAACTTGCTACCTTAGGTGCGGGCGCTGTAATGAATGCAGGCACCTGCAGAATGGTAATGTCGCATTTCTGAAGCGTATCGATGACGATTTGTCGCAAATTGTATTTGAGCGGCAAGGCGTTCCTTCTCAAGAACATCAAATTATTTGCAATCACTTCGCGGAACAGGGGGATTTCTTCGGCAGAACGTTCTGTCTGCAATTCACCCAGGCGAATCCAAGCGGAATAAACTTGCGGATTCTGTGTACCGAGAGCTGTAGCGTATGTCTTTTTCCAGCCGTCAATCGAAACCACGTTCATGAACTTCATGATTTCTCGCGGGATAAATCCCGACTTGAAACGCTTATTGAAGGATATACCCTCGGTACTTTGAATGTGGCCTAGTCGCTGCAAATCGTGAATCGGGAATTGCTTTGCCCAAGCAATCACCTCGTCGGAGCAAAAGCGTTGTTCAAAATTCATGATGGCGCAGTCGTAATCGCGCTTGTCTTGGTCACCACTCAGGTCCCAGAGCGTGTCTGCCGGCGTGCCAAGCAAGAATGCGATTTCGCACATCTTGGTTGTCGAAAAATGATCGAAAAGCGAACGGCGAGAATACCCGAGACGCGCAAAAAGATCTTCTTGCGAAAGTCCTGCGCGGCTCATTGCCTTGCGGACGGCGGAATTAAAAATTTCGACAGCCATAATCAGATGTCTTTCCCGCTGCGGGCACAAAATGCAAGAATAAGAAATGCGGTGGCGACAATGCCGATAAGCGGCAAGTCAGGCTGCCCGCGCAAAAACATTTTCAAGAGTTTCACCAATTGCGATGTCAAGAATGCATAGCCTGCGCTACACAGAATTACAAATAAGACAAAGCGTCCCAAAAAGGGAATGCTACGGGTGATTTTTTTGAAGTAGTTGTTGATGTAGCCGCCGTAAATAATCAAAAGTGTGGCGACAAGCCCCACAGAAATCGAATCCATGTGAAAGCGTAGGTAATTCGCAAACTGATGAATATAGGGCTGCATGCCGTAAATATATAAAATCGTCTGCGATTAGCCGTAAATGAAGCCGAGTGTAACGGCCACAGCAACCAACAGCACGATTTGCTTTACGATTTGTAGTTCTTTCGAATTCATGTCCATAAAATACAATTATCGCTAGGTGAAAGTCATAATGTAAGGAACGAATAATGTTACAGTTGTAAACGGTGTGATGCCGCTTACATACGAAAAACTTATTTCGGCGAAAAACGCCAAATTAGATAAAATTACTTTAACAATTCTTCGGGAACGCATTCCGCCATGGCTTCGTAAGCCTTGGCGCTCGGGTGCAAATGGTCGCCCGAATCAAAATTGTTTGCGAATGCCTTCGGGTTGTCGTAACCGCGCACGGCCTTGTCAAAATCAACGCAGCCATCGAAATCTGGGGCGGTGCGCAGCCATTCATTGAATGCCATGCGAATAATGTCGCGGTTTTCGTTGTAAGTGCGCCAGCCTAAAATCGGGAGCAGCGTTCCGCTGTAAATCTTGAGTCCGAGTTTACGTGCATGCGACACGTAAAGCGTACGCACACCGTTAATCAAGTCGTCTGCGGTGGGCATGTCGCTCCACGGGCGGAACTTGTTGACCTCGACACCGACCGGGTGAATGATGTCATTAATGCCGTGCTGAATAATGACGCTTTTGGCGCCTGCCACATTCATTTCAATCGGGAATCGCGTGGCACCCTTGAGTCCATAAGCGGCGTAAGTAATGCAACTGTATTCGCGCAAAATGCGGGTGCCACTTACAGCGCGGCGAATGATAGCAACATTGTTAAAGCCTTCGCGTGCGCAGCGTAGCGTTAAATAGTCTGGCCAGTCCTGAGCGGTAATCGAATCGCCAAAACATACCAAAGCAAAATTCTTTTCTTCAGTGAAAATGTCGATGGTGTTCAGGAAATAAATCCAATTTGTATTGCGTGTTAAGTCATCGGGGAGTGCGGCCGACTTTGCAAAATTGCCGTAGCTGTACTTGCCGCCCGAAAGCGGGCCCGTGATTGCCGTGCCTGCGTTCATCTGCGTAAAGCCTGCGAAGTACAGGCTGACATCGAGCGTGTCGCCTGCGCATACATTGAATGCGATTTCGTCGCTCAAGATTTCTTCGCCAGCGGGAATGGTGCCAGAAGTGTTGCCGCAGAACGTGATTGCAACCGGAGAATAATCCGGCGAATTCGAAGCGGCATGTGCGACATACGCTTCGCTAATGGTCACAGGTTCTGTGCCGGTGAGGTTCGAAAAATGAAACCGCAACTTGTTGCCCGAAAAGCAAGCGCGAATCGGGTAGCGAAGCGTTAAGTCTTTTGCGTAAGTAGCTTCTTTGCGGTCTGTAATAGAGGTGGCGTTACCCCAGCAAGCCACCCATTTCGAATAGTTCTCTGGCATATGCCAAAGATAGCTAATTCAGTGCTGTTTTTCTAGAGTGCGATGAATGTTTAAAATTCGATTAAGTTATTATTGGCCAATATGAATAATTCATTTGAAAACGGCAATAGCAAAGTCCATCGGAATAAAAGAAAGTTGCTTTTCTTTTCACCATTGATTTTTATTCTTTTAGTTTTAGGTCTATTCATTTTGATCTATATGACAGACCTTCCTTTTGATGTGTCCGTTGTCATATTTCTTCTTTGTTCCTTTGTTTTATTTATGGTTTTGCTGGGTCCCTTTTTTTCAGAACCTCTTAAAATTGAGGAAAATGAAGATTTCTTGATATGCTATCTTTTTTATGGGAAAAAGGTTGTTTCTCTTACAGGAAATTGCACTTATAATATTCAGTTTTATACTGATGGTGGGTGGGTAATTTCTTTTAATACAGGCTTATTTTCAGTAAGATTTTCAAAAGATGCGTTTGCGGATCTTTCGAAAATAGTTGATAAATTAAAGGATTGCCCGAACGGTCAAAAGAGGGATGACTTTGTCATTGCTAGGCGAGCTTCAGGCGGTATTGTGGCTTTGATGGGTGGTGGAACAATGCTTGCGTTGGGGAATAAGGGAGGGATTTTTTGCGTTATATTTGGTTTGGCGCTTCTATTGGGAATTGCAAAAGAATCGCTTGGGACCAAGAAACAACCTGGACCGTACATACAACCTGCTCCTCCAACATTTATGGAAGTGGTGGTGGGATTTTTGACACTTTTTCCTCTGCTGTTTGCTTTTATGATTTTTGCAAGTGAGGGATTTTCTGTAATGCCTGCGTTTGCATTGGTTGCAGGCGAGGCTTGTATTTGCGCCTATCTTCTAAACTACCAGAAAAAAGTAAAAAAGGGAATGGGAATATTGTACTCATTCCTGGATTCTGCAAAATATTTAATCCTTTTCTTTCTTGCTTTGGGATATCTTGTTTATCACTTTGTAGTTTCGCAGTAAATGCCAGAGTTGATCTTGAGCCTCTTTTTAAAAAGTGTATGAAAAAAATCCCTCGGTATTGACCGGGGGATTTTGATATTCGCGATCCGTCTACTATTAATAGCGGTAGTGATCTGCCTTGTACGGGCCTTCCACAGGCACGCCGATGTAGTCGGCCTGAGCCTTGGTGAGGGTCGTCAGGTGAACGCCGAGCTTTTCGAGGTGCAGACGTGCGACCTTTTCGTCGAGGATCTTCGGGAGCGTGTACACGACACCGCTTTCGTACTTGATGCCAGCGACAGTCTGCTTGCCCTGAGCGTTGAGCCACAGGTCAATCTGAGCGATGGTCTGGTTCGTGAAGGAGGCACTCATCACGAAGCTCGGGTGACCGGTAGCGCAGCCGAGGTTCAGCAAGCGGCCTTCAGCAAGGATAAGGATGCTGTGACCATCGGCGAAAATCCATTCGTCGTACTGCGGCTTGATTTCGTTGCGCTTGATGCCCGGAATCTTCTTGAGGCCGGCCATGTCGATTTCGTTGTCGAAGTGACCGATGTTGCCCACGATAGCGCGGTTCTTCATCTTTTCCATCTGGGCGGCGCTGATGATGCCGGTGTTACCGGTGGTGGTCACGAAGATGTCGGCGTAGCTAACGACTTCGTCGAGGGTCTTGACCTCGTAGCCTTCCATGGCAGCCTGCAGAGCGCAAATCGGGTCGATTTCGGTGATGATCACGCGAGCGCCCTGACCACGCAGAGACTGGGCACAGCCCTTACCCACGTCGCCGTAGCCGCACACGACTGCGATTTTACCAGCCATCATCACGTCGGTGGCGCGGTTGATACCGTCGATCAAGGAGTGGCGGCAGCCGTAGAGGTTGTCGAACTTGGACTTGGTCACGGAATCGTTCACGTTGATTGCCGGGAACTTCAGACGACCAGCCTGGGCCATCTGATACAGGCGATGCACGCCGGTAGTCGTTTCTTCAGAAACGCCCTTCAAAGCTTCGCGAGCGCGGGTCCACTGCTTCGGATCCTTTTCGAAAATCTTACGGCAAGTAGCGAGGAACACGCCCCATTCTTCGCTGTCGGTAGCCGGGTTGAATTCAGGCACCTTGCCGGCGTCTTCGAATTCGGCGCCGCAGGTCACGAGCATGGTAGCATCGCCACCGTCGTCCACGATCAGGTCCGGGGTCTTGCCGTCGGGCCACACGAGGGCGCGGGCGGTGTTTTCCCAGTAGTCTTCCAAGGATTCACCCTTCCAGGCGAACACAGGCACGCCCTGCGGATTTTCCACAGTGCCCTTCTTGCCTACCACCACGGCGGCGGCAGCGTTGTCCTGCGTACTGAAGATGTTGCAGCTCACCCAGCGCACGTCGGCGCCGAGGTCCACGAGCGTTTCAATAAGGATAGCGGTCTGCACGGTCATGTGGAGGCTACCCATAATGCGGGCGCCAGCGAGTGGCTTCTTGCCTGCATATTCCTTGCGGAGAGCCATCAGGCCCGGCATTTCAGTTTCAGCGAGGTCGAGTTCCTTGCGGCCTTCAATCGCAAGGTTGATGTCCTTAATTTTGTATTCCATGTTAATATATCCTTTTCAAAAATTCTTATTTATGCATAAATATAGTTATATGCATAAAAAGCGTCAAGGCCTTATTTTAGGAATAGAATTCCACGCATCTGGAGCGAACGGTTGTCTTTGGACCATTCTTCGGTAGCCAGATATTGTAGCTCCAAGGTCGCTTCGCTGGACTCGATGGTCGTTTTTTCGGCCTTTTTCAGTTCTTCTCGGCTGATTTTGAAGTTGTAGACGATGGAATCGGCGTCTCCGTCCTCGTGTTCCGGCTTGTAACGGAAGAATAACGAGTCTTCACTGAATTCAAATTCATCATGATTATAAAAATGGTCTACAATTAGCGCCTTTTTTGCCCATGTAGGTACCGTGAGCGGCGTATTGTCGGGCAGGTTGATGTATGCCCTGAATGGATCGAATGAATCATCGTCTTCCGGATCGGGCACCAATTGGTAGGAGTGATCGAGGTCTTTTAGAGATTTTTTGGTAGTCGTAAAGAACTCTTGCAATTCTTTAGTCGTTGATTCCTCTATCGAGAACAGCTCTCCTAAGATTTGTTCCGATTCTTTGTCTTTGCGGCCCTTGAGTGTATAAATGAAGTTTTTAGTGTCTTCTTCGTTTAGCGGGAACTTGTTGTAGCCTTGATTGGCAAGTTCTTTCTTGATGTTGTTCATCCAGACGTGGTGGGTAATCCTAAAAGCGTTGATGGGCGAATTTGTTGAAACAAAGAACAGCGCGCAGAAAATGATTGCGATGAATCGGGACTTGCGTTTGATTTTGTCAATCAAGAAGACTGCGATAATGGCGTAAAAGAAAATGTTGATGGCGATGGCGTAAACGTATTCTATTTCAATGCCGAATAGCTCTATCATGTTATAGATGTCAATAGACATCAAGACAACAAGGGGAATGCAGGCGGCAGGGAATATTTTCAGGAGCCTAGTTTCAATAGTCGGCTTTGGAGCGAGGCGCGCGGGGTACATGACGGTGATAAGTACCAGCAGGTAAATCATGAATCCCGTGACAAAGTAAGACGCTGTGGTGAGCGGCAAGTCCCACAAGGCAATGAACTTGAAAATGTAGCCGTAAAAGAGTAGTGTGCCAATAGAAAGCACCGGAATAAAAAGGAATCGGATGGTGCTCGACGCAAACTTGCTCAGTGCAGGCGGTTCTTCAAGGCATTCATCGATAGAAGGAATTCCAGAAAAGAACAAGATGGGGGCAACAATGCTTGAACAGAAATAGAAGATGTAAAGGTAAATGTCTTCGTCAGGGTCTGCGTCGAACAGTTCTGAAAATCCAAAGACAAGACCTTCGATGGCGCCAAGCAATATGGCCGATACGACAATGGCTGCGAGGAGGGCTTTGATGTTCTTTTGCAGGAACACCCAGAATCCGTTTTCGTTTTTCTGTTTCCAGAAGGGGGCAAGTAAAAATCCAAAAGACGAGATTATATAGACAAGAGAAATGGTGCTTACAAAAGTGATAGCACTATTTGTATTTTCTTCTAAGTTGGCAAAAACGAGTATGATAGAAAGCGCAAACCATGAGCCGCTTGCAATGGCCTGGGGCGCCTGGCTTGTATTTTTTCGAGATTCCTGCACCAGCGCTGTTGTGAGGGCAATGATTGTAGCAGCAATGGGGTAAATGCCCAGCCACAAGAACAGTCGAGCAAAACTGGTGCTAAAGAAATCCGCGAATTCGGTGTCAATAACGAGCGCAAGGAACGTGAGAACGGTGAATGACGATGCCAGCGGAAACCGCTTGAACGCACTCGAAATTTGGCTCGGATATTTTTTGATTGCTGATAAATTCATTCCCTAAATATAATAAGGCTATTTCGGGTTATAAAAAATCCCCGACCTGAATGTGCCAAAGGTCGGGGAATATAGCTTAAATTGTGTAAATCGGTTATTCGATAGTCAGAATGTCGCAGAAACCGGTCACTTCGAAAATTTCCTTGATTTCGGAGCTTGCGTTCTTTACGACCATGGAGCCCTGCTTGTTCATAATCTTCTGGGCCATGAGCAGAATGCGCAGGCCTGCAGAAGAAATGTAAGCGAGTTTCTTGAAGTCGAACACCAGCGACTTTACGCCGTCGAGCTTGCCCTGGATTTCAGCATCGAGCTGCGGGGCGGTCAGGGTGTCCAGGCGACCTTCGAGTGCAATGGTCAGCTTATCGTTTTCGGTAGTTTTGTTGATCTGCATATTTTTTTCCCTCTTTCTCTTAAATTTATAAAAGTTTACAGGACCTTACAAGGTCTTGGTGATTGCCAATTCGTTGTGGTCCCCGTTTCTGCGGTAACATACGCTGTCCATGGTTTTCTTCACAATGAATATTCCAAGACCGCCGACTTCTCGTTCTTCGGCAGGCAGCGTAATATCGGGGTCGGCCTGCTTGATCGGGTCGTAAGGTTTACCGTTGTCAATAAAGGTGAGTCTTGCCGAAAGCGTTGCCTTGCGGATTTCCACAATCAGTGTCACTTCGGTTGCTCCCGAGAACTTCACGATGTTACTATAGATTTCGTCAATCGCAATGTTAATTTGCATCTGCGATTTCATGGATCCTTCCATAGGAGCCAAGATTCCTTCGACGAATGCGGTCAATATGTCTTGGTTCTCAGGAATCACGTCCACAATTTTTTCATAGCGCTCCCAGGCGTCTTGCATTTGCATTTTCTTTGCTCCATCCATTGGTGTAAGGATGTCTTCGACAAACGTCTTGAGCGCATGGCTCTTGCCGTTATCGGAAACATCGATAGTCTTTTCGTAGCGTTCCCATACGGGTTCGTCGATTCCGTTGAACTTGACGGCGAGCATGGTGATGTCGTCGAATTGCGGAACGTCTTGTACAAAGTTGTCGATTTCTTTCTTGACCAACGCACAGGTGTCGGCGGGGCTTTGTTCGCCACCCTTTCTTATAATTTCAAGGAGCCTGTTGTCGCCGAACAGTACATTGTTGTTGTTGGTCGCCTCGGTGACGCCGTCGGTGTAAAGGAACAGCGTGTCGCCCGGCTGAAGATCGTAACTCTGTTGCTTGTAGATTGTATCATCCATGGCGGCCATGACAATGCCCGACTTGCTCGGAATAAATTCGGCGGTGCCGTCTTTGTGTCGTAAGACGGGCGGGTTGTGGCCTGCCGATGCAAAGTCGATGTGTCCCGTGCGCAAGTCGATAATGCCTGCCCACACGGTTACGAACATGTTCAAGCGGTTGCGCTTTGCAAGAGCGTAGTTCGTCTTGTTGAACGCTTCGCTAATCGACTTCAAGTTCTTGGTCATGGTGCGCAAGATAATGCGCGATACCATCATGAATAGCGCTGCGGGCACGCCCTTGCCAGACACGTCTGCAATCACGACGCACAAATGATCGTTGTCGATTTTAAAGAAGTCATAGAAGTCGCCGCCCACTTCCTTGGCGGGCATCAGGAACGGTGCAAGTTCGTGGCGGTCGTCGTCGGAATTTTCGTCGCGTTCTTCGCCGGGGAGCATCGAAAGTTGAATGTTTCGGGCGAGGTCCAGTTCGCGTTCGATACGCTTCATGTCCTTCTGCTTTTCAATGTTGTCCTTGAGTTCGGTCAACATGTTCGAGAATGCCCATGCAAATTCAGCCACTTCGTCGTGGCCTGTAATATGCGGAATTGCAACATCAAAGTTTCCGTGTCCAAGTTTGCGGGCGGCAATGGCCAAGTCCTTGAGCGGCTTTGCTACACGGAACGAAATCAGCAAGAGAATGATGAGTATAATGACATAGCCACCGAGAGCCATCATCAGGAACAGCTTGCGCATGGCGCTTTGGTCTTCCAAGTATTTTTGAATGGGCCACACGACCATGAATGTCCAGTTGGTCGAATGAATCGTGGTGTAGTAAATAGCTGATTCTTCGCCGCCGGCAACCGAGCCTATAAACAGTCCGCTGCTATCACGGCCATTGCGGTCAAAATTAACTTGCTTTTGTCCCCGTTTTTCTCTGACAACGATATCGCGGTTCCTTTTGCCCTGCGCAATGCTTTTCGGGTAGGCGACAGCCACGTTTTTGGTTGTGGTGATCATGGCGTATCCCGAGTTCGAAACAGGAATAGACCCGACTTCGTCTTTAAGGAATTCAATCGACATGTCTACGGCAAGCACACCAATCAGCACGTCTTCGCCATTATTGCCTTTCTTGAAAATAGGCGCTGTATAGACTGCAATCGGTTCCGGGACAAATTCGCCAATGAAGGGTTCCTGCCAGCGGCTCTTTTTGCCGTCCCTTACGCTGTAGTACCATTCCTTGTCCTGGTAGTTCGCGCCAGATACAAGCTTGGTATCAACGTGGTCAAAGCGGGCGAGTCGCATGTATTCGCCTTCCGGGGTTTCGGGGCCCATTCCCGGTTCGTAGGCGACCACCACGGCAACCACTTGGGGAATCAGGTTGCGGGCATTAAAGAGCGATTGCATCAAAAAGTCATCCATGTCCGCCTTGGTCATGGGGTGCTCGCTCACTTTTTTGGAAAGGTCTTCGCCAATGACCTTGCCCGCGTTAAAGAGCTTGTCGATGTAGTTGACGTTGGCGCGGCTGATTTCTTCGCCGTTTTCGGTGGTCATTTTGTTCAGCATGTCCTGAGTCTTGTAGCTCATGATGCCAAAGATCAGACCGAATACGACCGTAATGGCTGCAAGAATCATCATGGACTGCTTAAAAGCGAGCCCGCGGAAATTAAATCCCATATATTCCTCTCTTCTTATTGATTTTAAATATATGTAATTATTTGTCTTTTTTGCCTTTTTTTCTCTAAATTACGCCTTATTTCATTTTTTGAAAGCCGGAATTGCAATACGGACTTATTATATTTATGTTCCCTAGACTTTACGCTGTGGAAATGCGGTACTTTCCGTAAGAGAAGCACGTGGGTTCGGAAGCGTCCATACTTTTGGAAAGCTTCTTAGGGACGTCCAACAAGTTTTGCTTACTTTTAGGAGCTTTAATGGCAAATAAGTGCAAGCGCGGAATTTTGATTAGTAAGACCCCTTACGAAAAACGTATCGCCATCATGGAAGACGGCGAACTCGTTGAACTTGTCGTCGAGGGTGTATCTTCTAATCGAGTTCTGGGCAATATTTATAAGGGCGTGGTCCAGAAGGTGCTTCCGGCACTCAAGGCTGCGTTCATTGATATTGGCCTCGAAAAGGCAGGCTTTTTGCATCAAGAAGACGCCATGGACCGAAACGAACTCCTCCGTCGCGAATATGGCGACGACGATGATGAAGGCGGTTCTTCCAAGGAAGTCTCGATTGACGAAATTCTGCAAGAAGGCCAGGAAATCATGGTTCAGGTGGTCAAGGAACCGATTAGCACCAAGGGTGCCCGTCTGACCACGCACCTGAGCTTTGCAGGTCGTTTCCTCGTGTGCATGCCGGGCACCAACTTCATTGGGGTGTCCAAGCGTGAACGCGACCCGGCCAAGCGCCGCGAATTCAAGAAGGTGGTCCGCCGCCTCAAGGGTCGCGACGTGGGCTATATCGTTCGTACCAACGGTTTGAACGAATCCGAATTCGAAATCAACAAGCAGATGCGCGAACTCGAAAGCAAGTGGGAACAGACGAAGTACAACTTCGAAAACCAGCCTGCCGAAACCTGCATCTACGAAGAATCCGATTCGATTGAACAGACTGTCCGCGAATACTTCAGCGATAACACCGACTACGTGTATATCGATAACCGCGACGAATACTTTGCTCTGCGCGAATACCTCAAGGTGCTCTCGCCGGACAAGCTCGACAAGGTGAAGCTCTGGAGTTCCAACGAAAGCCTGTTCGAATACTTCAAGATCGAAAACGACTACGCTCGTTCCCTGCAGCGTCAGGTACCGCTCCCGCGTGGTGGTAACCTCGTGATCGAACAGACCGAAGCATTGGTGTCTATCGACGTGAACACCGGTCCGAAGGTGCACGGCAAAGACCAGGGCAAGATCATTCTTGAAACCAACATCGACGCCTGCTACGAAATTGCAAAGCAGCTTCGTCTGCGCGATGTGGGTGGCCTGATTATTATCGACTTTATCGATATGGAAACCGAAGAAGACAACGAAAAGGTCTTCCAGGAATTCCGCAAGGCAATCCGCCGCGACAAGGCCCCGATTAGCCCCGCTCCCATCAGCCAGTTTGGCCTCATGGAAGTCACCCGTAAGCGCGTCCGCGTGAACCTGATGACCGAAAAGACCGAACGCTGCCCGGTGTGCGACGGCGATGGCCGCATTGCAACGCTCGAATCCACGCTCGGCATGATCGACCGCTGGATGGCTCGCGCCAAGGCCAAGGGCAAGCTCCGCGAAGTCACTCTCGTGGTAAGCGCCCAGGTAATCGACGTGCTCTGCAAGGACCACAACCGCATGTTCAACTACTTGGAATACAAGCATGGCATGAGCGCATCAGCCTGGTCGAAGACGAACACGCCCATATCAACCAGTTCTGGTTCTACGACAAGAACAACGAAGACATTACCGACCTCTACAAGTTCGTGTAATTCTAAATGTTCCGCGGCTTCGCCGCGAAAGCAATTAAAGAATGCCGCTCTACTGAGCGGCGTTCTTTGTATAAATTAATAACTGTTAATATTATTTTGAAGATTTTAGTGCGTCAAGCCGAGCCTTTATTTCGGCAATTTTTTCCGGCGGAAGTCCCACATCTTGCATGACGCTGATTGCGTCGTCGTGGCCTTTAGTTTCCGCTTCGGCAATTTGCTTGCGAAAATAATCACCGGCACTTTCAAAGCCGTATTTTTGTCCAATGCTTACGAATGCCATGTCCAGCTCCTTGAAAATGTCTTTGCCGAGGTACTCCGCTAAATATATATTTATTTTCTGCCAAAGGCAAGACGCCTCGTCGCGGGGCAATTTTCGCAATCTTTCATTGAATTGCGGAAGAATTTCTAGCAACTTGTCTTTATTGTAAGCATACTTCATCGCCACAACTCCCATACCTGTCGCTACGTCTTCGCAGGCGAGGCAGTCGCTATCAGGGATGTCGGCCATGTTCACAAAGGCGTGCATAAACGGCAACATGGAAGGTTGGTAATCTTCCGGGTAACCTTCTACCAGTTTTTTAAACGGGTCCCAATTTGTACGGCCGTTGTAGAAAATGATAGCCATCGTTGGAATAAGGTCGTATCCGCGTCGGTCTCCATGCATTTTCATCAAGGCATTTACATATTTTGCAATTTGGTTGAGTGTATCGGGATCGTTGCCGGACTTGTGCTCTAATACAATTCCCACAAGTACCGGAGCGCCTGATATGACGCTTACGCGGAATGCCAGGTCGCCTTCGCCAGTGTCGCTGACATTGGAGTACGAATCAGGAATGCGCACGAGCGTGTCGAGATTTACTGTCGAAAGAAATCTGTCGACCTTTGCATTAATCTTGCCAGATAGTTCCAGCAAGGCCTTTGTGTGATTTGTGTCGGCAAACAGCCATCGGAAAAATGGATCATGTTTGCGTTTATTTGTCTTGTTTTTTTCTTCATTCATATGATATCCTTTCTCGATGGAGAAAAACGGTTTAAGACCGAGTTTTGAAAAAAAAACTCAGCCCGGTTGCAGCACTTTCGGTGCGTTTAATTTAAAGGGAAGGGACCGATTTTGCAGTCCATCTAAAAAGCCATATAAAAATATCAGGTTGAAGAACTCATGTGGTTCAAAAACTGATTGTGCTTAATTTAATAAAATGGATGTAGAAAAACAAGGACTAAATAAAACAAAACCCTCGGTGGTAGGCCGAGGGTTTTGAATGCTTTTTTAATTTGTTTGTCTTTATTAACCAGCCTGTACCGCTGTGAGGGCAATCGTGTACACGATGTCTTCCACGAGAGCGCCGCGGCTAAGGTCGTTTACCGGCTTGGCCAAGCCCTGCAACATCGGGCCAATAGCAATCGTGCCATGGGCGCTGCGCTGCACGGCCTTGTAGCCGATGTTACCGGCAGAAAGGCTCGGGAACACGAACACGGTTGCCTTGCCGGCGACGGTGCTGCCCGGGGCCTTCAGGGAACCAACGCTCGGCACGGTCGCGGCGTCGTACTGCAGCGGGCCATCCACCAGCATTTCGGGGCGGGCTTCCTTCACGATCTTGGTAGCTTCGCGAACCAGGTCTGCATCCGGGCCCTTGCCGCTGTTCATGGTGCTGTAGCTGAGCAAGGCGACACGGCTCGGGAGGCCGAAGGCCTTGGCGGTGTCGTCGCACTGCTGAGCGATGCCAGCGAGTTCTTCGGCGGTCGGGTTCAGGTTAATGGCGCAGTCGCCGTAAATGTAAGTCTTGTCCGGCATGCACATAAAGAACACAGAGCTCACGGACTTCACGCCCGGAGCGCACTTGATCACCTGCAAGGCCGGGCGGAGCGTATCGGCGGTGGAGTGGATAGCGCCAGAGACGAGGCCATCGACTTCACCCATCTTCAGCATCATGGTGCCAAGCATTACGTTGTCGGCGAGTGCTGCGCGAGCCTGGTCTTCGGTCATGCCCTTAGACTTGCGGAGTTCCACGAGAGTCGGCACATACTTTTCAGCAAGTTCTGCAGACGGTTCAATGATTTCAATGTCAGCCGGGAGAGCAACGCCCTGTTCCTTTGCCACAGCAAAGATTTCGTCCTTCTTGCCAATGAGTACCGGCACTGCAATCTTGCGGTCAATCACGAGCTTTGCAGCCTGCACGGTACGCGGTTCAGAACCTTCAGGGAGCACGATGCGCTTCTTGGCCTTGGAAGCCTTGAGGAGAAGGCCTGCGCGGAACATGGCCTGGCTGGTCTTGCGTTCGGCCGGGGCTTCAGCCAAATCCTTGGCGAGGCACTTGCAGCAAGCGAGCAGGCGCTTGGGGCAGAACAAGTCAGCGTCTTCGCCGTCAGAATAAATCTTAGCATCGAGGGCGGTTGCCAAAGAGTCATTGTACTTCTGGGCCATCACGTCGCTCATGCCCTGTGCACCTTCGACCACCACGGCGTCTACGGAATCAAAGTCCTGCGAAAGGAAGTCGGCTGCAATCTTTTCCATGAGCACGGCGGAATTGTGGGCCTTCAGTTCCTTGACGGCTTCGGCACCATTCACGCAGGGCTTGTAGGTCGCGCCAATCAGGCCGGCGGCGGCTACAGCGTCCATGACTTCTTTGACTTTGGCTTCCATATTGGCGGAGGCGACCAAATACACTCGATTCATAAAAAACTCCTGTTGATTTGTAAATTCCTTCTAAAAATTAGGATTTTGATACCCCGCAGGCCTCGCTTTTTGTATTTATTTAGGGGTTTTTATTGAAATTCTCTCCATAAGTCTCCTTTTTCTTATAAAAACCCTACATAGTAAAGGAATGTTTGCTTTAAGATAGCGCAAAATAAACTATTATTTACTCCGGTTGTGTCTTGTGTGTGGGACATTTATGGAGAGAACGGATGAAGTGCAAAAACTTTTTCCGGGGTTTGGCATTATGCTTGACCCTTTTAGTTGTTAACACATTTGCGCAGGACTGTGTTGCCATAGCCCATGTTATTTACGATGGCAATAACCTTTTCTACGCCGATAACGAAGCCAATTTCAAGTATAAACAACTGAGCAAAGAAGACGACGGTACGTTTAAAGTCTGCTTCACTCAGGAACGTCTTGAAGGTTCCGACCGACAGGGTAGAGAAGACGTACGTCAGCTGCGCTTTGGTTCTTTCTGCGTCGAAGGCAAGGATTCCTGCACCACGTACTTGAACGAAGGCCACGAACCCTTCCTTGCTGAACTGTTCCCAGAATACAAGAACGGTGTCGACAGCCAGCAGGTCTACCAGGTCTGGATTCAGATCAATCCCGATGGTACGCTTACCACCACGACGACCAAACCGGTAATCGTGGAACCCGCCAAAAAGACGATTCGCTTCTTGGCTCCGTGGAGCAACACGGGCGTGGTCATTATGCTGAACGGCAAGGCCGACTATACCACTCCGGTAGGAACCCCCTACTGTGGTTGGTTCGAATATCGCGCCGTACTGACCCCCAAGGACGCCTTCGTTTCGTTCAAGCAAACGATTGGTGATTTGCATATCGGCGCCGAAGGTGCTTCCAAAGAAGAAATCCCTGTGGAACAGGAAATTCGACTGGATTCCTTGCTCCAGATTTCTGACACCGTTTGGATTGTCGGCTCCAAGTACAACGAACCCGAACTTTATACGGCGTTCCCCGGCGAACTCGGCGATTGCCCCATCAAAAAGCTCCCGGTCATGATGTTCGACTGGTTGCATGGCGATGGCTCTGACGAAGAAAACACAATTGCCCAGGCCGGCACTACAAGCCAGGACTTCGGTACGGGTGGATGCAAGAACGACAATGGCCACCAGATTATGAAGGGCATGGTCGAACGCGAACTGGGCCCGAACGGTGTGCCTGTTCCCGCCTCTAATTTCCCGAGCAACTGTAAGGTGACAGAACACCTCGGCAACTGGTTCTTGCCCGAAGCTATTCAAGGTAGCGATGGCAACACGTACACGAACGCCACTTGCCGCGACTTGGAACTTTCCTTGACCGACGATGGTTTCTGGTTCGGTCAGAAGAATACTGAAAGCCCCGAAAGAGGTCTGTTCTTCTTGGACGACTTCCAGTATCTCGACGAAGCTGGCACTGTCCCGAATCCCATGTACGACAACATCACTTCTGACTATGGTACGCACAACTACGGCTTCACCATGAAGATCCAGGCTACCTTCGAATACGTGCCTGGTCAGTACTTTGAATTCTTGGGTGACGACGACGTTTGGGTGTTCATCAATAACAAACTGGTGGTGGACATCGGTGGTCAGCATACGCAGATTGAAGGTAAAGTCAAGCTTGATACCATTGGCAAGAACAATCCTGCAGACAAGCTAATTCCTGGCGAAACATACTCCTTCCACATTTTCTATGCCGAACGTCACCGCAACGAATCGAACTTCAAGATGCGCACTTCTATGGACTTGAAGGCCGAAGCAAGCATGTTCCTTACGGACCTGTCTGACGACCCGAAGTTGATTATCAAGGAAGTGTGGCAGCTGGTGCGCGAAACGGTTCTCGCTTGCGACTTCTCTGCAAGCCCCGAAAAGCAGCACACGGAACGCGGTCCGTCTAACTTTACGCTTTACGGCAAGAGCCTCGACAAGAACGGTGTCGCTCTCAAGACGCTCGATTCCGCCTACTACAGCGGCATTACGGTAAGCAACGATTTCACGATGATTACCATCGACACCAAGGCCATCACGAAGGCTCAAGCTCTGCCGCCGGGAAACTACTACGTTCGCGTGCGCCTCAAGAGCAACCCGGATGACTACAAGGATATTCCGTTCACCATTGAACCTTACGAATTGCCGAACATTGCATTTGCAAGTGTCAAGGATTCGACCTACTTTATCGTAGACTTTGACACGCAGGATACAATACACTTCGACAAGTACTGGAACGCATTTGGTGACGAACTCAGCCGCGATATTTCGAGCGATACCCTGCCCATTAACCTCGACAAAACCGAAAAGCTCTGGGCCGGTCGTTCTTACCCTGTTCACGTGATGTACGCCGAAGAATGGGCCTCCATTTACAGCGGCATTGCCGTCAAGATTACGACCTCGACTCCGAACCTTGTCGTATGCGATTCTATGGGTAACCCCGTTAGCGAAGTGGTGCTCATGGAAGGCCGCGCTTCGTTCTTTGTCAAGGCAACCGACGAAGTCGTTAACGCAACGCTTACTCTTAATTGCTACGGTGCAAAGAACAAAGAAGTTCATTGGACAAACATCAACATTGCTGTGCCGCCGGTACCGCAGGTTGAAACCGCCTATATCTTTGACCGCACGGGCGAAGGCCGCGCCGACAGTATTTGGATCAAGTTCAACAAGCCGCTTGGTGGCCAGAGTGTTCTGGACTCGCTCACGTTCACGTTCGGTCCCGAAGACTTCGGCTCTTACAAGGCGACCTACAAGGATGGCGAACTGACCGCAACGGTGACGGCAACTGGAGTTGGCTTTGGCTCTATCATTTATACCGGTAAGGAAACTGCCGACGCCCAGTACTTGGGCAAGATCGATACCATCTGGTACACCTATACCGACGAAGAAGGCAAAAAGTCTCCGTTCTGGGTCGAAGGCGCCTTGACCGATAAGGTGGGCCCGGTAATCACCTCTGCCGAAGTCAAGTACCTCAAAGACGGTAACACCCAGCTGACCATGAAGTTCAGCGAAGGCGTTAGCGGTACCGATGCTACTACCGACCTGTTCCGATTCCATTGCTGGAAAAACAACGTGCAGGATAGCGCTGTCAAGAGTGCAAGCGACATTCTGACAACGCCTGAAAACGAATGGAAGCTGATTTTCCCGAAGGGCCTCGATACCGACGTGATTCCGGCTGTGGGTGACTCCGTGCGCTTTATGCCGCCGTCTCAGTTGGGCTTGGCTCTTGACCTTGTGGGTGTAGGCCCGCACGAATTGAACCCCTGGGTTCGCGTGACTGGCGAACAGAAGGTGACTGTCACGAGCCCGAAGGTGGTAAGCCTTTCTACGGAATCTCCCGCTTTCGAAACGGCCCGCGAAATCATCAGAAACGAAGTGGCAACCGTTCCCAAGCTGGTGGGTGGCGAAACCGTGCTCACGGCTGAACAGGTGGCTGCTGAATACGGCACGCAGGGTCACTACTTGGGCGACCTCGACATGGCCGAACTCGTGGAAAACGAAATTGCCGAAATTTCGAAGGTCGTAAAAGAATCCAACATGCTTGTGGATAAAGACGAAGCCGAGGCTGCCGAAGAAGCTGGCACCACTCCGAAAACCTACACCTTGGAAGAAGTCATTGCTAAGGTCGATAACGGTCAAATGTCCATCAAGGAAGCTAAAAAGCAATATGGCTTGAGCGAAGTCATTGTTGACGCTTACGAAAATGGCTTGCTGACCAGTCATAACCTGAAAAACTACCAGAGCGGCACTCCGGCTGATATCCAGCAGATTGTGAGCTCTGTGGCCGACAAGACCGAACTGCGTTACGAAGCGATTTACTATTCGAGCCTCGGTCATTACGTGAACAGCCATTCGGGCATTATTACCTGTAACGCCGACATCTTCAAGGAAGGTGGCAAGCAGAACTGCCTCGACAACGACGGCAAACTCTTCTTGGCTTGGAACATGCGTTCCAATAGCGGTCGCCTTGCATCGACAGGTGTCTACATTGCCCGCCTCAAGTTCCGTATCAAGGTGAACACCAAGGTCATTACCGACCGCACCCAGGACTTCCTCTGGGGTGTGCGTCGCGGTCAGGTGAACGCCATCGACCTCGGAATTTAAACAAAAAACACGCTTTTTTGCACGGCGCCCATAAGGGCGCCTTTCTGTTTTAGGGGGAAAATAGCCGGTTTTTCGGGAATTTTACCCCCAAAAAGCGCGATTTACACGATTGTTACGCAGAATTAACGGATTTCGGGTAGGGCCTAGTTGATTTTTGTGCAAAAAAAATTTATTTCTACTATATACATTATAAAGTTAGGTAAGTTGGGCTTAAAACCCAGGAGATGTGGATGAGGTGTAATTTGATCAAGAGAGCAACTCAGTTGCTCGCTTTACTAGTTCCCGCGACTTTCGCGGCGACGTATACGCTTACAGCTACTCACGAAGGCGAACTCTACTACGCTATTTACAACAATGCCAAAGATGAATGGGCTACGGGCTGCTCTAGCATTCCGAACCGTAGCGTGAGTTTCAACATCGAAAGTCGTAGGGTCTTGCCCAATTACGACTTGTACGTCTTTACTGACGCTAGCTGCCAGAACCTCCTGACTTCGGAAGGCATTTCGTTTAGCGATTTGTACCCGACTTCGCAGCAGGCAAGAATCACCATTTCTAACGATGGTACTTGGAAATTCACATCTCAAGGTGGATTCCCCGGTGGCCAGACAAATCCGGGTGGCCCAGGTGCTGGTGACAATCCCGGTGGCCCTGGTAAAGACAATCCGGGTAAGCTTGCTGAGGGCATGAAGGTTATCAGCTTCTTTACGCCTTGGACCAATACCAACGCACAGGTATTTGTAGATGGTACCCCCACCGCCATGATTCCGCTGGACAATTACTGCGGATGGTTCATTGCTGCAGTCAAGGCCCCCACTGAAAACTTCACTGTTTACTTTAAGCAGACCATTGGCGAAAACTTTGTGGGCGCACAAGGTCTTACCACTTCTCAGCCCGACATTACCGCCGAAATCAAGCTTGACTCCGTGGCCGCCCTTAGCGACACCGTTTGGGTCAAGGGCAACCAAGAAGGCGAACCTGGCGTTTATGCAGAACACCCTGCTGGCGTTTTGGGTGAATGCCCCTTGAAAAAGCTTCCGGTCATGATGTTCGACTGGCTGCATGGTAACAAGGGTGATGGCGTAAACGGTAACGGTAACCCCGAATATGGTGTTAGCGCAGACTTCGGTTCTGGCGGCTGTAGCGGTAGCCCCATGCGCGGCATGGTCGAAACCCAGTTGGGGGCAAACGGTGTGCCGGTTCCTGCGACTCCGTTCCCCGAAAACTGCAAGATTACTGAACACTTGAGTTCTTGGTTTCTCCCGGAATCCTTGGCTGTCGATGCCCAGGGCAACAAGCTTACCAACATGACTTGCCGCGACCTGTACATCTCTATGGATAGTGCAGGTTTCTGGCTGGCCGAAATTTCGAAGGATGCTATTTCTACGGGTAACGAAGCCAACCGTGGCGGTATGTTCCTGTTGGACGATTTCAAGTATCTTGACGAAGCAGGTACTATTCCGAACCCGTATTATGATCAGCAGAGAGGTGGTAAAGATAACGCAAACCATAATTTCGGCTTTACCATGAAGGTGCAGGCCACGTTCGAATACATTCCGGGCCAGTACTTCGACTTCTTGGGTGACGACGACGTGTGGGTGTTCATCAATAACAAACTGGTGGTAGACATCGGTGGCCAGCACGCTCAGGTCGCGGGTGCCGTAGACCTGGACACCCTCGGCCTTACTCCGGGCGAAACCTACAACTTCCACATTTTCTATGCCGAACGCCATACGAGTTCTTCGAACTTCCGTATGCATACTTCGATCGACTTGAAGACCGAAGCTAGCATCTTGCTCAAGAACCCGAATAACGACCCGAGCATGATCGACAGAGAAGTCTGGCAGAAGATTCGTAAGAACAAGCTTGCTTGCGACTTCACCGAAGGCGAAAAGGAACTTTCGCTTGAACGCGGTCCTTCTATCTTCACGCTGTTTGGTGGTAACCTGCCCTCTAACGGTGTGGTTCTCGATACGGCCGGCATGTGGTTCGGTGGCATTACCGTGAACAGTGATTTTGACTCCTTCAGAATCGACAAGGAATCGATCAAGGACAATCGTGGCCTCGCTCCGGGTGTGTACTACCTGCGCGTAACGCTCCGCTCCGACAATTCCCAGTACAAGGATGTGTACTTTGTGGTGGGCGCCTACGAACTGCCGAACATTGTGTTTGCCGATTCTACTGGCAAGAACCTCGGTTCTACCGTTCGCAGCGACACCTTGCCGCTCAACATGAACAAAGACGTTACCATGTGGGTGGGCCAGTCTTATAAGGTTTACGTGCAGTATGCCGAAGACTGGGCTAGCGACGAAGTGGTTTATCCCTCGACAAACTTCGAAGATTTGATTCCTTGCGACTCGCTCGGCAACCCGATTACCGAAGTCAAGCTCGTGAACGGCAAGGGTTCGTTCTACGTGAAGGCTGTCGGCGAACTTTGGGGCGGCACGCTGTATGTAAAGGGCCAGGCTTCGGGCAATACCGCTGTCTGGAACGGCATCAACTTTGCCTTGCCGCCTGTACCGCAAATCAAACTTGCTGAAATCTTTGACCGCGATGGCGATGGCCGTGGCGACAGTATCTGGATTGAATTTGACGGAACGCTTGGTGGCAAGAACAGACTCGATTCTGCCAAGTTCACCTTTGGCACCAAATTCCAGGATGCTTACAAGCTGACCTATAGGGACGGTGGTACGCATGCAACGATCGTTGCCTCGGGCAGTGGCTTTGGCGGCGCCGTGTTTACCGGCGGAGTCGATAAAGTCTATACCGGTCAGATTACGGTGTGGTACACTTATTCTGATAATGGCAAGACTTCGTTCTTCCCGGCTCAGGGCCAGTTGCAAGACCAAATCGGTCCGGTCATTACCGCAGCTGAAGTGTCTTATATGAGTGACGGTAACACGCAGCTCTTGCTCACCTTCAGTGAAGGCCTCCAGAATGGCGAAAAGACCTCTGACATGTTCCAGTTCCATGTCTGGAAAAATGGAATCATGAGCACCGATGTCAAACAGGCAAGCGATATCTCGGCGGCTGCTACCAACCAGTGGAAACTGATTTTCCCGAAGGGTACCGATACCGACATTATCCCGGCCGTGGGTGACTCCGTGCGCTTTACCGCACCGCCGCAAGTTTCGCTTGTGAACGACTTGATGTACGTGCCTCCGCATGCAAACAACCCCTGGATTCGCATTACCGGCGAACAGCGCGTAACCATTACCAGCCCGGGCGTTGTGACGCTCAATCCGGGAACGCCTGCATACGACAGCGCAAAGACGATTATTACGAGCGAATCAGCCACTGTGCCGAAAATCGTTCAGGATCCTTCTATCTTGACGGCAGAACAGGCTGCAGCCGCATACGGCACGCAAGGCCATTTCTTGGGCGACCTGAATATGGCTGAACTTGTCGAAAACGAAATCGCAGACATCATGAAGGCTATACAGGGTAACCCCGTGTATACCGACAAGAAGGCTGACGCTTCGAAGGGTGAAAAGACTACCTACACCATCGAAGAAATTATCGCTCAGGTGAGTTCTGGTCAAATGTCGATCAACGAGGCCAAGAAAAAGTTTGACCTCGACCCGATTATCGTAGACGCATACAAGAACAACGTGCTTACCAACGAAAACGTCAGCAACTTCTCGCGCGGCACCGAAGCCGATGTCCAGAAGATTGTAGAAGCGGTCGCCCAGAGCACGGAACTGCGCTACGAGGCCACCTACTACTCGAGCCTTGGCGAATTCGTGAACAGCTACTCGAACGTGATTACCTGTAACGACGATGTGTTCAAGGAACATGGCCAGGGCACCTGCCTCGAAAACAACGGCAAGCTGTTCCTCGCCTGGAACATGCGCGCAAATAACGGTCGCCTGGTCTCGACCGGCGTGTACATCGCAAGACTTGCATACCGCATCAAGGTCGGCAGCAAGACCATGGTGAACCGCACTCAGGACTTCTTGTGGGGCGTGCGCCGCGGCAAGGCCAACGCACTTGACTTAGGCCTCTAGGCCCATATAGAACGAAGAGTCTCTCTCGGCAAAAAGAAGACCGCACCTTTGGGGGTGCGGCCTTCTTGCTTTGTGGCGCCTTTTGCAGCCGGACTTGTTGACAAATTAAGCTATTCTATGTAAGTTTATCGTATGTATGCGGTAAGCTATTATCGTACACCTATCAAATAGAAGGGAATGGGATATGAAACTCAAAAGCAATTTTTTGAGCATCTTCGCCGTGTTCGCATTGAGCATGGCGGCAACATCAACCGCATGGGCAGAAGAAGTGAAACTGACTTCTGATGGAAATGGTGGCTATTATGTCAATATGCCCGCGACAGGAACAAATACCCTGGTAAACATCCCGGAAGGGGTGACGACCTTCAAGGTGTACGATGATGGTGGCCCTAATAAAAATTTTTCGTTAAATTGCGACGGAAATCTTGTTCTTGTTGCGCCCGAAAACCATTTTGTCAGATTGAATGGTACGATGGTGGCTGTTCAGCTTAATGGCATGTCAAGTGGCAGCCTCGCTTTGTACAATAGTGAGATATCTCAAAGCAATAAGGTATTCGAAGAATATGGAAATGCCACAATCAAATGGCTTAGCGACGGGAATACTTTGATTCTTGGTTTCAAGAATTTCGATAGCAGAACACCCTCTGCGGGGTTGGACTTGACTGTATCCTTTGTGAGTTCGAGTGATCCGTTCTTGGTCGATATAGTTCCTGTTGATGGCGGAAATGCCGTGAGCTCAGTGACGAATGTTTTGCAGGGAGCATTGGTCTCTGTGACGGCTACTCCGGCAGAAGGCTATGCGTTTGATCATATTGAGGTTTATGATGAGAGAGGAAATCCGATTGCGGTAACTGGTGGCACTTGGCTTACTAGTGCAACAGGCTCGTTTGTTATGCCCGCAACGAATGCTGTTGTCACTCCTGTATTTGTAGCAGAAAATGTTGGACCACGTGTAGATATGCCTTGGAATGGTATAGCTAGGTATACGATATCCGGTGGATTGACAGTATTTGGCGTCTATGATTATCAGTTCTCGGAAGATTTTGACTGTGGAGATTTTAGCAGTCCTTTGGTATTGACAGCTCCCGAGGGATATGTTTTTTTATTGCGTGAAAAAATAGGTGGTCAGTATTATGGGTCAAATTCTGGTTTTTATGCATTCGATGGCGATTTTGAAGATCCTATAGGAACCTTTGTTGAACAGATGGATGAAAGGGGGATTACTTCGGGAAGAAAACTGACGCTAGTTCATAGACCGACATGTGAAGCGTATGGCAAGATGGGGATTAGACTTCTCGATGCGAGTGTTACGCACAGTGTTGAAGTGAGTTACAAAGGGGATGGATATGTCGAAGATGGCTTGTCTTCGGCATCAGCTGGGAATACGATTAAGCTGACCGCGACTCCGGACGATGGTTACATGATTGGTCGAATTTCTGTGGATGCTATATCAGAATATGGTAGTTGGTGGCCTGTCCCTATAACTGGCGGTACATGGTATACGAGCAATGATTACTCCTTCACCATGCCCTATGCGAATGTCGAGGTAGCTGTCGAGTTTGTTGAGAAGATGACTACTGCTGAAGAAGGTCTCTTCATAGAGATGCCGAAACGGGATTCCGTGATTGCCACTATTCCTGAAGATGTTGAATCGTTTAATGTTACGGGCGGTTGTGATGGGGGGAATTGCAAGGGAACGCTTGTATTGGCGGCGCCCGAAGGGTACAAGTTCCAACTGTCAGGTTCTGTGGATTTTGAAGGCGAGAATGCCTCTTTGATTATTTTCGACGGCTCAATTGCCAAGGCCTTGCATCAGTTGGAACTGAATCAAGATGACGATGTGGAACTGAATAGTTCCGGGGATACCCTTACGCTTCGCAATCAGGCTGTGGATTCCTATATGTGGATGAATTTACGTGTTACGATGTATAATCCCAATAAGAAATACAATGTGATAGCGTATAATGAAATTGAAAATGGAAAAATTTCAGTTGATAAAGAATCTGCTGGTGCTAGTGAAACGGTTACTTTGACAGCAATTCCGGCTGAAGGTTTTGTGCTTGGCGGTATTGAAGCATGGTGGGTGGATGACGATGGAGACCGCCATGATATTAAAACAAGTGGTGGTACGTGGTATAACAACGAAGTTAAATTCACCATGCCTTTAGCAGATGTTTACTATAGTGCTTACTTTGTTCCTGCATATTATTGTGATTACGAAATCAATATTCCGAAGACTGGAAATATTACTTTGGATATTCCGACAGGTGTATCGCAATTGACGGTTTATGATGATAATAGCGGCTCTTATGGTGCATACAGCAACAATAGTGATGGCTCCGTCACTTTGACCGCTCCTGAAGGTTATTCTCTTGCGTTTATGGGTGAAATAACGACGGTTGAAGAAGCGGATTCGCTGGTCGTTTACGATGGTTCCAGCACAAGTGCAAAGAAATTGTTGAAAGTATATGGCGACAAAGATATTGAGCCTGTTTACAGTTCTGGACGTAGTTTGACCTTCCACTTTAAATCTAATGCAGAATGGAATGACAATGGATTGGATTTGTACGTTGTGGTCTTAAAGAAATCTAGCTTCGGAGCAGTAGCGGTTTATAGCAATGGTGGCTTTACATTGGCTCGCATCGATGGTAACTTTGGTGGAAAGGATGCGGTGAGCATTCCTGATGCAGTTGAAGTAAATGCAATTGAGTTCGTTCGTGAATTTACTCCGGGGCTGCCTGCAACAGTTGTGCTGCCGTTCAGTTTGCCGGAAGGAGCTTCAGTCAATGCCAAGTTCTATCAGCTTGAAAGTGTTGAACAAGAAGGACGCTCTTGGGTTGCCAATATGAGAAAGATTGGTAAAAATACAACTCCCAAAGCAAACACTCCGTATGTAATTATTCCTGAAGACTCTGAATTGCAATTTGAGTTCAGTGGAACGGCAACTTTGAGAACTGAAAAAATAGAGATGACATGGAGTTCTGACGGTAACTGGTACTTTACGGGAGCTTATGTCTACAGGCCTTGGGTCGAAAACGATGAAGTGCTTGGACTTGCCTATGCCTTTGCTGGCAGCAACGAAGATGAAGTTGCAACTGGCGATTTTGGCAGAATGGGAGAGGGCTCTTACATTGTTCCGATGCGAGCTTACCTTAGCAAGGCGAACTCCAGCATAATGCTTGACCCGAGTCGTTTTGGTCGACCGTTGACACTGAGTGAAATGTCTTCTGCAGATTTGCCAGAAAACATCGATGTCAAGTTTATGGATGAAGATGACAAGGTAATGGCGATTGGCCGCATGAACACTGTGACCGGTGAATTTAAAATTGATCGCTGGTATGACCTCAAGGGCCGCAGCACCAATAAAATGCCCACTACTAAGGGTGCATTCTATAACAAGAGAGTGATTGTCAAATGATGTGGGAGGAATTTAAAATGAACAGCGAAAAGAAAGTGTACTGCAAACCCTTGATGGAAGTGGTTGAAATGGATTACGGCCCGAGCATTTTGGAATGCAGCGGCGAAGGTTGCGTTCGTATAAGGTTCTTGGACGACTCCGAAGAAACAGGAGATGGTGAATAATGATGAAAAAAGAATATAATGCCCCCGAAATGAAGGTGTTCCGTTTGGAACAGCGTTCTACCCTTTTGCAGAGCAGCGATGGCGATAAGACGCCGGTAATCCACGGGCCCATTGGCGAAAATCTGGTTGACGGACCTGACCCGCTGGTCTAACTCCAAGATTGACATGAAAATAGCTATATTGTAAATGGAAGTTTACTTGACGGATTGTATAGTAAAAATTAAGTTTACTATATGATTATGGTAAGTTTATTTTCATGTTGTACGGGTATGATCTTCCTGACCATGCTTAAAACTTGCCATATGGCAACTTTTTCGACACACTCTCATAACGGGGTGTGCCTTTTTCATAAAGAAGGGAAAATACTATGAAACTCAAAAACCAATTTTTGAGCCTTTCTGCCTTGCTTGCAATGGGCATGGCAACAACAGCCTGGGCTGCTGAAGCTCAATTTGTAACGGGCGAAGGAGACGTTAAATACGTACTTGTTCCGCAATCTGGTCAAGATGAATTGACAATTCCCGATGATGTAAAGACCTTCAATGTTTACGAATATGGTGGACCAAATGGAACGTTTGAAGTCGGTTGTGATGGCAAGCTTTTGTTGACTGCTCCAGAGGGCTTTGTTCTTAAAATGAACGGCACTATAACACGTGCTTTGCCAAATGGGTCTAGTTATGGTGCTCAACCTACTATATTAGTTTATGATGGCGCTAGTATAAGCAATACAAGTGCGTTAATAAACACTTATGTAGATGGAAATGGGGGTACTGTTACGTTACCTTCTGTGACGAGTTCTTCACAAAATGTACTTATTAGATTTCAATCTCGTAGCGGCTCTGGCATTCAACCGTCCGATGGTCTGGCTATGACTGTAGAAGTTGTATTTGCTAATGCAGTTATTAATCAATCGGGAGCAACTGCAAATTCCTATACAATTCCTAACGGAAAAAAACAATTTGAAGTCCAGGTTCCTGCTGGAGTTGGCAATATTGACAATACCACGATCTTGACCGCTCCTGAAGGTTATGTCCTTTATATGCCGGAAGCAACAACTCCGAATGGTGGTTCCATGACGGTTGAAGGTAATCTCAGTTCCACTATGACGGTTCATGTTACAACGGACGACGGATTTGCCAGCGACCTGAATGCATTGGTGCATGTTGTGAAGAAAACGACATCTACTACCGCAATTGATATTTATACGCAGGATGATAATAGCTACGCTGTAGCTAAGATTACTGATGGCGAATATCAAGGAGCTGGTGCTGTTAGCATTCCGAGCGCCGTTAATGTGGATGCCATTGTGTATGACCGCGTGTTTACGGCAAATAAGGCTGGTACTATCGTGTTGCCGTTTAGTCTGCCTGCTGGTGCTACGACAAACGCCAAGTTCTACAAACTTAAAGAGGTTGTTTCGGTTGATTGCAAATGGAAGGCGACTTTCAGGAATATTACATTGGACAATACCAATGCACTTCCGACAGCAAATACCCCGTATGCGGTTATTGTTCCTGAAGCAACGGAACTCCAATTCAATCTGAATGGTGGTCAGGCTTCTTTCCAGACTGGTAATATTGCAGAACAATATGATAATACTAACAAGTGGATTTTCAAGGGTACTTATGGATACAAGACATGGAGCTCAACTGATCCGGAATTTGGACTTGCTTATGCCCTTGCTGCTGCAGATGATCCCAATGGCAGATACAAGGCTGGTCAGTATGGCAAGGTGGGTGAAGGTACCTATGCCGTTCCGATGCGAGCCTATATGTGTAAGGTTAATGCTAACGTAACGCTTGGCCGTCCGCTTGCCAAGGGTGAAGTAAGCTCTATTGAAAGCTTGCCTGAATCTATCGATGTCGAATTCATTGACGAAGAAGAAAAGACAACAGCCATTGGCCGTATGAACACCGTCACGGGCGCTATCAAGATCGATCGCTGGTTCGACCTCAAGGGCCGCAGCACAAACCACAAGCCCACCACCAAGGGCGCATTCTTTAACAAGAAGGGGATTGCAAAATGATGCAGCAGGAATTTAAAATGAACAGCGAAAAGAAAGTATACAGCAAGCCCCTGATGGAAGTAGTCGAAATGGATTACTGTACAAGCCTTTTGGATTGCAGTGGTTGCGAAGTTAATGATGATGCGGTTGACCCGGATTATGAAGGCTAATCCATCAACCCACAAAACCTTCTAATGAAAGGCACCGCTCAACGCGGTGCTTTTTTATATCCCAAAAATTTTTAGGCTAAAGACTATTTCTTGTCGAGCTTGGCGTTGATTTTCTTTTGCAGTTCTTTGAGCTGCCAACGGCCACGCTTGTCTTCCAAGAAGAAGTTGGTGCGGATTCCGCGAGAAAGGCCGCGGTCGATAATGTTCAAGGCGTCGGCATAGCGTTTCTGGTCAAAGCGCAGTTCCGCTAAAAAGAAGTAGTTGTAAAGGTCGCGCGGATTCTTTTCGAGCGCAAGGCTCAAGTATTTGTCGGCAAGCTTTTTGTCGGGCCACGACAGCACCAGCGGCACGTAGGGCAACACAAAGTGGGCGCGGCCAAGCACCTGATAGTCTTCGGCCATAATGGCCACGTCGCGCACGGTGGTGGCAACGCCTTCCTTGACCGAGGTGAGGGCGCCGCGTTCGTTACCCCACATAGAAAGGGCGCTCGCGTACACGTGCGCAATTTCCCGGTTCTTCGGGAACTTCTGGTAGGCGGCTTCGCTGATAGTCTTTAAGCTGTCCAGCTTGGCCTTGCGCTGGTGCTTTTCAAAGTGCACAAAGCGGAAAGAGAAAAACAAGCTCTTCACGTAGCCTTCGGTAGCCTTCTCTTCGACAGAGGGGTCCTTCATTGCCTTGCGGTAGCTATCGATCATGAGCGTTGCGTTCTTGGCGTTCGCCTTGTCGCCAATGGCTTTTTCGGCGCGGGCGGTGTAGCAGGAATCTGCAATGCGCAAGTCTTCATTTGCAAGGCTTGCCCCGTACAACGTTAACGCAAACAATGTCACCAAGAAGCGATTCATTTTCCCCTTTTGCTAAACTACACTTTCCAGTTCTGCAAGACTTTATTCAGCTGTGCGATACGTACCTTTTCGTCGTCGGTGCCGTGGTAAGTCTTGAATAAAAGATAGCGATATTCCATGAGTGCAGTGCGAATAAGGACTTTATCTTCTTGTTTTAGCATTGCTTTTTGTTTCCTCTTTTGAGTTTAAGGGTTACTTCCCCTTCCCCTTACCGGAGAAGTAATCCTGCTGGCGCGTGATTCCGAGAACGGCGTGCCAGAGCGCTCCGTTCGGGTTAATCTTCTTACGTTCGCTGACGGCGTATTCGATAGGCACGTGCGAGAATGCGTTGTTCATGCTGCCCACGACCATGTCGGTCTTGCCGGCCATGCCTGCATGCACGGCGGCTTCGGCGAGCTGAAAACAGAAAATGGCGTCGGTACCTTGTGCCGGAATGCTACGCACCATGTAGCTCGGGTCAAAGTACTTGATATTGATTTCTTTGCCGACCTTGTCGAAGTGTTCCTTGATCTTACGCGTCAGGAATTCGCCAATGTCGTTCTTCAAAATGTTTCCGCTAGCATCCCTGCGTTCGGGCTGGTCCTTGAACAGTTCCTGACCGGCACCTTCGGCAACGGTCACCACGGCATGTGTTTTACCACTGCTGTAGCGGCTTTCCAGAGCCTTGAACAGGCCGTCGAGCGTAAAGGGTACTTCGGGTACCAAGCAAATGTTTACGACCGTTGTAGCAAGTGCTGCGTAGGCGGCAATAAAGCCAGAATCGCGGCCCATGAGCTTTACAAGGCCAAGGCCGTTAAAGGCGCCGTTAGCTTCGTTGTGTGCGCTGGTAATCACGTCGGTGGCGCTGAGCACGGCAGTTTCGAAACCGAAGGTTCGGTCAATCAAATTCAAGTCGTTGTCGATTGTCTTCGGAATGCCAATCACCGAAATAGGCTGCTTGCGCTTCTTGATTTCTTGGGCAATGTCATGGGCGCCACGGAGCGTGCCGTCGCCGCCAATGCAGAACAGCACGTTAATGTTCAGGCGCATCAAGGTGTCGACCATGATCTTGGCGTCCTGGTTTCCGCGGGAGCTTCCGAGAATGGTACCGCCGTCTTCCTGGATGGCGTCCACCACGTCGGGGTTCAAGATCATCGGGGAATAACCGTAGGCCGGGTTCAAACCGCGGTAGCCGTACGGAATGCCGAAAATGTTTCTGACACCGTAGTCAAACCACAGCACCTGAACAAGACCCTTGATCACGTTGTTCAGGCCCGGGCAAAGACCGCCGCAAGTCACGATGCCTGCGCGTGTCCAGGCGGGGTCGTGGAAAATCGTTTCGCGAGGGCCGGCCGCTTCGAGCGATGGAATTTCCTTTCCGCTTTCGTGGAATTGCTGAATTCGGCCAATGTCAGCCGTAAGGCTTACTCGGTCAGACTCCGAAACAAACGGAACTCCCTTCATGGGCGATTTTAAAGTTCCCTTGCCAACGGTTTCGATGGAAAGGTCGTACTTTTCCGGATTATTAAGAATGTCTTCTTGAGTCATGACATGCTCCTCGGTTTGCCATAAGAATGTATTTTGGCGTCCTAAAAATACTAAAAAATGCATCACCGCGGTGAAATATTTTCTTTAGATAATTGTTACTTAAAACGCCCCGGACTTAAATCCGGGGCGAATTTTACAATGCTTGTTAAATAATGTTCAAATTGTGAAATTAATAGATGTCGAGCGGCGGGAAGTGAATCTTGGTGCGCAGACCAGGACCCGCGTTTTCGATTTCGATTTTCATGTTGGTGAGCGTACAGAGTTTTTTCACCATCGAAAGACCGATACCCGTTCCGCTTGTAGAACGAGTCATTTCGTTTTCGACACGGTAGAATTCCTGGAACACTTTTTTCATTTCAGATGCCGGAATGCCTGGGCCGTAGTCGCGCACGGCAAGGTACATGTCGCCATTGTTCACGCGCAGCTCGATGCTAATCATCTTGTAGCTTGCGTTCTTCGAGAACTTCAGCGAGTTGTCCACCAGGTTCATCAGAATCTGCATCACGGCGTCGCGGTCAATCAGGAGTGCCACATTGTCGGCATCGGTGTCGGTCGACACGGTGAGTTCAAACCCTTGCTTTTCGATGTTCTTGCTGTAGGTCGCAACAAAGTCGTCAAGTACCGCCTTCGGGCGTTCCTTGCGCAGCTGCACGTTCCAGCGGTTGCCATCGAGTTTAGACAAGTTAAGCACGTTCTGAATCAAGCGCGAAAGTCGGTCGGCTTCGCTTGCAATCTGGCCGTAGTAACGCTGCTTCTTTTCTTCGCTTGCCACCCAGGAATTCTGCAACAGTTCGGCATACATCTTGATAGCGGTGAGCGGAGTCTTGAGCTCGTGCGTAATGGCAGATACAAAGTCCTGGCGTTTGGCGGCAAGTGCCACCTTGCTCTGCGTAAAGCGGTAAATCGTAATCAGGCACACGGCAATCACGATCAACAGAATAAGTCCGCTAAAGAGAATTGTCAGGTCGGCCGATCCGCTGACTTCGGCAGAATACATCTTGAAGATGATCTTGTCGTAGGGCGGCGGTAACGGGCGCTTGGTCCTGAGTTCGTATTCGGCGTTCTTGTTTCCGATTGTCAGGAGCACGGTGTCTTCGTAGACCAATTCGATTGCGTAAGGCAGCTTGGCGTAGGCGAGCTGTTCTTCCTGAGTCATGTAGTTCAGGTAGATATTCTTGTCGACGACGAACCCTTGCACAATCGGGAGCATGCCGATGTAGATCGTACGGAAGAACACGATGTAGTCCGTCGTCATACGAATCTTGAGGTCCGTAATGTTGACGTTCGTGTTGCTGCCGGTAAAAATCGGAATGTCGGGCGTAACGGTCGTATCGTTCTTGGCCGTTTCAGCCATGTAGGTAAGCGCTTCTTCTTCAGACGTGAGTTCCACGCGGGTGGGAATCTGCAAGTCTCGAATTTCGTCGTACAGCTGGTCAATTGCTTCGGTCGAGTCGACCGTCTGCACCGTGCGCTTGGGAAGCCCGTTTCGAATGTCGAGCTTGATGAGCAGGTACTGAATCAGGTCGCGGGTCTTTTTGCGCTGTTCCTGGTCGTCGAACGAGAAGTTATCCCACATGGACTTGCCGATGCCGGTACTTGTATCGGGGTAGAACGGCGTCAATAGTTCACCGCTGTGCGAAATTTGGAAGTGTCCGAGCAGTCCCTTGCGGCACTGGCGGAACAGCGAGTCGAAGTCGCAGTATGGTCCGCTAGAATCCGGGAACGAGAAGAATTCCGAGAAGAGTCGGCTGTTGCCGCCAATCACGGTAATCGAGTTCAAAATGCCGTAGTCCTTGTAGGAACGGCTGTTTTCCAGATTAAAGTCCGAAGAGAGTCTAAGTTTGAGACTTTCGTAGGCGGCGTCGATGCGTTCTTCAACCTTCTTTTCTTCGAGCGCCGTGGATTGCTCGTATGTCTTGACGAACAAGATGGTCAAGGGAATTGCGATGACCAAGAAAATGGAAATAAACACCAGGCGCTCCATGATGATTGCCTGGTGTTTTTTAAAGTACGCTAGAGCCGTAGCTAGTTTATTTTTTACTTGTCGCATTCAGGTGCAGAACGCATCTGGTAGCCTTCTCCACGGAAGGTG
The DNA here is from genome assembly GCA_902794535.1 of Fibrobacter succinogenes. GTDB lineage: Bacteria > Fibrobacterota > Fibrobacteria > Fibrobacterales > Fibrobacteraceae > Fibrobacter > Fibrobacter succinogenes_O. The sequence goes on along the minus strand of CADBHQ010000026.1, from coordinate 4,604 downwards.
ACCAGGAGTTTCGGGTGCGACGGATCGTCTTCGATTTTCTTGCGGAGCTTGGTAATGTGGATGTCCACGGTACGGGTGTCCACAGAATCAGCATTTTCGTAACCCCAGACCTTGCGGAGCAGTTCGGAACGGGGAACGGCGTGGTCGCGGTTGCGCCACAGGTATTCAAGAATTTCGATTTCCTTACGGGTAAAGGCGAGTTCTTCGGTACCGCGGGTGCCGGTGTATTCGCGGAAGTTCACGCGCAGGCTGCCGGCAACGAGCTTGCCTTCGTTTTCCATGGTCTGACGGCTGCGACGGAGCACGGCATCGATACGGGCCAAGAGCATCGGAACGGAGAACGGCTTCGGAATGTAGTCGTCAGCGCCGTACTTGAGACCGTTGATGATGTCGTCGTCTGCGTTCTTTGCAGAAAGAATGATAATCGGGAGGCTCTTGTCCTGTTCGCGAATCTTGTCGCAAACGGTAAAGCCGTCCATGCCCGGGAGCATCAAGTCCAAAAGAACGAGGTTGTACTGCTTGGTGAGGGCTTCTGCAAGGCCGCTTTCGCCGTCGGCGCAGTGCTTGACATTGTAACCATTCAACTTGCAGAGGTCAATCAGGCCTTCGGCAATGGCGATTTCATCTTCGATGATAAGAATCTTGGTGGTGCTAGTGTTTTCAGTCGTCATTTATTTTACCTAGGATTTTTTTTGATTAAAGAGCAAAGCCGATACCGAGTTCAGCAGTCATGTTGCCGGCATCGATTTCTTCCGGATAGTCGCCGCCAATGTAGTACTTGAAGTTTGCGTATGCGGCAATCGGGATAACCGGGAGCTTGGCGCGGGCACCAATAAGAATGTGGCCACCAACGCTCTTTTCCAAGCCTTCCTTAACAGCCTTGTCCTGAATCTGCTTCTTCATATCCTGGCCCTTCTTGTTGAGCGCTTCGGACTTGGCCTTGTCGTCCATGGTCTGGTCGAGTACGATTTCGGCTACTTCGTCGAGGGTGCTCTCTTCGACAAAGCTAGAGGCGAACTCCTGGTTCAGGACGAAGCTGTTCATGTGGACCGAAAGACCGCCACCAATGTAGGGGCGAATGATCGGCAAGAACGTAATGGGGTAGGTGACAGAAAAGTCGAGGGTCATGGCGACAAACTTGGGGTTTGCCTTGCCGAACGGAGTACCGCCCAATTCGATTTCCATGGGGATTTCGGTCTTAGTGTCGTTGAGCGGGTCTTCAACCCAGAGAGATGCGTCGTAGGAACCGAACTGGATGTTCATGGTTGCTTCGATGTCGACGATGGGGAGCAGGTCAACCCATGCCTTAAAACCGAAACCTTGCATAACGCCGTCAAAGCCTTCGTGGCTCAGTTCAATCTTGTTGGCGATGCTTGCCGGTTCGGCAGACTTCATCGAGGTGCCGAGGCCGGGTGCATAATGGAAACCGACGCCCACGATAGCGAAGGATTGGGTGGCGAGCAGTGCGCCAGCAGCGACTAATGCTTTTAAGTTCATGAGTAGTGCTCCTTAAAGTTTGCCTTTGAAACTACATTATTATTTCAAAAAGCGGATACTATTTTTTCATAAAATACTAAAATCACTCAATAGATGGAACGAGAACAATTTTTTTCTGCCCCTTAGCGACTTTAACTTTGCCCAATTTGTATTCTCCGACCACTCTTCCTTGGCTGTCCAGGGCTGAAATGACCAGTTCATGGGTGCCAGCGTCGACCGGAATGCGGGTCACGTTGATTGAATTGGGCATAAAGAGACCGACTCGAAGGTCTGCCTGTTCCAGCTGGGTTTGACCCACGTCTACGGCAATGTTTTTCACCAAGTCAAAGATTCCGTTGCCCGTGTTGGTTGCCTTTTTGGCCTGCTGGGCGGCAATGGTACGAATCACGACGCGTGTGGCGGTACGAATCATGGTCGATGCGTTTTCGTCTTTCATGTTCTTATCGAGTTCGGCATCGATGTTGGCCACCTTTTCGATCTGGGTGTGCTTGCTGCCATCGAGGCTTACGGTGAACATGTTCGTGTGCTGGGGCAATTTCTTCTTTTGCGGGAGTGCAAACCCGATATGGAAGGTGTTGCTGCCGGCGCCTGCCACCGGGGGAGCAACGAGCGTGAAGGATTCAATTTTGCCGGTTTCGCCGTCCTTGTAGGTGAGGTTGATGGCGCCTGCGCTCACGAAGGTACCCGACAGGTACATTTCGCCGAGAATGGGGCTGTGGCCTGCATAGCCCACCACAATGATTTCCTGGCCTTTTTCGCGGGATTGTGTGGCCTTAGGGGTTTGGGCAAGCATCGGTGTCTTTAAGGCCTTCAGGTCGTCTGCACGGTCCATTTTGCGAAGGCTTTCGTTAATGTATTCCCAGACTTCCTTGGGCATTTTCACGTTGCCTTCTTCGAATGCCTTGGCGGCTTTTAGGTAAGCAATGGCGGCGTCATCTTCTTCGCCGGACATTTCGTACACGAGTGCGCTCAGGTAGCGCAGCCAGCCGTTGTCGTTCACCTTGTCCTTGTCTTTTTGGTAAAGGGCTTCAGATGCGATTTGCGCCCTGCGGACTTCGACCAGTGCCCCGTCCAAATCTCCGACGGCGAGATAGTTCAAAATCTGGTACTGATACATCAGCAGCAATTCAAAGGGGCGGGCCCTGTAGGGGCGCATGTTGTCGTTGGTGGCAAGGGCTGCGGCTTCGTTAGTCACGGACTTGGTGTACAAGTCTTCGTAAATCTGTTCGGCCTGTTCAAAGTGCTTGATACTTTCCTTGTTCTTGCCGGCATAGTGGTAAAGCATGCCTTCGTCGAAGTGGTAAAGGAAGGCGCTCTTTTCGCCATAAATGTCGTCTTTTTCCTCTTCGATTTTCTTGATAGTGCCTTCAAAGCCCTCTTCTTTGAGCACGGGGGCTAGGGTCTCGTAGCGGGTAAGAGACTTGTTGGCGCAGGAGCAAAGTAGCAGTGCAGATACGGCAAGCAATATGAGGCGTTTCATGAGTGTTCCCTTCTTAAGTATGTTTTAAATATAAATAAAAAGGCCTCCGACTTATGTCGGAGGCTTATGGTATAAACCACTGAGAGAGAAATTATTTTTTCTTCTTCTTGCCAGAAGCGTCGAGAGTGATTTCGACGGTTTCTTCGCCCTTCACGGTTACGAGAGCTTCGGCAGACTTGCGGTTGGAGCATTCGGCGCGAACCACGTGGTCACCGGCATCGAGGTTGTTGATGGTGAGTGCGGCACCATCGGTCTTGTCGGCATTGTCGCCGTCAATGTAGATAAGGCACTTGCCCGGAATGGTGGTCACCTTGATAGCGCCCTTAGGAATCTTGGTGCCGAAGTCGAACACGTTACGCTTGTCGTTACCCGGCCAAATGTTCACGCGCTGGTTCACGAGTTCGTAACCCTGGTCGATCACCACGAGGGTCTGGCGACCAGACTTGACGCTTGCGTTTTCAATCGGGCTCTTGCCGAGAGGTTCGCCACCGAGGAACACATCACTGTTAGGCGGGTTGGTAATGATGGTAATAGTTGCAGCCTTACCGCGCGGAGGTGGATCGTCGTCAGCGACGGCAGCGGTAAAGAGGAATGCGACCAAAAGCGCAAAAATGTAAAGCTTTTTCATGGATTTCTCCTGTTTGTTTGTTCTAAAAATATAAAGTTTTTATGGAATTTAATTTTTTTTTGTGCAAAAGTTTGGAAACGCGTGCTAAAAAAGCGCCCTTAAAAAACTACTTTTCAACGCATGAAAGCCCTTTACCAGAAAATTCGCACTTTAAATGGCAAAAATTACGGTCTCTACAAGTCTCTTGCAGACAAACCATGGGATTTTGGCGACTTTGCGTTGGAATTCCTGCATGTGCAGGGCGACCCGTATGCGCCGGCTTCTAGAGTCGTAATCAAGGCGAATCTTTCGATGCTCGGTTATACGGGCGAATGGGGCGGCTCTTTTGAACATCGTTTGGCGTTGAGCGATTTCTTGCACCGCAAGCTTTCGCGACTGGTTAAAGAAAAGTATCCTGATAAGGATGCTGCCATCGTATTCGATACGGCTGGACCCGAGATGCTGGTGCGAAATTCCCTGTGGATTGACAACGGCGAGCTACGGGCTTGCCTGCAGGTAAGGCTCCCGGGCGAAGGTCGCAAGATTCAGGCCGAAGTCGCTGCCGAAATTTTGACGATGGTTTTGCCCGACTTGGTGTCGGCAGGTCTTTATTATAGCAAGTCCGACGAGGCCGCCTTGCAGGAACATTTCCGCGTGCTTGCCGAACGCAAGGAGATTTTGACTCAGCTTGAAACCCGCGGACTGTGTGCATTCGTGCCCGATGGCGCAGTGCTTCCGCGAGCCTCTGGCTTGAGCGAATTGCCGCTGGAAGGTGCGGTACCGTTTGCCGCTCCCGAACAGATGGCGGTGACTTTGAATGTGTGCGGTCGCGAAATTCGTGGCATGGGAATCCCGAAGGGAATCACCGTGATTACGGGTGGCGCTTTCCATGGAAAGTCGACCTTGCTGCAGGCCTTGACCCGCGCGGTCTACCCGCATATTCCGGGCGACGGCCGCGAAGGAATCGTGATTGACGAATCGGCTCTCCGCGTGGGCGTCGAAGACGGCCGCAGCGTGCGC
>CADBHQ010000025.1 GCA_902794535.1 Fibrobacter succinogenes | reverse complement strand
GGGCTTTCCGCGGTAAGGAATAGGGGCCATGTAAGGGGAGTCCGTTTCTAGGAGCATCTGGTTCATGGGCACGAGTGCTGCGGCATCGCGCACGTTTTGTGCATTCTTAAACGTCACGATTCCTGTAAAGCCCACAAAAATGTTTGCCCCGCGATACTTTAAATCGAGCAGCTGGGCGCAGAATTTTGGCGAGCCCGTAAAGCAGTGAACGTGAATCTTGCTTCCGCGAAGGTCGGCATTCCGGAGCACGGCGAGCGCATCGTCGTCGGCTTCTCGCAAGTGCAAAACCAGCGGCTTGCCCGATTTGAGCCCGAGTTCCAGGTGACGCTCGAAAAGCTTGACCTGTTCGGCCTTGGTGTCAGAACCATAGTGGTAATCCAGCCCGAATTCGCCACAAGCAACGCACTTGGGGTTGGGGTGCTTCAGATATTCCAGCATGCGGGCTTCGTCTTCGGCCGTTTCAGTCAGAACATATTCCGGATGAATTCCGTAGGCGGCGTAGACATTCGGAAATTTCTCTGAAAGTTCCTGGGCGCGGCTAAAATCCGCCGGATCGCATGCCACATGAATATAGGCTTCGGGCGCCTGGACGTTTTGGTCTGGGTCGTGGGCGAGGCGTGAAAACAGATCGCCGACGGCTTCGCCGGAATGCTGTTCGTAGGAATCCAAATGACAATGCGTATCGATAAACATGAGTTAATACTTAACTTCTACAATCTCGTATGTAATCAGTCCCTTCGGAGCTTGTACCTGTACCTGGTCACCCTGCTTCTTACCCATCAGGGCTTCACCGACGGGCGATTTCATGCTGATGCGACCCTGCAACGGGTCGATTTCTTTTTCGCCCACGATGCTGTAGGTACGTTCGCGCTTGGTCTTGATGTCTTTCATCTTGACTGTAGCGCCAAAGCGGACTGTACCGTCGTCGCTTGCCTGTGATTCGACCACCTGCGCACCATCCAGAATGCGGTCCAATTCACGGAGTCTGCGGTCGATTTCGCGCACGCGCATGCGCCCGTACGTGTAGGCCGCATTTTCGCTGCGGTCACCTTCGGCTGCAGCAGCCTGCACCTGGTTGATCATGGCGGGGCGTTCCACGTATTTCAAGTGTTCCCATTCCGCCTTGAACTTTTCAAAGCCTTCTTTAGAAATCAAGTGTTTCATCGCCGTAAATGTAGCAAATTACAGTCCTCGCTGAGGATAGGGGATAAAGGACCACACGGATTGTACTAAAGTACTAAATGCTAGGCTCACTTATAGGTCTGCAAGCAGCCCTGCAATATTCGCCTTACGCATTTATCGGATTTTACTAACGTAAAATCTGTTTGTGTAAAAATGTTTCCCTGATTGTCATGCCGCACTTGATGCGGCATCTTTTTTTTAATCTGCGAAAAAACTATACTTAGCTCGAATTATTGTTGGAACCCCGGAGGTTTTCTGTGAAATATTTTGCTGCGTTGTTGCTTTCTGCGGTTTTGTTTGTTGCCTGCGGTGATGAATCTAGTAGCTCTGCGCCTGCTCCGGACCCGAGCGAAGAATCTTCTTCATCGGTGGAAAAGACGAAGGAATCCAGTTCCTCTGTAAAGCCGACTTCTAGCGAAGACAAGCAGTCTTCATCTTCTGCGAAAAAAGAAGAATCTAGCAGCAGCGAAGAAGCTAAGCAGTCTTCTTCGAGTGTTGTGGCGTCAAGTAGTAGCGTTACCTCTTCTGAAACGGTAAAGTCGAGTAGTAGCGAATATGTGCCGTTTGACCATTCGAAGACTTTGGCTGCTGATTGGAATATCGGACCCAATCGTTATAAAACATTTGTTGATAAACGTACTGGTCGTAGTTACTATTACATTACCATTGATGGGGTAAATTTGAATGGCGATGCGGCTTCTGTAACGGTGATGGCTGAAAATTTAAATATTGGTGTGGATGTGCCGGGGACACAGGATCAGAATGACGATTCTGTGATTGAACGCTATTGTTATGATGACGATACTACAAAATGCGATGAATTTGGGGGGCTATACCAATGGGCTGAAATGATGCAGTTGCCGAGCCGCTGTAACAAAGAACATTGTGCCGATCTTATAAAGCCGAATCACCAAGGAATTTGCCCTGATGGATGGCGTCTTTTGACATTTGATGATTTTTACGTTATCTTGAATAGTGATGGAAATACTCATGGTATTGAAGGGCTTCGCTCTACATACGGTTTTGGCGGCTACAATAGTACTGGGTATAGTCTGGTCGGAGCTGGATATAATTGGAAATATCAGTTTAGAAATTTGACGACAGGAACTTATTGGTTCTATCCAGAAGAATCTGAAGAAGTTAATTATCCAGAGGAAGGTGCTGCATCATTTACAACTGATTCGGGTACGAATACGGGTAAGTTTTTCTATCTAAAAACACACGGTTTTTCCGTTCGTTGTGTAATGGTTGAATAACCGTCTTTTTTCTCGGGTCTGAAATGCTGATGCTGACCTTCGTCAGCATGACAACTGGCGGAACAGGGACAACGCGACAGCAGAAGAGCAATTGCTAAGGAAAGCGACGGCGAATGCCTGGCCGCTAAGCGAACATTAGAGGCCGAAGGCCGAATCCATGTGAGCGAAGCGAGCTCACTTTCAGGAGCCGTGGGCGCTACAATCGGGGCGTTGCGGGGGGGGCCCCGCAGAGGGGGTGGAGAGCAACGAAGTGCGAACCAGGGGGAGGCTTCCCCCTTTTTAGGGGAGGGGTATTCTGCGCTTAAAGATGCGATTCCATCTAGGATTTTTTGTAAAAAAAACTATATTTGGCTCGCAATGATTCAATTTAAGCATAAGCGTATCGACAAGTCCGAGTCCAAGTACAAGAGACTGAGTCGTATTTATTATAACCGCATGTTCCCCAAGCGCCAGGATGCGCTCAAGGTGGCATGGTCGGTTGCTGCCGGTGTGTTTATCGGCATTTGGCCAACCATCGGTGTCGCCATCATTTTGACGGTTGCATTTTGCGCCTTGTTCAGACTTCCGAAGGTGCCTGGGATTGTTTCTTCTTTCGTTGCTAACCCTCTTACCCAGTTCGGTTTCTTTTACCCCACGGGTTATGCCATCGGTTGCAAGATTTTAAACCCCGAAAAGATCAATTTTGACTTCCTTTCGGAATTCGAAGGCCTTTCGTTCAAGAACTGCCTTTCCGTGATTTCGCACCTGTGGCACGATGCGGCGGGGCACTTGGCCGCCTTTATGATAGGAATCACGATTGTGGCTGCCATTGGCGGTGCAATCTTCTTTTTCCTGGCCTATTTTATTGTAAATTATCGCAAGAAAAAGTGGCTGGATGCAAAGACTAGTTACATCCAGAGCTTGATTGCCGAAGACGAAGCTTTAATTAAAGCAGCACACAAAGGAAAACACCCTATGATGCACATTTACCCGTTCAAGGCGCTGCGCCCGGTTAACCCGGCCGAAGCCGAAACGATTTCCGCTCTCCCATACGACGTGATGAACCGCGCCGAAGCAAAGGCCATGGCCGAAGGGCTCCCGCATTCCTACCTGCGCGTGACCCGTGCCGAACTGGAACTTCCTGATTCCGTGGATGCCTACGACCCGAAGGTCTATGCACATGCCCGCGAAAATCTGGACAAGATGATTGAAGATGGCGTGATTGCTTACGACAAGAAGCCGTGCCTTTACGTTTATCGCCAGACCATGAACGGTCGCGAACAGTACGGTCTCGTTTGCTGCGTGCCCGCTGCTGACTACTTCAACGGCATTATCAAGAAGCACGAACTCACTCGCGCCGACAAGGAAGAAGACCGTCTGCGCCACGTGCTTGCTACCAACGCCAACACCGGTCCGGTGTTCCTGACCTACCGCGATCAGGGCCAGTTCGATGTGTTCGGTGCCGTGACCAAGCGTAAGCCTGTGTATGACTTCGTGAGCAAGGGCGATGGCTTTGGTCATACCGTGTGGATTATCGACGATGACGCCGAAATCGAAGCCATCCGCAAGTCTTTCGAAGCCGTTCCGGTGAGCTACATTGCCGACGGTCACCACCGCAGTGCTGCCGGAGCCCGCGCCGCAAGCTTCCGCGCTGAACAGAACCCGAACAACACTGGCGACGAAGAATATAATCGTTACCTCGCCATTCTCTTCCCGAGCACCCAGCTCAAGATCCTCGACTACAACCGCGTGCTCAAGGACCTGAACGGCCGTACTCCGGAACAGCTCATGGACGAAATGAAGAAGGTGTTCGATATCGTTGCCCTCGACAAGATGCAGAGCCCGGCCAAGCAGAACCAGGTGAACTTCTACATGGGCGGCAAGTGGTATGCTTGCACGTTCAAGGCTGAATACCTCAAGAACCTCGGTCCGGTCGACAGCCTCGACGTGGCTCTCCTCCAGAAACTTATCCTGAAGCCGCTCTTCGATATCGATGACCCGCGTACTTCCAAGCGTATCGACTTCGTCGGTGGCATTCGCGGTCTCGGCGAACTCGTGAAGCGCGTTGACAGCGGTGAATGCGCTTGCGCCTTCGCTATGTATCCGACGACTCTCGATCAGCTCATGAATATTGCCGACGCTGGCGAAATCATGCCGCCGAAGAGCACCTGGTTTGAACCCAAGCTCCGCGACGGTCTGCTGGTTCACTCGCTGGACTAATTGCTGAGCAATAGAAATTCAAAAGGTCGCGACAATATCGCGACCTTTTCTGTATTGTATCGATTAGGCGTGAAGATCTTAGATGTTGCCACACGGATTAGAAATGCCTAACGGCATTTTTTAACAATAAAATTGTCACACTGATTGGGAATCACTAACGTGATTCCTGTTATAAAAACAAATCATTATATATAATTTTGCGTTAGCAAAATCAGATCCGTGTGGCGAAAAAAAATTTTACTTTGTGGAATTGCTCTTGTTTTCGGCTTCTTCATTGTCTGAAGTATTCTCTTCTGAATCTTCTTCTGGAGTCAAGAGCGAAAGAACGTATTCAATTGATTTGTCAAGGATTTTCTTGGCTGGAACGATGATTCGGTTTTGGAAGCGGTCCGGCCATTCCAAGTAGCGTCCGATAAAGTCGTTGTGCGTAAAGTAGCCGAGTTCGCGTGAATCAGGGCAGCTAGAGCCCTTCAAGCATGTCACGTAATAGCAGTCTTCTTCAATCACAATCTTGTTCAGAGGCTCGTCCAAATATTGCTCCGGTTCTTCTTTTGCGGGCGCCGGTTTTGCAGGTGCTGCAACGGCAGAATCCTTTTTCGTTGTGTCTTTTTGAGTTGTGTCAGCCTTTGCGGTTTTGCTAGAATCGGTGAGAGCGACTTTCACAGAATCTGTCTTGACGGAATCGCTTGCGGTAGAATCTGCAGAAGAACTTGGCGGGGGATTGAGTTCGAGCTTGGCTGGCTTCAAGCGGAACAGTTCGCGCTTGATTTTAATCGGAGCGTTGCCCGGTTCCGCCTGACGAATCTGGAGCTCGATCAGGTAGCGGTCTTGCCACGGCAAATAGTCGACTTCTTTAAGGCTAACCTGGCGGTTTGCAATCTTGGTGGCACCTACGCGGTCAATGTTGATTTCGCGGTCGCCCTGCCAGAGTGTCGACTTGACAGCAATCTTTTCTCCATGCGTATGCAGGTAGGCCAAAATGTAGTCCTGCTCCACGTCGTTTAATTTGTCAAAATAGAGCGTGTCGCCGGCTTTAGGAACGTAAATCGTTTGGCTTTGAATAAAGGCGTCTTCGCCTTTCCATTTAAAATTGCGGTGCGGCGTACGCACGCGGCCTTTGTCCGTGATTTCAATGGAATCACCCGGCATGGCAAGCACCCTGCGCACCATGGTTTCGCCGCTTTTGAGCGAAAGCCAGACAATGTCTTGGTCCTTGATTTCGGAAAGACATTGTGGAAGCTTACACATCCAATGGATGGAGTGTTCCTTGAACTTGGGCGTCATCGAGGCGTCCATAATCTTGACGGGCGCGAGTGCGTAAATGCGTGCGACAAAAGCGAGTCCGCCAACAAACAGCAAGAACAGGAACAAGAGAAAGATATGGCTTTGCGAATTCTTTCGTTGCAGCCTTTTCACCTTTCTCGAAAGTCTGGACATTAGACTTAGTCCCCGTTGTTGGTGGAGTTGTCGGAAAGCGAAAGCACGGCGAGGAACGCCTTCTGCGGCACTTCGACAGAGCCGATGCTCTTCATGCGCTTCTTACCTTCTTTCTGCTTTTCAAGGAGTTTGCGCTTACGGGTAATGTCACCGCCATAGCACTTGGCTAGCACGTCCTTACGCACAGCCTTCACGGTGGAGCGGCTAATGATCTTGCCGCCAATAGCACCCTGGATTGCCACGTCGAACTGCTGGCGCGGAATAAGGTCTTTAAGCTTCACGCAGATGGCGTTTGCATAAGTGTGTGCCTTGTCCTTGTGAATAATCACCGAGAAGGCATCCACCGGGTCGCCGTTCAAAAGAATGTCGAGCTTCACCAGGTTGTTTCTGCGATATTCGCTCGGGGCGTAGTCGAGGCCTGCATAGCCGCGGCTCACAGATTTCAGACGGTCGTAGAAGTCGAACATGATTTCGGCGAGAGGCAGGTTGTACTTAAGAATCACTTTCTCTTCGTCGAGGTATTCCATGGTCTCGAATTCGCCACGCTTTTCTTCGCAGAGCGTCATGAGCGCACCCACGAATTCCTTGGGCGTAAAGATCTGCGCCTTCACGTAGGGTTCTTCAATGTGGTCGTAACGGCTGGCATCGGGGAGCTTGGAGGGGCTTTCGATTTTCACCATCGTGCCATCACTCATGTACACGTGGTATTCCACGTTCGGTACGGTCGTGATGATGTCCACGTTGAATTCGCGGTCCAAACGTTCCTGCACGATTTCCATGTGCAAGAGTCCGAGGAACCCTGTGCGGAAACCGAAGCCCAGGGCTTCAGAAGTTTCCGGTTCCCAGCTAATAGCGGAATCGTTCAGACGGAGCTTTTCCAAAGCTTCGCGCAAGTCCTTGTAGTCTTCCGGATTGATGGGGTAGATACCGGAATAGATCATCGGTAGAATGTCTTTGTAGCCCGGGAGCGGCTCGGTTGCCGGATTGGCGGAATCGGTTAGTGTGTCGCCGATTTTCACATCGCTAATCGTCTTCACGTTTGCGAGCACGTAACCGACCATGCCTTCCGAAAGTTCGGGGCGCGGATCGCGGCGCATGCTGAATGTACCGACTTCGGTCACCATATATTCGCCGCCGGTTTTCATCATCTTGATTTTCATACCGGCTTTGAGGGTGCCTTCGACAATGCGGATGTAGTTGATCACGCCGCGGTAGGAGTCGTAAACGGAATCGAAGATGAGTGCCTTGAGAGGCTTTCCGCTGTCGCCCTTGGGGGCCGGAATTTCGTCGACAATTTTGTCGAGAACTTGATCCACGTTTAGGCCGGTCTTTGCCGAAATGCGCGGAATCTTGTCGGGGTCGTAACCGAGAAGGTCGCCCACAAGTTGAGCCACATGGTCGGGCTGAGCACCCGGCAGGTCCACCTTGTTCAGCACCGGGATGATTTCGAGGTCGTTTTCAAGCGCGAGGTAGAGGTTCGAAAGCGTCTGGGCTTCGATACCTTGGCTTGCGTCCACCACCAGAATGGCACCTTCGCAAGCGGCCAGGGAACGGCTGACTTCGTAGGTGAAGTCCACGTGCCCCGGCGTATCGATCATATTCAGAATGTATTCCTTGCCATCTTTTTCGTACACCATGCGGATGGCGTGAGCCTTGATGGTAATGCCGCGTTCGCGTTCCAGGTCCATGTCGTCCAAGAGCTGATTTGTCATTTCGTTTTTGGCGACAGTCTTGGTCAGTTCGATCATGCGGTCGGCAAGCGTCGATTTGCCGTGGTCGATATGGGCGATAATGCTGAAATTTCTAATGTTGTCGTTTTGCGGCATAAGTACAATAAGATTATCGGGCGTAGTAGCCCGGTGAATACTGCTAATTTTTCGGGCTAAATATAGAAAATGCACAATGGGCTTTGACAAAAAAAGCTATATTAACAATATAAATCAAAGATGTGCACCATCAATCATGGTTGATATGAAAAGACCGTTAGTTTTTATCGCTCTCGTTTCTGCCCTCGTACTCGGCTTTTTCAGTTTTGGATTTGCTGAAGGAAAAGTTTTCAACAAGGATTACTCTGGAATCAAGGCGATTGAAGCCGTAATCGAAACGCACGAAGGCAAGATTGTGCTTTCGCTCGATTTTAAGGCTGCTCCCAATACCGTGGCCAATTTTGTAGACCTTGCAAACAAGGGCTTTTACAACGGCCTTACGTTCCATCGCGTGATTCCTGGATTCATGATCCAGGGTGGCGACCCCGAAGGTAATGGCAAGGGTGGCCCGGGCTATACAATCGATGACGAAATTTCAAAGCTTAAGCATGAAGCCGGCGTGATTTCGATGGCCAACCGTGGTCCGAATACGAACGGTTCGCAGTTCTTTATTACGCAGACTCCGCAGCACCACTTAGATGGCAAGCATACGGTTTTCGGCAAGGTTCTTGAAGGCGAAGATGTCGTTTGCCGCATTGAACCCGATGATAAAATTATTAACATCACTATCGTGGAAAAGAAGTAATCTATGAGTTCTAAAAAAGTATCGTCCAAGGCAAGCAAGGCTCCGGCAAAAAAGCCCGCCGCTAAACCTGCCAAGAAGGCCGCTCCTGCTAAACCCGCTGCCAAGGCTCCGGCAAAGAAGCCCGCTGCAAAGCCTGCTAAGAAGGCTGCACCGGCAAAGCCTGCCAAGGCTCCGGCAAAGAAGCCTGCTGCAAAACCGGCAGTAAAGGCTCCGGCAAAACCGGCAAAGCCGGCCCCGAAGGCGAAGGACTCTAAGAAACCGGCACCGAAGGCTGCTCCGGCAAAGGTCGCTCCTGCTAAGGCAGCAAAGCCTGCTCCGAAGGCCGCCGCTAAGCCCGCCGCAAAGGCTCCGGCACCGAAGGCTGCTCCGGCAAAAGCCGCTCCTGCTAAGGTCGCTGCAAAGCCTGCTCCGAAGGCTGTCGCCAAGCCCGAACCGAAGGCTCCGGCAAAGCCGGCTGCAAAAGCTCCGGTCGAAAAGGCCCCGGTAGAAAAGGCTCCGGCAAAGGTTGAAGTTAAGCCGGTTGAAGTCGAACAGTCGGTCGAAACTCCGGTTGCCGAAAAGAAGTCTAAGAATGCTCCGGATTATGCTTACGCCGTGCTCCTGCAGGGTGTCAAGCGCCTTTCGAAGACCATCATGTTTGTGAAGGTCGACGAATCCGAAGACCGCTCTAACAAGAAGAAGATGTCCAGCGATGTCAAGAACCTTGACATGAAGCCGACCTCTGCAATCCGCCACAAGTCGTCTCTTGCCGAAGAAACGCAGGAAGAACTGACGGAACGCATTCTTAAGGAACTCGAAGAACAGAACAAGATGTTCGAACGCGAAGCTGCCACGCAGATGTGCACGCGCTGCAACCGCAACCTCGTGTCTCCGGAATTCTGGGTCGACAAGCATCTCGGCTTCTGCGAAGAATGCGCTGCCATCCTTAAGCTCGGTCAGTCCAAGGAAGCCCGCAAGGTGGAATACCAGCTCGGTGCCATGGACGGCGACTCTCTGGATGAAGAAGATGACGATATTATCGGACCGGACGCAGACGACCTGAAGGAAGCTGAAGAAGATCTCGCCGAAATGGAAGATTAATTCCTTTCGGACAAAGTCAGAAATTAAAAATCCGCTCCCGGTTCAACCGAGGGCGGATTTCTTTATAAGCGAGTTTTTCGATGGGCGGGCGAGGGCGCCGTAGTCGGCGCGGTCTCTAGTTAGTTCACCTTACGCATGACGCCGATGAGCTTGCCTGCGATAGAGAAGTGCTTGTCCTTCTTGACAATAATCGGGCGGTAACGCGGGTTGGCCGGACGCAGTTCGATATGGTCTGCGGCGGGGTGGTAATACTTGACGGTAGCTTCGTTGTCGACCTGGGCCACGATGATTTCACCGCGGTCAGCCGTCTTTTGCTGGCGAGCGAAAATCAAGTCGCCATCGAGAATGCCTGCGTTGATCATGGAGTCGCCCTTGACGCGGAGTGCAAAGACATCGGAACGGCATGCGAGGAAGTCGCGGTCAATCGTGACGGTGCCTTCGAGGTTCTGCACAGCAAGAATCGGCGTACCGGCAGCGACGCGGCCCACGATAGGAATTTCAATGGTATTGGTCGGTGCTTCCGAAGCTTCGTTATTGCCGCTGTCGACAACTTCGATACCGCGGCTAAGTCTGGGGGAGCGGTTGATATAGCCCTTCTTGATGAGGGCTGCGAGGATGGAACGAACGCCGTTTGTCGAAGAAATTTCGAAATGGTTGCCGATTTCGCGGACCGTAGGCGGCATGCGGTTTTCCTTGGAATACTTCTTGATGTATTCCAAGATTTCTTCTTGACGAGTGGTTAGCTCTTTGCGTTTGCTGTTGTTTTCCATGAGTTGGACCTCGCTTTTTGTAAATTACATATACAAATATAATGCACAATTGGGCAATTGTCAATAGGTTCACTGCACAAAATTTCATTATTTTACAAATTTTATGTTATCAGAAGAGCCGAACGGTTTTTGTGAGCCACAAGCGACTCATATCAATGAGTCGTGGTGGCGAGAGCGAGGCGAAATCACGTTTTATTTGTGCGATAGAGCCGAGCGGTCTTTTAATAACATAAAGAAAAAGGACTCTTAAAGAGTCCTTTTTCTTTATGGAGGTGAGGGGAGTCGAACCCCTGTCCAAAATCACGTCCATGCACGTTCCTACAAGCGTTCCCTTCGTATTTAAGGTCTCGTCTGATCTACGCCCAAGAAGGTCGGCGCGGACTTTGACCAGCCTAGTGAATCTCGGACTCTAGCCCCAGGCATGCGAGAATCCTATCCCATATTGCGTCCGGACTTTCACCCCGATGGGAGCGGAATGAGGCCCGGCGTTGCCGTTAATTAGGCAGCGAGTGCGTAGTTTTCGTCAGCACTTATTTTTTTTCAGACTTTTTTACGAGTGCCCTCGTCTGAGACCTCGGCTTGCAACTAACACTTCGGTAACCCTGTCGAAACCAGAGCACCCCCGGTGCTTTGCGCCGGGGATGCTCTGGTTGAGACTCGTCGACTAAATGCGAGCTAGCGAGCATTTAGGCCCTTAAACTCACGAAGTGAGCGCAAGGCCCGTAGGGCGAGCTTAACGCGAATAGCGTTAGGCGAGGCAAACCAGAGCACCCCCGGTGTTTAGTCTCAATATAGAAAAATAATAATTGGATGGAAAGATGCTTGTGTAACAGCGAAATGCCTTTTTTGTCGGAAGAATAGCTTTTTTCTATCTTTCGCCTCAATGGTAGAATCCCTTTCAGAATTCATTACGTTTGCCCGCAGTGAAACGCTTAACCTCTTTAGCAAGGCTGAAGGGGGCGCGATTCATGTAAACGGGGCGACGGTTCCGGCGGCTGCTATGATGGTGGCGACCCGGTTCCTTAAAAAGCCGAACCCGATTCTGGTGGTGGCGAAGGACTACAAGAGCGCCGAGAATTGGGTCGAAAATCTGGAAGGGCTTTTAGGCGAAAATTTTGTCCGCTTTTTCCCGTCGATTGGCTTGAAACCTTACGAAAAGAAGGTGCCGTTCGAAGGGGTTGTCGAAGAACGCCTCAAGTTTTTCCGCGATATAGAAAGCGAAGACCCGTTTATTACGGTGTGTCCGCTGGATTCGTTCTTGATGCGCCTGCCGGCACCGCATACGGTGATGAAGGATTGCCTTGAACTCAAGGTGGGCGGCGTTGCCGAACCTTCATCGCTACGCCCCTGGTTCTTGGATCACGGTTTCGTGGAACAGCCTGTGGTTTCGGGCGTGGGGGAGTTTTCGATTCGCGGCTGCATTGTTGACGTAAACTGTCTGCTTTATCCGCATCCGATTCGTATCGAATTCTTTGGCGACGAGATTGAATCGATTCGTAGCTTTGACATTTTCTCGCAGCGTTCCGTAGAGACCATGAAGTCGGTGAAGCTTTTCCCGATGGGTGAGTTTACGGTCAAGGAACATGAGGCCGCCTGCTACAATGGCGACCTTTCGGGGCTTTGGTGGCACCGTGGGCGTTATCAAACGCTGAATTCTAGCTTGCTCGACTATTTGCCGAAAGCCTCGCTGGTGTTCGAGGAATTGTCGCTACTGTCAGAGAATGCGGCGAAGTATTATTTGAACTGCGAGAATACCTTCAGGGAAGTTCGCGAAGTCGATACCGAAGCGGTTGACCCGGCGCATACTTGGTTCAAAATGGGCGAGCTCTCGCGCCAATTTGTGGGCCGCACCTCGATGGATGTTTCTCGTGTGCAGCTCAATGATGGCAATAGTCACGAACTGAATTGCAAACCGCAAGATTTCTCTTCGAACGGCACGGATTCGGTCGCCAAGGAAATCGAGGAATTTGCCGCCCGCGGCGGAACCGTTTACGTGGTTGCCCCGACGGCGGGGGCGCTTGGGCGTATCAAGCAGATGCTTGAGGGCCTCCCGGTCGAAGACTACATTGTCGGCAACATGTCCGAAGGTTTCTGGCTCGAAGACGACGGAATTGCCTTCCTGACCGAGACGCGCATTTTCAATCGCCATTCGAACAAGACACGCAAACGCAAGATAGCAGGCTCCGTTTCCAGCGCTTTGATGATTGAATCGCTGAACCGCGGCGATTTCGTTTCGCACGAAGATCATGGCGTGGGCAAGTATTTAGGGCTTGTACGCGTGAACGTGAACGGCGGTATGGTGGATTGCGCCTTGCTGGAATATGCTGGCGGTGACAAGCTCAAGTTCCCTGTGGCGGACTTGCAGAAGATTGAGCGCCTCGATACGCAGGAGAATGCCCCGAAGCTTGATCGTCTGGGTGGCAAGGCTTGGGAAAACCTCAAGGAACGCGTCAAGAAAAAGGTTATTCAGATTGCGCGCGAACTGGTGGAACTTTACGCCAAGCGCGAATTGGTGGAAGGTTTCGATTTCCCGCCTGATGGCAAACTGCAAAAAGAATTTGAAGACGCTTTTGAATACGACCCGACGCCCGACCAGGTGAAGGCTACCGAAGATATCAAGCGCGATATGGAATCCCGCCGCCCGATGGATCGCCTGATTTGTGGCGACGTGGGCTTTGGAAAGACAGAAGTTGCCATGCGTGCGGCGTTCAAGTGCGTGGTGAGCAAAAAACAGGTGGTGCTCCTGGTGCCGACGACGATTCTGGCTGCTCAGCACTACGAAAACTTTATGGACCGCTTCGCAGGCTTTGGCGTGAATATCGCTCTTGTGAACCGCTACAAGAGCGCCAAAGAAAAGAAGGAAATTTTCAAGCAGGTGAGCGAGGGCAAGGTCGACATTCTCGTCGGTACGCACAGCCTGCTTTCTGAAAAGAACCAGTTCAAGGATTTGGGCCTTCTAATCATCGACGAAGAACAGAAATTCGGCGTGAAGCAGAAGGAAAAGCTGCGTGAAATGCGCCTGGCGGTCGATACGCTCAGCATGAGTGCTACGCCGATTCCGCGTTCGCTGCATTTGAGCATGACGGGTGTGCGCGATATTTCGCTGATTAACACGCCGCCCATGAACCGCTTGCCGGTTGAAACCAAGCTCATGAAGCGCGATGACATGGTCATCAAGCAGGCGATTGAAGACGAATTGGCCCGCGGCGGCCAGGTGTTCATTGTGAATGACCGCGTTCAAAGCATTTACGAATTGGCTGACGATATCGAACAGCTTGTGCCCGAAGCGCACATTGGCATTGCCCATGGGCAGATGAATGACCGTGACCTTGAAAATGCGATGGAAGCCTTTATCTCTCGCAAGTTTGATATTCTCGTGAGCACTAGCATTATTGAATCGGGCTTGGATGTTCCGAACGCGAATACGATTATCATCATGAACGCGCATCACTTTGGCATTAGCCAACTTTACCAGATGCGCGGGCGCGTGGGCCGCAGCAGCGTGCTTGCGAAGGCGCTCTTGGTGATTCCTTCGCAGCATGAAATTTCTCCGGAATCCATGCGCCGCTTGAAGGCGTTGGAACAGTTTACTGACCTCGGTAGCGGTTATCAGCTGGCCATGCGCGATTTGGAAATCCGCGGTGCGGGTAACTTGCTCGGCCAGGAACAGCATGGCTTCATCGCCGAAGTGGGCTTTGAAACTTATGTGCGCTTGGTGCGCGAGGCGGTGGAACAGCTGCGCGGCGGCCCGTCCGAAAAGCCGATTCAGCCTCGCGTAGAACTCGGCGTAGACGCTTACTTGCCCGAAGATTATATTCAGGATGGTCTCACTCGAATCTCGATGTACCAGCGTATTTCTCGCGTGTCGCATACCGACGAAATTGCGGGCCTTGCGCAGGAACTTGCGGATCGTTTCGGGCCTGTGCCCGAAGCCGCCAAGATGTTGCTCCTGGTCACCGAAATCGGGCTCTTGGCGGGGCGGCTCCGCATTCAAGGGCTGGTGCAGCGCAAGGGAATGCTCGCGGCCACCTTCGTGGAATTTCCGCCGCCCGATCCGCGAATCATCAGCGAGATGTATGCGAATACGCAGTTCCCCATGCGCATTATGGGTGGCTCGCCGCTGCAAGTCGTAATTGAACTTGGTAAGGGAAATGCCATAGAACTCGCCGAAAAGGCGCTCAAGGAATTCCGAGCGTTTGCGGTGATTAAGGCTGATTCTACTGTTGTGAAGAGTAATTCGCCGACTCAGACGAACTAGCGAATTAACGAACAAGCTGTTCCGTTTCTTTCAATTGCTCAATTAGGGCTTTCGCAATTTTTTCGACGGATTCGTTCTTGAGAAGGTTTGCTGAGCAGAATGTTTCGTCAGCATCGGTTTCGAAACGGATTTGTTCAGCAGGAATCTGCGGAATGGCGGCAAGGGTCGATTTCTTATGGAAGGAATCGAGGTGCAGCGAGAAAATCGGATTGAGTTCCTGCGCTGCTTTTACAATCGAAATATCGCCACCAAAGCGGTGGAATGTCACATGGACTTTCGGAGCTCTTTGGCGAGACTTAATATTCGATTTCTTGCCGGGGTAACCGCATTCTTCGAGAATCTTGATAATGCGCCCGTAATCGCCTACGCAGTGAATATGCAAATCGCGGTGCAGGTTGCGAGCGAGTTCGACTTGTCTTCTGAAAGCCTGTTCCTGAATGCCACCTTCGGCGTAACCATCGTAGCGCTTGTCTAATCCGCATTCACCCACATTGGCGTCGGGGTAGTTGTCCAGAAGCGATTCCAAACGTTCCCAGTCGGCTTCGGTGACATCGGTCGCGACTACGGGATGAATTCCGTAACTGCGGGTAGAACCTTCGAAAAGGTTTGCATCCATTTTTTGCAGGACTTCCCATTCAGTGGGTTCACAAGCAATCGCATTGAAGCACAACCCCTTCTTCTGAAGGGCTCGTGCAAGCATCATGGGCTGCGGTAACCTTGCTAAATGTAAATGAAAGTCGAACATACCATTAATATACTCCCAAAATTCACTTTTTATCCAAATAAATCCAAAAAAGTTCTTGTTTTTTTGTTAGAAAAAGCCTAATTTAAGGGTAATGATGTTTCTAGCGTTAAAAAGGAGTTTTTATGCGCGATCTTTTGGAAAAAGCCTTAAATAAGGGTCTAGGTGTTTCTTTTACGAATGAAGGCGGCTTTGCTGTAATCCGCATTACTAAAGGGGCCGATGTCGTTGCGTCCTGCAGCCTCGGTTCGGCTGATTTCCGCACCACCGTTGAAGATTCCTTGCAGTCCCTTTTGCTTGACTTGGAACGCAAAGGCTTGTAATATTCCAATTTGAAATAGGAAATGAAAAGTCCCGCGGAATTTTCCGCGGGACTTTTGTATTAAGCTTTTTAAATGCTTCTGTGAGCAACAAACGCCTCGTATTAACGAGGCGTGGTTGCGAGAGCGAGGCGATATCACATTTTTATTTATGCAATAGAGCCGAGCAGTCTTTTAGTTGATACGGCCAACCAAGTTACCCGAGATGGTGTAGTCCTTGGTGCAGCCGAAGCTGTGGATACCGGCAGACAGGCTGAAGCGGCTGGTGAAAGCCTTTTCCAGGTAGAATGCACCGAGAACATCCTTCACGTGCTTCGGCTTCTTATTCATGCCCCAGAAGTCCTTGTGGTCATAACGGTCGCCAACGTATTCGGCTTCGAGGAGGATGCGGTCTACAACAGGCGTGTAGATGGCGATACCACCAGTCACCGGAATCACGAGGTCGTCAGACATATCCATGAGAGCGGCTTCTGCGAAGATGTCGAACTTGTTCGGGACAACCGGCAGGTTGGCCTTCAAAGAAGCGTTGTGCTTGATGTCAGCCTTGCTGTCATACACGGCATCGAACAGGTTGCTACGATAAGCAAGCTGAACCTTCAGGGCAGAAATGCCTGCGAGACCGTGGAAGTTGAATGCTGCACGCAGGTCACCCTTGTCGAGGTTTTCAGACTTGCTGATCAAGGAAATGAATGCGGACATGTTGTCAGACGGAGTGAAACCGAACATCAACTGGTTTTCAGACGGCTGGGTAGAAAGGAATCCGGCCAGGTAACCATCGATGTAACCACCGAAGTAGTCACCGCTCTTGTCCGTGTTGTCCCAACGACCGACCTTGAACGTGAACAGGTCAGTTTCCTGCATGGCCCATGCTTCGTCCAGAGAGTAGTAGTCATCACCATACTGGCGAGTACCTTCGCGGAGCTGTTCCTTCTTGACAGACTTGTCGAGATTATCATCGGATCTCAGATCACCGGGGTAGAATGCAACTGCAATCTTGCCCTTGAAGTCTTCAGCTTCGGCGATAACGGCAAAGTTAGCTTCGCCATTCCAGGTTTCAAAGTTGTCGCCCATTTCGTCGTCTTCGGTTGCCCAAAGAACCTTGCCGGCTTCGAGTTCAAAGTCAGCATTGATGTCGAAGTTGATCTGGTTCACCGACATCACGGCGTTCTGAATCAATTTTTTCTTTTTGCGTTTTTTCTTCTTGGCCGGCTTCTGTTCCGGTTCTGCGGCTGCGACTTCGGCTGCCGGAGCGGCTTCTTCAGCCTTCACTTCTTCTGCCTTTGCTTCTTCCTTCGGCTGTTCTGCAACAGCTTCTGCAGGAGCTGCTTCTTCGGCCTTCGGCTCTTCAGCCTTTGCCTGTTCAGCCTTCGGTTCTTCGGCCTTTACTTCGGCGGGCTTTGCTTCTGCCTTGGCGGGTTCAGCAGCCTTAGCTTCTGCCTTTGCTTCGGCAGCAGGCTTGGCTTCGGTCTTAGCGGGTTCAGCTGCCTTAGCTTCAGCCTTCGGCTGTTCTGCCTTGGCTTCGGTCTTAGCGGGAGCGGCTGCCTTAGCTTCAGCCTTCGGCTGTTCTGCCTTGGCTTCAGTCTTAGCGGGAGTGGCGGCAGGTTTGGCGTCAGCCTTAACTTCGGTCTTGGTCGGAGCGGCTGCCGGTGCTGCTGCAGGTGCGTTTGCAGTCGGTGCTGCAAATACGGCTGCTGCCATAATGCAAGAGGCAATAAACATTTTCTTCATAAAAGGAACTCCTTTATATATTCCACATGTTAAATTTTAGTAAAATATTCCTTCTTTCGACAATAAAAAGTTAACTTTACTCCCACAAAGAGGTTAAGTTTTGAAAAAAGTTCATTTTTTTACGGTTTTGATTTCGCTCTGTTGCTCACTTTCGTTTGCTCAGGAAACTTTGACAGTTTATAAGAAAACCGCTACCGGTATCGATGAAAATTCTCCTGCAGGTTCACTTGTCTTTACTGACCAAATTCGGGAACTCCCGCCTCCGATGGATTCAGTCAAAAAGGTAATAGTCGTTAAAGATACAATTGAAGTGAAAGACCGCAAGGGTAACGTCAAAAAAGACAAAAAAGGCCGCCCCAAAATCAAGGTGAAAAGACGCCGTGTCATTACTTGGGAAAAGGTCGAACCCAAGGAACCGCCCCGTTTTGTGCCGATTCAGTGCAAATTGGGCGAAGTTTGGGTCAAGCGCGCAGACTTGGCTCGATTCCAGCAGGCATCTATTGACTTGAGCGGTGAATATGCTTCGGGCACTGGTAGCGTTTACCTTAAGAAGTCCCCGACGAATCCGCGTTATTTCTCGTTTGTGATTCAGAATGGTCCTTTTGCAAATCGAGCCGAACTCGAAGCGAGTAACCTGGAACTTCGCGAAGCGAATGGTCATGCCCGCCTGACTTATTCTGAAGATGGCTGTACCGTCGATATCGCTGTGGTGGATCGCAAGGTGAAGGTTGCCCAGCGCGGTTGCGAAGAATATAATGCCGGCAGGTATAAGCTTGAAGGCGAATACAATATCTACAAGGGAAATCACCGTACTGTAGAAACCTTCAATATGCCTGAACAGAGCTTCAAGTATAAAAAGTACTTGTGGTGCGGGAGCGGCTTTGATAGCTGTGAAAAGGTCAAAGACGACAATGGCACCGTGACGATTACCTGGAGTAAGGGCGGCAATGGATTCATTGAACGTGCTGCAGGCGAAGACGTGCATACGTATCGTCCGTTCGAAAACGTAATCCCGCACAAGCGCGACTTCTTTAACGGTGAAAAGCCGATTGCCATCAAGACCAAGCGTACCGATATGGCAGGCGAGTGGATGATTTGGTACTTCTACCCGAAGGCGGAACGCTTCAAGATGGTTCGTGCAGGCATGCGCGAAGACATTGCCTACATGGAAATTTATGAATAAGGCAATTGAAAAATCGAGAGTGCTCTTTTTAGACACGGGTGCCGTTGTGCGCCTGCTGCAGATGCATCCGGATTATTATCCGGTGGTATCTTCGGTGCTCGATTATGCCTACGAAAATAATCTGACGGTTCTGGTTTCGGACGTTACCTTGTTTGAAATTTCAAAGAAGGCCTTTGCCGCAGGCGAAGGTCTTTTGTCGCGCCAGTACCGTGAATTCTTTGAGCATTCCCGCAACGTCAAGCCCTGCGAGGTGACAGGCGAAATTGCCGTGAAGGCGGCTGAACTTGCCGGAACCCACAAGCTGAATAACGAAGAAGCCATGCGTCTTGCGACTGCTTACGTTTGCGGTGCAGACTGCGTACTGACCGACTGTGCTGCCTTCCTCGACATGACCGACATTCCCGTCGTGCTCCTTGACGAAGTAGAGTGATGGGTAATGTGTGGTGTGTAATGTGGAATGTGGAATGAGTAATTAATCATTTCACACTTCACACCTCACATTTCACATTATATCTGCGGGATCACCTGCGTGCCTTCGAAGGCATTCTTGTAGTGTGCGAACTGAAGTGGCTTTTGGTAAGCTCGCGCGGTCAGCACATCGAAACGGCAGGGCGTGTCAAACCCTTGGGGAGCCTCGTCTTTTTGAGTCGCAAGAAAATGGCAGGCGGTTTTCCAAATTTTCTTCTGCTTTAAAGCGTTGACTCTTGCGGCAGGATTTCCTTGCTGGTTGTTCCATACGGACTTGACTTCGACAAATACAAGCGTTTTCCCGTCGCGGGCGATTATGTCTAATTCGCCGCCCTTGTAGGCGTAATTGCGGGCGACAATCTGGTAGCCTTCGCGGCATAAATACGCCGAGGCAAGAGTCTCGATGTAGTTGCCCTTAGGTTTGTTGTAGGGTTTGTTGTTTTCTTTCGAAGTTTCGTTGTTGGTTTCCATACCATTCTCCGTAGATAAAAAGATTAATATGCAAAAGAGTATTTTGCATATCCCCTTGGTTGTTTTTAGTTGAATCTAGGAATGATATAAAAACGGTCTTCTTGGATTATGGAAGTTCCATACCCAAGAGACGGATTTCGGAAATAGCGAAGTCTTCATTTTCTCCGTCGTAGATATCGTCCAGATAAATCTTGAGCTCGCTTGTTTCCATAGCTTGAATGCTCGGGTATTGCATACCACGAATGTTGTCGAGCTTGATTCTCTGCTTAAAGCCGTCCTTGGTTTCAAGCGTGATGGTCTTGGGCTTCTTGAAAATGCGGAAACGGTCGCCGAAGGCGTCGTCTACGGATTTCTGGTAACCGATGGCGATGCCGAAATGCGTCACGATTGCATTGCCGTCGAAGTAGAGCGTGAGCACCGGATTCTGCGGTTTCTGCGGCATCGTGTAGAGCCATGCCGTTTTAAGATCGTTGTCGTTCAAGTTCTTGAGTGGGTAGCCGTTGCTTTCGTCAATTTCGAGAGCCTTGGTTTCGTAGTTGCCAAGAGCTTCGCTCCATTCCAGCTCGCGCAAGGTGCTTTCGGGCTTGTGCGTCAGCATCAGCAAAATCAAGAGCATGATGATGAGCGGGAAAATAAAGATGGCAAGCGCCGTGAGCTTCTTTTGAAGCATGCGGGCGCGCGGCGTGATGATGTTTGCCATTTCGGCAATTGAAGCCGTGCGGCGGCGGAGCGGTGTGTGGCCCATGGTGGGGCGTTGTACCGTCTTTTCGGTGGGGAACACCTGGTCGCATGCGTCCAAAAATTCTTGCATGTCGTGGAAACGCTCGTTCAGCTTTTTCCTTAAGCACTTGAGAATCAACTTCGAAAGTCCGGGAGGCATGTCCTTGCGGAAAAGTTCCGGTGCAGGCGGCTGTTCCTGAACGTGCTTCAGGGCGATTTCTACCGGGCGATTGCCTTCGAAGGGGAGGCGGCCGCAGGTCATTTCGAAAAGAATCACGCCCATGCTGTAAATGTCAGACTGAATGGTCACGTTATCGCCGTGGCACTGTTCAGGGCTCATGTATTCGGGTGTACCCATGGTCATGCCCGTGCGCGTGAGTCTGTCCTTTTCCATTTCCTGGATGTAGGAAATGCCGAAGTCCATGATGTAGACTCGGTTGTCGCGGGTAAGCATGATGTTCGACGGTTTCACGTCGCGGTGAACAATGCCCTTGCTATGAGCGTAAAGAAGTCCGCGTGCAATCTGGCGGATAATGACTTCGATTGCTTCGAACGAAAGCTGTTCTTTCTTGTGCAGAATGTCGGCAAGGTTAATGCCTTCCACATAAGTCATGGCAATAAAGAGCTGGTTCTTTTCTTGACCGAAGTCGAACACGTGAACGATATTCTGGTGATCCAGTTCCTTCATGGCCTGCGCTTCCATGTAGAAACGCTTGATCGCTTCTTCATCGGAAGAGGCGTCCAAAATCTTGAATGCGACTTCGCGTCCGAGCCTCTTGTCTAGGGCTTTGTAAACATTTCCCATGCCCCCTTTACCAAGGGTGCCAATGAGATCATAGTTTTCGTTAAAAGGACGCGGAAATAATTCAGACTTTTGCGGGGCGATCATTTTGCTTTCTTAGACCAGTTTAGTTTTATTGCAACCACAATATAAAAACATAATGTGATGCCGAGGGCGAGAATTGTGTTTTCGATAGCGTCTTTACGCTCTAGGAGCAGGTTTAAAAGGCTTGCCTGGTTGTAGCGGGACCAAATAATGGTCGAAAGAATGCGCCCGATGGCTTGCATTTGGTCCAAGGGTACCAGGGCTCCGGCCAAGGCAACTTGTGGAATAATCAAGAGCGGGAGCATGGCGTTTGCCTGTCCAGCGTTTTTAGAAAGTGAACTTACGACAAGGCCCACGGCAACAGGTGGCAGAACCATCAGCAAAATGACCATCAGCAGTTGCAGGGGAGAAGGCCAAATGGTGGTGCGGAAACCGACAAAGGCAAATACAATCAAGGTCTGAACAAAGGCGACCAAGGTGGGGAGCACCGCTTTGGCGAGGAGTGTCGAAAGAACGGGAACGCCTTTGCGGAATTCCGCCTGCAAGATTTCTTTTTCTTGTACGATTTCTCGGATCGAAAGTGAAAGCGAAAGCCAGTTTGCCGAGAGTATGATTGCAAACGCGACAATCCAAAGGGATGTCATGTTCGAGAATATCTGCGAGAATAAAAAGCCGATAATGAGCGGCTGCAAAAGAAGTGTCAAGAATTTGCCCTTGTCCCTGAACCATTGCTTGGCAGTGAGCGAAATCTTGTAGAAGAAAACGGGCGACAAGTTGGTTTTAGGGAAGTAGCTTGGTACTAATGCTTCGAGGGCAGATGTGCTTCTTGCGGGGCCGACACGATTCTGTAGAATGGTTTGCCAGTTTGATGCGGTGTCGTCGTTCAAGTTCGTGAGAATTGTTTCGGGATCTTCGCTATCGAAATAGCGGAACGCTTCTTTGGGGGTGCCATAGAAAGCCTGCTTCCCCTGGTGCAATACGAGAACCTTGTCGGCGATTTCGAGCGCTTCGTAGCTGTGCGTAGTCAGGATAATCGTGTGCCCGAGGAAGGCGAGTTGCTTTAAATGCGTGCAGAGAATTTTGGAATTGTAAGGGTCCAGGCCAGAAAGCGGTTCGTCGAGAATAATCAGGCCCGGATTTCCCATGAGTTCCTTAGCCAGGGCGACTCGGCGGCATTCGCCGCCGCTGAGCGTGCGGATGGGGTTGTCGAGTCTTGCGCTCAGCCCGAAAAGTTCAGAGAACTTTTCCAGTCGCCCGTTCGCATTGCGCTTGAAATCAAGCTTCGACATTCCGACTCTTGCGCCATCCAAGAGCGTTTCTTTAACCGTCAAGTCGCGGCGTAATTCTGGATCCTGTTCCAGGAAGGCAATATGCTTTCGGATTTCTTCGTTGCGGTAATCGAGATTTCCGATGCTTACAAAGGAATCCTCACCGCTCTTATGCTTGCCTTGCAGCAGGCGCAAAAGGGTCGACTTGCCTTGGCCCGAGCGTCCGATGATGGCGAGAATTTCGCCGGCGGGGAGTTTGAATTCGATGCCCGAAAGCAGCTGCTTTTTGCCGGCGAAAACATCTAGGTTCTCGACTTCGACATCGAATCCGAGCGGCAAGTTCTTGCAAGTGAGTTCGCCTTGCGAGTAGCTCATGGTGCAGCCGGGAAGGCGAATCATTCGGCCTTCTTCAAGCTGAATCTGGCGGGTCGATTTTCCTTGCGTGTTGACGATTTTGTCTTTGAACGCAATTTCGGCCTTGCCGGCATTTATCCTTGCGCAACAGCCTTCGGGAATGTCCATGTGCAGACTGTCGAGCTTGTTCCAAGATTTACTCAAACTGATGGTTTGCACAAGGTCGCGTTCGACCGATTCCATCAGCAGTAACTGCAAGTGCCCGCGTTTTAATGTCGCACGCAGTTGCAAGGGACCAATTTGAATGGTATCGCCGTCTTCGAGAGTCTTGTCTTCAACGTCAGTTCCGTTAACTTGGGTGACGCTGTTCTGCGTGAGGTTCTTTAGAATCCATTCGCGCTCCGCATTTTCGATGACGGCGTGGTAACGCGAAACCATCGGGTTGTCAAGCACCAGATTGTTGTCTGGCTTACGACCGATGGTAAACGGTTCGCCTATTCGCGGAGTGATGATTCTAAAAGACTGCATAACAATAGAACTTAGTTGGCAGAAAATAGTTGATGAAACTAAGTTCTGCAGGGCCGAAGGACCGAACTATTTTAATTCCTTTAATCCTCTAATAAATCTGTCGCATGCCTTCTGCAAGGTTTCGTCGCTGGCGGCATAAGAGAATCGCACGCAACTGTCGTCACCGAAGGCGGCACCCGGAACAATGGCGAGCCCCTGCGATTGCAACAAGTATTCGCAAAGCTCGATAGAACCATTGATGGTCTTGCCTTCAGGCGTTTTCTTTCCGTAGAAACTCTTGACGGGCGCGAACAGGTAGAATGCGCCTTCGGGTGCGCGGCACGGTTCCGGCAGGATTTCGGCGGTGCGCTTGAGCATGTAGTCGCGGCGCTTGCGGAAGGCTGCCTGCATGGCGTGAACATTGCTCTTGTCCATCTGCAAGGCACCGAGGGCTGCATACTGCGCCACATTGCTCGGGTGGTGCGTTGCCTGGCCCTGAATCTTTCCGATAATCTTTGCGATTTCGGCAGGGGCGGCATCGTAACCGATACGCCAACCGGTCATGCAGTGCGACTTGGAAAATCCGTTAATCACGATGGTGCGTTCGGCCATGCCGGGGAGGGCGGCTGCAGAGCAAAATTCTGTGTCGTAAGTGAAGTATTCGTACACTTCGTCTGAAATGCAGTAAATGTCGCCTTCGACAATCACCTTGGCAAGAGCTTCAAGTTCAGCCTTGCTGTAAACGGCACCCGTGGGGTTGCAGGGATTGTTCAAGAGGATTGCCTTAGTCTTTGCGTTAATGGCTGCCTTCAAGGCTTCGGGCTTGATCTTGAATCCATCTTCAATCTTGGTGTTTACAATCACCGGCTTTCCGCCGAGCCACTTCACCAGTTCCGGGTATGTCACCCAGTACGGGGCCGGGATAATCACTTCGTCGCCTTCGTTTACCAAGGCTGCAAGCGAATTAAATACGGCGTGCTTGGCACCGCTCGTCATGATGATTTGTTCGGGCTTATAGTCCAGACCGTTTTCGACTTTCAATTTTTCAGCGACAGCCTTGCGGACTTCGAGAATGCCTACGGGAGCGGTGTAGCGGGTCTTGCCGTCGCGAATGGCCTTGCAGGCCGCATCTTGAATCGGGGTCGGAGTCGGAAAATCGGGTTCGCCAGCGCGTTAAAGAGGCGGCGATATTAAGAGTTCTTGTGGATAAGTCTTTCATGTCTGAGTTTAGCCTTTTTCAAAATGCGGTAGGCGTCCAAGGTGCTTGCCACCAAGGGGTAAATAGTAAAATGCGAAATAAAGATGCAAACAAGTCCGAGCGCTGCAATTAGGCCCATGCCGTTGATTCCTGGGTGCGACGAGAACAGCATGGCGATTGCTCCGATGAACGAAGCGCCTTGAGCAATCAATACAGAAATCAATTTCGTCTGCAAGACGCTCCAGGCGTTTCCGCCTTGCTTCTCGTAGTACGATGACCATAGCTGCAAAGATCCGTCGACGCTTGCGCCAATCAAAAGGACAAATGCAATCGAACTGTAGGCAGAAATCTGGATGTTGAATACATGGACCAATATGGTGACCCAGCTCATGGCAAACAGCGACGGCAACAGGGTAAAGAAGGCGCGGCTCAATTTGTTGTAGAACATCAAGAGAATGAACCAAAGGAGAATGGTTCCCAAAAGAATGGACTTGTTGATGTTTCCGAGAACGGTGTCCAAAAGCGAGGCTCTCAAAATCGGGGTGCCGCAAATCTTGAAGGTCTTGTCGTGGATTCCGTCAAGTTGCATCAACTGCTTTGCAATGTGGCGGCAGGTGAGTCCGTTGTTCGGGTCGGAACTGGGAATAATGAAGGCGAATACGCCCGGATTGTCTTTTTTGTCTGCAAACTTGCGACGTATGTTTTCGGACAACACAAAATCCTTGATGTCGTTTTCGTAATTCTCGAACATTTCGACAATCGCAGAACTGTCTTTCGGGTTAAGCCGAGAAAGAATGTCTTCGGAAATGAGTTTCTTTAGAGTTTCAATCTTGTGCTTCTTTTCGACGCTCGCTTTAGGCAGGAACTGGTATTGGGTATAAATTCTAGCGAGGTCTTTAAGGCGACCTTTCTGTTGTAAGTGTTCGAAGTTTTCGACCAAGTCGTCGTTGTAAGAGGAATCGGGCAACATGACGATAATCGGGTCGTATGCCGAAAAGCCGGTTTCTGCAATCAGGGCTCTTGCTTCGCGTTCGTCCAACTGCATTTCGGTCTTTTTAAAGTCGTAAAGGAATCTCAGGTTGATTCCGCTGTAAAGCCAAGCCACCGCACTTACAATGCTGATAACGATAATGATAATCCAGTTGGTCTTGAACGAAAACAGGCGCTTGCGGTAATTGGGCGTAATGCTGTTGAAAGTGATTTCAAAGGGCTTTTTGCGCTGCAGAAGCAATAAGAGCGAGGCTGTCAACAACGGACAGACAATCAGGTTGAGCACGCTTCCGATAGCGCCTAGAATTCCGAATTCGCGAAGTCCGGGCAGGGGAACCAGAATAAAGGCAATAAACAGGCTCGCCATCACAAGCGACGATGCAGCGACTACCGGACCGATTCCAAGCAGAGCGCTTTCGATACAGAGGGCGGGGCTCAGCTTCTTTTCGCGTTCATGGAAGTACCTTGTGTAGACATGCGTTAGAACCTGGCAGGCATGCCCAGGGAGCAAAAGTCCAAGCGAAAGCGTAAACAGGTTGATTCGTCCGAAAAGCAGGTAGGCGCAGGCAAGCGTGAATACAGTCGGAATCGCAAGCGGAACCGCCGAAATGAAAATCAGCTGTGGCTGGCGGTAGAAATTGATAATCAAAAGTACAAGGATAATGAGGGCGGCGATGGCTCCTGCGAATTTGGCTTGAGGGAGCAAAGCTTTGCCTACCTTAATCGAATCGTAGACCTTTCCGGTGTAGTAGACGTTAATACCGTTACCGTTTTCTTCGACGAATCTCTTGACTTTCTTTAAAAGCTCTCTGTTGGCCTGCAAGTCCGAAACCGAGGTCGTGGGGTAGACGTCGATAACGCGAATAGACCCTTGCTGGTTCGAAAAATCTTGTTGTAGGCTTTTGAAGTATTTGTTTTCAATCTGCGAGATGATTTCAATGGAATCTCGTGCTGGGGCTTCCGGTGCAGGGGCGTCGGTCAAGTCCACCAGGAGAGGATTGTTCCTGTTGATTTCGGCGGCTTTCAGACTGTCGAGTTTTTCAATGACCTGGTCCAGGTCGCTTTCGCTTGCGTACAGGAGTCGATTCTTCTTGAAAAAGTCCAAATCGGTCGTGTAGTCGGCGTAATGGACTTGTGGGTCGTTCTCAAGATACTTGGCGAGATTTTCTGCAAACTTGAAATTGGCAGCACTGTCTTTGGACTGAATGACGATGGTCAGGCTTCCGAGTCCGCCAAAGGCGCTTTCGATTGCCTGGTAGTCGACTTCAACTTCGTGTCCTCTGAGGGTGTCTTGTAACTGGATTTCCCAACGAAGGTTTTCGATAGGATAAATGCACAAGAGCGTAACGGCAAGAAAAAGCCCAATAGTCGCTTTAGGATAGTGGGCTATCTTACGGATTAATTTGGCAAAAGCCGAAAACATACAAATAATATAACTATTATCGCCTTTGTTCAAATTATTAAACTAAATTAAGGACATGGTAAAAAGGGAGTCTAACAGTCTCTTTGTTTGGGTGTTGTCCGCGCTATGTTTTTTTTGCGTGGTGTCCGCCCATGCACAAGATGAAACTCCCTCAGATTCGACTGAACAAACAGAAACTCTTTCGGATTCTACCGAACAAACTGAAGTTTCTTTGGATTCTGCCGAAGAATCGTCTGCCGAAGAATCTTCTGCCGAAGAATCTTCTGCTGAACAAGTGTCTGAAAAATCGTTTTGGACTTGGCCTCTAGAATACATTATCCAGCCGTTCCTGAATGGCTTGATTTATCCGGTGGCGAAGCCTATGGACTACGCTATCAAGAACGGAATTATTGAAAAGTCCGTCGAATTGATTTCTTTTGGCGAAGACTACAAAATCATGGTTTACCCGAGCTTCAATTTCAAGCCGGGTTCACGTACCATGGTGGGAGCCAATTACCGCCATCGTAGTGCGTTCTTGAGCAAGGACTACTTGGTTGTACAGGGGGAATACTACGCCAATGGCGATGTCAGTTTGACTGCCCGCTATACAAAGCATGCTCTGTTTGGAACGCGCTTGTTTGGTGGATTCCGCTACGATCTTGACTTGGACCGCGATAAGCGTTTTACCGTTCCTGAAACAAAGAGCAGTTATTTGCAGCCTGACTCAAGTTACGAGTTTACGTGGCGCTTGGGAGCTCCTATAACCAGCACGTCAAATTGGAATGCCGAAATTTGGGCGTCGTTGTATTGCAGTCGCGCAAGTCACCCCGATATTGAAGAAGATTCGGTCTTGATTAGTGACGATTATAAAATCGAAGATCGTGGTTTGTACCAGAATGTAACACAGGTTCCGGTTGGTCTTTCGTTTGTGTATGACAACCTTGATTTGCCTTATGCCCCGTCTCGCGGCAATCGTATTGTGCTGAATGGTTATTACACGTTTGTGGGTAAGTATTCGGGTGTGCGTTACGAAGATTTGGGCATCACTCCCGAAGAAGGGCAGGGGGATAAAATTAAGGACGGTGGCTTAAATCACGATTTCTTTACAACGGAATTCATTTTCCAGCATTACTTCTATCTAGGTCGCTCTAAAAATTACGTGCTTTCGGCAAAAGAGGCTCGCGAAAATCGCAGGTTCTACACGGACTTCTCGTGGGATGAGGCTGTTCGTATTTGGCGACCGGAACAGGTCATGAACACCTTGTTTGAACGTCGTGTCATTGCTCTCCAGTTCCGTATGGTGAATCTTTGGGAAATGGAAGAAGGTGGAGCCCCGCACGATGCGTTTATCAATTTGAATTCCAAAGCGCCTTTGCGTGGTTACGATGACAAATGGACGACCCATAACTTGATGTCGTTGAGTTTGGAATACCGCTGGCCGGTCGACCGTTTGATCGATGGTGTGCTTTTTAATGAATATGCCATGATTGCGCCCAAAATTAATAAGTGGAGCTTTGATCATTACTACAATTCTTGGGGCTTCGGTATCCGTGTTCGCCAGCCGAACCTCTACCTTTTCCGCTTGCAGTTCGGTTTCCATGGCTTGCATGGCGTGAATATGATTATGACGATCGCGCCTGAATTCAAGTAGACACGAATGTGTCATCTTGGAGCGTAGCAATTGGATTACTACCTGGAGTAGTATTCCATTTTTTTCTAAATTTCCTCCAGTAAAATTTTAACAAGGATAAAATTATGCGCGATCAGTTCGAAAGCCCGCTTATCAAGCGTTATGCTAGCAAGGAAATGAGTTTCATCTTCAGCCCGCAGTACAAGTTCCAGACTTGGCGCAAGCTGTGGATTTACCTCGCCGAATCCGAAATGGAACTCGGCCTCCCGATTACGCAGGAGCAGGTGGACGAACTGAAGGCCCACGAAAAGGATATCAACTTCGAAGTTGCCGAAGAAGAAGAAAAGCGCCGCCGTCACGACGTGATGAGCCACGTTTACGCTTACGGCGTGCAGTGCCCGAAGGCTAAGGGCATTATTCACCTCGGTGCAACGTCTGCATTCGTGGGTGACAACACCGACCTTATCCAGATGCAGCAGGCTATGATTCTCGTGCGCAAGCGTCTTTGCCGCGTGATGGACAAGCTTTCCAAGTTTGCAATGGAATACAAGGACATGGCTCAGCTCGGTGCCACGCACTTCCAGGCCGCCCAGCTCACGACCGTGGGTAAGCGCGCTTGCCTCTGGCTCCAGGACATGCTCATCGACCTCGAAGAATTGAACTTCCTCATCGAAGTGCTTCCGTTCCGCGGCGTGAAGGGCACGACCGGTACGCAGGCCAGCTTCATGGACTTGTTCAATGGCGACGAAGAAAAGATTATGGAACTCGACCGCCGCGTGACCGCCAAGGCTGGCTTCAAGCGCGTGCTTACCATCACCGGTCAGACTTACACTCGTAAGTGGGACAACCGCGTGAACCAGGTGCTCAGCTCCATCGCTCAGTCTCTGCACAAGTTTGCTACCGACATGCGCCTCATGCAGGGCGTGAAGGAAGTGGAAGAACCCTTCGAAAAGACCCAGATTGGTTCCAGCGCCATGGCTTACAAGCGTAACCCGATGCGTAGCGAACGTATTTGCTCTCTCGCTCGTTTCGTGATGGCTCAGGTCAACAGCACCGCCTTCACGCAGGCAACGCAGTGGTTCGAACGTACGCTCGATGACAGCGCCAACAAGCGCCTCGCCATTCCGGAAGCATTCCTCGCTATGGATGCCATGCTCATTATCGCTGAAAACGTGACCAACGGCCTCGTGGTTTACCCGAAGGTTATCGAAAAGCGCATCATGGCCGAACTCCCGTTCATGGCTACCGAAAACATCATCATGGAAGGCGTGAAGAATGGCGGCGACCGTCAGGAACTCCACGAAGAAATCCGCGTGATGTCTATGGAAGCCGGTAAGGTTGTGAAGGAACAGGGCAAGGACAACGACTTGCTCGAACGCGTGCTGAAGAACGAAAAGTTCCAGAAGCTCGGCATCACCGAAGCCAAGCTCAAGGAAATCCTCGACCTCCGCAAGTTCGTGGGCCGCGCTCCTGGTCAGGTCGTGAAGTTCGTGACCGAAGAAGTCCGCCCGGCTATTGAAGCTGTGAAGGACTGGGCGAACATCGACGCTGGCGAACTCAAGGTCTAATTACCCTTGAACTACCTTGCGCTTGATTATGGTGAACACCGCGTCGGGGTCGCATTTGCCGATTCCGAGTTTCGGATGGCTTTTTCGCGAGAAACGATTGACCAGAAGACGACGAATTTGTTCGTGCGGCTCGACGAGCTGGTGAAAATCAACAAGGTAGATGCCTTTGTGGTGGGAATGCCGTATCACCCTGATGGCCGTAAAGACGGCAAGAATGTGGTGGTGGAAAAGTTCATTGAGGACTTGAAAACGCGTTTCCCGGGCATGCCTGTGTACACGCAGGACGAATCGTATTCCAGCGTGCAGGCGCAAGAAAAGACTTCTTACTTTAGCAAGAAGAAAAAGCAAAAGAATAAGGCGGTCATCGATCAACTCGCTGCCGCCATAATTCTCCAGAGATGGTTAGACGAACAGGTCTAGCCGTTGTATTTCTTGATAATCACGACGCCATTGTGACCGCCGAAGCCGAGTGAGGCGGAGGCGGCGACGTCGATGTTCCCTTCGACACCCTTGTTCGGTACGTAATCCAGGTCGCATTCCGGATCCGGAGTTTCGTAGTTGATGGTGGCGGGGTAGAACGAGTCGCGAATCGCAAGAGTCGAGACGATGGCTTCGCATACGCCAGCGGCACCCACGCAGTGGCCTGTCATGCTCTTGGTGCTAGACACCTTGATCTTGTAGGCGTGTTCGCCGAGGGCAACCTTGAGCATTGCGGTTTCGGTCGCATCGTTCAGGTGCGTCGAGGTACCGTGTGCGTTGTAGTAGTTAATGTCGGTCGGGGCAATGCCTGCATCCTTGATGGCGCGGGTAAGTGCCTTCGCGCAGGTTTCTCCACCCGGGCGCGGGCTTGTAATGTGGTAAGCGTCGGCAGAAGCACCGTAACCGGCGAGTTCGGCGTAAATCTTGGCGCCGCGGGCCTTGGCGTGTTCCAATTCTTCGAGAATCATCACGGCACCGCCTTCACCCATCACGAATCCGGAACGGTTCAAGTCGAACGGGCGAGAAGCCTTTTCCGGGCAGTCGTTGAATTTGTCAGTGAGGGCGTGCATGCCAGCGAAGCTCTTGATGCTGTAATCGGTAATGCCGCTTTCGGAACCGCCAGCAAGGCAGATATCCAAGCGACCCGAGCGAATCGCGTCGAGGGCGACACCGATGGCGTCGGTGCCCGAAGCGCAGGCGGTGCAGACCGTGTGGGCCTGGCCCGTGATGCCGAGGGCGATAGAAACGTTTGCGCCCGCTTCGTTCGGAATCAGCTGCGGCATGGCGAGGGGCGAAACCTTGCGCTTGCCGCCGTTCATGTACTGCGTGTAGGTAGAATCGACAATGTCGAGGCCGCCGAGACCGGTGCCTGCCACGATGCCTGTGGTATCCTGGGCGAGGTCTTCAGGCGTAAGGCTTGCGTCTGCAACCGCTTCCTTGGAGGCGGCGAGCAGGAACTGCGTAAAGCGGGCCATGCGGCGAGCTTCCTTCGGGTCAATGTCGTGTTCTTCGGGCTTGAAATCCTTGACTTCGGCAGCAATCTTTACCGGGCAATTGCTTGCGTCAAAAAGGGTGATGGGACCGACACCGCACTTGCCTGCGCGAATAGCCGCCCAAAAATCGTTAATGTTCTTGCCAATGGGAGTCACCGCTCCCATACCAGTGATTACTACGCGTCTTTTAGTCATGCGCACAAAGATAGAAAAACATCACTTTATGCCGGTTGAAAAGTCTCGTTTTTGTTCATTTCCTCAATAATTCATCCCGAGAATAAAGGAAATAAGGATCCACACGGATTAGAAATGCCTAACGGCATTTTGCCAAATTTAAATTATAAAAAAAGGAATCACGTTAGTGATTCCAAATCCGTGTGACACCGGGGGGAGGGGGCGAAGCCCCCTCTTACCCTTCAGACTTTTCTTCGGTCTTGGTCTGTTCCGCGTTGGCTGCGTCCTTAGCTGCACTTGCATCTTCCTTATCCTTGTCGCGGATAGAGGCGCGGCGAATTTTTCCGCTGATGGTCTTCGGCAGTTCAGACACAAAGTCGATGATACGCGGGCTCTTGTAAGAGGCGGCCACATTTTTTGCGAACAGCTGGATTTCCTTGGCCAAGTCCTTCGAGGCTTCGTAGCCCTTCTGGAGCACGACGGTTGCCTTCACAGCCTGTCCGCGGGACTTGTCTTCGACGCCAGTAACGGCCACTTCCAAAACGGCCGGGTGCTTGTGGAGCACTTCTTCGACTTCGAAGGGGCTGATGCGGTAGCCGGAACTCTTGATCAAGTCGTCGGTACGGCCCACGAACCAGAAGAATCCGTCCTTGTCGCGGGTAGCGGTGTCGCCGGTGTGGTAGACGCCGCCTTCGAAGACTTTCTGGGTGCGTTCTTCGTCGCGGTAGTAGCCGCCGAACATGCCGAAGGGCTTGCCTTCGTCAATCTTGATGATGATTTCGCCGACTTCATCGGGGCCGCAGCTATTGCCGTCGGCATCCACGATATCCATGCGGTAGCCGGGGGAGGGCTTGCCCATAGAACCGGGGCGTGCTTCCATCCATTCGAAGTTGCCCGTGGTGAGGGTCAGTTCGGTTTGGCCGTAGCCTTCGTGCAGGCGGAGCCCTGTCTTTTCGAAGAACTTCTTGTAAATGTCCAAGTTCAACGCCTCGCCTGCGGTGGTGCAGTACTTGAGGCTGGAAAGGTTGTACTTTTCGACGCCATGCTGCAGAATGTAGCGGTAAACGGTCGGCGGCGCACAGAAGGTGGTCACCTTGTATTCCTGCATCTTTTCGAGCAGCTTGCCCGGAATGAACACGTTCATGTCGTAGGTGAATACGGCAGAACCTGCAATCCACTGTCCATAAATCTTGCCCCAGAGCGCCTTGGCCCAGCCGGTTTCGGCAACGGTCAGGTGGCGGCCGCCGTCAATCACGTTTTGCCAGTACTTGGCAGTCACAATGTGGCCGAGCGGGTAACTGAAGGTGTGGGCGACCATTTTCGGGTTGCTGCTTGTGCCACTGGTAAAGTAGACGATCATGATGTCGTCATTGTGCGTGGCGGCATCTCCTGTGGGGCGCGGGAAACTCGGCGGGCAGATTTCGTAGTCGTCGTAGAAGTTGATCCAGTTCTGACGGGACTGCCCGATGGTCACGAGCGTTTCGACAATGCGCGTGTGTTCGCAGGCGGTGTCGATTTCCTTTTGGAGTGCCGGATCGTCGTAAGAGACGACCATCTTGATGTCGGCGGCCTTAAAGCGGTATTCCAGGTCTTCGGCGGCGAGCATGTTCGTTGCCGGAATGGCAATTGCACCAATGCGGTGGAGCGCCAAGAGGAAAAACCAAAATTCGTAGCGGCGGCGCAAAATCAGCATCACGCGGTCGCCCTTCTTGATTCCCTTTTCTACCAAAAAGTTCGCGGTGCGCTGCGAGGCAATCGAAAGATCCTTGAAGGTAAAAATATGGCTTTCGTCGTTGTCGTCGCACCAGACTAAAGCTTCGCGTTTGGGTTCGGTCTTCGCGTATTCGTCGACCACGTCGTAGGCGAAGTTAAAGTCTTCGGGAATATTGAGCTTAAAGTTTTCGTAGAGGTCCTCGTAAGAGGAATACTCGGTTCGTGCTAGGAATCTATTGAGTATCATTTGTGTCTCTCCGGTCTCTTATAGATCCTGGTACATGATCTTTTCTCGGTGGTTCGAGGCAAATTTTACGAGCGAGAGAAGATTTTGTTCGCCCATGGCCTTCATGTCACCGGCGTGAATCACCAGGCGGGGGGTTCCGCGGTAGAGGAGTAGTGCAATGCGTGAGAATACCTGCATGGCACCGAGGAGTGCCTGCGGGAAAATAGAGAAGGTCAAAATCTGCGAGAACGACGGCTTGATTTTTTTACCGACCTTGCGGTAAATGTAGAGCATGTCTTCGTAGAAGTTGAATTCTTCGAGTACCTGTTTTTTGAGGTGCTTGTTATCGAGCCAGACTGGCGCGATAAATCCGGAGGGGCGGCCAAAACCGTGGGCCTTCCAGAGGGCGATGCTACGGTTTAAAAGCATCTGGGAAACTTTCTTGTTCAGGCCTGCAAATTCGGCACCATTGTGCGAAATGGCGAGCGCGAGCTTGCCGATGGGATTACGCTTGATGAACAGGTCTGCGTTGTGGCGCACACCGTGGAGCAAGATTTCGTAGCCTTCCTGCACGAATTTTCCGATTTCTTCACGGAAAGCGTCTGCTTCGGATTCAGGGACGCCCCCGATAGAGGGTACGACGGCAATCGAGATGGGCGAACCTGCGGCTGCGGCAATCTTTCGGATTTCTTCGGCAGATTTCTTGCAGTTCTTCACGTTAAAATTATGATAGCACAGCAGGTACTTCTTCTTTTTATGAAGAATAGCTTCGGCGGCGCGGATGTCGGCAATGTCCTTGTTGATTTCCATAAGGGTAACCTAATTGAATTTTACGCCATATATATAGAAAATGTGGCTAGAATAGACTAGTTTGGACAGCTTCGCTTTGGTTGAGCGGTTGCGAATTTGGCTTGTTTTCGGTGCTGTTTGCGGATTCTGTAAGCGTTTCGTCAGCGCTGGCGGCGATTTGGGCTAGAAGCCAGGCTTCATCGTGTACGGGAATCCCGAGTTCGTTCGCCTTCGTGAGCTTGGAACCGGCGGCCTCGCCGGCCAAAACCCAGCTGGTCTTTTTGCTGACAGAGCCGCTGACCTTGCCGCCGTTTTCTTCGATGAGCTTGCGGGCTTCGTCACGGTCCATGGTCGGGAGCGTGCCGGTAATGACGGCGGTTTGACCTTGGAACAAGGTCTTTACGACGCCCTTGAATTCGGTGGGGCAGCCGAGAGCGATGAGTTCGTCGATTTCTTGCGTGTAGCGTTCCGTGTGGAAGAAGTCGTAGACGGACTTTCCGATGCGTTCGCCGACGTCGTTGACGTTCTGCAAGTCTTCGACGGTGGCGGTACGGATCGCTTCCAGCGTACGGAAGTGCTTCGCGAGATTCCTGGCGCTGGTGCGGCCTACGAATCGAATTCCGAGACCGTGCAGCAGGTTTTCAAGGCTACGCTCCTTGGAGGCGGCAATAGCGTCGAAGACGTTTTTGGCGCTCTTCTTGGCCATGCGTTCCTGGGATTCCAGGTCTTCGAGCGTAAGGCGGTACAGGTCCGGAATGCGCTTGATTTTGCCTGAGGCAATCAGGCTTGCGATAAGGGCGGGGCCGAGGTTTTCGATGTTCATGGCCTCGCGGCTTACGAAATGTTCGAACAGGCATTGCACCTGTGCCGCACAGTGCATGTTTTCGCAGCGGAGAATGACTTCGCCATCGATGTGGGTGAGCGGTTCGCCGCAAACCGGGCATTTTTCGGGGGCGGTCACGGGGACGGCCCCCGCCGGGCGGAGTTCCTTTTTGACATCGGTGATTTTCGGGATGATTTCGCCGCCCTTCTCGACGCCGACGGTGTCGCCGAAGTGGAGGTCCAGTCGGGCGACTTCGTCAAAGTTGTGGAGGGTGGCACGCTTGACGGTGGTGCCTGCGAGGCGCACGGGGGCAAGGTTTGCGACCGGCGTCACGGCCCCGGTGCGGCCCACCTGAAATTCTACGGAAAGGAGCGGCGTATAGGCGCGCTCGGCCTTGAACTTATAGGCGATGGCCCAGCGCGGGCTCTTGCTCGTAGTACCGAGGGCGCGTTGCATGGCAAGGTCGTTCAGCTTTACGACCATGCCGTCAATTTCGAAGGGGAGGCTGTCGCGGCTAGCACCAATCTGCTCCGAAATCTTCATGATTTCTTCGGTGTTGTCCGCTGTCCAGTAATCGTTCGTGTGGAACCCGAGTTTCTTGAGTTGCTGCAGGTTCTCTTCGTGCGTCTTGTTGTTACTTTGCGGAATGTGGTAGGCAAAGAAGCGCATCGGGCGCGTCTTGCATTCGGCGACGCTCTTGAGCTTGAGCGAACCCGAAACCGTATTGCGCGGGTTCTGGAAAATCTTCTTGCCTTCCAAGATGAACTGCTCGTTCAAGCGTTCGAAGGCTTCGCGTTCCATGTAGACTTCGCCGCGGACTTCGAAAGTGCCCTGCGGAATTTCGCTGGGGTCGATTTTCAGCTTCTTAGCGTCCAAGGTTTCGGGAATGTCTGCAATCGTGAGCGCATTCAATGTTACGTCGTCGCCCTGGGCTCCATCGCCTCGGGTGGCCGCCTGTTTCAAGCGTCCGTTCTCGTAGACAATCGAAAGACTCACGCCGTCGATTTTCCGCTCGCAGATCCAAGTATGAGGTGTGAGGTCGCGACCTTCGGTCGCTTTGAGGTTTGAGGTCTGTGTCTCGTCTAAAGCCGCGATTCCTTCTTCCGCTGCTTTCACGAACTCTGCCATTTCTTCGGCGCTGTACACGTTCGCGATACTGAGCATGGGCACGGCGTGTGCGACCTTCGCAAAGTCGTTGGTCAAGTCACTGCCGACTCGCTGCGTGAGTGATGCATTGCCGCGAAGTTCCGGATACTTCGCTTCGAGCGCTTCCATCTCCTTGAGGCCAAAGTCGAAATCCTGGTCGCTCATGGGGGAGACGCCTTCTTTGTAGTAAAGGCGGCTCGCTTCTTCTAGCTGTTTCTTTAGCTCAAAATACCGGGTGCGGTCAATGTCTTTCTGATCCATAAAATGCAATATAGAAAGAGGTGCTGTACTACGATTCTTTTTTACTCAAACCTCATACCTCAAAGGGCGCTTTGCGCCCGTCCTCGTACCTATATAAACATTTTAATTCCAATCGCAATTAGAATAATCCCTGCGACGATTTCAGGAATCTTTGTTTTGAAACGCTTGGCGGCGTGACGGCCGATTTCGTAGCCGATAACGCCCATGATAAAGCTTGCAAGCGCAATGGCGCTGGTGGCAAGAACCATGTTTGCGTTCAAGAATGCAAACGAAATTCCGACAGCGAATGCGTCAATACTTGTCGCAACCGAAAGCAGCAGGATGTTTGCAATTGTCAAGTTCTTCGCGGCAATCTGTTCGCCTTCCTGTTCGCCAGAGTCGCCACGGACAGCGCCCCAGATCATGCGCCCGCCCAGAATGCAAAGAATGGTGCAGGCGATAGGCGTTCCCACAGAATTGAACCAGCGTTCGGCAAAGCTTCCGAGGAAATACCCGAGCAAAGTCATGCCACCCTGGAAAACGCCGAAGCTTACTGCCTGGAGCATGGCGCGGCTGTATTTGATACCTTTTTTTGAAAGGCCTGTGGCAATCGAGACGGCGAAGCAATCCATCGCTTCTACAATCGCAATAATGATAATTTCAATAATGCCCATTCTATAATCTGTCATGCCCGCGCAAGCGGGCATCTCCTTTATCGAGTATACTTATACCTACCCAACAGGTCAAAATACCTAGCTTTTGGTGAAATCTTTACCGCCGGACGTTGCTTGCGAATGGCCGTGGTGGCGTTAGAATTTACAAAGAAGAATTCTCGCAAATAATATCCAACAGAAGATTCGTCTAGATATTTAAGCATGAATCCGTTATCTGTTTTGATGTATTCTATAGTTTCATTAAGTTCTGCAATTCCGTTTTGCACCGCGTAATCATAACACTTAAAATCGTTTGTCGAATCGCCAATGGTAAAACTAGTGTCTGGTCTAGGATTGTTGGATTCATAATCATATATATTTTTC
This sequence comes from Fibrobacter succinogenes, assembly GCA_902794535.1. Classification (GTDB taxonomy): domain Bacteria; phylum Fibrobacterota; class Fibrobacteria; order Fibrobacterales; family Fibrobacteraceae; genus Fibrobacter; species Fibrobacter succinogenes_O. The sequence continues at coordinate 21,721 of CADBHQ010000025.1, read as the reverse complement.
TCGAATAAAGAGTCGTTCGAGAAATAAAGTTCTTTAAAGGAGTTGTACTCTGAATTCAATGTGGACATGTATGAGTTAGTCATCTTTGCCGTATAGGAGCTCCCAAATTCTCCGTTGGAATAGGCTTTTTCATTAAGTATGATTGTATCGCCTGATGTTTCCTGAAAAATGACTATCTCCGAACCTTTGCCAGAGATTTTTTCGTCGGAATTCCAATAGTAATGAGTAACTCTAAGGGCTTCACCATCTTCCATCGGGTCCATGACTAAACTGTCAATTTTCCCGTTAGTGTAATATATTTTGTGAGACCATTCGTTTTTATGGGTGTAGTTCTCTACAAAATACGAGGAATCGTGATATGCTTTGTCTTGGGTAATGTCCAAGCTTCCTTTGCGGAATATAAAAATTGCTTCGGTGCACGTATTCGCTGCGGCAAAACCCGCCAAAAGCATTAGGCAGAATAAGAAATTTTTCATTTGTGTCTCCTAACGTAAAGATAAAAAATTATATTGTTTTGTGAAAAGAAAGGAAATACCCTGTCTAGCAGGGCATGATATTTTATAAAGGATGGTGTTTTGAAACTGCGGGTGGCAGTCATTGTTTTTGTGGCGGTATGTGCTTTATTTGCGGTAGAGGCATTTGTGCTTCCGCCGGTTACGCCCGAACTCAAAACACAAGCTCACGAATATTTTGAAAACGAATGTCGCGGTTGCCACCGTTGGGCACGCAAGTTTGCAGCACCCCCGATGCGCGACAATGTGGCAAATTATGCTGAAAATCCGGAAGGCATGGTGCGTTACCTGATGCATCCGACTCCGCAGCACCCCGAAGAATGGCCCGCCATGGAAATCACTCCGCTTACCGAAGAGCAGGCGAAAATGATGACGGCGTGGCTCTTGTACATTCTCAAGAATCCCGATGACCCGGGGAGACCTAAATAGGTGTGAGCGGTGAGGTCGCTACGCTCTGAGCTATGAGAAGAGAGAAGGGAAAAAATACAAGAATATTTAAATGGTCGGCGATTTGTTTTGCCGTCGTATTCTCCTTTTTCTTGGCGGATTTCTTGATGGGGGAGCCGCGCGTTCCTGAACGTGCCGTGGGTTCGATTCCTTTTGACCATGCGTTGCACGGCGATTCAATCGGTTTGGACTGTGCTGCCTGCCATACGGGCTCGCGCGCCTCGGCGAATGCCTTTATGCCCTCGAAGGCAGACTGCATGGACTGCCACAGGCTCCCGCTGACCGAAAATCCGGGAATCGAGACGCTGGATTCCGTACTTGCAAAAGCCGATGACCGCCCGTGGTCCCACAAACGCCATTTGCCGGACCATGTGGTGTTTCACCATGGTGTGCATGCTGCTGCTGGCGTCGCTTGCGCCGATTGTCACGGCCGTGGCTATATGCAGAACCGCTACGGCGCAGAATTGTTCAATATGCAAAGTTGCCTCAAGTGCCACAGGGGCGAAACTTTCAAAGAAAAAGGCTTTAAGCCGGCGGCCACGTACTGCGCCGCTTGCCACCGCTGATTCGTGAAGGTATCTTATGGGTATGGATCGTCGCGAATTCATCAAGAGTTGTTCTCTGGTAGCGGTAATGGGGCTGCTGTTTGGCTGCCGCAAGATTCCGCTCGAAGAACTCGCCGGCGATTTGCCTAGCCTCAAGCGTTTTGAAGACGAAGTCAAGTTGGCCCTGTCGCAGGCGAAAAAATCCCTCGACCTCGTGAAAATCCCGACTCCGGGTGCCCTCAAGATTCCGGGAGCCTCGACCCTCAACCGTTTTGGCATGGCCATCGACTTGGATGCTTGCGACGGTTGCGGCAAGTGTATTCTGGCTTGCAACCTCGAAAACAACGTGCCGCTGGTTCCCGACGAAGATGCTGCCCGCGGGCGTTTTATGCACTGGGTCGACATGCGCGGCAGCGCCCCCTTCATGTGCGCGCACTGCGGGAATGCTCCGTGCGAGCGAGTATGCCCGACGGGGGCCGCAAACCACACACCCGATGGCCTAAGCGCCATGATGTACAAGCGTTGCACGGGAAGTCGTTTCTGCGGCGCAAATTGCCCCGTTCAGGCTCGAAAGTTCAATTTTAACGATGCCCAGAAACTCGGGCTTGCCCGACAGTTCAATCGCGAAGTCCCGCTCCGCGACAAGGGCGTCATGGAAAAATGCAGTCTTTGCCTGCACCGCCTGCAGAACGACCGCCTTAAATTCAAGACCTCGCTTACCGTTGACGCCTCTGCTGAAGAATGGCGAGGTCGTGGCGTCAAAACCGCTTGCGCCGAAGCTTGCCCCAAGAACGCCATCATCTTTGGCAACTGGCTCGATGAAAAGTCGCCGCTGGTAAAGCTTACCAAGAATCGAGAACTGTACGCGCCGCGAGAACTAGCCGACCTTGATCCTTCCGTGGTATTTATGCGGGGGAGGCGCTAATGTTCAAGTACTTGATGCTTGCAGGTCTTGCGCTGTTCTTGCCGGGGCTTTATGCGCTGGGTTATTCGATTTTTGAAGGCCCTTCTGCCTGGATGGTGGATTCTCGCACCTTCTGGGGTACGCCTATCAGCCTGTTTGTTTTCTGGATTGGGCTTGCCCATGCCGGCACGCTTTTGTCGGCAATTTTCCTTGCGCTCGATATTAAGCTTGACCGTCGTACTGCCTTGATTGCAGAACTTTCGACGCTTGTGTGCCTTGTGTTTGCAGGCATTTTCCCGCTGATGCACTTGGGCGTTGTCGAAAACTTTTACATGGTCATGCCGCTTCTGGATGCCCGCGGGAATTTTGCGAATGTCGGTTCGCCCCTGGTTTGGGATTTCTGCTGCATTGCGGTGTACGCGCTCCTTTCGCTTGTGTTTTTCATGACGCACTTGAAAACGCGCGAAATCCCGGCCCTCGATAAATACCGCAAGCCTATGGCGTGGCTCCTGTTCCCGCTGGTGCTCTGGGTGCATACGGTGGTGAGTCTCGATTTTGCGACCACATTTGTGCCTGAGTGGCGCGGGGCATTTTTCCCGGTTTACTTTATTGCGGGGGCCATATTCTCGGGCCTTGCTCTCATGAATTTGCTCTTGTGTTCCGAGGGCTACCGAGTGCGTCTTTTGGAGCGCTTGCAGTTGATTTTCTCTTGGTTCATGTGCGCCATTTGGGTTTGGGACTTGATGCTGAAAGGCTCCCTTTGCACTTCGGCGTTTATTTTTGCGGGCGTCTTGCCGCAGTTCCGCATGATTGCGGTCATTCGCGAAAACAAGTGGGGCCGAATCGCGCTTTCGTTGAGCGTATTAATCGGACTTTTCTTGGAACGCCTTTACATCGTTTCGCCAGAATTCGGCTCGTATGCGGCATCGCCCCTGAATTGGATTGACTGGGGTCTTATTGCCTTCTCGGTGGGCGGTTTCGTGTTGTTGTTCTTTGGAATTCGCCGCTACTTGAGCTGGAAAATGGAAGGCGCCGGTTCTTATTTTGGCGAAGTCGATGGCACCGATTTGGCTGACGCCGAACAGCAGGAACTTGAAAAAGAGGGCGCGCGCGGTATTGAAAAGCCCAAGAAAGGCTTTTACATTCAGCCTTGGGCTTCCGAAGAATACCATGTGCTGCGCCTCCCGTTGCTTGTGGGCTTTGCCTTTGCGCTGGTCTACTCGATTTGGGTTTTGAGCCAGAGTGTTTTTGCAAACGTAGAATTTTCGTTTGCAAACATTGTCCCGCTTCTGTATCCGGTTATCGCCTTGGTGACGACGGTGACATTGTATCTCCGAGCCTACTTTGTGGAACATGCGTTTACCTTGCCTCGCCATGAAAAGTGGATGGCTGCTATTTTGCTTGTTCTTGTGGCGGCTTGTGCGGGTGCATTCTTTGCCGGCGGCTCTTCTCAAAATTCAACGAATACGATTGATTCGCAATCCATAGGCGTTGACGCTCCGGTTTCTCAAAGTCACGCTCGCTTGCTTTGGAATGCCCGCTGTGCCACTTGTCACGGCGTTGATGGCAAATTCAACGAAAAATTTGTGCGTGAATTTTATCCGGTGCCGCAAAAGCTCGATACACAACGCCTCGATAGCTTGGGCGCAGATTCCTTGGTCAAGGTGATTTTGAACGGTCGCAACAATATGAATGCTTACGCGGGCCGCTTGACTCCAAGCGAAGCTTTGGGCCTTGTGAATTACATGCAGACTCTGGCAAAATCAGCTACAGAATCGGCAAAGGAGGGCGATAATGACTCCGCTCGCTAATTCGCTTTCGTGCCTGATTGCTCTCGGTTGCGCCTCATTCTTGTGGCGCAAGGGCTCGTCGCCTTATCGCAACGGTGCGCTTCTGTCCGTGTTCCTGGTGCTGTTCGGCGTGTTCTGCTATTTTGCCGGTGACATCAACGATCCGACGCTTGAACATTATCCGTTCCGCATGCTCGCACTCTGCCTCTGCCTTTCAACCACATCGCTTTCGCTTTACCGCAGGCGTTATCTGGTGCTTGCGCAGTCGCTCTGGTGCTGGATTGAACTCTTTGGCGGAATCTCGCTCTATTACCACGGAATCGACATCGCCTGGACCCGCATTGCGGCCTTACTTTGCATGACTCTTTGCAGCACGTTCCTTTCTAAAATCTCGAAAGAAATGGAATTCTGCCTGATGGTCTTCTGGCTCGCTGTTTGGGTATTCTTTTAGAATGTGAAGTGTGAGATGTGAAATGTTTAATTCCACATTACACATTGCACATTATATCTTTCAGGTATTCTGCAGAAAGTTTCGAGAGCGATGTTGCTTTGTCGCGCTTGAACTGACGGCGTTTTTTGCCTTTGTCGAGACCCAAGAATTTTGGGAGCATGGTCAGATGGCGGAACGTGAAGGCAGATAGCAGACCAACGGGGAGGCTCTTGTAATAGATTTCCCACAGCGGGCCAACCTGATTTAGGCTACTCTCGTCGGTAAGTTGCGACGTTCTTGCCACAAGGTATGGCACGCTAAACATTTTACCGCCAGCATGAGCCATGCGCAGCGTGTAGTCAATCAGTCTGAATTCGGGAGGCAAGTCCAAGTCAAACAGGCCGGTGCGTTGAATAATCCGGCTCGAAAATACCGCAATCATCGGATTCGGGGCTGCGACAAATCGCATTTTCTCGTTTTCAGAAATCGGGGCGAATCCCTTGCTTCTGTTAAGCAACAGTCCGCCGTAAAAATGCCCGTTATTCTTGACCCTCGGCGCGAATGCGTCGGCCATCGGGAATCCTTCAATCACTTCTGCTAAGTTGTTCAGAAAGTCTCGGTCAATCGTTACCGCAGGCTGCGCAATTACGACCCATTCGGCATCGATGCTTTGCAACGGGCGGTTCCAGTCGCTGTCGTGCGACCAGCCTAATGCCGGGTCTTCAAAAGGGGGTGTCCAGTTATCGAATTGCGGAGAGTTTTCTTCTAGAACAATGACGTCAAACTGCCGCATCGCACGCCTGAATTAGAAATTCACACGAACGCCAAGTCTGTGTTCGTGGCCCATTCCTTGAGCAAGGTACGAAAAACTGTAGTCGAGGGCGAACAAGTCCATGGCATAGCCAAGACCAGCGCTCAACATGTGGGCGTTGTTCGTTTCATCCGGGCGATCTTCAGACGCAAACAGTTCCTTGGCATCGCGAGTCAAGTCGAGCCACGTGCGCTGGAAACCGGCGCGGACAAAGAAATGCTGGCCGAGTGCGTATTCGCCACCCAAGCTCAAGAACGCTTCTTGGTAGCGCGGAAACTCATTGTCTACGAAAATCGTAAGGCGGGGGAGAACCTTAGGCTTGAAAAAGCCTGCAATCGCAAACGTCTGCGACATCGGGTAGTATTCGTCTTCGCCGTCGTCTACGTAGTCGCGCAACAGGCAACCGAAATCACGTGCCATGAAAGAAAAACCGTAACGCTTGCTTTCGGACTGCCAAGCGATACCCCAGTCGAATGCGGCACCAAGAGCGGTGCGGTCACCTGCTTCGTCAGTCAGTTTGTCGGCTGCAAATTTAAGCGTTGCGCCGAAGCGGAAATGCTTCATGGGGAAAGCGATCGTTGCCGTAGCCAACTGGCTGAATGGTTCGTAAGTCTTGCCCGTTGCTTCGCCATATTCGTCGTAGCCGTCGATATCACCATACGAAAGCCAGTTATACGAAACCTGGAATATGTATTTGTCATAGTGTCCAGTGTAGTAAATGCTTCCCTGGTTGTCGGCCATATCGCCCGTTTGCCAGTGAACAGCTGCAATGTGGTTCTTGCCTTCGGGCAAAATGACTGCGGCTGGGTTCAACTGCGTAATCGTCGGATCGGTCGAAATGACTGCGCCGGCAGACTTTTCGAGAGCCGCATTACGCGGGCTATCAAACGTGTTGATGAACGAAAACACTTCTTGTCCGGCATCGCCTTGAGTGAAGTAGGCATGGCTTGCTACAGGGATTGTGAGCAGCGAAAAAGCCGTAATCAAAAAGTGCTTGAAAGTCATGGTTGAAATTTACAAATATTGCGGCCGCGCGGGTGTAATTTTTGGCAAAAAAGCGTTAATTTTTACGAATAAATGCAAGATTTGCCTTTACAAAAGGCGAAACGTTTAATATATTTGGGTGCGTTCGGGCTACTAGCTCAGTTGGTAGAGCAACGCCCTTTTAAGGCGTGGGTCGAAGGTTCGAGCCCTTCGTAGCTCAGGAAACCGATTCTAGATTTCTAGAATCGGTTTTTCTTTTGAAAAATACTCCTCAAACGGATGTTATTTTATTATATTTGTCGCACTCGGGGTGTAGCTCAGCCTGGTAGAGCGTCTGCTTTGGGAGCAGAATGTCGTCAGTTCGAATCTGGCTACCCCGATACAAAACGCGACCCCTTCAGGGGGTCGCTTTTTGTATCGAGCTAACGCCAGATCGAACTGACCAGTTCGACTAAAACCATCGAGAGCGTAGCGAACTCAGATGGTTTTAGGCCTTAACTTGAACGAAGTTCAAGTAAGCCCGAAGGGCAAAATACGAAACAAAGTGAGTATTTTGGCAATCTGGCTACCCCGACATTGCGACGAAGCCTCTCTCTCAATCTAAAAGATCAGGCAACAAAATATCTGGATCGCCAGGCCTATTAACCCCAAGGTAAATTCCCCTCATTTGCATTTTCTGGGCCGTCTCCAAATCGCAAACTGCCAAGACTTCGGAACGGTCTATATAGGCCTCCTTGCAACCAAGTTCCAAAGCCATGCTTTTACAACCAAAGACCTTGTCATCGCAGTACATTATCAAATCAAGAGTGTGGTCCTCGTTCAAGTCTGATTCGCTTACAATCGTTCTTCGATGACCGGCCGTATCCGGATAGAATGCGTTAAAGAAGTCTGGCACGTTTGCCTTGAGTTCTGCCTTGGTGATAGGAACCGCTGCGCGCACGGATTCAGCATCTATATCGCCATGTCTATCTGCATATTTGCGGTTGTATATGCCTATGGATGCTAGCTGGTCTATGTATGTCATGGTGAGCCCGCCCGGATTGCGCAGCAAATAGAAATCTCCGTAAAAAGATTCCGTAGAATCGCTTCCGTCGTAGGCCCCGATAATCTGGCAACCGCCATACACATTGAATCGGTAGAAGTGTGCCGAATCAGCCAATCTTTCGTTCATGCCTACAGGGCATTCCTCTTCAATAAAGTTGGCGCATCGCCCGGTTTCGGGATTGCAGGCTTCGGCAATGTCGCAGAGTTCAGACCGGCAAATGCAGGCTCCATACAGGAACTTTCCTCCAGATGCGGTGCATGAATCTTCAAAAAACTCCGGAAGGGGCGGAAATTCGCTGCTGGAAGATTGATCCCCAAGTGATTCGCTGGAGGAACTAGTCTGTAAGTCGTTAGAAGAGCTCAATTGTTGAATGCTAGAAGAACTAGTCAACGAATTGCTGGATGGTTCTGGCGGTGTGTCGTCTGAAGCTTTGCTTACGTCGTCACTGGAACAAGCAATAATGCAAATTAAAGCGAAGGGTAGAACTATCCCGTATTTGAATTTCATATTTCCTCCATTATTAAGGAATATACCTTTTTAGGGGAGAATATGAAGGAAAAATGAAAATCAGACAATTTTTTGTGATTTGTCCGCTGTATCCAAGACTAGACTATCTTCCTATCCGCAATCCACTTGCGGACGGCTTCTTCGGCACGGGCGGCAAGAATTTCTTTCTTGTTCTTTTTCTTGAGACCTTCGTGGTGGGGGAGCAGCCCGAAGTTAAAATTCATCGGCTGGAAGTCTTCGTTTTCTTCCACCAGGCGGTTCATGAGCGAGCCGATGCAGCTTTCGTCCGGCAGCGGGTCGGCATGCCCGTGTAGGATCGTCTGTGCCATATTCCAGGCAGCATACCAGCCGGTGGCGACCGCTTCGGTGTAGCCTTCGGAACCCGTAATCTGGCCCGCAAACCATGTAGGCGGAATGCCCTTGGCGCATTCAAGATCCGGGCGCAGGCGGAGTGTCTTGTCCAGGAATTTGGGAGATTCAATGAAGGTGTTGCGGTGCATGCAGCCGAGGCGTGCGAATTTCGCGTTGCGGAGTGCCGGCACCATGGTGAAGATTTCCTTTTGCGTGCCCCATTTGAGGCGTGTCTGGAAACCCACCATATTGAACAAAGTCTTTTGCTTGTTTTCGGCGCGGAGCTGGATGACCGCGTACCACAATTTTCCGTTGTTGCCAAGACCAAGGCCAATCGGGCGCATGGGGCCGTGACGGAGCGTTTCAAAACCGCGGCGAGCCATTTCTTCTACTGGCAAGCAACCTTCGAACAGCTCGTTCTTTTCGAACGGGCGCGGCTCGGTGCTTTCGGCTTCGCAGAGTTTGCGCACAAATTCGGTGTAGGTTTCCTTGTCCAGCGGGCAGTTGATAAAGTCTGCCGTTTCGCCCTTTTCCCAGCGGTTGCGGTAAAAGGCGTGGTCAAAGTCGATACTGTCGGTTTCGACGACCGGAGCGATGGCGTCAAAGAAGTGCAGACGGTTGCTGCCGAGGCGCTTGAAAATGTCGTCGGCAAGCGCGTCACTAGCCAAGGGGCCTGCGGCTACGAGAGTCGGGCAGTCGCCTTCGAGGCTTGTGACTTCTTCGCGGTGGAGTGTAATGTTTGGCGATTCAGCAATCTTTTTTTCGACCGATTCGCTGAAAATATCGCGGTTAACGGTGAGCGAGTCGCCTGCGGGTACGGCCGCTTCGCGGGCCGAATCCAGCAAAAAGCTTCCGAGCATCGTGAGTTCTTGCTTTAAAAGGCCGTGGGCACTTGTAATGCCCAATGCCTTAAAGCTGTTGGAACAAACTAATTGTGCCAAATGGCCGTCCTTGTGGGCAGGAGTCTGCCTTACCGGGCGCATTTCGTACAAATCAACCTTAAAACCGCGACTTGCAAGTTGCAAAGCCGCTTCGCAGCCAGCAAGGCCGCCACCAATTACACGAACTTTTTGAGTCATCTAAGATCTAAGCTCTAAGTTCTTCTAACTAATTCGTCACCATCTTGCGGTAGCTTTTAGCATTCCCGATCCAGAGTTTTACGAGCAGTTCTTCGAGCGAGGCCGAAGTCACGTATTCCGGATCGGCGTCCTGGATCTCGTCGGAAATCATGTTCGCCTGGGTCGGGTTCAGCATGCCGTAATAGAGCGCTTCCATGAGCTGCGACAAGAATTCCGGTGACACTCGTGCCACGTATTCCATGTCGTTGAGCGGCGGGAGCTGGCTCTTGTCGGGGCTGAACTGGTCCAAGTTGTCCATGGTCCACAGGTCAGCGGCCTTCCCCATATCGGCGGTCATGGCAACACTCTTGATAGCGGAACGGTATTCGTCCCACTCTTTCGCGGTAGTCTTGCCTGCCTTGCGAATCTTTTTCAGGAAGGAAAGGACCGTGTAATACAGGTCCTTTTCCCGCTGATTGATTTCCTTTTGGGAGGTTGGAACCATAGGCGACCCTTAGTGGCGGAAGTGCCTCATGCCGGTGAACACCATGGCAATGCCGAATTCGTCGCACTTCTCGATAGAGAGGTCGTCCTTCTTGGAACCACCCGGCTGCACAATGTAGCGCACGCCAGCATCGTGGGCGGCTTCGACGTTGTCCGGGAACGGGAAGAATGCGTCGGAACCCATCACGACTTCGCCGAACACCTTCTTTTCGAGGGCCTTGAGGCCGGCTTCGTTGATGAGCTTGCCGTTTTCGTCGAAGAATGCCTTGGCTTCTTCCATGCGGGCGACGTTGTCACGCACGCGCGGCTGGCAAAGACGGAGGTTGGAGTCAATGCGGTTCGGCTGGCCGGGGCCAAGACCCATCACCTGGAAGTAGCCGGGCTTGTATTCGTAGCCCATCACGATGGCGTTGGACTTAGTGTGCTTGGTCACGAGCCAAGTAAAGCGGGCGAGGTCTTCCTTGTTCTTCGGGAACTGGGCCTTCGTCACGCATTCAAACTTTTCGTAGGTGTCCACGTCGCGGTCCTGAACGAGCATGCCGCCAATCACGTGCTTGTACACCTTGCAGTGGGTTGCCTTCTTGATTTCGCCCACTTCGAGGAGGCGAATGTCCTTGGACTTGTTCTTCAGGAATTCGAGAGCGTCGTCGTCGAATGCCGGAGCGAGCAAGATTTCTACAAAGCGGCCCTTCAAGAATTCAGCAGTCTTGAGGTCTACTTTGCGGGTCACGGCAATTACGGAACCGAACGCCGACACCGGGTCACCTGCCCAAGCGGCTTCCATGGCTTCACGGAGGCTTTCGCCGGTAGCAAGTCCGCACGGGTTCATGTGCTTCACGATCACGACGGCATTGGTTTCGCTAAATTCGCGGGCCATTTCGAGGGCGGCGTCAGCGTCTACGATATTGTTGTAAGAAAGTTCCTTACCCCAGAGCTGCTTTGCGGTAGCGAGGCTTGCTTCGGTGCAGGTCGGGTCGCGGTAGAATACTGCGGACTGGTGGGAATTTTCACCGTAGCGCATCGGCTTCGGGTCTACGAATTTCAAAACGAGTTCTTCGGACATAAGGTTTCCTTTGTTGTTTTCAAACTTTAATATAAAATTTAGAAAAGGCTGGGGGGAGGATTGTTATCGTCTAATCCGGCCAAATTTCGGTCCGCATCGGACATTTCGTTTTGCTGGATGTTGTCGAGCGGGTCTTCGGGTTCTACAATCAGGTTGTAGTACACGTTGTTCTTCAGTTCATCTTCGATATAGAAGAGCGTTCCGCCCATGGCAGAACCGCAACCGGCGCATGCACCCTGATAGCGGATTTTCAGGCGGTTGTCGTCGGTCAAGTCCAAAATTTCAACGTCGCCGCCATCGCCTTGGAGCATGCCGCGTACGGACTGGTGCAGCCAGGCTTCGATTTTTTCAATCTTCTGAACCTTGGTGAGGGCGTTCCATTCGGCGTCCGCTTCGGCGCGGCCTTCGGCAGTTTGCGTGCGGTACTTGATGCGTTCCATCTTTTCGCGCACCAGAATGGCGGTTGCCTTCTTTTCGGGGTACACATCGTAAACGCGCTTGATCAGCGTATTCATCTGCTTGATCTCGGGCGCGGTTGCAGCAATGGCAGGCACGTCCGGCGTGTCGCGGAGTTCGAGTTCCAAGCTTTCGGCGGTAATTGCGCAAGCTTCGTCGATGGTTGCCATCTGGATTTTCTTGCAGAAGGTGTCTGCAAGGGCGGTGAAAATCGGGCCACCGTAGGTAAAGAATCTCGTTTCCAGAATCTTGTCGCATTCCGGGTCAATCATCAAGTAGACCTTCAGGCTAGCTTCTTTCACGTCTACGAGTGCAAGTCCCTTTTCGTCGGCTTCAATCTGGAAAATGGCGCCACGGTATTTGGGAGCCTTGGCAATTTCTTGCAATTTTTGGGACATTTCGTTACAGGGTGCTTGACTCAGGTTTTCTTCACTCATGGGCACAAATTTAGAAATATTGGGCTGTTTTGTGCGAAAAAGCGAAGAATGCAACGTTTTTATAAGTGTGTAAAAATTATTTTTGGCCCGCTTAAAATATTGTTTAAAATTGTTTAAATAACGTGTTTACGAGTAAGAAATGCTTATATTGAAGATATCTTTTTCAAGGAGTGATAATATGAATTTCAAAAAAATGGGCTTAGCCTTTGTGGCTGCTTCAGTTTTTGCTCTTGTTGCCTGCGGCGACGATTCTTCCTCGACTAGTGCGACCGCGCCTGCTGGTGATGAGGACAAGACTGTTCTTTCTAGTGATTCAAATGCCGGTGGAGATGAAGCCCCAGCAAGTTCTTCAAGTGTAGAGAGTTCTACAAAGGAATCAACAGATACTGCAAAAGAAGGCTCTGATGGCAAGACAGAAGAACCTCCGGCAGCAAGTTCTGCAAGCGAGGAAACTGCAACCGAAGAACCCAATAAAGAAACCCCGGTAGACAATCCTCCTGATGTGGGCCCTGGCCCGAATCCGTTTGACACCACGGGACTCGGTAACTTTGAATTTGATACTACGGGTTTTGCGAACATGATGAAGTGCGATGAAGAAGGCGCTACTCAGTCTACATTCGGCGTGACCATGGTATGCCAAAACGGCCAGTGGGCGGTTGATTCTGCGGCGACTGCTGCAGCCAACAAGTGCGACGAAGAAGGTGCTACGAAGACTGAAACCATGGAAATGGGCGGCGCCTATAGCATGGAAATGACCTATATCTGTAAGGATGGTCAGTGGGAAATGCAGATGCCCGACTTCGGTGGTATGTTCGGTGGCGACAGCACCGGTGGATTCCCGGGTGGCATGGGCAACTGGGGTGACTCTAGCTTTACGATGCCGGGTGGCGGCATGGGCAATTGGGGCCCCAGAGATTCCAGTGGCGCTGGCGCGAAATTCCTGCAGAAACCCCGGGCCAACAATAGTTTTCTCTTCAAAATAATACCTCACTAACAAGGCCTCGACTTTTTAGTCGGGGTCTTTTTAATTTTTTTAACATTTTCTGTTGCTTTTTTTGTTACAAAAAGTTATCTTTCTAGCAAACTTATTCGAAAGGAGCTCATGATGAGTATGAAAAAATGGGGCGTTGCCCTCTTGTTGGCCGGTGCATTCGGTCTGGTCGGTTGCGAATCTACAACCGAAGCATCTAGTGATAATGAAATCTCTTGCAAGATTACCTCGGATGCCAATTCGGTAACGCAGACTTATCGTTATCTGGGTATGAAGTATACAGAGGAATATCGTCTCCAGGATGATTACGCTGTTACGACTAAGACCTATAAGAATGTACCTCAGGCCGATATCGATGATGATTGCTATGATGACACCTATGAATTCGGAAGTGAATATGTGACTTGTAGTGGCAATACCATCGTGATCTATGATTACTATCCATTATCGCTTGGTCAGATGGAGTCTGTCCTCCAGGCACAATGTAATGCTATGATGGATGGTGGTGACGATTACGCTTACTAATCGTATCTAGCTTTACTTAGAGAATTCAAAAAAAGGCCCCGACTTAATGTCGGGGTTTTTCTTGTTGTTTTTAGATCCTTCGACAGGCTCAGGATGACAATTATGCGTTGCGCTAAGCCTTAATGATTGTATCCTTCGCGAGCACGACGATGCCGGATTCGGTCACGTGGAACAGCTTCTTGTCGCGTTCCAGGTCGTAGCCAATCTGGAAGCCGGCCGGAATGTGCAGGCCCTTTTCGATGATGGCACGGCGCACCTTGGCACCCGGGCCAATCGTCACGTTCGGGAAGAGAATGGATTCTTCGACCAGGGCGTCCTTCTGGATAGAAACGCCGGGGGAGAGAATGCTCTTGACAACCGTACCGCCGCCAATGATACAGCCCGAAGACACGATGGAGTCAATAGCTGCGCCCTGGTGAGCATCGCCGTCGCCAGCGAAGAATCTTGCAGGCGGCTGGTTCCAGTTGAACGTGCGGATGGGCCAGTAATTATTATAGAGGTCGAACGGCGGGTTTTCGGAGCAGAGGTCCATGTTCGCTTCGAAGAAGGCATCGAGCGTTCCCACGTCGCGCCAGTATCCCTTGGTGCTGGCCTGTTCGCCGCGCACGATATTGGTGTTGAAGTCGTACACGTAAACGGGGTAGTCCTTGTACAGGCTCGGGATAATATGCTTGCCGAAGTCGGTTGCGCCGTTTTGTGCGCCCTTCAAGAGTTCTCGCACCAGGAACTTGCTCGTAAAGATGTAGTTGCCCATGCTGGCCAAGCAGTAGCCGGGGTTGCCGGGCATTTCTTTCGGGTTCTTGGGCTTTTCTTCGAAACCGATCATGCGGTTGTCGGCATCCACTTCGATAATACCGAATTCAGAGGCTTCGGAAACCGGCACCGGAATGGCGGCAATCGTCAAAAGGGCGGCGCGGCTCAGGTGGAAATCAATCATCTGGTTGATGTCCATCTTATAAATATGGTCGCCACCGAAAATCGCCACGAGGTCCGGACGTTCGTCGGTAATCAAGTTGATATTCTGGAAAATGGCGTCGGCAGTGCCCTTGTACCAGTCATCGCCAGTGCGCATCTGTGCAGGAACCAGGTCCACGTACTGGTCAAGACTTGCGTTCAGGTTCCAGGCGGCAGAAATGTGCTTGTTCAAGGAGTCGCTCTTGAACTGGGTCAAGACCTTGATTTTAAAGATGCCGGAGTTGATGAAGTTGTTGAGCACAAAGTCGATAATGCGGTAAGTTCCGCCAAAATGGACGGCAGGCTTCGCGCGGTCGCGGGTGAGGGGCTGTAAACGGCTGCCTTGACCGCCGGCCATGATCATGCAAAGGATGTTTTTCTGGTGTTCTCTAGAATAAGACCAACTCATATAGCAATAACCTTATAATGAGGGCTAAAACGCCCTTTTCGTGTATACAAGCCTAATTTATGTAATTTTAGGCTAAATGAAAAGATTTTTACAAAAAAAAATCGAATTTTTTTGCGCTTGTCTGTATAGGGCGGACTGCGTGTGGCGGATGGATGGGGTGATTTAGTTCAAAAAATTGCCAATGCCCCTGCAATTTGGACATTGTTTTTTGTAAATTTTACCGCGTTCGAAATTATCGAAACTTAACGTTAAACCAAACAGGAGCTCATAATGAGTCTTACCCTTAACGATATCAAGCACCCGAAGATCAGTACTTGGGTGAATGAAATGATTGCCATGTGCGAACCGGACAACGTCGTTGTCGTTGACGGCTCCAAGGAAGAATACGATGCCCTTATGCAGAAGTGCGTCAAGGCTGGCCTCGCCACGAAGCTCGCCAAGAAGGAAAACTGCTACCTGTTCCGTTCTCTCCCGTCTGACGTGGCCCGCGTCGAATCCCGTACTTTCATTTCCTCTGTGAAGGAAGAAGATGCAGGTCCGACCAACCACTGGATCGACCCGTCTGAACTCAAGCAGACGATGCGTAAGCTCTATAAGGGTTGTATGCACGGCCGTACCATGTACGTGATTCCGTTCTGCATGGGCCCGCTCGGCTCCCCGATTTCCAAGAACGGTATCGAAGTCACGGACTCCGAATACGTTGTTCTCAACATGGACATCATGACTCGCGCCGGTAAGAAGGTTCTCGACATCTTCAATGCAGACGTGAACGCTGAATTCGTTCCGTGCCTCCACTCCGTTGGTAAGCCGCTCCGCGAATGCGAAAGCGACAATGGCATCTGGCCCTGCGCTGACGTTGAATACAAGTACATCACTCAGTTCCCCGAAGAACGCCTCATTTGGTCCTACGGTTCGGGCTACGGTGGAAACGCTCTTCTCGGTAAGAAGTGCTTCGCTCTCCGTATCGCTACCGTTCTCGCTCGCGACGAAGGCTGGCTCGCTGAACACATGCTCATCCTCAAGCTCACCAACCCGAAGGGCGAAGTCAAGTACGTGACTGGCGCATTCCCGTCTGCTTGCGGTAAGACGAACCTCGCCATGCTCATCCCGACTATCCCGGGCTGGAAGGTCGAAACCATCGGTGACGACATTGCATGGATGAAGTTTGGTAAGGATGGCCGTCTCTACGCTATCAACCCGGAAGCCGGCTTCTTCGGCGTTGCTCCGGGCACCTCTGCAGAATCCAACAAGAACGCTCTTATCTCTGCAGAAAAGAACACCATTTACACCAACTGCGCCCTCACTGAAGACGGCGACATCTGGTGGGAAGGCATCGGCTACCCGGCTAAGGGCAAGCTCGTTGACTGGAAGGGCAAGACCCGTGACGCTCTCCCGAAGGACAAGGCTCCTAAGGGCGAAGAAATGGCTCACCCGAACGCTCGCTTCACCGCTCCGGCCAAGCAGTGCCCCTGCATCGCCAAGGAATGGGAAGATCCTGCTGGCGTGCCTATCGACGCTATCCTCTTCGGTGGTCGTCGTCCGTCCACCATTCCTCTGGTTCACCAGTCCCTCAGCCGGTAAGATCCGTCGCGACCCGTTCGCAATCCTCCCGTTCTGCGGCTACAACATGGGTGACTACTTCAAGCACTGGATCGAAATCGGTAAGAAGTCTACCGAAGACAAGCTTCCGAAGATCTTCTACGTGAACTGGTTCCGTAAGGATGCCAACAACGAAAAGCTTCCGGGTGGCTTCATGTGGCCGGGTTACGGCGACAACAGCCGCGTGCTCGCTTGGATCTTCGACCGTTGCAACGGCGATAACTCCAACGTTGTTGAAACCGCTATCGGTTACATGCCGAAGACCCTCAACACTGACGGTCTCGCTGACTACTACAAGGAAACCCTCCCGGAAATCCTCAAGGTTGATGTGGAAGGCTGGAAGAAGGAACTCGCCGACGTTAAGGAAAATCACTATCCGAAGTTCGGCAAGCACCTCCCGAAGGAACTCTCTGACATCATCGACATGATCCAGGATCGCCTTAATAAGGCATAATAAGTTTCCTTAAGGAACTTTAAAATCCCTGCTACCATTCGTGGTGGCGGGGATTTTTTTATAACGAAATATGGAGCCCTTTACACAAATCTTTTGAAAAAGATTCTTTTTTTTATATATTTAAAAAAGAGGCTTAAAATGAAAAATGATTTAATTTGAACCATACTGGGGTTAAATAAGATGGTCGCATAAGCTGCTATATTCATTGAGCACACAAAGGTCGCCTTGGCGGCCTTTTTCCGTATGTACAAGCAGGGTCGGCGATAATCTAGGATTTCCTTTGGGTCGAGGTCGCATGCGCTTCTATAAGAATTTATGTATATTAGCAACAATTTTGCAATTGGTATACACCCCTTTTGTATTTAAATACGTTGACTTTCCACATTTTTTATATATTTCCTTATGTGGAAAAACAGATTACATGGACTATTGCCGCAATCGGTGAATTTGCGAAGGCGAAGGAGCTTTCGGTTAGGCAGGCATTTAACTACCTGAGTTTGTTTAAGGGAATTGATTTTCTGCAAACCCACTATGGTGCAGAGCATTTGCTTTCGTTTGATGACACCATAGACGATTTGACTGCAATTTGTCAGAGGAACGGGGGGCAGATTCTATGATTCTATATCATGGTTCCAACTGTGAAATTGAAAAAATAGACCTTGCCATGTGCAGACCGTTTAAGGATTTTGGACAGGCTTTCTACTTGACAACAATATTGGTGCAAGCCCGAGAAATGGCGAAAAAGGTTGCGGATCGGTTTGGCGGAACTCCATGCATTAACGCCTACGATTTTGATGATCAGGACATGTCCCGCCTGAGAGTAAAAATATTCAATCAGCCGGATCGGGAGTGGGCGGAATTTGTCATGGAAAATCGTCGTAGAAACAAGGTTCACCCTGCAGATGAATTTGACCTGATTATAGGCCCTGTCGCTAACGACGATATCGCTACTTTGTTCAGAACATACGAAATAGGCGTTATTACGCTAGATGAACTCGTGCATGGCATGAAGTCCAGGAAACTGAATAATCAGTACGCATTCCGCTCGGAGCGTGCAATCGGGCTCTTGCAAAAACAGGCTTCCAAATGACGAACAAACAGAATTTCCTTATCGAGAGCATTGTAGGCGACATTGCCAAGTGGCTGATGGAAGAACAGGGCATGACTCTGCAAACGGCTCTTGGGGTTGTTTATAATTCACAATTTTTCGAGAAATTGCAAAATCCAGATACCGGGCTCTGTTCTGAAAGTTCCGCCTACAACTACGATATTCTAGTCACTGAGTTAAAAAACGGAAAACTAATACAGACAGAGTATTAAAGCCTCTCATTCATTTATTTGGGATAAAGAACTGTTTGATGGAGCCTCTTATATTGAAAAAAAAGAAGATGGCTTGTGGCATATAACAGGCAATGCTTGTTGGTCTTGATTGCATCTTTTTTGTTGTGATTATAGGTGGCAATGAGGTAATCAAATGAGGTTTATTCTTCTAGCGCTTTTTCTGTCGGTTTCTATTTTTTCCGAAGAGGTTAGAGAGGTTGTAGTTGTAGACGACCCTTATCAGTTCTATGCTGATGTTTGTGATGGGATGGGGTGTCATTCTTATAATATGCCTGAGTGCCGTTTGAAATTTGTTGAACCGCCTCAAACGATTATGATGAAAAAAGAGAGCTCTTGTGAAAAAGAATTTCAAATACGCAAGAAAGGGGCTGTTATTTCTTTTTGCACTTCTAAAATAGACTCAGTATGTAATCTTCGTCGTGATGCAAATAAACCCTTTGTTTGCTTGAATAATGATAAACATATGCCGGAGTGGTTTTTCTATAAAAACGGTGACAGCTCTTCCCGAGAAATTCTATTTGATTTGGCTTTGAACGGTCTTCTCAAGGTAAAAATTGGGAATGATTATGTTGATCGTATTTATTATACGAAGAAATACAAGTTGTATTGCGATGGTGGAGGCCAGGGCGGAGAAATGATTTTTTATGACAACGACCATTGGCTTCTTTTTAGAAAGAATTATACTATTTGGACGTAAATAGCGTTTAAAGCTGTTTTTGATGTGTTTTTATTGCGGTACTTATACCTTTCTTTACATTTTTTAGAAAAAAATGTCGCAACACGACAAATTTTAGTTATATTCCAAGTTGGAATAGTCCAATAAGTGAACCTTAATGGATTTTTTCTGGAATAAGAAGAAGGGTATATATGAATCGTTATGACTTGGTACTTCTGGGCCTGATCCTGGAAAAAGAGCGCAGCGGTTACGACATCATTACCGAAGTGCGCAATCGCGAACTGGACCGCTGGGCAAACCTCAGCACGTCGACCGTTTACAACAGGCTTGCGACACTCGAAAAGCATGGTGACATTGCTGGCCGTAGCGAACGCGATGGTAACCGCCCTGAGCGCGTGGTTTTCTCGATTACTGAAAAAGGTCGAGAAACTTTGCGCAAGGAAGTGCTAAAGCATTTGACCGGCTTTAACGATGATCCGAGAACGCTCGGATTCGCCTTCTTGTTCGGTGCCGAACAAAAGGAATTGATTCGCACACTGGAAGCGCATGAGCGCCGTCTGGTGAAAGAGGTAGAACGTTTGGAACAGATGATTGCCGAAGAACCGCGCCCGACTTTGTTTGCCGAAGGTCCGTTCCTCAACTGCATGAGCCGCGACCACATTCTGGTGGAACTCAAGTATGTGCGCGCCGCAATCGGAATCTTGCGCGATCCGGTACGCAACAAGAAGCTTAACGGCTACTTCTACATCAATTTCGGTAACAGAGATTTTGTGGATAAGAAAAAGGATTAATGAATGTGTAATGTGGAATGTGTAATGTGAAATTTAGGATCTCTCATTTCACATTTCTCATCTCACATTTTTTATATTTACACCCGGAATTTAACAACCCCCTCTTACGGAGAAACAATGGCTACAAAACAGACCAAGAAGAGCGCCCCGAAGGCCAAAAAGGTTGCAGCTAAGACTGCTGCAAAGTATGGCTACTTTGACGACGCCAAGAAAGAATACGTGCTTACCACGCCGGCAACCCCGATCAAGTGGTGCAACTATGTTGGTACTTTGAACTTTGGTGGTATCGTCGATACTACTGGCGGTACCCTCATTTGCAAGGGCGACCCGGCCCTGAACCGTATCACCAAGTACATCGCCCAGATGCCTTGCTCTGACCTCTCCGTTCGTGGTTCCGACTCTCACCAAGATGAAGAAGTGGGAATGCCACGTGGGTCTTTCTTACATGCGCTGGATTGCCGAATGCGAAGGCCTCCGTACGCAGGTGACGATTTTCGTTCCGACCGGATCCAACACTCTCCTCCAGGACATCCAGGTGACCAACATCTCCGGTGCCGCTAAGGAAGTGGACATTATCCCGGTTTATGAATTCAGCCACTTCGAAGCAGAAAAGCAGCTCACGAACGCCGACTGGGTTCCGCAGACCATGACCCTCAAGGGCCACTGGGAAAAGGACGGCCACGTGGTGCTCGAACAGTACGCTTACATGAAGCGTGACTTCGCCGTGAACTACGTGACCGCTAACTGCAAGGTCGGTAGCTTCGATGGCGACCGCCGCGTGTTCCTCGGCGCAAACGAAATGGGTTCCTGGGCCGCTCCGCTCAGCCTCGCCAACAAAGAACTTTCCAACAGCGAATGCGACCGTGGCGACAACATTGCCGCTCTCATGATCCACGCTGGCAAGATTGCCGCCGGCAAGACCTTCCGCACCTGCACCCAGCTCGGTCAGGAACAGAGCCTGAAGGTTGCCTCTAAGGCTATCGCCAAGTACCGTGACTTGAAGAACGTCGACAAGGCTTTTGACGAACTCGCCAAGTTCTGGGAAAAGTACCTCTCTACGATCCAGGTGCAGACTCCGGATGCAGCGTTCAACTCCATGGTGAACGTGCACAACCCGCGTCAGTGCCACACCACCAAGAACTGGAGCCGCTACCTGTCCCTGTATCAGCTGGGCTACGGCACCAGCCGCGGTATCGGTTACCGTGATTCCAGCCAGGACTTGATGGGCGTGATGAGCCACATGCCGGAAGAAGCTTTGGAACTCGCCTTGAACCTGCTCTCTGTGCAGCGTCCGGAAGGTAACGCCATGCACCAGTACGCTCCGCTTGCCCTTGCCGAAGACAACGGCAACGAAGCTAACGCAGGTGACTCTCGCGAAAAGAAGGGTGTGCTCGATGAAAACGGCAACCCGGCTTACGCTGACTGGTACGGCGACGACCACCTCTGGATTGTGCTCACCATTGCTAACTACCTCAAGGAAACCGGCAAGATGGACCTCCTCAAGAAGGAAGTTCCGTTCTACGAAGCCGGCAAGAAGCGCGCTCAGCGTGAAAAGGGCACCGTGCTCGAACACCTCAAGCGTTCTCTCAACTTTACCCGTACTCACCTCGGTAAGCACGGCCTCCCGCTCCTCGGCTTTGCCGACTGGAACGACTGCATGAACTTGCCGCTCGGTGCAGAATCCTCCTTCAACACGGGCCTGTATGCTAAGGCTCTCCTTGAAATGATGGACATCTGCGAAGCTCTCGGCGACACCAAGTCTGTCGAAATGTACAAGGGCTGGTACGAAGACGTGAAGAAGGCCTTCAATGACAGCGCTTGGGACGGCAAGTGGTGGGTCCGCTGGTTCGACAAGCAGGGCAACGCCTACGGCACCAACAAGGCCAAGTACGGCAAGATTTACTGCAACAGCCAGTCCTGGTCTGTGATTTCTGGCATTGCTACTGGCGACCGTGCCGTGATGGGCATGGACAGCTTGAACAAGCTCCTCAACACCGCTAACGGCGTGAAGAGCTCTACTCCGGGCTACCGCGGCTTCGACCCGAACGTGGGTGGCATCTCCACTTATCCTCCTGGAGCCAAGGAAAACGGCGGTATCTTCCTCCACACCAACCCGTGGGTGATGATTGCCGAAACG
>CADBHQ010000024.1 GCA_902794535.1 Fibrobacter succinogenes | reverse complement strand
TGCACCGGCGGCCTGGGCCATGGAGCTGATCATGCCCTGGAGCTTGTCCATAGCGGCCTTGATCTCTTCCTTGGTGCCGTTGTCCTTCTTGGCCTTGATGTCGTCGATAGCAGCCTGCAGCTGGCTCTTGGTGTCGGCCGGGAGTTTGTCGCCAAATTCCTTGAGCTGACCTTCAGCCTGGTAAGCCATCTGTTCGGCCTGGTTCTTGATGTCCACCAGTTCGCGCTGTTCCTTGTCCTTGGCAGCGTTGGCTTCGGCATCCTTCACCATCTTGTTGATTTCGTCTTCAGACAAGCCGCTGGAAGAAGTAATCTTAATGGACTGTTCCTTGCCGGTTTCCTTGTCCTTGGCAGACACATGCACAATGCCGTTCGCGTCGATATCGAAGGTCACTTCGATCTGCGGCACGCCACCACGGCCGGCTGGTTGTCTTCGGCGGTAGAGAACACCTGGCTCTTCTTGGTCGGAATCGTGGTGTTACGGTCGATGAGCTTGGTCATCACGCCACCGAGGGTCTCGATACCCAAGGAAAGCGGGGTCACGTCGAGGAGCAACACATCCTTCACGGAGGAGTCGCCGCTAAGCACGGCACCCTGGACGGCGGCACCGATAGCCACCACTTCGTCCGGGTTCACAGTCTTGTTCGGTTCCTTGCCGAAGAACTTCTTCACGGCTTCCTGAACGGCCGGAATACGGGTAGAACCACCAACCAGAATCACTTCGTCGATTTCGCTCAGGGAGAGGCCGGAGTCGGCGATAGCCTTGCGGCAGGGTTCCATGGAGCGTTCCACCAGGTGGGCGGTCAGCTGGTCAAACTTTGCACGGCTGAGCGTGAGGTCCAAATGTTTCGGGCCCGAAGCGTCGGCAGTGATGAAGGGGAGGTTGATGTTCGTAGAAGTCGTGGCAGAAAGGTCGATCTTCGCCTTTTCCGCGGCGTCTTTCAAACGCTGCAGGGCCATCTTGTCCTTCTTCAGGTCGATGCCCGGATTGTCCTTCTTGAATTCGTCGTTGATCCAGTCGATAATCACTTCGTCGAAGTTGTCACCGCCGAGCATCGTATCGCCGTTGGTGGCCTTCACGCTGAACATACCGTCGTCGATTTCGAGGATGGAGATATCGAACGTACCACCACCGAGGTCATACACGGCGACCTTTTCGCTCTTCTTGGAGTCAAGACCATAGGCAAGAGCTGCAGCAGTCGGTTCGTTCACGATACGCAGCACTTCGAGGCCAGCAATCTTGCCCGCGTCCTTCGTAGCCTGACGCTGGGAGTCGTTAAAGTAGGCGGGGACCGTAATCACGGCCTGCGTCACCGGCTGGCCCAGGTAGTCCTCGGCAATCTTCTTCATGGTCTGGAGAACCATGGCGGAAATTTCAGGAGGAGCGAACTGCTTGTCGTCCACCTGCACGCGCACCGGGTCAGAACCCGTGCCCACCAGCTTGTAGGGCATGTTCTTTTCGGCAGCGGAGCATTCACCGGCCGTACGGCCCATGAAACGCTTGATGGAGTAGATAGTCTTTTCGGGGTTGGTGATGGCCTGACGCTTTGCCACGTGGCCCACCAGACGTTCGCCGTTCTTGCCGAAAGCGACAATGGACGGGGTGGTGCGGAAACCTTCCGCGTTAGCGATCACGACCGGCTTGCCGCCTTCCATCACGGACACGCAGCTGTTGGTCGTACCCAAGTCAATACCGATAATCTTGCTCATAATGAGTCTCCTATTTTAAATTCTTGCCGCCCGCGAATCAATCTGAACGGGGCGATTTTTTACGCCCATACATAAGCAAAACCCGTGCCAAATGCTAATAACTGGCAAAAAACGGCCATTTCGTTTCGTTCTGAAACAACAAGAGCCCCTAAATCGGGGCAAAAAAGGCGCGTTTCATATTAAAACGCTCTGTGTAGGAGGGAAGGGGGAGGCATCCCCCTGGTTCGCACTCCGTTGCTCACCACCCCCTCGCCTAGGTGGCTCCGCCCCCTAATACCCCCGGCACTATAACTTTTAAATGAAATAATTTTATTTCTAGATATTATTTCATTATATTTAGAAACATAACCATAGGGTCATTTATGAGATATTTACAGCTCTTTTTCACTTTTATTTTTTGTGTCAGTGTTTTTACCGCTTGCACTGATGAGTCTAGCATTCGTAGAGAAGAATGTCTGAAAACTCCTTGTACTGACAGTTTATGCCTAATATGGGATAATACGATAAAAAGATGCGGAACACCTACTGCGTTATACAACGAGACAAAACGTTTGAAAGGGAACAATGTAGAGTCTGCAGCAGTTTTTTTATTAAAACGCAAACTAGATAAATATCAACAATATATTGATTCCATAAAGGCGATTTCATCTAAATCAAATGAAGTGATCATGGCGTCAAAACTGTTCGAAGATGAGTTTTTATCTAAAAAGCAACAACTTGAAGAAGAACTGCAAAGTAAGCGAGATAGTCTAAAAATTTTAGAACTAAAAAATGGATCTCCTTTGACAGCCATACAATGGCTTGAATATCAGAAACATATTTTAAGCTCTAAATTAGATTCTGCCAATTTTGAAAAAAAAGATAAAAAAAACAAATACAAAAAAGCAGATTGGAATGATTTCTAATCCTTCCATATCAAAAAAAGAGCAAATTCGTTCCAAATTTCAGACAAAAACCAGGATATTTCATCAAACCTATAAACGATTCTAACAATATTAATCAGAAATCGTCTTGTTTTTCCAAACCAATACATTGGTTTGCTTTTTTTATCAAAAATACGAAATGATTCGTTTTTCCTTTTTTTTGGGGTAATTCTCTCCAAATGACTCGAAGGATTCATTATAATCCTTTTGGACTTCACGCACATACGATATTTTTTTTGCGACCTTTGGAAATTGCGCATAAATCGCTCCTTTTTTTACGCACTGAATAGTACCCAAAGGTGTTTTTTGCTTTTTTTACTTAAAAACGAACATTTTGAGCGGATAAAATATCAATCACATTTTTTTTCAAATGCAAAAAAAAATCCTCCAAATGGAGGACATTTGTCATAATCTGACACCGCAACTAAATTATATTTACTCGTAGACACTAAACCATAAACTCCGCCTTTTTATGCTTGTAGGCGGAAAGGAGTAAAAAATGCCAGAATTATGCCGTTTTTTGGGCATCGTCATCCAAATGTACTTCAACGATCACATGCCTCCACACTTCCATGCGATATATAATGACTTGGAAGGTGTCTTCGAATTATCTACATTTGAGATGTTGGAAGGCAATCTTCCAGCAAGAGTCAAGGGTCTCGTTATCGAGTGGGCAACTCTTCATAAGCAGGATTTGCTAGACAACTGGAATTCTTTGACAAACACCGGAGAATACAAGAAAATCGATCCACTGGTCTAGACTATGCTTCATGTGACTGACGCGAAATATATTGGCGATTACAAGATATCCGTCGAATTCAACGACGGATGCCGTTTTATCGCTGATTTCGAAAGCGTCATCAAGTCGGATCATCGACCCATCGTGCAGCAACTTGCAGATATCGATACCTTTAAGGATTTCACGCTGCAAGCACACACGATTACATGGCCGAACGGCGTCGATTTCGCCCCCGAATTCATCAAGAGCCTTCAATAAGCCGAACCCAGTTTGATGTGCCATTCGGGGTCTTAGGGGCAGAGCCCTTAGGAGTAGGGGTGGGGAGCAACGAAGTGCGAGCCAGGGGGAGGCATCCCCCTTTACTTGCTAAAATCAAAGAATGCTGCGGGATCCGTCCCAAAGATTTCACCAAGTTTTATCGCCATCTTGCGGGATACCGCCCTACGTCCGTTTTCCATGGCGCAGAGGTTCTGGACCTGAATTCCGAGTTTTTCGGCAAGGGTGACCTGCGACCAGTTGCGCAAATCGCGGTTCGCGACAATCATTTCGCCGGGGGTGGAATCCAGGTTCTTGAACCAGTCGGACTCCTCGAAGGGAATCGAATCCTCATTTTTGCAGACCGCCACGTTTTCAGGTTTGTAGGTGTCCTTCAGAAACCTGACAAGCGGAGCAGGGATGTGCTTCGCGCGGATTTCAATACGGGGCTTTTTCACGACTGCCAACATAGATTTGAAAATAATCAATTTTTGATTATCCGTCAATAGGGTTGAACATTAACAAACAAAAAAAGCCGGCTTTTGATATATAAAACTCCCAATATTCATTGGGGATATAATCAAAAAGCCGACTTTATTGTCAAGCGTGGCTTGTAGACGGAAATCCGCTACCGGTGCCTGTCAAGTTTTAATATACAAAAAAAAACTATGACGCGAAAAGTATCGCCAGCAGGGCCATCCACTCGCGGCGAGATAAAAAGCCCTCTACTTCATACAGGTTCTTTCCGCAGTACTCTTTTATTTTGTTGCCGTCCACTTCGTATATCGTGGGGCCGCAATAACGTTTTAGTTTTTCCCCGTCGAATTCCAACAGGGTCTTTCCGCAATATTCCTTTATTTTATCCCCGTCTATCTCGAAAATGTTTTTGCCGTAATATTCTTTCACCTTGTCGCCATCAATTTCGTAAAGAGTCTTACCATAGTATTCCTTGATTTTGCCGCCTTCTATTTCAAGCAGCGTCTTGCCGTAATATTCCTTCAGTTTAGCCATGATATCCTCTTTTTTTGGGGGCTTCCATTTGAATATAATAAAAACCCCGGCCTTCTTTACGAGAGGTCGGGGTATTTTAAAGTATGGGGGAGGCGGATTGTCTCGCGGGAACTTATTCCCCGACTTGCAATTTCAGGGTCTTTCCGGCGGGGTTGCGGACGACGTAGACGCCGCTCCCGAAGCCAGCGGTCTTGAGTCCG
Source organism: Fibrobacter succinogenes (assembly GCA_902794535.1). Lineage (GTDB taxonomy): Bacteria > Fibrobacterota > Fibrobacteria > Fibrobacterales > Fibrobacteraceae > Fibrobacter > Fibrobacter succinogenes_O. The sequence goes on along the minus strand of CADBHQ010000024.1, from coordinate 39,054 downwards.
GCCTTGAGGTCCGTCAGCGTTGCGCCGGCATCCAGGCGGATGTTCCCGAGCTCGGAGCCCATCAGGTCGAATACCTTGTAGCTGCCCGCGACTTTCGCGAATGCACCCGCGGCGATTTTCGGCACAATGCCCGTGGTTCCGTTCCGGATGTCCTCTGCGCTTCCTTCGCTTTCACCAAAGGCAATCCAGTCGAGGTTCACGTAGTCGCTTGTCACCATCACCTTGAGCACGTGTTCGCCCGTGGTGAGTTCCTTGGTGGTCGTTCCCTTGAAGGTGCCGTAGGAGTCGAAATCCCCGGTGCCTGCGAGTGCGAGCGTGTCAGTAATCGGCTCGTCGTCCATGAACAGGCGCACGCCCGTGTTGTCCATGCCGCTTGCGTAGCTGAGCTCGAAGGGGAGTTTCCCGCCGGCCTGCACGTTCACGGTGTATTCCAGCCATTCGCCCTTCTGCGTGTAGCCCACGGCAAATCCGTCGCCGTTCTTCACGATGTCCACGCGGTCTTCGCGGTATTCGCCGCCCTGGTTCTTGGTGTCCATGTCGTAGTAAGCCTTGCCCGCACCGCCCACATCGTAATTCTCGAAGTCGATGAAGTTGGCCGTGCCCTCGACCTTCGCGCCCACAACCGGCAAATTGCATTTTGCCTCGGGGTCGTTGAGTTTCGCCTTGCAGAACGGCCCCTGAGGAACTGCGGTCTTGCTGTCTTCAAATTCCCAGTAATCGGCTTCGAAATCACCTGCGAACATGAAGAATACATCATGCTTGCCAACTGCACCTTCGGCAGGCACGGTCACCAGACCGTCCTTACTGAATTCAGCCTTGGCAACCACGGGGCCATCCACCTTGTCCAGGCGAACCGTAACGGAGGATGCCCTCTTAACGCTCAAAACGGAAGCCGAGAAGGATTCTGCGCCGGCGTCACCGAATTCCACGCCGCTAATCTTGGTGTACTTGCCTTCGGTAAGGTTGGTGAGAACCGTATTGCCGGCAGCACCGCTCTTACGGACCCTCACTTCTTCGCCCCACGACATGGTTTCCGCTTCCACGCGCTTGTACGGGTCAAAATCTTCCAGCTGGGCCACACCATTATCCGGCCACCACTCAATCTTCTGGATGGTTCCGTCGGCATTATACTTCATCTCGGCAACGCCAACAGAACGGCGTTCCTTGTGCTGGAACTTAAGGCCCATTTTATCGGATTTCTGGTGCCAAAGCTGGTAATGATGGCCAAAAACGTATGATTTCCCCTTGTAATCCACAATTCCCGGGTGGTTTCCATTACTGCGGGAGGAATGAGGCATAATGTCGCCCTTGTAGGTCCAGGGGCCCGTGGGGGAGTCGCTCATGGCGTAACCGATGCCTTCGGCACAGCAGGTGGAAGCAAAAGCCATATAGTAATGTTTATCGTGCTTGTAGAGCCAAGGGCCTTCCTGGTAATCCTTGATCTTGGGGTAGGTAACAATATTGCCGGAAGTACTGATCATGTCTTCGTTAAGCTTGATCATATAGAGGTCGGGATTTCCCCAGTACAAATAGGCCTGGCCGTCATCATCCACCCATACGGTGGGGTCGATGTCGTTCCAATGTTGCCGCTGCCAAACCAAGGCCTTGTTCAGAGGTTCCTTGAAGGGGCCGTAGGGACTATCTGCCACCAAGACGGAAATGCCGTTGCCGTGAATGGGGACGTACATGTACCATTTGCCATTGCGAAACACAACCTGCTCGGCCCAAGCGCCATTGGTCTTAGTACTCCACTGGATATCGTTCAGGGAGGCCACAGCCCCGTGGCTAGTCCAGTTGACCATGTCTGTAGACGTGTGTAACAGCCAGTCGTACATGACGAACCCTTCGGCATTGTCCTCGTCGTGGGTCGTGTACAGGTAAACCGTATCCCCATGGACATAGGGCGCCGGGTCACACGTGTAGTTGGTTGTAATGATTGGTTGCTGGGCAAAGGCCATTCCAGCCAAAGCCAATACAGAAGTAACGGATAAAATATTTTTCATCTTAATCTCCAAACATGTTTTACACCAGAGATAAAGATATATCGCGAAAAGCCCCGCGGAACGCCCCGGAATTAACTTATCATTGACATTTTTACAAAGGTGGGGGAGGCATCCCCCTGCTTGCAGCTCCGGCTTATGCGCATGGCCTTCGCGATGTTGTTACCCGCTCACTATCACGGGAGTTCCCGTGGCTCGTTCGCTTGCTAACAACATTCGCTTCGGCCGTATGCAATTATACCTACGCCGGGTCTTCCAGCACCCCCTCGAACGGGCGCTCAATCGCCGCGCCTCACTCACATGGATTCGGCCTTCGGCCTCTAATGTTCGCTCAACGACACATTTTCTTCCGCCTTAGGGCATTCATTTCCGGTTGTCTTGCCGCACTTGCCAATAGCCACTTGCAGCTTTGCTGCTTAGTGGATATGGTCCTCGGAACGGGGAAGCCGGCACCTCCTTTCCCCGCCCGCGTCATGCCGATGGAAATCGGCATCAGCTTTTCATGTCCGAAAAAAACGCTCCGGCTCAGCCTGCTCCGCACGCTCGCATGGCCTCGGGCTTCGCCCGACGAATGTTCGCTTAGCGGCCAGGCATTCGCCGTCGCTTTAGTGCAGGCGCGGTTCGAGAGACTCGATTTTATAGATATTGCGGGTGGACTTCTTGGACTTGGAAGCGGATTTCTTGGTATTTTTATTGTTGGACTTGACGTTCTTGGACATGTTTTTGCCTTTTTAGTTAAAACTTTTCGTGCGGAATTTGTGAAAAATTCCGTTTAGGGTAAAACAACTACAGCGCACCTCGAGGTGCGTTGTAATTATTTTCAAAATTTTTGATTATTCAACCTTCACGCAACGGACGGAGAAGCCGTGATGTTTATACTGAATAAAAGTTGATGTTCCTGTCGCTGTATTACTTACACCAGTCGCTGGGGCACAATCAACAGCATCGGTGCCTTCGGCTTCTTCTGGATAATACCAATATGTCGAAGAATTTAGTGCTTTTAATCTTCGATCCCACACATAGCCAGCGCCGACGAGGGAATAGCCAGTGGTGTTGAAACCGCCAAAACCATATCCTGAGCGAACCCCAGCAATTCCATGCGTGTTGCCATCAGCATTAATCACTATATAAAAATCTTCCTGGGTCAAAAGGCGCCAGCCATCTGGGCAAATTCCCTGGTGGTTCGGCTGAATCAAATCGGCACAGCTCTTGGTGTTACATTCGCTCGGCAACTGCATCATCTCGGCCCACTGGTAAAGCCCACCGTAGCGGTCGCATTTTGTGGTATCGTCATCATAGCAGTAACGTTCAATCTTAGAATCATTCGCCTGATCATCGTCATAAAAAATCATTGTGCCGATATTTAGGTTTTCTGCCATGACTGTCACAGAATCCGGTTTCCCCTTCGAATTCTTACCCCTTATGGTGAGGTAATAATAAGTGCGGCCATTGCGCTCGTCTGTAAACTTCTTATATTCGTCTCTCATTTCTCCCAAAGTTACCGTATGGTCAAACGGCACATATTCGCTGCTGCTGGATTCTTTTTTGCTTGAAGAGGACTGGAGATTCCCGCTCGAGGCGGGGATGACAGAAGAAGAAGACTTCGCTGATTCGCTCGACTTCGGCGTTACACTAGAGGAAGAGGCAATCTCCACGCTACTGCTGGAATCTTCTTTTTTGATTGAAGAACTACTCTTGTTGTCGCCAGCAGAACTAGAAGAATTTTTCACGGTTGCAGCTGAAGAACTAGATTCCTTCGTGCTCTTCTCGCTAGAAGAAGACTTTTCCTTATTGGAGTTCTTTTGCGAACTCGAAGAATTCTTGGAAACTTCACCACTGCTAGAGCTGGTATCGTCGCAATCTTCGTTCTGATCCTCACAGGGGCGGGGATCTGGGGAAACAGAAGATGAAGAGGAATCGCCTCCGCATGCAACGAGCATTGTCAGGAGAACGGACAGGGCAAGGACACTTTTAAAAATCTTCACAGAAGACCTCCGGTAACCTCAAAAATCTACACCCTTAATTTAGTTTATTTTCGCACAAATTGTCCCCTCCGGCTATTGACAGGTGCTTTCAATTTATATATATTAGTGTTCAAATGAGCAAAAACGGTCAAAAAATCAATCCCGTGTCTATCCGCAGTTCCGCTGCGGAATACTTGACTTATGTGGCTGCCGTGGGCGGTTCCGAACAGAGCGTCGAAATGCGTTACGAAGACGAAAACGTATGGCTCACGCAAAAAATGATGGCGGAACTGTACGGGGTCGATGTGCGTACGGTTAATGACCATATTTCAAAAATTCTGGCAGATGGTGAATTGCCCGAAAATCCAACTATCCGAAATTTTCGGATAGTTCAAACAGAAGGTTCACGACAGGTTTCCCGTGAAATAATGCACTACAACCTCCAGATGATTATCGCCGTGGGGTTTAAGGTCAACAACGAGCGGGCGGTGCAGTTCCGCAAGTGGGCGGGGCAAATTGTCAAGGATTACACCATCCAGGGCTGGGTCATGGACAAGGAGCGGCTCAAGAATTTCGGGACAATCCTTACCGAAGACTATTTCGAGCGGCAATTGGAAGCCATTCGAGAAATCCGCGTGTCGGAGCGGCGCTTTTACCAGAAGGTGACCGATATCTATTCGACTGCGCTAGACTACGATCCCTCTGCCAAAATCACCCGAGATTTTTTCAAGAAGGTCCAGAATAAACTCCACTGGGCGATTCACGGCCATACGGCGGCGGAACTCATTGTAGAACGGGCTGACAGCCAAAAAGAGCACATGGGGTTAAAGACCTGGGCTGCATCTCCAAAGGGCAAAATTCTTCAGTCCGACGTAACTGTTGCAAAGAATTACCTTGAGGAAGATGAACTCAAGGCCCTGGAGCTGATTGTCTCGGGTTATCTGGATTTTGCAGAAATGCAGGCCGCAAGGCACATTCCCATGACGATGGAAGACTGGGCGAGGCACCTTGACCGCATTCTTGAGGCTACGGAGCACGAACTTTTGACGAATGCGGGTAAGATTTCGATGGAAGTGGCCCAGGCCCACGCCATTACGGAATGGGAAAAATATCGCGTGGTTCAGGATAAGCTTTTCCACAGCGATTTCGACTATTTTTTGGAATTGCACGAAAAAATGGCACAGTACAAAGCGTAACTGTGCCTAAATAGCGGGGGCGTGTCGCGCGGCTCCGGATGGCAGCGCCGGTTTACTTTCCGGAAGAGACTATGACTTTCGCGGTCTTCAAGATTTTGTTCTTGAGCTTGTAGCCCTTCTGGAACACGGTGACCACGTGGCCTTCGGGCACGGTCTCGCTGGGCTGCTGCATCAGGGCTTCGTGCATGTTCGGGTCGAATTCGGCACCTGTCGGGTCGATTTGCTCGAGGCCTGCGTCGGTCAAAATCTTTGCGAACTGGTTGTAAATCATCTGCATGCCTTTTTCGAAGGCTTCGAGATCCTGGGCCTTGTTTTCGCTGGCGAAGGCTCGCTCGAAGTTGTCCTGCACTTCGGAGAGCTTTTCAAGGAGCTTGCCGTTCGCGGTCTCGATGAGTTCGAGCTGTTCCTTGGCGGTGCGGCGGCGGTAGTTGTCGAATTCGGCCATCAGGCGCAGGTTGCGGTCGTTGGCATCGGCCAGCTGCTGCTTCAAGACTTCTTCAGCAGAGGGGGCAGCTTCGGCAGGTTCTGCCGGCTGTTCTGCAACTTCAGCGGGTTGTTCGGCGGTTGCTTCAGCCTGGGCTTCGTCGGCCTTATTAGCCTCGGCTTCCATCTTCATAGCGTCTTCGGCGGCCTTGAGCACGTCTGCTTCGAATTTTGCCTTTTCTTCTGCGGTCGGTTCCTGCTGATTCAAATCTTCTGCCATTTCTAAATAATCCTTTAAAAATGCCTCACATTGATATGTCGGGGCTCTGTTTTACATTTTCCGTGCCATATTTAGCAATTTTCATGCCAAGTGCAAAGATTAGAAAGTTGTTTTGTTTTGAAACAAACAACGGCATTTGCGCAATTTTTGGGAAAAATTTGCTTTTTCATGAAAAAAGAGTATATCTTTGTAAACATAAATTAAAAGAAAGGTTCCTTATGAGTACAGAAACACCGAATCGCGGTCCGAATCCGGCCCAAATGAAGGCCGTCGGCTTGAAAATTTCGTTTATGATGGCTTTGTGGATGAGCTTTACACTCAGTATTTTTGGCACTGCTACGGCAGAACGCCCCGCAGGAATGCCGCTTGCCCCGATTATTATCGGCTGGTTCGGTAGCTTTATTTTGAGCTTTGTGGTGAGTTTCGGTATCGGGTTTGTGGTGCCCATGGGCAAGGTGAACGCCGCTCTTGGCCGAAAATTGCACCTGACGCCGCATAAAATCACGACTCACGCCATCGAAACCTTCGTTTCTAACCTGATTTACACGCCGCTCATGACCGCCGTCATGGTGACTTTTGCCTATTTCGTGCTCATGCCGCCCGACCATAAGCCGCCTTATTTGCCTATGTTCGTGGGTTCGCAGATAGCCTGTTTCATATTCGGCTATATCATGATTTTCATCGCCATGCCCTTTATCGCCAAAAAAGCCTTCAAATCGGCTGGAATCGGCATGCCGCCCAAGCCTCAGCAATGAGATAAACTTTTAGTTACATAGTTAACTTGCAAATAGATTATTTCGGATATTCCCCGGTTGGTTATACCGGGGATTTTTTTAAATTTCCTTCAAAAGTTTTATTCATCCTTTTTGTAAGGTTACACTATAAAGGATTACATTTTTCGGAAGGCTTAATATGTGGAAAACTAAGGGCGCGATTCGCTACTTTTTGTCCATCCTTGCGATGACCTTTGTTCAGATGGGTGTGTTCATTTACGCCCAGAAAATTTTGTCCGGATCCTTCACCGACGTAGAATCGGGGCAGACTTGGCAAGCGTTCATGCTGCAAATCTTTTTCCTCGCGCCATACATCTTGATGGTTTTCTTTGCGGGCTTTTTCACCAATAAATTCTCGAAGAACAAGGTGCTTGCCTGGTCGGCGCTGTTCATGACGGTATTCGTGATTGCGCAGGCTGTGCTCGTTTCTTGCAATTGCCCGCGCGTGGCATTCTGGCTGTCTATTGGCTTGAGCTGTGGTTTTGCAGTGCATAGTGCCGCCAAATACGGTATTCTAAAGGAAATGTTCGGCGTTCGCAACCTGAGTTTTGCGAATGCGTTTTTGCAGATTTTTGGTCTGGGTGGCATTATTTGCGCCTCTTGGCTTGCCGTGGTGGGCGTGAACCTGATTAACCTAGAATCTCTGCATTCTTATGCAGCCGTGAATTTTATTACCAGCAAGTCGATTGTGATTCCTTGGATTTTGACCGGCGTTGCCATTCTCGGTACGGTAGCAAGCTTCTTGGTGCCCAAGGTTAAGTACGAAAACCCGAATGTGAATATTGAAAACGTCAAGAAGCACTTGAGCCTGGGTTGGCGCGTGCCGACCCTCCGTGCTTCGATTATCGCGCTTTCGATGTTCTGGGCCTTGGCTCAGGTGTTCGTGCTCATGTATCAGGACGTTTCGGGCTCCCACGATATCAATACGATTCAAAATTACCTGGCCTTTGCGATTGCTGGTTTGATGGTGGGCTCCATTATTGCCGCCACCAAGTCCCGCGATTTTATCGAAACAGGCTTTATCCCGATGGGCATGATTGGCGTGTCCGTGTGCATGTTCCTGGTGCCGTTCTTTGTGCATCCGGTGGCTCTTGTGGTGCTTTATTCATTGACCGGTGTGTTCGGAGGCCTGTTCTTGGTGCCGGTGAACGCCCTGTTGCAATATAATACGCGCCCGAATAACTCCGGCTCGGTACTTGCACTTGCAAACATGATTCAGGCAATCGTGCTGATTGTATTCCTGTTCTTGTTCTCGGCTTTGGTCCATTATACCGATATTGAGCCCCAGCGTTATTTCCTTGGTATCGCCGTCATTTCGATGCTCGTGTTCGTATGGACGATTTCGAACTTGCCGCAGGCTTTGCTCCGTTCGATGTTGAAACTCGTGTTCAACCGCTACAAAATCCGCGTTTTGGGCGTGCAGAACATTCCGAACGAAGGTCCGGTGCTCTTGGTGGGTAACCATCACAGCTTTGTTGACTGGGCTATGTTGCAGATGGCATCTCCGCGTGCCCTTTGCATTGCAAGCAACAAGGACCACTTCGAAAAATGGTATTTGCGTGCAGTGTTGAAGCGCTTAGGCATGATCCGTATCGACAATAACAACCCCAAAGAGGCTATGGACAAGATCCATGAAGCACTCTTGGCGGGCAAGGCCGTGGTGATTTTCCCGACGGGCGAGGTGTCCAAGTCCCCGCATGTGGAACCGTTCACTATTGACTATTCGTCGGCTGTGGACGATACCCATGCTATGATTATTCCGTTCTATATTCAGGGTCTGTGGGGTACGAACTATAGCTACAGCGGCTCTGACATGTACGGAGCCTCTGCTGACCGTGCGGTAACGGTTGCTTTTGGTAAGGCTATTCCGGCCAATACTCCTCCTAACGAAGTTCGTGCCATTATCCGTAGAATTTCGATTGATGCCTGGAAGTACGCCGTCAAGTTCGTACGCCCAATTGCGGCCTCCTGGATTCGTACCTGCAAGCGCTACGTGAAGCATGGTCCGGCTATTTATAATACTGATGGCGGTCACTTCTCGGGTTACAAGCTCATGGGTGCCGTGATGGCGTTCCGCGGGCTTTTGAAGAAAAAGCTGGGTAAGGACGAACAGAATATCGGCATTATGCTCCCGCCGAGCCCCGCTGGCGTGATTGTGAACCTGGTGCTCTGGGTCATGGGCAAGACCAACGTGAACCTGAACTATACCTCGTCTGTCGATAATGTGAAATTCTGCTGCGAACGTGCCGATGTGAAAACGGTGATTTCGAGCAAGCAGTTTGTCCAGAAGTTGAAGGGCCGCGGTAACGACTATTCTCAAATTGCCTCGGACAAGGTTCGCATTCTTTATGCCGAAGACTTGATGAAGGAAATCCCGAAAGCAAAGATTGCCGCCCTGTTGGTGCTTTGCATTCTGTTCCCGGCTTGGTTGATTACCTTCTTGTTCTGCAAGCGTACAAGCATCGACGACACGGCTGTGATCGTGTTCAGTTCCGGTTCCGAAGGTACGCCGAAGGGGGTACTCCTTTCTCACCGCAACCTGATGGGTAACATCCAGCAGCTCGCTTGTATCTTGAATGTGAGCCGCGGCGACGTGATGCTTTCGGAACTCCCGCTGTTCCATAGCTTTGGCCTGACGGTCACGACGCTCTTGAACCTGACTGAAGGTTGCCCGATTGTGGCTGTGGCTGACCCGACCGACGTGAAGACCATGGCCCGCGTTTGCTCGGAATTCCATGTGACCTGTATGGTGGCAACTCCGACCTTCTTGCGCGCCTTTACGGTGAGCCGTTACGTGCACCCGTTGGTGTTTAAGTATGTGCGTGTGATTATTGCCGGTGCCGAAGCCTTGCGCCCGGAACTTGCTACTGCTTTCCGCCTTAAGTTCGGTAAGGAAATTTACGAAGGTTACGGCTGTACTGAAACCGCCCCGGTAGCCTCAGTGAATACCGAAAATACCTTGCATAACGACTACATGACGCTCCAGGTGAACAACAAGCCCGGAACCGTCGGCCCGGCTCTTCCGGGTACGCAGTTCCTGATTGTGGACCCCGAAACGAACATTCCGTTGCCGACAGGCGAGGCGGGCATGATTTTGATCGGTGGCTGCCAGGTGATGCAGGGCTACTTGAAGGACCAGGAACGTACCGACAGCGTGATCGTGAAAATCGACGGCATTCGTTACTACCGTACCGGCGACAAGGGCTACCTCGACGAAGACGGATTCTTGACAATTGTTGACCGCTACAGCCGTTTTGCAAAGCTCGGCGGCGAAATGATTAGCCTTGGTGCCGTTGAAAAGAAGATTCAGGATACGCCTGTCTTGGAAGGTTGCGATTACCTGATTACGACCATTCCGGACTCTGCGAAGGGCGAAAAGATTGTGCTCCTGTACCAGGGCGAAAAAGACCCGAAGGACGTGCTTTCGGAACTTCGCGCAAGCGGATTCCCGCCGATTATGCTCCCGGCGCTCGCTTTCAAGGTCGAAAAGGTGCCGAAACTCGGTACTGGCAAGGCCGACTTTACGACCGCCAAGAAGGTCGCTAGGGAACTCGCGGGTGTAAAATAATGTGCATAATGGCAATGTATGATGTGAAATTTTATAATTTATCATTATACTTTTCACATCTCACATTCCACATTGACATTCGCTTATGAGGAAACAACAGCAAAACACAGGTTTGACCCCGGTACGCACGGCACGAGTGATTTCGGCGCTGATAGCCCTCGTTGGCATGGTATTCTTGTTCTTGGAACGAGCGCTTGCTGCAGTGCTGGAAATGGCTACCGAAGGCATTCAGCTAGGCCTTACGCGCTATGACAGTTTTACAGGCCGAATGGCGCTCCAGAACTTTGCCGAAGACCGTCAGCTGTTCAAAATGCTTCAAGACGCTCAGGAGTTGCTGCCTTCGGTTGATTCTGTCTTGACATTTATCTTGTTTATAGCAATCCTGTTGCTTGCTATTGCTTTGGTTGGGCTTGCAATGCCCAAGTCTTTTGTCCATGTTCTTGTGGCCATCAAGCTCCTGAAATGGGATGGTTATGGTGTCGAAGAAAATGGCGAAGACGTTTCTTTCCGTGAATTGCTGAACAATATTGGTGAAGTTCCGCTCAAAAAGCTGGCTATTCCGGTTGTGACCATTATCGTCTTGGTTGGCGGTTTCGCAGGAATTCGCAGTTGCCAAGAATCGGCTAAAATTGCAAATGTAGAAGCGGCAGTCGAAGATTTGGAACAGCATACTTTGGACTATATTAAGGCACAAAAGGCCTATTTTGCCAGAGCAAAGAAGGTCGGTGGCCCCAAGGCATTGCAGTTGCCGGATACTTCTTCTACAGAATTCTTTGAATACAAAATTACCGGAGCCAGGTTTAGTGCATTTTCAAGAGTGCCTATCGAAGGCTGCCCTGCAGGGACCAAATGGAGTATTTATTCCGAGGCCAAGGGTGTCTTTACCCCGGATCTCGCTCTCTACAGACAACCACCCAAGATTCCGGCCTGTATAAATATTACGCCTAATTACAAGAATATTGGTCGCCCTGAAAAGAAAAAGGTCGAAGACCCGAAGGCAACCGATTCCAAAGATTCTACCGCAAAAAAACAAAAGGCAAAATAGGTAGAAAGACGTAATTTTGCCTGTTGAACAAAACTCAGTGAAAAATTGTTTAATTTCGTATACAAGAGCTCGTTTTAGCTAAACGAGCTTATATTTATTTATAGCGCCCATGTGGGTGTGTTGTTTGGGAAAAATGTATGAAAGTCAATCATGGTATAAATTTTGCCATGGCGGTATTTTGCGCAGGTGCAGTAAGCGCGAACGCCGCCATTGAATGGGTAAACCAGTGCGCAAGTAACGGATTTACGCAAATTGCAGAATCAGACCATTTTGAGGTCTGTAAAAAGCCCACGACCGATGACGGCCAGGCGAATAACGTCTCTATCCCGAATTCGGATGCCCAGGGCGTTCTACAGTCGCTCGAGAAGGTTTATTCCTTCTATATAGATTCGCTCGGTTGGATGTTGCCGTTCCCGAAGAGCGCCGACAAAAAGCTCAAGAGCAACATTTACGTGTACGATAATTCTGTGATGGCGGCCCTTTATGGCGGCCAGGATTTCGTTAAAGATTTGAACGGCGAATATGGCCCAGGCATGTGGATTGGTGTGGGTTCGCTAAAAGATTATTGGGGAACCTCCCACGAATTTGCACACGGCTTGCAGGGCGTTGCAGGCTGGCTCGGCAACAATAGCCATGCGGGTTGGATGGCGGAAAGCCATGCGAACTGGATGGCGCACCAGTATAATCCGGATGATGCCCACTGTGCGGAATACTTGATCAATTACCCGTACCTGTATTACGGCTCCACGCGCGACCGTTATTGCAATTGGCAATTCTTGGAACACCTCAAGGAAGAATTCGGCGGTGGCAATAAGGGCGCGCACGAAGTCAACCGTATTTGGATGGAATCGATTCGCGATGGGGAAGATGGCCGCATGGAACAGACCCCGTTTACCGCGATGATGATGGTTTACGGCTGGTCGCTCGATAGCTTGAATGCGCAATTTGGCAAATTCGCCATGAAAAATGCGACGCTTGAATATGCGCCTGCGAAAAAGGCCTTGTACAAAAAATCTTGGGGCGACTACGGGTTTGCCACCCGTCGCACGGCCTCGGGCTGGGGCGACCTGTACCGCAGACACTCCCGCGTGACCATGCTGAACAAGATGGAGGACGGTCACTATATTTCGCCGAGCTATTGGGCGCCGCAGCGCTGGGGCTACAACCTGGTGCGAATCTATCCGGATTCCGCAGGCAAGGTCACGGTCAAGTTCCGCGGCATAGTGCAGGACAAGCCGACTGTTAACGGCTACACTTGCTTTGGCGACAATACGGACTACTACAAGGGCAAAACCTACAAATGGTGCAATTACGCGCCCGACAAGCTGCCGGACCCGGCCTCGGGCTGGACAGTCGGGCTAGTCGCGGAGGGCGCAGACGGAACGCCCCGTTACAGCGAAATGAAGCATGGAACCGCCTTCAATCTCGACATCGAAACTAAAGCTAGTGATAAGGCTTTGTGGCTTACCGTGACAGCGACTCCGACGGAGATGCAGACGATTTTGTGGGACCAGTTCTACTACAGCATTTACCGCTACCCGTACATGGTCGAAGTCGTAAACGGGGCGCCCGAGGGCTACAATAAGGATTTCTGGAAGCCTGCAAATGTAAGCGGTTACAGCAAGCATGCAAACGGGGGCGGCCTCGTGAGCAGTAAGGCGAATGTGGCCGCGACCGCCTACGTGGGGCCCGATGCAGTCGTAAATGGCGGAACGGTCTCTGGCAATGCCCGCATCGAAGACTTCGCGGTCGTAGACGGCGGCACCATCAGCGGGAATGCCGTTGTCCGCGGACGCGCGCTCGTGACTGCGGGAACCGTCGGCGACGATGCCGTGCTCGAAGAAGACGCCTGGCTCGTTAGCGGAAGCATTACCGGCAAAGCGAAGGTCGGCGCGCTCTCGATTATTGCGGGCAGCACCACCGTGACCGACAACGCCCAAGTTTACGGCGTCATGTGGGCGGTTACCGACAAGAAACTCTCCGGCACGGCACAGCTCCGCGGCGACCTCGAAAACAACTTCACCAAGGAAATTTCGAAGGGCGTGTTCTACGGCATGGTCGACGACGGCATGCTGAATAATGCAAGCTACGGCGCAAACCTCACCACACCTCCGACCGATGCAACCGCAAGCATCGAGAAGGCAACTTGGTATGCAATCAAGGATGATTCTACAGGCGTAATCACTCGAATTACGAATGATTCACCCAATCGCAATCTTGGTGTATACAAGACTGACAATGTACTACAACTCCAGCTTCCTCAAGGAACGCGAAGCGTTGCCATTACAGACTATCAAGGGCGCATTCTCTTAATGCAACAGGGGAGTCCGTCAACAATGTCTATCGCCAAGCTCCCGCAAGGAATTTATTATGTTATCGTAAGAACGGAAAAGGGAAAACTTACCAAACGTTTCGTTAAATAACACGAATAAATTAAATTATTGATAAGGTCTTCTTTCACAAGAAGACCTTTATTTTATTTTGATTATACAAAACTTGTCTTCAATCAATCCTCTTCAAAAATGAATATATTTCATCAGTTCCAATTCCGGAACAATAAACTTTTTTGAGGATTAGATAGATGAATAAAAAGTTATGGGCGATAAACATCGCCCTGTTAAGCAGCCTTGCATGCGCAGAGGCTATAACTTGGGAATCGACCTGTGTTAGAAACGGGCATAGACTAATCGCATCTTCAGAGCATTTTGAGATTTGTCGAAAAAACTTCAATAACGACGGAACTCCAAATAAGCTCGGCATGTATACTAGCGAGGCTAAAGAAGCGTTAGATATTCTCGAAGATATTTTTGTGTTTTATCACGATTCGCTGGAATGGTTTCTTCCTCAGCCAAGCAGTCCAAACCGCAAGGTAAAATCTGTCGTCTATGTATTCGAAGATGACAAAATTGAATCGCCTGTAGGTGGAGATCATTATGATGCATGTATCGATAACGAATGTTCACCTGGCATTTGGCTTGGCAAATCTAGTTTAAACCGCGCAACGCTTGCGCATGAATACGCCCACGGATTGCAGAGTTATTCAGGCTGGTTAGGTAGTAACGCCTATACGAATTGGTTTGCAGAATCTCACGCAAATTGGATGGCGCATCAGTTCGTTCCAGAAGAAGTCATTGGATGTACTGAATATGTGATTAACTTCCCTTATTTGTACTACGGTTCTACGCGTTCCCGCTATTGCAACTGGCATTTCCTGGAACATTTAAAAGAAAAATTTGGCGGAGGATTCAAGGGAGTCAAGGAAGTAAACCGCATTTGGATTGAGTCCATTCGCGATGGGCAAGAAGGCCGAATGGAACAGACTCCATTTACAGCAATGAACATGGTTTATGGCTGGCCGCTTGACACCCTAAATGATGAATTCGGTCGTTTCGCAATGAAACAGGCAACATACGAATATGAGCCTTCCAAAAAAGCCCTGTTTAGTGAAGCATGGGGCGGCTACGACTTCTCAACTCGTCGTGGGAAAGGTTTTGGACACCTCTATAGTGGTCATGGCCGTGTTACGATGATGAACCTACTCGATTCTGTAGAGAATCGTTATATTTCGCCTTCCTATTGGGCACCACAACGCTGGGGCTATAACTTGGTTCGCATTTATCCCGATACGGTCGGGCGAGTAAAGGTCAAATTCCGCGGCATTGTCCAAGAAGAAAAAACAATTGACGGTTACGCTTGTTTTGGCGACCAGCATGATTATCATTTAGATAAATCATACGACTGGTGCAATCTCTCACCAGACTTTGTGCCTAATCCGGCATCGGGTTGGAGAGTTGGCCTAGTGGCCGAAGGTGCCGATGGTACACCGCGATATAGCGAAATGAAACGCGGTACGGCATTCAATCTCGACATTGAAACGAGAGCAGACGACAAGGCTTTGTGGCTTGTTGTTGCCGCCACACCTTCAGAAATGCAATCAATCATGTGGGATCAGTTCTATTATAGCCTTTATCGTTTCCCATACATGATTCAAGTCAATAACGGAAAGCCCGAAGGTTTTAACAAAAACTTCTGGGTGCCAGCTGATACGAGCAACTACACAAGACACAGTAATGGCGGCGGCCTTGTAAGCAACAAGGCTTATGTGGCTCCCTCTGTTTATGTAGGCCCCAATGCCGTCGTAAATGGCGGTGCAATTTTAGGTAATGTCCGCATTGAAGATTTTGCCGTTATTGAAAGCGGAAGAATTTTCGGAAACGCCATTATTCGTGGACGTGCCCTAGTTTCGAGTGGCACCATTAAAGACAATGCAATCCTTGAAGAAGACGCTTGGCTTGTAAGCGGAACTCTTAGCGGGAACGCAAAGGTGGGAGCTCTTTCGGTCATTCGGAATACGAATGTCAAGGATTATGCTCAGATTTATGGCGTAATGTGGCCTGTTGAAAATAGTACTGTTGGCGGTACAGCACAATTACGCGGCGACTTGGAAACGACGTTCTCCTCAGAACTCCAAAGTGGTATTTACTATGGCTGGGTTGACGAAAAAATGCTTAACCAGGAAGGTTATGGAGCCAATCGTACGGAACCCATGGTTGAAGTGACCGCAGGCATCGAAAATGCCGAATGGTACAGAATCTACGAAGATTACTATAGGGTACAAAAGCCCATTATCGCATCAATTTCGCCTGCGCAGAATACCAACTTGAAGGCTACAGACGAAACGTTCCAAGTCTTTGACTTAAAGGGCAAACGTCTCGGCTCTGTCAATATGACCCAGGGTGTATCTTTGAACGAAACTCTCCGTGCAGCCGGTTTGGAAAGCGGTCTGTACCTCGTTCGCGGCAAGGATTCTAACAAAATGCATCGCGTAAGTGTTCGATAGGCATAAAGCAATGCCTTTTTAAAGAGGGAGGAATAATCCTCCCTTTTTTTTATGATTTTGCACAAATGCAAACTCCATTTTTCATTTGCATTTATTATCTTGGTATTGTTTGGTGTGGTAAAAAGGAGGTTTACATGTTTGGAAAATCCCTGTTTTTGACGACGGCGCTTTGTGTCGCCGCCTTGGCTCAAGACCCTAATCTACATATCTACCTGGCCTACGGACAGTCGAATATGTCGGGGCAGGCGACCGTGACCGATTCGGACCGTCAAACCAATCCACGGTTCCAGGTGCTGCGTGCAGGCAACCATTCCGGGCAGACCGTGGGTGAGTTTTACCCGGCGGCACCCCCGATGGGGCATAGCCAATCCAAGGTCGGCATTGTCGATTTCTTCGGTCGCAAAATGATCAAGGAATTGCCGGATAGCATTACGGTGGCTGTCGCGAACGTGGCGATTGGTGGGCAGAGCATTGACCTGTTCGACAAGGACCGCAACAAGAGTTACGTGCAGAACGCCAAGAACAAGGGCGATACCTGGTGGATTCAGTACCTGGACGAATACGGAGGCGATGCTTACAAGCGCATTGTCGAGATGGGAAAAATCGCAAAGCAGAAAGGCGTCATTAAGGGATTCCTCTTCCATCAGGGCGAAGCGGATTACCAGATGAACGACTGGCCGAAACGTGTGAAAAAAGTTTACGACGACCTGATTGCCGAGCTGGAACTCGACCCGGAAAAGACTCCGATTCTGATTGGCGAACTTGCTCCTACGGGCGATCTCGGCTGGCGCAACGACGCAGTAAAGCAGGCGGCAGACCTTATTCCGAACGGTCACTTGATTTCGGCACAGGGCTGCCCGGCACTTAAAGAAGCCAGCTATACGCTGCACTTTACGCGCGAAGGTTACCAGACGTTTGGCGAACGCTATGCCGAAAAAATGCTGGAACTTTTGAAGGCTCAAGAACCCGAGCCTGATACGACCTCAAAAGATACCGTGAAGACGGATTCGGTCAAAACAGATTCCGTGGTGACGGATTCCACAAAACAGGACAGCACGGATGCTATCCGCAGCTTGCCGCGCCTGCAGGCCGTAAAACCGCAACAGCCGAAGCTCTATTACGACAAAAAGGAACAGGCCCTATTCGTTCGCTTCAAAAAGAATGGGCGAGAATTCCGCTACCGCGTCACTGGTAGCAAGAACTAGGACTGAGCGATTAAAGATATAAGCAAAAAGCCCCGGATTAAATCCGGGGCTAATCTATTTAAGGATGGATTGCTTCGTCACTGCGTTCCTCGCAATGACGTTTTAGCTAGCCGTTGATCTGCGGGAGCTGAGCGAGGCTCTTGGCGATGTCTTCATCCGTCGGGATGTAGTCGCTCATTTCGCCGTCGTTGAACTTCTGGTAGGCAACCATGTCGAAGTAACCCGTGCCGGTGAGGCCGAACACGATGTTCTTGGCCTGGCCAGATTCCTTGCACTTGAGGGCTTCGTCGATTGTAGCGCGGATAGCGTGGCTAGATTCCGGAGCCGGGAGGATACCTTCGGTCTGGGCGAAGAGCTTGGCTGCTTCGAACACCTTGGTCTGTTCCACAGACGTTGCACGCATCAGGCCCTGATCGTAGAGTTCAGAGAGAATGCTGCTCATGCCGTGGTAGCGGAGGCCACCGGCGTGGTTAGCAGACGGAATGAAGCTAGAGCCGAGGGTGTACATCTTGGCCAGCGGGCAAACCTTACCGGTATCGCAGAAGTCATAGGCGTACTTACCGCGAGTGAAGCTCGGGCAGCTTGCCGGTTCCACAGCGAGAATATCGTAGTCGGCTTCGCCACGGAGCTTTTCACCGATGAACGGGCTTACGAGACCACCGAGGTTAGAACCACCGCCAGCGCAACCGATAATAAGGTCGGCCTTCACGCCGAGCTTGTCGAGAGCGGCCTTGGTTTCGAGACCGATCACGGACTGGTGGAGGAGCACCTGGTTCAGCACGGAGCCGAGAACGTAGCGGTAACCCGGCTGCTTCACGGCGGCTTCCACAGCTTCAGAAATAGCGCAACCAAGGCTACCAGTGGTGCCCGGGAATTCGGCGTTGATCTTCTTACCGATTTCGGTGTTCATGGAAGGAGACGGAGTCACAGAGGCGCCGTAGGTGCGCATGACTTCGCGGCGGAACGGCTTCTGTTCGTAAGAAACCTTCACCATGTAAACCTGGCAGTCCAGTCCGAAGAAGGCGCTGGACATGGAAAGGGCGGTGCCCCACTGGCCTGCACCCGTTTCAGTCGTCACGCCCTTGAGACCCTGCTTCTTGGCGTAGTAGGCCTGAGCGATGGCGGAGTTGAGCTTGTGAGAACCCGAGGTGTTATTGCCTTCGAACTTGTAGTAGATGTGAGCCGGAGTGCCGAGTGCCTGTTCGAGGAAGTAGGCGCGAACGAGCGGAGACGGACGGTACATCTTGTAGAACGTGCGGATGTCTTCCGGAATTTCGATGTACGGAGTGTCGTTATCGAGTTCCTGCTTGATGAGTTCGTCGCAGAAAACCGGCTGAAGGTCTTCGAACGTCACCGGCTTGCCGGTACCCGGATTCAGGAGAGGAGCGGGCTTCTTCTTCATGTCAGCACGGACGTTGTACCATGCCTTCGGGAGTTCATCTTCTTTAAGGTAAGTCTTGACCTGACCTTCGATCTTGAGCGAGTTTCTCATATATGTTCCTTTTTTGCGGTCCGCCAGGGGCGCAACCAAAATTTTGCCCTAACAATATAAAAAAAACGAATGTAGCCCAAAGGAAGTAGTTCTCACCAAGTAGTTTAATTTGGAATAGTTGACAGAAAAAAATTTTTTAGTAAATTCAAAGTATGGCTATCAATCATAACCTATTTACTGGGCAGACGGAACTAGCAGGGGAGGTCCGCGTGTCGCATGCTGGCGAGGGGGCAAAAGCGCTCCCGGTCCACAGCGGTAAAAAATTCATTAGACTCCGCCCGCTACGCCAGAAGCCCAAAGCCTCGACGACGGGCAAATAAGCCTTTAGTTGAAAGCACCTCGGTTCTCCGGGGTGCTTTTTTTACGTTTTGTGAAAAGACCAAAGATCTATGAGAACTCCAAAAGGATTAGTTTGTCTTTGGTCTTCCTTCGTCTTACAAACAGGTTAATACCTGTTTGCAAGCCTCGACAAGAAAGCTTACTCTAATAGGAGTTCCTGCGGGATTGCGCCTTCGATAACGAGGAGCCTTCGCTTGAGATCGAGCCCCAGGGCGTAGCCGACCAGGCTTCCGCCCTTGCCCACCACGCGATGGCAGGGGAGGATAATCTGTAGCGGGTTCGCGCGGAGGGCGGCGCCCACGGCACGCGTGGCGCGGGGCTCTCCAACCGCTTCGGCAACCTGCTGATAGGTGCGAGTTTCTCCGTAAGGAATCTCGGTGATGGCATCCCAGACTTTCATCTGGAAATCAGTGCCGTACACCTTGAGCGGGAGCGAAAATTCCTGGAGCTTTCCGGCCAGGTACAGGTTCAACTGCTGTACGGCCTTGCGGTAGGCGCGGGCCACCGTCGAAGATAAAGTCTGAACCACATCCGGCTCGGCGTAAGCGCAGGCCTGAACCGAACTCGGAACACCTTCTCCCGTATAGCGCAGGCTACACAACTTGGATTTCTCGAACACGAACGTCCATTCACCCCACAAGTTGCGGTGCGCAATCGTCGTGAATCTGGAATCCGAGAAGTTCATGACTTTAATATATAAAAACAGATTCAAATCGCATTAAATATGCCACACGGATTGGAAAAAACTAACGTTTTTTTCATGGTATATCTGATTGTTTTTTAATTGATTTTACGTTAGTAAAATCGAATCCGTGTGATCATCAAAAATTTTCAATTAAAACTATCCTGATTTACTACATTTCCTCGCATGGAATCTTACTTTTTTATCGGTGTTGCGGGCGTAGGCATGAGTGCCATTGCCCAGTATCTTGTTGGCAAGGGTGTAGCAATTAGCGGTTCGGACCGCCAGTTTGGAGCGGCAGAAAAGCCCCTCGTAATGAATCAGCTTGAAGAATGTGGCGTCAAGTGCTTTCCGCAGGACGGCTCCGGCGTTGTAGAAGGCTTGAATGCAGTGGTGGTGAGTACCGCTATCGAAGACACGAATCCGGACCTCAAGCGCGCCAAAGAGCTCGGAATCCCGGTGATGCACCGCAGCGAAATGCTGGCTAAGATTTCTAAGGAAGCGAAAACCATCGCCGTTTCGGGCACCAGCGGAAAGTCCACCGTGACCGCCATGATTTATCACATCTTGCAATATGCTGGTCTCCAGCCTTCCGTGATGACGGGCGCTGGCCTCGTGAACTTGCAGAAAGAAGGCAAAATCGGTAACGCTGTTTCGGGCAAGGGCGAATGGCTCGTTGTCGAAGCAGACGAAAGCGATGGAACGCTGGTACGCTACGAACCTGAAATCGGCCTGATTCTGAATGTGGACAAGGACCACAAGGAAATGAATGAACTTCAGGAAATCTTCCTCAAGTTCAGCCACAACATCCTGGATAATGGCAAGATTCTGATCGTAAACGACGCGCATCCGCTCGCTAAGAAATTCAGCGCCGGCCGTGAATTCGACTTCGGATTCGAAAACTATGTAGGCGTGCAGGGCACGGACTTCAAGTCTGTCGGAACCTCGATTCAGTTCCGTGTGCGCCACCAGGCAGAACTGGTAAAATTCGTCGTGCCGCTCCCGGGCAAGCACAATATGGAAAATGCCCTGGCTGCAACGGCTGCCGCTCTCCGCGCAGGCGTAACACTGCATACTTGCGCCGACGCCCTTGCGACTTTCCCGGGCGTGTTCCGCCGTCACCAGATTCTCGGAACCTTCAACGGAGTGACTCTCGTAGACGACTTCGCTCACAATCCGGCGAAAATTGCTGCCAGCATCAAGAGCGCACAGGACTTTACTGAAGGCCGCGTCATCGCCTGGTTCCAGCCTCACGGCTTTGGCCCCACGCGATTCCTCCGCAATGACCTTGTCGAATTCATCTCGAAGACGCTTCGCCCGAAGGACTTTGACGACGACCGCGACAACGACGTCATCTTCTTCAGCCAGATTTACTACGCTGGCGGCACCGTCACCCGCGACATCAGCGCCGGTGACCTCGCCGATGATTTGCTTCTGAAGGGCTGCGAAGCCATCTACATTGAAGACCGCGACAAGTGCGCCGAGAAAATGGTTGAAGTGGCTCAGCCCGGCGACACCATCCTCTTAATGGGGGCCCGCGACCCCAGCCTCCAAGCCTTCGCGCAACATGTTCAAAAATTACTAGAACAATAAATCATGTAATTCTTGTAATTAGAACTCTATAAAAACTGTGATTTTCAAGTCACAGTTTTTTTGTTGTGAGGATAAATAGTTAAAAAGAACAAATGTTCTTCATCGACAAGGTCCTGGCTGCGTCGGCCAGGGAAGGGGAGGGTGCAGGGAGGGGACCGGGCGGCCTTCGCAACTCCGAGCTGGGGCCCCTCCTGCATTATAAAAAAGATTTTTAAGGGTTTCCCTTAAAGACTTTCATGCTTACTCATGCAATGCAGGCTGCCGCCTTCTTCAATCACAGTGCGGCAATCTAGCCCGATAACCTTACGGTCCGGGTACACGCTTTCAAAGTAAGCCTTCGCCTTCGCATCATTCGGAGACTTGTACTTCGGGAAAATCAGCGCGCCATTTGCATAAATAAAGTTCATGTAGCTGGCCGGCAAAATCTGGCCGTCGTCAAGCTTGCGCTGTGGCGGAAGCGGTAATGTATCGACCTTGGCACTCTTGCCATAATGGCTCTTGAGCCAGGTTTCAATCAAATACTTTGCTTCAGTCAGAATAATGTTATTCGGAGAACGCTTGTCGGTCGCTTCGCACATCACGATGCGGTCTTTCGCCACAAAACGAGCCACGTTATCGATATGGCCGTCCGTATGGTCGCCGTGGAGCCCGTGGGGGAGCACCAACATGTCGCGCAAGCCAAAGGCCTTGCAAAGCGCCTTGACCACCTTCTTGACGTCTTTTGCATTGTTGCGGTTCTTGCCCGTCAAGCAATCCAGCGTGGTAATGGCGAGGCCGTCACCGTTGACTTCGATTGCGCCGCCTTCAAAAATGTAGGGTACACTCGAGCCTTTCTGGTATTCGAAAATGTCGGCAATGCGTGCAGGAATCTGGTTGTCATTTTTCCAAGGCGGAAATTTTGCACCCCAGGCGTTAAAGACTGTTTCCGAAACAATCGTTTCTTTCCCCTTTTTCAAGAAGAACGGACCGTAATCGCGGATCCAGATGTCATCCGTCTTAATGGTAAAGAAACTGGCCGGGAAGGGGCGGTCGGCAACAGCAATTTTTTCCGGCGTCGTCAAAAAGTCCTTTTTAGGAACCAACACATTCACGGGCTGAAATTCGCTAATCGTGCGGATAAGTCCAACGTAGAACTTGCGGATCATTTCTCCGCGTTCGCCGTACCAGTTCTTTTTGTTATGCGGAAAAGCGAGCCATGTGGCAGCTTGATCTTCCCATTCCGCAGGATAACGTACTTTTGCTTTTGGCATATCTTAATCCTTACACCAAATCTTGAGAATGTCCCCGTATAGGTCTACGCGACGGTCGCGGAAATGCGGCCACCAGCGGCGATTTTCTTCGGTTTCAGCAAGGTCAATTTCGACAATGCTTGCGCCCAGGAAATCGGTGTCGTTCTTGTGAATGATGTAGCCATCGGGTGCAGCCACGAAAGACGTTCCCCAGAAGGTGAGCTCGCCTTCGGTACCAATGCGGTTTGCCGAAAGAACAAAGGTGCGGTTTGCAATGGCGTGTCCACGCATCACCGTAACCCAGCTGTCCTGCTGGCGCGGGTAAATTTCAGCCGGTTCAGACTTCATCCAACCAATTGCAGTGGGGTAGATAAGAATGTCTGCACCCTTCAGGCTCATAATGCGAGCTGCTTCGGGGAACCACTGGTCCCAGCAAATCAGCACACCGAGTGTACCGGCGCTCGTCTTGATGGGTTCAAAACCCGTGTCGCCCGGAATAAAGTAGTACTTTTCGTAAAAGGCCGGATCGTCGGGAATGTGGCTCTTGCGGTAAAGACCGGCAATAGAACCATCGCGTTCAAAAACGAAGGCGCTGTTGTGGTAAATGCCGCGTGCACGTTTTTCAAAGAATGGGAAAACGATAACGGCGTTAATTTCTTTGGCAATGCCCTGCCACTGCTTTACCAGCGGGCTATCTTTTTCGATGGCCATATCAAAAAAGTCGGCATTTTCTTCGAACGGAAAATACGGCGTATGGAACATTTCGGGGAGAACGACCAAGTCGATTCCCTTGCCCTTAAGTGCAAGCGCCTGATCAACGTACCATTGGTTATTGGTTTGGCTGTTGCCCGTCCACTTGCCCTGCAGTGTTGCTGTCTTGATTTTGTTCATGGTCCAAATTTAGATTATTATTGTTCAACTTCAAGAACCAATAGTCTTCACTATTGATAGAACTCGCGTTAAGAATCGGATCATTTTCTAAATCGTTCATAACTACCTCAACGTATCGCGCACAAAGCCGTCTTCAGGCGGTTCGGAAAAGACTTCGAATGTACCCGAGCCAATCACAGCCCCGTTCTTGTAAGCGATTTCAACGCGGTACTTGCCCGGAGGAGTATTCTTCTTGCGCGTGAAGGTCCTGAATCCAGATTCACGGCCGCCGTTAATCATCATGCGGCCCGAAGAAATACGGTCCGTCAGCATGTACTTGCCCGTTTTCGGGTCCTGGTAATACCACAGGTATTCCAGTTCAGCCTTGAGCTTTGCCGGCGCATAGACCGAGGTCAAGAAGTAGACTTCGCTGCTGTCGACACGGTGTACGCTCGGAATTTTGAGGCCAATCATCTGCAGCAGGCTAGGATCGTCGACATCGCAGCTGTAGCTCACCTTATCGAAGTTCTGGCAGGCCAGCTTTTGCTTGAGCACCAGCGGTACAGGCGGCACCCAGTTCATAATGTAGGCAACAATCAAGAAGATACTAATGAGGGCGGGGGCAACAAGAATGCTTTTCTTGCGGTGCGAAATCTTCCAGATAAACAGGCACAAGCCAAACGAAAGCACAGTGCTAATCAAGAACCAAATGAATCCGATTCGGTGAACCAAGTGCGGAATTGCAAAGTTCATGAACATGGTACCCAGCAAACAGAAGAACGCGAGGCTCACGCCAAAGCTTTCGTACTTCTTTTGCAGAAATTCGTTACCCACGAGCAAAATGGCAAGCAAAATCACGAGCAAGAACGAGGCGAGCGAGCCGCTACTCTTAAAGTAGCAGACCACCAGGGCGCTAAACAAACCGCCAAAGAAGAACTGAACAGCCCAAGTAAAGCGCTGTTTCCAGGTTTCGCTCCATTCACGGTCCAAGAAACGGTGGCGCACAACAATTGCATTTTCAGGAATCGCGGTCGATTCGTAGCCCACATTCTTGGCAAACTTGGTTGCAGCACCTTTTGCCTTGACTGCGGCGTCTTTGGCTTGGGCAGAAGCCTTGGCAGCTGCTTTAGCGGCAGCCTCTTTAGCCTTGGCTGACGCAATGGCTGCGGCTTTGGCCGTCGCTTCTTTAGCTTCAAGGGCTGCGCGGTTGGCTGCACGTCTAAAGCGAGATTCTTCCGTTTTGACCTGAGGCTCTTCTTCAGGTTCAGCAACCGGTTCTTCGATAACGCTGTTTTCGACAACAGGTTCTTCGGGCTTGGCAGGCTCTTCTACCGGTTTGGCAGGAGCTGCAGCCTGTTTCTGAGCAGGAGCCGGTTTCTGCTGGGCCTTGGCAAGCGCCTGCAAGCGTTCTTTTGTCCAGCCTTCGGGGTGTTCCAACTGCGCCGAAAGCAAGATCACTAGAATAAGCGCGCCAGTGTAGTAGGCGAGCAATATCAAAATATCGGAGCCATAAACCATCTGGCCAAGCGTAATGGAATCCCAGGCAAAACCGCCCAAGAATGCTATAGCCGGAAAAAACTTCTCTAATTTTTGAACCGCGGGCTTTTCCCGCAACTTATCGACGAATTGCATACCCCAAAAATACAAAAAAGAAATTTTTAATGAATTGTTTAGGCTGTACGCTCATGAATTTTTGTATGTTTAGAACTATTACACAGGAATTGGAGGATGATTTATGCTTTTATCAGCAGATAAAAGATCTTTTATGCTTAAGTCGGCTTGTATGGCCGCCCTCGGTTTTTCACTCTTTTTTACGGCTTGCGGTGACGAAAAAACGATTGTTTCGCCGGAACCAATTGGTACCCCCTCAAGTTCGTCTAATTTCGAAGCATTGACCTCATCTAGCGATGATGAAATAAGCTCTTCTAGTTACGATGACGAAATTGAATCCAGTTCGTCTTCCGAATCAGAGAGTTCCCTCTTTCGCAAAAATTGCATGGAAGGTCCATCGATAGGAAGAGTTTATTGTTTCATGAATAGATTCGTGGACGAATTCCCGGAATGCAATGCTGAAAATGAAGGCCAAATCGATTCAACATATTACGCAATAGATCCTCCAACATACTACCGGTGCGAACAAGGCTTTTGGGTAGAAAGAAATTCAAGTGTTCACTGCGATACCATTAATAAATCGGAAGGGGACGTTTGTATCCTTTCCAAAAATGACCTTCCCACTGAAAGATACGTATACGCCGGTAATGGAGCTTGGTACGATATTGATAGTCTTGCAAATACAAATCCTGAATGCAATGCTGAAAATGACAGCTTAAAGCAAAAACTGACTTATGGAGAAGATCCTAACAAGGTAACCATTTACCATCGTTGTTTTGATGGAGCTTGGAGCAAAATAACTGAATTGGAATATTATTGTCCAACTGAAAACATGTCTGCTAGAGACACGTGTTCATATGAAATAGGCGGTCAAATGAATTACTATTTGTATGAACAAAAGAGCCAGAATGGCGAAAAAGCATGGCTGAAAAGCAACTTTGACCCCAAATTGGGTTATTGCCCCATTGACATTGCTCTAGATAAATATTTTGTCGAATCTGAAGGTGAATATTATACATGTGAATATGGCGAATGGAAAAAGATAACCATCGAAAAAAAGTAAAATAATTTACCGACATCTTGCTTTTTTGTGCAGTTGTACTTATATTTAGTAGTGAACAAAGGTGCAACTAAACAAAAAGGCATTTATGGACGTTCGCGAAAAGCTGAACATTCTTTCGGCCGCAGCCAAATACGATGTTTCGTGTTCTTCTAGCGGTTCTGGCAGACAAGCGCCCAAGGGCGGGCTCGGGAGCGCCTGTAGTGCAGGCATTTGCCACACTTGGTCCTCTGACGGGCGCTGCATTTCGCTTTTGAAGGTACTCATGAGCAATGCCTGCAAGTACGATTGCGCCTACTGCATCAATCGCCGCAGCAATGACATTCCGCGCGCCACTTTTACGCCTAAAGAACTCATCAACTTGACTCTTGAGTTTTACCGTCGCAACTACATCGAGGGGCTTTTCTTAAGTTCAGCGGTCGTGGGCAGCCCTGACCGCACCATGGAAATGCTGATTCAGGTTGCCAAGGAATTGCGTACAGTGCACAAATTTGGCGGCTACATTCACCTCAAGGCGATTCCTGGGGCTAGCCGCGAACTTCTGTTTCAAGCGGGGCTTTATGCCGACCGCAGTAGCGTGAATATCGAAATCCCGACCGACAGGGCGTTACAATACCTAGCCCCCGAAAAGAATCACGCCTCGATTCTTGCACCCATGAACTTTCTGGCCGAACGCAAGCTGGAATATCACGGCGAGCGCTCCCGCTATTCGCCCAAGTTCTTACCTGCAGGACAAAGCACGCAAATGATTGTGGGGGCCGCAGGGGAGACAGACTTACAGATTCTCACGCTTTCTAACGGATTCTACAAGCAACAGCAAATGAAGCGCGTGTACTTTTCGGGCTATGTACCGCTCAATGCCGACAAACGCCTTCCGGCGCTTACGACCAAGCCCCCTTTGGTACGCGAGCACAGGCTTTATCAGGCAGACTGGCTCATGCGATTCTACAAGTTCGGCTACGACGAAGTTGTCGACCAAGCGCATCCGAATCTGGATTTGGAATTAGACCCGAAGGCCGCTTGGGCGCTCCGGCATCCGGAATTTTTCCCGATTGATATTCAAACTGCTGACTACGAAATGCTCTTGCGTGTGCCGGGAATCGGCGTCAAGTCTGCGCAATTGATTGCCTCGGGCCGTCGATTCTCTAAAATCCGTCTAGAGCAATTGAAAAAGATGGGCGTTGTCCTCAAGCGGGCGCAGTACTTTATTTACCACCCCGATACGCCCGCCAGCTTGCGCAGGCTTTATCCTGAAATGGTACGACCCTTGCTGCTCCCCAAGCCCAAATCCCTGCAGCTAGACTTATTCGCCAACCATCCCCTCGCACTCCCCGCCGCAGGCTAAATATGCTTTCCATTTCATACGATTCAACATTTGACGGATTCCTGAGCGTAGTCTTCGAGATTTACCGCCAGCACCTGGATGTGGGGGAGATTCACCCCGACCGTAGCGAGGCCCCTTGCAACCTGTTCATGCAGCCTTTCCGCGTCGAGACCTCCGAAGAATCCGCCCAAAGACTCAAGCGCGCCATCATCAATCAGGCGAGCAACGAGATTCTTGAGCTTTTGCATGTGGCGTTCCGCTCCGAAGAAGACGGCGTTGAAATGAAGATTCTGGCCTATCTCCGCAAGGTTTTCGATGGCAATGACCCGCATTACGCCAAGAATCCGACCTCCGACGAAATGCTCCCGCTGTTCTTGATTGCACGCGCTGTTCGGCACGAAGAGGGCGGCATGCTTGGCATGGTCCGCTTCAGCAAAACCGCCGACGGCACGTATTTTGCCGAAATCGAGCCCAAGTACGATATTCTGGAGATGATGATTGGGCATTTCCGTGGGCGTTTTGCGAATGAAAAGTGGGCGATATACGATTCCAAGCGCGGTTATGGCGTGTATTATGACGGTCATAGCCCAGTCGAAATTACGATTCCAAACCTGAAACAGGTGAGCGCCTCGGTCTCAAGCCCCGATGAATTCGTGCGGCTGTGGCAAGATTACTACAAGTCTATCGCCATCAAGGAGCGTGAAAACCCTAAACTTATGCGGCGTTGCCTGCCGGTTCGCTATTGGAAACACCTGCCAGAAAGACAAATTGCCCCGTGTTGACGTTCTTCCAACCAATTTTTTGCAGATTTTCAAAAAAAAGGCCCCTGTTTCGGCAAATAATTGTATTTTTCTTTTGGAAATAATGGAGAATTTGTTGTTATGAATATGGTTTCGGCAAAACCGGGCTTTTTTGTACAAGATCGCTTTTTATATAGCAAAGACAACGAAAAGGTTGTGCTTCGTGGCGTTAACCACATGTTTATTTGGACCGACCGCGAAGGAAAAACTATTCCTGAAATTGCAAAAACGGGCGCAAACTGCGTTAGAATCGTTTGGAACACTCGCGGCCGCGTCAGTGACCTCGACAATATCATTGCACAGTGCATTAGCAACGGAATGATTCCCATTCCCGAAATTCACGATACTACAGGCAACTGGGAACGTTTGAGCGAAGCGGTCGATTTCTGGCTTCGCGAAGAAACGGGATTTCGAATCACCAGCAGTATCTGATTCTGAACATCGGTAACGAACCGGGCGCCGAAGCAAAGTCCGCAGACGAATTCTTTACCGTGTACAATTCCATAGTTACGAGAATGCGTGCCGCCAACATCCGCATTCCGCTGATGATTGACGCCGACCAATGGGGCCAAAGCGAAAAGAATTTACTTGAAGTTGGCCCCAAGCTGTTGCAGGCTGACCCGGAACACAATCTGTTGTTCTCATTGCACATGTGGTGGCCCACGGAACGCCACGACCCCAAGGCAACTGGCTACGCAACGGTCCAGGACCGCATTCGCGGCGTACTTGAGGCGTCGGTCGAAAAGAATCTCCCCTTGATTGTGGGCGAGTTCGCACCTGTTGCAGCTGGCGACGTGAGGGAAATTCCATACAAGTTTATTTTGTCCGAAGCCGAACGCTTGAATATCGGTTGGCTTGCCTGGAGCTGGGGCCCGGGTAACTTCGACAGTCCCGAAATGGACATGACTGTCCATAGCTCCTTTAATACCTTGGTGGGCTGGGGCAAGGATGTCTGCGTGGACAACCCGAACGGCATCCAGAATACAAGCGTTATTCCGACTTTCATTCAAGAAAGGAACTTTGACACTGGTTCTCAGGCAATTGACGCCAACCTAATCCAGAATGGCGAATTCTCGGGCGAAGACCCCTTAGCTAACTGGCAAGTGGACTTCTGGGGCGGCAAGGGCGATGTCAAGGTCAATGACGGCGTTGTCCGCTTTGACATCAAGAAGGCCGGCAAGGAATCCTGGAACCTGCAGTTCAAGCAAAAGCTTGCTCTGCGCGAAGGCGTTACCTACATTTTCAGTATGCGCGCCAAGGCCGACAAGCCCCGCACCTTGAACGTGAACATCAAGAAAGATTCCGAAGAATATACGCCGTATGCCAACGGTCGTATTTTGGACTTGAGCACCAGCTGGCAGAGCTTTAGCTGGAAGTTCACCATGAAGGAAGATTCCGATGCGGAAGCCCTGCTGATTTACGATATGGGCGGAGTGCCTATTTCTTGGGAACTAAGCGATATTTCGCTTGTGCAGGCCCGCAGTGTAGAAGACCGCCTGAACCGCACCTTCCAGCGCAACGTGCAGAAGAACTCTGGCTACTTCAACGCGCCGAATGGCCCCTGGGAACTGCATTTGTATTCTACCAAGGGTGACCTTCTGGAAGTGCTGGATAAAGGTCATGGCGGTGAAGGCATGCGCCAGTACCCGAAGATCGAGCGAAGCGGGATTATGGTCGTCAAGGACCTGTCCAAATAAGCGTTTCACGCCTTATATTATTCCAATTTGAAATAAAAAAAATCTGAAAAATTTATCATGATAGCACTTTTTCACGAAAAAAGTGCTATTATATTAATTACTAATTATAAGTGTCCTTATTGGAATGCTTAAGAAGGAGATTCTATGGATTTACAGGAATATGTCGATCATTTCGACTCGATGACCTGTATCATGTCGGTCGAGAAAAATCCCGATGGATCAGTCGGGAAAATCCGTATCGAAGTTGGAAACAAGGCTTACCTTTCCACTTTTGAAAAAAGCGACGAATCTCAAGCGACCATGAATGCCGGAAACGGTTTTACTCCGGGACTTGAATACACCCAGTATCTTCCGAGAGACCTTAATTTTGAGCATTTTATCGTTGCAAGCGCAGTCGAAAAAAAGCCGATGCATGCCTACATTCATCCGGAACGTTTTCCAATCTGGTTCAATATTTTCAGCCTGCCACTGAATATCGACGATCCAGACAAGTATTACTGCACCTATACTCAAGAACTCTCGACCGAAGCAAATACGGAACAAATGACGAATTTGTCTGCCAAGACAACGTCGCAAGTATTGCAGACCTGTATCAAACTTCGCAGTTCGACAAACTTCTTGAAAACAATGGATGAAATCATCCATGATATTCGCGTTACATGCGAAGCTAGCTATTGCTGTGTCATGCTAACAGATTTCAAGGAAAAGACTTGCAGGCTTCTAAGCGAAGACATCGCTGTAGGGGTTCCTCAGCACTCCCTCAAGAATTTTTTGGATGACTCCTTCATTAACTATGCAAAATCGTGGCTAGATACCATTGATGGTAGCAATTGTCTAGTTATTCGTAACGACGAAGACATGAACGAAGTCAAACAGCGCAACCCTAACTGGTACAGGTCTCTAAAGAGTGCTGAAGTGAATAGCATTGTTCTGTTCCCGCTTCAGTACAATGGCGAAACGATCGGGTTTATTTGGGCAACCAACTTTGACACCAAAGATACCGATCATATTAAAGAAACCCTTGAACTTACGACATTCTTCATTGCTTCAGAAATTGCCAACTATCAACTTCTACAACGTCTTGAAATGTTGAGTTCGACAGACTTGCTGACAGGCGTCTTGAACCGTAACGCAATGAACAACAGGGTCCTTCGTATGGTATCCGGCCGCGAACGGGCACCCCAATCAATCGGTATTGTCTTTGCCGATTTGAACGGGCTCAAGCCGATAAACGACAACGAAGGCCATAATGCTGGAGACTGCCTGCTTAAAGAAGCTGCCTTGATTCTCAAATTGTCGTTTGAAGGTTGCGAAATTTATCGTGCCGGAGGCGATGAATTTGTCATCGTTGCCCTGGACAAGCCCAAAAATGAGCTTGAAAAGATTGTTGAAAAGATCCGTCAGGATTCTTCGAAGCCAGAAAATGTTAGTTTCGCAATAGGCTT
This sequence comes from Fibrobacter succinogenes, assembly GCA_902794535.1. Classification (GTDB taxonomy): domain Bacteria; phylum Fibrobacterota; class Fibrobacteria; order Fibrobacterales; family Fibrobacteraceae; genus Fibrobacter; species Fibrobacter succinogenes_O. The sequence continues at coordinate 7,618 of CADBHQ010000024.1, read as the reverse complement.
TTACTACGACGACAAGGGGGGAGACATTCGTGCTGCAATGCGCGAAGCCGACGCCCTCATGTACGAAGACAAAAAGCGATACTACGACCGATTCCCTGAATCGAGGAGAAAATGAAAAAAGAAGAATTGCAACAATTCGTTGAATCATTTCCGACAATGTCAAGCATCCTTTCTGTTGAAAAAAACGCAGATGGGGGCATCGGGACTATCCGCATCGAAGCGGCTAACCAGATCTATATCAAGTCCATGGAAAGAAAAGACGAAAGTGGCAATTCTGTATTCACTGAAACTTTTGTCCCTGGCTCCAATTATGAACGGTACATGGAAAAAGAACTGAACTTCGAGAAGTTCGTTTACCAGAGTGCCATTCTGCATAAGCCGGTTCATGCCTACATTCGCCCGGAACGCTTTAATTTCTGCATCAATGAGTTCTTGATGCCCATCGATGTCGAAGACGACGAAAAGGGCTATTGCGTCTTTACCCTTGAAATCCAGCCCGAAGAAGACCTTGACACCTCTACAAGACTTTCTTCTGAAATTTCGCAAAACGTGCTCAAGGCATGCATCAAGCTGCGCGGTTCAAAGGATTTCAGGAAAACCATGGACGAGGTGATTGAAGACGTTCGCATTATTTGCAAAGCGAGCACCTGCAGCGTTTTATTGACCGACTTCAAGGAGAGGACCTGCTCCATTTTGAGCTGTGCCCGAAGGCAAGGAATGCCTCCGCTGGATCTTGATAGGGTATTCAACAACGAATATATCTATATCGCGGAATCCTGGATAGAAACGCTTAAAGGGAGCAACTGCCTGATTATCCAAAACGAAGCAGACATGGAAATTATTCGTCAGAGAAATCCAGTCTGGCATAAAACCATGATGGAAGCCGGTGTTGAAAGCCTGGTTCTGCTGCCGTTGATGCACAACAACGAATTTGTCGGATTCATTTGGGCGACAAACTTTGATACCTCCAGAGTCCTGCGCATTAAGGAAACCCTTGAACTGGTGACCTTCTTTATCGCCTCTGAAGTGGCCAGCTACAAGTTGGTGCAGCGCCTTAGGTTCTTGAGCAATGAAGATCTCCTGACTGGCGTGAATAACCGCAACGCCATGAACAACAGAGTTCTTCAGTTTGTAAGCCGAGAAGTCAACTACAGAACGATTTCTGTGGTTTTCGCAGACTTGAACGGCCTAAAGCCCATTAACGACAACGAAGGCCACAATGCCGGCGACGCCCTCTTGAAGAACGCCGCAGAAATTCTGAAGCAGACCTTCACTGATTGCGAGATTTACCGCGCCGGCGGCGACGAATTTGTCGTAGTGGCGATTGACGTTCCCAAGGCAAGCCTTGAAGCTAGAGTCAATAAACTCCGCGAGAAATCCAAGGTCAAGGGTAACGTAAGTTTTGCTATCGGGTTCTACTACGACGAACATGCCGGAGATGTCCGTAGGGCGATGCGCGAAGCCGATGCCCTCATGTACGAAGACAAGAAGGCTAACTACGCCCACAGCCGTGGTTAAAACACAAGACCGCTCGCGCCCAATCATACTAAGTACGTACCCAGAGCGCTCGCTCTCGCAACCGCCCCAGTTTAATAACTGGGGTTTTGTTGCTCACATAGACATTCATCTATGATACAAGATTTTGCCCTCGGATGATATCCGGGGACTTTTTTTGTGGAAATTCGGCGAAAAAACGCAATTTCGTTGACTTGTATCAATCTTTTTTGCACGCTTGTATCATAATTTATCGTTGAAAATTGGGTAAAAAACGCCATTTACACGATTTTTTAATAAAAAATTGAATTTTTGTATCATAGGTTATTGACTTTGTTAAGAAAAGATTATATATTCAAGAACATGAAACCCGTAATGGAATACACCAGCTATCGCGTCTATATTCGCGACTACTATGCCGAGCGCAAGGAGCGCAACGGTTTTACGTGGCGTGATTTCGCGAAGGCTGCCGGGTATTCCTCGCCGGTGTTTTTGAAGCTTGTTTGCGACAGCAAGGCTAACTTGAGCGAAGCGGGTGTCGAACGCGTCGCTTCTGCCATGGGCCTTGTCGGTGTTGACTTGCAGTACTTTAGGCAATTGGTGGCCTTCAACCAGGAAAAATCTTCTGCTACAAAGAAAAAGATTTTTGCTGAACTGCGCAAGATTGCCAACGAAAACGCATTTGCGCTTGTGGGCGAAGACCAGTACGACTATTATGGCAGCTGGCTGAATCCGGTTCTCCGCGAAATGGCCCCGCGCCTGAATGGCGCGACACCCGCTCAAATGGCGGGGGAGCTCGTCTTTGATAGCGATGCTGCAAATGTCAAGAATTCCTTGAAGCTTCTGGAAAAGAACGGATTCCTCGAAAAAGACGAGCAGGGCCGTTACAGCCAGAGCAGCCGTTCCGTGACTACGGGCAGTCTCGATGTCGCCTCGCTCGCCATTCGTGAAATGCACCGCCAGATGGGCGAGCTCGGCGTTCAAAGCCTTGACCAAGTTCCTATTAATGAACGTGACATTTCGGGCCTTACAATTGGCATTTCCGATAATGCTTTCGAGAAAATCACTAAAGAAATCGCCGAATTCCGCCGTCGTATCAGCTCGATCGTGATGGAAGATTCTGGCGAAGAACGCGTTTACAGGCTCAACATTCAGTTGTTCCCCTTGACCAACACATTGCCCAAGGAGGAACACCATGCTTAAGCAATTTAAAAATGGCCTCCGTCTTTGGACTTTTGCTTCTGTCGCATTCTCTATGTCTGCATGCGGTATTTTCTGGGCAGGCGGCGTAGACGAAGAAACAAATACCGTTGCTGGTACAAGCGAAGAAGACAATTCTACGGATCCTCAAACCAACCTTCCAGCTGGAAATGATCCCGCCCCCGTTACTGGGGAGCCCACAGGTATTGCTCCGGGCAGTGTCGATCTTGTCGATACAGTGGTTAGAACCGACCCCGTTTATGTCGTTCCGGATCCATCGCGACAAGATGACATTCCTCATCTTGAACAGAGGACTCTTAAACTGTACGTGATCAACAATGGTTCTAAGAATGCCTCTATGGATCTTTCTGTGAAGGATTCCGTAATACACATTGAATCCGGCGCAAATGGAGCATTTGAAATTAAGGACTTACCCGATGGCACCTACTCTTTCGTTTTAAAAACGATGGGTAACGGATCTGTTTCTGAAACATCATACTTTATCCAGCGCGATTCTACTTCCACATACGTGTTGGGTCCTGTTCCTACAGATTTGGCGGGCAACGTCGATGCTGATGATTTGATTGCACCTCCGGTTCAAACGGTCGAGATGCCTGATGTAATCGGATGCACTCCGAGCCCGGATCCGGATCCGATCGAGCCTGAACCAGGTTGCGACGAACCCAAAGACACCATTCCTACGGACAAAGGCGGCGAAAAAGAGATTACAGTCGAATTACCGCACGAATTAGATTACGGTATTGTATATAGCTGGGAAGGCAGCAATGTTCCTGCAATGGAATCGATTGTAGAAGACACGCTTGTCTTTGCTAAAAATCTTGAAGAATTGACATTCGAAGTGACGTTCAAAGTCAATTCATTCCCGGAAAGTTACTACTACAGCAAGAATATTTTCGGCAAGAAGGGATTGTTCAACATTGCCATTACAAGGTCGGCATGCCATGTTATCCAACCGGCTCTGTCCTTCTTTATCGGAAACGGATTTGAATACACTTCTTGCTACGACAAGGCTGTTGTATCTTCGGCGACTCTTGAAGCAGGAAAAGAAATTACAGTTACTGGCGTCTGGGACGGAAAGCATGTGATGCTTTATATGGAAGGCTTCTTGATTGCCGAACAGACACTCACCAAGATTGGAGACATCAACTACATTACTGAAGACGACATTATCGAAACGCCGTTCATATTCGGCGACAAGGATTGGGATATCTCTATTATAGATGCGCGATTGGGGAATAAAGCGATCAGTTCTGCCGATGTCTTGTACCGGCACTATCTAAAAGGAGGCGCACAATGATGACAGAGAACTCTATCGAATTGGCCTACTTTGAGGTCAACCAACATGGCCGTCTGCTCAGCGGAAACAGACGATTCTGCCGCATGTTCGGTTTCGAGCCATCGGAACTGCAGTGGCATTACGTCACGGACCTGTACCGCTACGCAAGCGACTGGAACGCATTCCGGAATGACACCGTGAGCGCTAGCTTCAACATGCGCATGCGTAACCGCCGTGGACGCAGTTTTGATTGCTGCATTACGCGCGAAATCATCCAGAATGCCGATGGCGAAATCATATTCCGCAATACGGTACACAAGGTGGGCGAGGGCAAGGCTGCCAACGTGGCAACCACTCCGCTTTCCGTGGTGTTCCTGGCAAAGTGCGCCGACTGCGGTGCGCAGATTCGCGTGACATCTGTAGCCGAAACCAGGCTTCGCATGTTGTGCAATCATTGCGCCGCCAAGGCGTTCCCCGAAACATTCTATGCTAAAAGTGCTCAGATGTAATTGAGCTTTTTGGTAGCTCGGTGGAGAACGAGCAGGGAAGGAGAAAAGAAAAGCGACCTCGAATTGAGGTCGCTTTTTCAACAAGGATTCGTTTTTAGACGAAATTCTTTGCTTATACGCCGAAGGCGTCGTCAGCAGCAGCAGATACCTGAGCCACGTTTTCGGAAGTCATTTCCGGTTCGGCAGCAGCAACAGCTTCGTTATCGAACTGTTCGCCAGCCTTCTTTTCGGAAATGGAAAGCTTGCCTTCCTTGAACTTGTACATGGCGATGGTGGTCGGCTTCTTGGTAAGAGTGATATAACCCTGAGTTGCCTGCTTGTTAACGAAGCGGGCTTCCTGGGCCATCATGACCACTGCGCGGAAAACGGAGCCTTGACATTGTTCGTTAGCGTAAATGTCATCAAGATAGACTCTCTGTTCTTCAGCCATCTAGGTACCTCTGAAAATGTTTAGAAGAGGGAGAGGGATTCGAACCCTCGTTACCGTGAGGTAAACACGCTTTCCAAGCGTGCGCCTTCAACCACTCGGCCATCCCTCCAGGATGTGCGCCAAATATACCATTTTATTTTTCGTTTGTCAACCATTTTTGCCGTTTTTTTGCAATTTTTTGCAAAAAAAGCAAAAAATAATGACAACGGACACCCTACAATCTGTTTAACTCGTCCCACACGACCTGCATAAGCGGTTCAATCGTCTTCGCGGTGAAGTCAAACTTGATGTTTGCAGCGGCAAAAAGCTCCGGCAACGGGCGGCTGTCGCCCAAACTTTCGGCCTTAAACAGGTCATCAATGGCCTTTTTCGGGTCTTTTTTGAAGTTTGCCCACACCTGGAGCGCTCCAAGCTGTGCTATTCCGTATTCGATGTAGTAGAACGGGCATTCGAACAGGTGCAACTGCTTTTGCCACAGGTTATTGCGAACCGATTCGAATCCAGAGTAGTCCACGCCCGCGTCGTAGCGGTCCATGATACCCTTCCAAATTTGTTCGCGGTCCTTGGCGTTATGGTTCGGACGGCTGTAAAGTTCATGCTGGAAGCTATCGATGCTTGCCACCCACGGGAACAGCCAAATTACGTCTTCCAGTTCGCCTTCGATACTTCTGCGGATTGCCTCGGAATCGTTGCCGTAGAAGGGTTTGAGGTTGCTCATGCCGATTAATTCCATGCTCATGCTTGCGACTTCGGCGAATTCCGAAGGCACGTCGCGATAAGCGAGAATCGGCTGGTTTGCGAGCGCATACTGGTGGAACGAATGGCCCGATTCATGCAACAGCGTGTAAATGTCGCGGTCGGTTTCTGCCGAATTCATGAAAATGAAGGGGATGCGGCTTTCGTCAAAGCCAATCTGGTAGCCACCCGGAGCCTTACCGAGCCTGCTATCCGGATCAATCAGCTTCATGGCCTGCATTTCACGGGCCCACTTGCCAGCCTGCGGGTGAATCGATTCGAAAATCTGGTCAACTTTTTCAATCAATTCTTCGCCATTCTGATACGGTTTGAGGGGTGGGCGTGAAAGCGGATCCACACTCAAATCCCACGGACGAAGCGTCATGAGCCCCATTTTGTCGGCACGTTTCTTGTAGATTTCCTTGAGAAGCGGAAGAACCAGCTTCTCGACGCTTTCGTGGAACGCCTTGCAGTCAGCAGGGGAGTAGTCAAAGCGGCGCTTGGCCAAGAAAATGTAGTCGATAAAGTTCTTGCAACCCGAATTTTTGGCAATTTTGTTGCGAATTTGGAACAACTTGTCGAAAGAGGCGTCCAGAGCGTCTTTATCTTTAAGGCGACGATCCCACATAGTGCGGAAGGCCTTTTCGCGCAAGTCGCGATCCGTCTTTTCAAGATAAGCGCTCATTTGCTGCATGGTCTTAACACCACCGTCAAATTCTACGCTCATGCCGCCAGTAATCTTCTGGTAGGCCTGAACGGCCATAGTTTCTTCGGTTTCGAGCGGAATGTTGGCGGGGGAGAACAGGTCCAGAGAAACCTGCACGCTCTTGAACCATACGCCGAATTCGTCTTTCAGCTGATCCTTAGCGGGGTGAGCCATTAATTTCTTATTCAACTTGTCGTCATATTCGCTCATCACGGGGTCAATATTTCCGACAAAGTCTTCGTATGCCTTGGCGGCCGCATCATCTTTTGTATTTACAGTCATGGCCACGTAGCGGCGGCTAGAAACTTCAGCTAAAACGGAGCCGAGTTCGCTCCATTTTAAAATCCAGGTGCGCAGGGCATCGGGGGAGTTCGGGACATTTTCATCGAGAAGAGTCTTGAAAAGGCGAGTGACGTCTTCTACGCTGTCTACATTTAAATTTTCAGGTACAAATGTTCTTTTTGTCATATAATCATTGGTTATTAGTTAAAATCTATCATCTAAAATGATATTGCTCCTACCCAGTCGCTTACAATGTTGTCCAGAACCGAGGTGCGGGCCTTGTCAGCAAGCGCCTGCTTTTCTTCTTGAGTGATTTTGCGGTCCTGGTCAAAGTTGAGCGAGAAAGCTTCATCCCCTGCCTTGAGCGAGACTTCCATGTGGCCTACGATATGAACCACGTTCACATCCATAAGCTTGAAAATCCGGCGATCGATAGGCATTTCTGTCTTGAGAACCACCTTGTTGTCGCCAGGGACAAGTTTGACGGTATCAAGGAGGGACACCGGGAGATCCATCAAAGAATCCAGCACGAGGTTTGCGGTAAGGCCGCGAATCCAGAGCGTATCTTCGCCCGTATTCCTGGCGATAAGCCCTGCGGTCAAATGAGCCTTGCCAATTTCTTTTTCAAGGATTCCTCGGGCAAAATCCTGCACCAGGGCGACCACGTGCGGGTTCGGCAACAAGCCCTTCATCAAGTCTTCCGATTTCGGAAATAAATCCTTGTTGATGCTTGCAGAATCCAGCGACAGGCTCACGAATTCGAGCTTGGTCTTGGAGAGGATATCAGCCGCCGAAAGTTTCTTGGTCATCGCGCAGCCCGAAAAAAGCAGCGCTAGACAGGTAAATGTTATAAAAATTCTTCGCATGTGTTATTGTAAACCAGGTTCAAGTACAATATAATAAAATGGGTTTAGCGCAAGGCTCCAATAAGGCTGCAATGCAGAAATCCTGTGATTTTCCTCAGT
>CADBHQ010000023.1 GCA_902794535.1 Fibrobacter succinogenes | reverse complement strand
GCTGTCCCTTGATCGCGGCTTACTTGGTTCTTCGCGTTTAGCGTTTCGTTTTCGGCCGTCCCTCTCAGGAACGACGCCAATTATAGAATTTTCAGGAACTTTTGCAAGGGTGTTTTTGCAGAAAAAATCGCATTTTTTTCTTATTTTCGCAAAAAACGGGAATAACACGACTCTTGCGCAGGGAATTCCCCGAGAGTTCACAAACTATTCACAACTTTCTTTAAGCGTTTTTTGAAAGACTGGACAAAATTGCCTCAAAAGGGGCATTTCCCATGTCAATTGAAGTGTTCTGAAGTTGCCAACGGAACCATGTCAACTGCCTTTTGGCATAATTGCGGGTCTTTTTCTTGACTTCTTCAACAATATTCTTCATTTCAGAGGCTGTTTTCGCCTGCAAAAGTTCGCGATAGCCCAAACTTTGCCATGCAGGGGCCGTAAGCGGCACTGTTTTAGAAAGTTCGCGGGCCTCTTCTACCCAGCCGTCTTTTATCATCTGGTCTACGCGGGCATCAATTCGTTTGTACAAAACATCTCGGTCCCGCTGCAACCAAAAGACAGGAATAGCCCCAATTCCGCCTTCACGTTCCTTCTGATAATCCGATAACTTGCGCCCTGTCGCCTGAAACACTTCAAGGATTCTCACCAAGCGCAGCGTATTATTCGGATTCACGTTTTGAGCAGACTCGGGATCTACCGCGCAAGCCATTTTGTATAAATTATCAGTACCTTCGCTTGCCGCTTTATCTTCTAGCTCTTTACGAATGCCTTCGGGAACAGCAGGAATCTTCGGGAGTCCAAGAAAAAGACTTTGTACGTAAAGCCCTGTACCACCGACCAAGATGTAGTTCTTTTCGGGGTTTTCTGCCAGCAAGTTTTTTACTTGGCGGCAAAACTCCCCCGCCGAAAAAGTTTCAGTCGGCGGCAGAAAATCAACCATGTGGTGCTTTACCCGTTGCAGGCTAGCAGCGTCCGGCTGCGCAGTGCCAATGCAAAAGCCTTTGTATACTTGTCTAGAATCAACCCCGATAATTTCGGCATTAAACGATTCCGCAAGTTGCAGGGACAGTTCCGATTTTCCGATTCCGGTCGCTCCGACCAAGGCAAACACAATAGGCATACCGGCAATTTAGTTATATTAGCACCTACCATGGGAAAAATGAAACACATTCTTGCCATAATTATTGTTTTGCTGATTTTAATCGGAGGGTTCGTATTCGCGCTCCCGATGCTTACCGAGCTTTATAAGACAAAGGTAGAAGGCAAGCTTATTCAAAAAGATTCGACAGAGGAACAGGCCGAAAAACAAGACACCCGTTCGTTCGAAGAAAAAATGGACGCAGCCCTATCTCCTTTACAGGTAAGCTACTCCAAACGCAAGAAGCGCCATATATGGACTATGGGCGGCGGCGAAACAGTCATTATGTATTTGTTGCAGCTCAAGCGATTCGTCGACAAAAACGGCGGCAAGATTCTTTATATGGAAGAAATCTACAACCTGGATCCTTCCATTTTCCAGGCTGCACAAGTGGACCTTTTAAACGATAAAGGCGATTCACTCAAACTGGAACTTCAAGTCTCCCGCAACGAATTCAAGCCGGGCGCATCGCTGCTTGCAGTCGCCTTCCAGGTTACCAGCTTGACGCCCGAACTGATTGTCGCCCTCAAGAAACTGGAATACCCCTACGACCTGCTGATTCCGCCATTCGGTTTAAGTGACGAAGAATACAAGAGTCTAGACAAAATAAACAACATGAGCGAGACACTTTGGCTCACGTTGGAATCTACCAAATTGAACAAGGCCCACAACAAGCTAAGACCCCTGCGCATTCACCACACCGAAGAACAAATCGAGACCGTGATTGGGGACGCACGCACCAAGTTCCCGCAAGCAAGGGGAATCGTATCGCGCTATGGCGAACAGGCTGTAGAACACAAACAGCTTTTACAGGCCATTTTGAAGCCCGCCAAGGATCGCGGACTCTGGTTTATGGATATTTCGGCAAACAAGCGTTCCATTGTCATGCAGACTTGTAAAGAACTTGAAATGAAATGCAAGACCGCCACTGCCTACAACCGTGAAAACAGTTCGATAGACGACTATACCAAGGCAAAAATCAGGGAAGCGAAGCGAAACGGACTTGCCGTCATGATTCTCCCCCTAAATACAAGCTCTATCGAAAAATTGAGCGATTTGCCGGCAAAAGCGAAAGCCCAGGGTACCACTCTAATAAATTTATCTACTTTTATGAAGAAATGACAAGGAGCCTTGTATGACCGTAAAACTTGGATTTAACGTTGATCATATCGCCACTATCCGCGAAGCCCGCAAAATTTGCGAACCGGATCCGATTGCAGCGGCAGTACTTGCAGAACTGGCAGGCGCAGCAAGCATTACGGTACATTTGCGCGAAGACAAGAAGCATATCCAAGACCGCGACGTTCAGCTTTTGCGCCGCACGGTGACCACCAAGATGAACTTGGAAATGAGCCCCACGCAAGAAATGCTCCAGGCCGCAATCAACAACCAGCCCGACACCGTGACGCTTGTTCCCGAAATTCACACGGAACTTTCGACCGAAGACGGCCTGAACGTAGCCGCCAAGGCCAACGACCTGATTAAGCCAGTCATGACGCTCAAAAACAACGATATTTCTGTCGGTGTGTTCATTGACGCCGAAACCGAACAAGTCAAGGCCGCCAAGAAGATTGGCGCTGATTTCGTTGAATTCAACACGGGCAAGTACGCCACCAGTTGCACACTCGGAAGCACCGAAGAAGTGGAACGCGAAATTTCGGCACTTGAAGACATGACAGTCCTCGCCCGCAAATACGGCCTCAAGGTTAAGGCCGGCCGCGGGCTCAACTACCGCAATGTGGGCGCCATCGCCGCCATCGAAGGCATCGACGAAATTATCGTCGGCCACAGCATAGTCAGCAAGGCGGTCATGATCGGAATCGACCGTGCCGTACGCGACATGATTGAAGCCACCAAGGTTTAAAAAGGGAATTCTAAATTCCCTTTTTATATTTAAGGGCAACAAACATTTTTATTTAGAGGGGCAAAAAAATGAAGCACGGCTTTACTTTAGTCGAGGTCTTGGTCGTTATTGTCATTTTAGGCATACTGTCGGCCGTTAGCATTCCGAAAATTTTCGGACAAATTGCAAAAGCCAAGGCAAGCGAAGTTTCAGTTGCCGCAGGCTCCTATATCAAGTTGCAGGATGCGCATGTTGCCCACAAGGACATGATTGGAAGTTGGAATAGCATTGGCTTTGCAGCACCGGGTGGCGGCACAACCAACTACTTTCAATATTCTGGCTGCATATCCGGCGATATAAGTTTGGAATCTACCGAAAGCGTTATCGGGCTCAAGATTGCTAGCCTCACGGGTTTGAACGATTGCCCCGCCGGAAGCGTTTGGGCCGTTTCAATGACTCCTACTGGAAGCCACGTCGACTACCAGCAAATCCTTTCGTCTGAAGACTGTCTCCCATTAACAGTTACATGGGCTATAGGAGCTGTTGCTGAATGCAGTGCAGCAGCCACAAGCGACGACAACAACGACAGTGATGACAATGACGGCGATGGCGGTGGAACCAACTGCAGCAACGGGAAAGGCAAAGGAGCCAGCAACGCCAATTGCGGCAATGGTCAGAACAAAGATAACGGAAATGGTAACGGGAACACCAAAGAAAAGAAGGAAAACAAAGGACAGTCCAAAAAGAACTAGTAGTCCTTATACTCTACATTCTGAAGTACAAGCCCTTGGGGCGGCGCCCACGTGCGTTCGCCCTTAAATTTTTTGTCAAAAATAGTTTGAACGGTCCCAAGCGGAAGCTTGCCGCGACCGACATCGAATAACGTTCCGACCATAGCCCTCACCTGGCGGTGCAAGAAGCGATTCCCTTTAATGTGGAACATGCAACTCCAGTCATTCAGGCGTTCCAGGCGGAATTCCGTAAGAATGCAATCTGTCGGTTTGCCGTCGTTTCGAGGAATGCAGAAATCGATAAAGTCATGGTGACCCAAGAAGGACTTGGCCTCTTGCTCCATGGCATCCAGATCGAGATTCAAGGAACCGCACTCCCAGCCGAAGTCACGCAAAAGAGCAACCGGGCGGGTAAAAATCGTATACTGGTAATACCGGCACAAGGCGTCGTATCGAGAATGGAAATCCGGCGCACACGGTTCGAGGTCACGAATGCGGATAAGCCTTTGCGTAAGCCCATTAATCGAGCGGACAATTTTTGCGCAATCTATTTCGCCATCGAAATCAAAATGCACGCACTGTCCGCGGGCATGCACGCCCGTATCGGTACGGCCAGAGCCCGTAATGCGCACTGGCGTACGAAGAGCGACGCTAAACGCTTGCTCTAGCGCAGACTGAACAGTAACGAATTTGGTCTTTCCGCCCTCGTTCTGGGCCTGCCAGCCGTAAAAGGCGCTGCCCAGATATTCGCAGCGGAAACGATAACGCATTAGCCCATGGCTTCCTTGATGACCGCTTCAACCTTTTCCTGAGAAATCTTCAGGCTAGAGGCGATAGCCGAGGCGGGGAAACCGCGGCGGGACATCTGGAGAATCTTCAATTTTTCGTTGGATTCACGATCGAAGCGCGTTACTTCGAGCGGGCTTTTGAGGTTCGGATCGCCTGTGAGGTTGCGGCTCTGGGCGCGCAACTTCATCGTGCGTTCGCGAGAAAGGCCGCGAGGAGCACGCAATACGTCAGACAGATTCTGCATTGCAGAGGTGATACGTTCCTTGGCTGTGGGCCTGAGAGTCGGCTTATTTTCGATAGCACTCGTCAGGATCTTGTTTTCAGGAACACCATTTTCATCTTCGAAGGCGACCTTCGGCTCTTCTTCGGGCTTGGGTTCCTGCTTTGCAGCAGCCTCTTGAGCAAGAGTTTCACGCTTTCTGGCTGCATACGCCTCGGCGTCAGCAATAATGGAGCGCTTTTCGCGGCGCGGGCGCGGCGGAATAGTCGCATCATCAAGCGAAGCCTTCGGTTCCTTGAAACGTTCGGCCTTGATAGCTTCCATACGGCGGGTAATAATCTCTTGACGCTTTCTCAAAACAAAAATCAAGACGACAACGCAAACGGCAATGGCAAGAATGCCACCAAAGATCCATTTGACAATATCAGATGCGTGAGACTTTTCTTCAACAGCGGTACCTTCCGAAGAAGCTGAAACCGGAGCAGAACGCATCGAGGACAATTCTTCCCATGCAGAGTCAAGCTGCAAGCGGATATTTACCTGAAGGTCAGGATCAGCCTTTGCATTCCAGAGTTCAAGTTCAAGTGAATCAATTTTAGAGCGTGCCGTCAAATAAGCTTCGGCATCAAAGGAATTTCCTGAACCAGAGAAATCCGTCAACAGATAAACAGCCAAAGCGGATGCCAGGACAAGCAGCACGATGGGAGCTAAAAACTTTTTCATAGCCTAAAAATAGTAAAAAAAAGAAAATATGCCCAATGAGAATTGTTGAGAATGTTGAAGAAATCTCAACGCTTTTCAACAACACCTATCGAAAAGCCCTCCCATATCCCCATCCAATTTCTATCTTAATGCTCAAGAACTCTTTGTTCTCCTCCTAACCCCCAAAAAGCTCAGTTAACGCAAGTTAACTGAGTTTTTTTATGTAGCCGACTCCGGTATTCTGTAAAGTTAAGTTCACAAAAAAAATATGCAAGGCACCTCGCCTTGCATACAAATTAATCAATAAAGTTCAGGTTTCGATTACTGTTTCTTGCCCAATGCATCGGCCAGAATCACACGATTGCCGCCAGACTGAACAGCCAATTGCATCGATTCTCCGGCTGCCTTCAAAAGGCCGCGAGCGTCGCCCGCATGCACCGGCATGACGGCAACGCCCATGCTGAGCGTGGTTTCAAGAACCGTATCGCCATAGGCAATCTTGAGCTGAGAAATTTCGTTGCGGATTCTTTCGGCACGGTCACGCGTAATCTTGAGGTCTGCACCCGGCAGAATCACGCAGAACACATCGCCTTCGTAACGGCACGGAATGTCTTCGTTGCGGACATAGCCCGGCAGGCGCTGGCCCAGTTCCCACAGAAGCTGTTCCACGGCATGACGGCCGCGCTGTTCCTGAATATGCGAAACAGAATCCGGGTAAATCATGACAAGCCCAATCGGCGAACGATGGCGAGTTGCCGCCGACACTTCGCGGATCAAGGATTCTTCCATGTAGCGACGGTTGAACAATCCAGTCAAGCCATCGCGAATGCTATGCTGCTTGTAACGGGCATTCAAGTTCTGGGTCGCAATATAGAGCCCAAACGTTGCCGCCACAGCACTCACCTTGGCATGCCAGTCGTCCATGGTTTCGTTGTCGGGCAAAGCATCGGTCTGGAGCGAGAAAATACCGAAATGTTCTTCAACCCCTTCAATCGGAGCGCAGAACGAAATGCCATGCGGGTGGTGATGCAAATGGGTACAACCACCATTCACGCTCGGATTCGAATAATCCGTAATGACAATGTCTCCGGCATCGAAGCTGGCGCATTCCACAGGGCGAATCACATCATCACTAAAGACTGTTTCGCCAAAGCCAAGCACCTTGTGCAAGTCCGTCTGGGTTCCAGCATACATGTAGAGGATTCCAGATGCATTCGGGAACAACTGCGGGAGCAAATCTTGCAAGGACTTGATCACTTCGGGGACCGGGCGATCCTTCAAAAGGCAGCGTGTATACTTTTTCCAGGCATCCAGAGGGAACTTGACGCAAATTTCATCAACCTTTTTAGCAAGAGCTTCTTTCGAAGAAATTGCACCCGACGGAAGAGGCATATCTTCGGGTTCAGGAGCGGAGGCCATCGGATCGGGTTCATTCACAGAAATCCCGGACGACATAGTCAACTTCGAATCCTTGATGGAATAAAGCGCTTCATTAAAGTCTTCTTCGGCAATGTCGAGCTTACGCTTGCACACATTATAGAGCACCAAGCCAAGAACAGCGCCCCATGCCCCGATAAAAACGAACTTGCCACTAATGGGAACCGTCGTCTCAGGCACAAAGAATGCGATGACGACACCTGTGACAAACGCAACTAGCCAAAAGAAATAAGTAAACATGCTCATGTCATTAAATGTAGCTTAAAAAGGGAAATTGTTGACAGCCGACTCATAAATAAACGCAAAAAAACAGGAACTTAGCTAAATTTGTAAATATGACCATTCTTGAAAAGATTGCCCTTGCCCTCCCCGCTGTCGAATCCCCCGCCCGATAATAAGACCGTTCGGCTCATTTTGCTTCGTTAAACATTCTTCTTTTTCGCCTCACTCTCGCCACCACCCCTTGCTTAATGCAAGGGGCTTTGTGGCTCACGGCATAGCGGCCGGGGGATTTCTTTTTCTAATTTTTTCATTATGACCATTCTTGAGAAAATAGCGTTAGCCTTACCTGCAGTTGAATCCCCCGCCCGCTATATGGGTGGCGAAGCGAACAGTGTCGTAAAGGACCACAGCCAGATGCTTTGCCGCATGGCATTTGTGTTCCCCGACAAGTACGAAATCGGCATGAGCAATAACGGAATCCGCATTCTGTACCATGTCATTAACCGCGAACCGGACTTGCTGTGCGAAGTTTCCTTTGCTCCGTGGGACGACATGGCAAAAGAAATGGAAAAATACGACATTCCGCTGTACAGCTACGCAAGCTATACACCGGTGCGTGATTTCGAAGTGGTCGGCATGACGCTCCAGACGGAGCTCAACTTTACGAATGTGCCCTACGTGCTTGACATCGCGCGCATTCCCGTGTGGCAGAAAGACCGCCGTGAAGAAGATCCGATTCTGGTGGCAGGCGGCCCTGCCATGGCAAACCCCGAGCCGGTCGTAGACTTTTTCGACGCCTTCATGATTGGTGATGGCGAAGACATGATTATCAAGTTCCTGCGCTGCGTGGGCGAAGGACGCAAGGCCAAACTCCCCCGCGCCCAGATTCTAGAGAATTTGTCTAAAATCGACGGCGTGTACGTTCCGAGTCTGCGCTCCACTGTCATCAACGAATTTGGCGACATCGTTCCGGCTGAACCCGCCAAGGGCAGCTACCAGAATACGAACGGAGTACGCAGGCAGTTCATTCCGGTAATGGACCCGAAGAACTACCCCATCAAGAACCTGATTGCCAACATGCAGTTGGTGCATAACCGATTCAGCGTCGAAGTCATGCGCGGTTGCGCCCAAGGTTGCCGTTTCTGCCAAGCTGGCATTTGGTACAGGCCCTGCCGAGAACTTGACCCCGATGACGTTTTGGACATTGCCAAAGCAGGCATCAAGGCTACCGGCGAACGCGAACTTGGACTTCTTTCGCTCTCTACCGCCGACTACAAGCCTGTAGAAGGCCTGACCGATTCCATCATTGATGACCCGTTCTTTGACACGGTAGATGTAAGCCTTCCGAGTATCCGCGTGAATGCCTTCGGCGAAACGCTCGCCCAAAAGATTTCCGCCCTCAAGGGCGGTCGCAGCGCAACCTTCGCTCCAGAAACGGGCTCCGAACGTATCCGCAAGATGATCAACAAGACCATCAGCGACCAAGACATGTACAACGCCGCCGAACACGCCTTCAGCAGCGGATTCAACAAGATTAAGTTGTACACAATGATCGGTTTCCCGACCGAAAACGAGCAGGATATGGAAGCGTTCTGCAACCTGATTGAAAACCTCGTGAAAATCGGTCGCAAGTACCTGCGCGGATGCCAGATTGCTGTGAGCATGGGCATTCTGATCCCGAAGTCCTTTACCGGTCTGCAATGGGCCCCGTTCATGGACAAGGAAACCGCCCTCAAGCATATCCGCTACGTACGCGAACGCTTCTTTAGACACCCGAACGTGAAGGTGAACTGGGCCGGTTGGGAAACCAGTTTCTTGGAAGCCATTTACAGCCGCGGTGACCGCAGGCTCGGCCCCGTAATTTACGCCGCCTACAAGAAGGGAATTATCTTCGAAAGCGACTCGTACCGTTTTGACTTCGAAAAATGGAAGCAAGTCTGGGAAGAATGCGGCTATGACACCAGTTGGGTGTACCGCATGCGCGAAAAAGACGAAGTGTTCCCGTGGGATTTCATTCACGCCGGCACCAGCAAGCAGTACCTGCGCGGCGAATGGGAAAAGGCATTCAAGGAAGATTCCGCCCCCGTGCCCAACTGCAAATGGGGAGATTGCCAGAAGTGCGGCATCCCCGGCTTCGGCGCCGAAATCAAGCTCGCTAACGACCCGGTACGCCACAAGGCTCCGAGCCGCACGCCCGAAGAAATCAAGAAACTTGTCGCTGAACGCCGCCCCACGCAAAAGAGCTGCCACAGCTACAAGATTACCTTCAAGAAAACGGGCCTCAGCCGATTCTTGCCGCACCAGAACATGCTCAGTTTCTTCGAACGCACGTTCCTTTGCGCAGGTATTCCCATCAAGTTCAGCGAAGGCTTCAGCCCGAAGCCCCGCATTTCGAACATGGGCGCACTCCCGCTCGGTCTTGAAACTTATTGCGAAGTCATCAGCGTGGACCTGTTACAACCGCTCGATATTTCCAAGGAAAACTTGCCGAAAATCATGGCTGAACTTTCAAGGCCGTTCCCGCGCGGCATGGAAATCGTGAACATAGAACCGCTCAAGGAAAAGCTATCGAAGCACATGCCGACGGCAATGATTTATTCATTTACGCCTGAATCCATTCCCGAAGGCATCATGGAAAAGTTTGAAAGCAAGACGCTCCCCGTGGTACTCAACCACCGCGGCCAGGAAATCAACTTGAACGAACATATCCTGGGAATACAAATTGAAGGCGGCGCCATTGTGCTTAAAATCAAGTGCAATAACATGGGCACCACCGCCAGCCCGTTCAACATTTACGCAGCCTTGATGGGCGTCAATTTCGACCCCAAAAAGCTTGACGAGGCGTCAAGACGCTTCCTTATCAAGAAAATTGCGATGGAATGGTAAAACTTTAGCAAAAGTTATAACACATTTGGACATTTTTTATTAGTATTCCTTATGGATTTTTGAAACACCCATTTAAGGAGTATTATATGAAAAAAATGTTTCTTGCAGCCGTGACGGCACTCGCCTTGTGCTCCTACAGCTATGCACAGGACGACGAATACGAAGATGAATACGAAGACGACGCCCCGGCTCGCGTTGAAGCTCCCGCTGCAGATGACGAAGAAGACGAAGCTCCTGCAAAGCCGGCTAAGGCTACCAAGAAAGCCAAGTCTGACGGTTCTGCATTCCTCGGTATCGGCATGGGCCTCACCTCGAATTTTAACGATATGCAACTGAAGCAAATCGACGTTAAGATCAAGCTCAACGAAAGCATGATGGTAACCGGCATCATCGGCCTTTATCACCACGGCGAAACCACAACCGAAACCACGGCTGGCGGAGTCTCTTCCGAAGTGGATGCAGAAGACAACTACACCGGACTTGCAATCGGCGCAGGCTTTGACTACTTCTTGCCCATGCCGCTTATGCTGACCTCTGCTGGCATTGACCTCATTTACGTGAGCAACGGCGAAACGGAAACCACCGATGTTGCAAGCAACACAAAGACAACCGCATCTTCTGGCGACTTCCTGATTGACCTCATGTTCGGCGTCCACGCAGAAATCGTTCCCAACTTTATTCTGACGGGGAAGGTTGGACTCGGCTTCGACTACGTCTTCGCCTCAACCGAAGCCAGCAACGCTCTTGGTTCTGTCACTGTCGAAAATTCTCGCCTCGACTTTGGCCTGAAAGCCGGCGTTTACGCCTCTTGGTTCTTCATGTAATCAAGAGACCTTTTAAGGCAAAAAAATTTAGACCGTCCACTAGGGCGGTCTTTTTATGTTCTTCCGGCACTTCAACAATAGGCTATCAGCCTATTGACTTCGCTTGGCATTATTCCGCAGGTAAGATAATTTCGATATGTCGCGTACTCACGTTTAGGAAGTGCGTACGGAACAGGTCCTTTTCACTTCTGTCGCTCACGCGCACTTGCGTAACGGCAATAAAGTCCTTATTTTCGCGGATGTAGTCCGTGAGACGTTCATCGCGGAGCGTATCGATTTCGCCCGTGATGATAAAGCTGTCGGTCCAAATTTTTACTAGCATGTTATAAATATAAAGTTTTTTTACGATGCAAGTAGAAAAAAAGCGTTTTTTTGTTGCTTTTTGCCTTTTTGAGTGTATTTTAGGGATATAATATAGCTGTTGGGTGTTCCCAACCAAGGAGTTTACCATGGCAAAGAAAAAGGCAATCAAACTGACCCCCGGCAAAATGATCTACCATAATCTGGAATTTATCGATAGCGATGTCGGGCGCCCGATCAGAATTCTTTCCGAATTCATGGGTCCGTACCAGATTTTTGCACAAGAAGGCATCAAGAACACCATCGTGTTCTTCGGTTCTGCCCGCACGCTCCCCATGGCCGAACTCAAAAAACGCCAAAAGAGCTGCAAGAACAAGGCCGAACTTGCGCGACTCAAACGACTGGAAGCCGTCGCCGAATACTACGACGCCGCGCGCGAACTGGGTGCGAAACTTGGCCGCTGGGCAAACAAGCAGCACGACCATGGTTTTGCAGTGATGACCGGTGGCGGTCCGGGCATTATGGAAGCGGGTAACCGTGGCGCAAACGATGTGGGCACCTCTTCGGTTGGCCTGAACATCAAGCTCCCCTTCGAACAGCACCCGAACCCCTACATCGACGACGATCTGAACCTGCAGTTCCGCTATTTCTTTATCCGTAAGTACTGGTTCATGAAAATGGCCAAAGCACTTGTGGTATTCCCTGGCGGTTTCGGCACGCTCGACGAAATGTTCGAAATCTTGACTCTGATCCAGACAAAAAAATATGGCGACAAGATGCCCGTCGTGATTTACGGCAGCAAGTACTGGAACAAGGTCATCAACTGGAACTACATCGCCGAAACAGGCATGATCGACAAGGACGACCTCAAGCTGTTCCATTTCTGCGATACCGTAGAAGATGCTTACAATGTCATTACAACGGCTCTCGAAAAGACTATGGATTAATCTCAAATAACTTTTATTGCAAGGTGTCGCTCTGCGGCACCTTGTTTTGTTTTGGGGATTAGCTAAATTTGGGGCATGATTCGAAACATTCTGGCAGAAACATTAGATCGAGTATCTAGAAATTTGGCTCTCCGCCCGAACTACACCATGGAAGAATACCAGCGGTGGTTCGACCAGAATCCAGAATACATGCACAACGGTGCCATGCAGCACATTCAGCTCGTCGAGCCCCTGACACTCGAAGGCACCAACAACCTTTACCGCGCCCAATACTGGCTGGAACACCCGAACGACCCCAGCCGCTATGTGGAGCAAGAAATCGTCGTCAAGATCTGCAAGTTCTGGGCAAGCCCCGGCAAGAACAGACTTCACCGTCTGAACAGTCTCTTGAGCGCTTTCCAAGACGAAATCCGCATTAACAACCTGATTCACGCCACCAATATCGAAGGCGTGGTGCAGAGCATGGGCGGCGGCATTGCCGGCAGACACCCTTACCTCAAGATGGAGTTTATTAAGGGTTGCTCTCTGGATAGGTTATTCAAGAAAGAACTAAGTGACGACGAAATCCTGCATCGAGTCGCCCAACTCGCCTACCTGGCAAATACGATTAGCCAGTTGCATTACTACCAAGTGGTGCACAAAGATTTAAAGCCCAAGAACTTGCTCTTGTGCCAAAATCCGCAACACAAGAACAACCACAAGATTCTCGTGTGCGACTTCGGTTACGCTCAGGCAAAAATGCGCGACACCATCACCGAATACGGTGGACAGATGACGCCTTGCTACAGCGCTCCCGAACAGGCTATCATGGGCGAAAACCTGTCGGCCTCGGTGGACTACTTCAGCTTCGGCATTATCGTGCACGAATACCTGACCGGTGAAAAGCTGTTCCCGCATTCGATGGACATCTTTATCGAAGACGGCTATCGCATTACCGACCGATACTTAGAATATCTGAAGACCGGTCGCGAAAACCGCTTCCACGATCCGAGATTCCCGGAACTCACGCAGTGGATTGACAACCTCACCATTTTCGACAGCTTTGAACGTATGCAAAGTTGTCCGAATTTGTTTGATATCGCTCACAAATTGCGCGAACGCGTAAACGCCCAAGGCTACCGCGACGTGAACACGGACTTCTTGTGGAATCAGCTGCGCGAATACAATCGTTTTTAATAAAAATAAAATTTTCACTTTCTAATTCATTAGTTATATTCAGGGTATGAAAAAGCCCTCTATCTCGAATATTATCGCTCTTTTGAAAAAAGTTAAGCCAATTCATTACTTGGTCGTTTTGGCAATTATTGGCATCGGCATTTTTAACGCCGTCACCGGAGTCATGCCGCAAATCAAGCAAGGCCGCTACGAAAGGGGAATCGAAAAATCTTTCAACAAGTGGTGGGAAGAAGAAGGCGCAAACCAGTTCAAGGTCGTCGGAGTCGAACCGACCGAAAAAGTCAGACAAGAAGAATTTGAGCAGTTCCGCAACAGGGCTCTTTCTATCAAGCCTTCGTACATTATCGAAGACCGCGTAGAAGTCATGAGAAAAGATTTCCGAGAATGGTGGGAAATCAAAGGCGGCAAAGAAGAATTTATATCAAAGAATAACCGCTACCCGAGCGAATCTGACTTTAGGCAAGAACTTGCAAAATGGATTGATAGCTACACCGACAAATTCGCACGCTACAATATGGCATTTGTGCCCAAGAAAGAACAGTACGACCGCCTGCTCACAAGCTGGATTCTGTTCCCGAGCGTGTGGAGTTACATTCTGTTCGCCGGACTTTTTGTATTTGCGTTAGTGCACTTGGAAAAGCGCTGGCAATGGTTTATTCTGTGGGGTTGCATTGTAGGCTGGGCACTCGCTGGCGGTATTTTTGTGAACATCATGACCGGCACGAGTTTCTTTGACCATTACAGCGGTGAACGCTACATGGGCATGAGCCTGACTATTGCATTCTTGCTTGGCGCAACCGCATTCGCCCCGCGCAAGGAACTGACATCACAGATTCTTTCGGCAATTTGCTTTACCGGACTCGTGCTCGACATGGCGGTCAACTGGTTTATCAATCCGAATATTTTCGGCGCCGTCACCGTGCTTTCGCCCGTTGCCTTTGGAGCTGGCGCATTTGCCGGTCTGAAAATCGAGACCCGTCGCAAGACTCGTTTTGAACTCAAGCAAGAAGCCTTGCAGGAACGCGCCCGCCGCATTGAAAAGCGCAACCCGATGGCCGAAATGAAATCTAAAACTCGCGCCATGATTCAAGCGGGTATCGAAAACGCCAAGGGCGGTCGCCCCGAGCAGGCTCTGAGCTTGCTGACGCAGTCGATGGTTCAGCTCTTGCAAGAACACCCGATTGACAAGGCTGCAGTGCTTTCGCTGGCAGACAGCATGAACAAGCTCTACATCGAAGTTTCAAGCAACCAGTGGCTTGAATGGGGCGAAATTGCGAAAACGAAAAACGCCCCCGAAGCGGCAATCATGCTCTTAAAGAAAGGCCTTTCGCTTGAAAAAGACAGGAACTTTGCAAGGCGCGCCCTCTATACCTTGGGCGAAACCTGCGTCATTCGAGAAATTGACATTGAAGACGGTCTTAAGCACTTGCGAAAAGTCATCGAGATGAACAAAACTGACATCTTGGCTAAGCAAGCGCAAAAGATCTTGGATTCCTACAAGGCGCTTACCGATTCTTCAAATAACGGCGATTAACGCTACCGTTTTTCGAATATTCCACCACCATCACGTGGGCTGCCGGCATTTTGGCCGGCATTTGCATACCCGTAAACAACGGGCGGCCTTGCAGGTCAAATATGCGGTAGTAGGCTGTTTCTGCTTCAGTGCCGAGATTCACGCGTTGGGCAATCGCGGTCGTTGCGCTGCTGGATTCTACGACTTCGGACGAACTGGATTTAGGTTCTGCGCTCGACGACGATTCCGCGACTTCAGACGAAGACGATTCAGGTTCAAGCGTTCCCTCGACCGTAAACGTCACGTATTCCGACATCCAAGTGAGCCCGGAGTTATCCGTAACGACGGCGACGGCGGAATGCATACCCGGAGCAAGGCCTTCGGCATTCACCTGGTAAGGCGATGCAGTCGCAGAGCCGACTAAAGTCGTTCCGACATAAAAATCAACCTTCTTGACAGAACCGTCGTTGTCCTTCGCATCAGCCTTCAAGGTGACAGCCTTGCCGGCATCGAACTTGGCACCGGCAGAAGGCGCTGTCATAGAAACGCTTGCAGCCTTGTTGCTCTGACCAAAACCTTGATTGTATTCGGGCATTTTGCCGTAGCGGCCACCCACGCCCGAAAGATTCGGAATTTCTTTCGGGAGGTTTGCGACAGTGCGCTTTTCAAAGCTGTAGCTCGGATTGAATGTTTCTGCCTGCGGAATACCCTGCGTTACCGTACCATTATAGCGGTGTTGTTGCTTGGTCTTGCTACCCAGCGTGACTCCGCTAAAATACACGTAGCCGTAGTCGCCCCATTCGGCGAGGTAGCCGTTGCCGTTATCGATGTAGCTGTTTTCGTAGCGCACGTAAGCCTTGGCGCTTGCGCTATGGCCGTTAGCACCTGCCACAAAGAATCGGTTATAATCCACATACTGGTTGTACAAATGCACCTGCGAACCGTTGTTTTCGCCGGTGACCTTCGGCACGCGGCCATAGGTATTGTGCCAGTAGTTGTTCGCGTAAGTCAGGTGCGCATCTTCCACAAGCGCCATGTAAGGGTCGGTTCCCCAGCAATTGTATTCATTCGCGCCGTCAAAATCCAGATAGCTGATGGTGGCATCATCCAAGAATTCCATGTCCATGCCATCGCTAATCCACTTGTAGCTAATGTGGTCTGCCCAAAAGCCCTTCACATGCTTCGAGGCGGTTCCCACCGTTTCAAGGCCGTCGCCGCCTTCGATCAAGTGCGGGTTCACATCGTAAATGGCGAGGTTGCGGTAAATGTGGTTGTACGAGCCTTCATTGCTGCGAATGGCAATAGCGGCCCCACGCAGGTTCGCGCCGCGGCCCATGCCCACCAAAGTCTTATTCGCCTTGGTAGTAATCCAGTTGTCCCACTGTTTCAAGTTTTCGCTTTCTTGCACGATCTGCACGCCGCTTTCGTTCAAGTCGGCGCAGCTATTTGCCTTAAAAGTAATGCGGTAGAACGTATTGGTCTTGCCCGTGACAGCGTTCTTTTCGTCACAAGTCTTTTTACACCAAGTGCGGCTCTTGCTCTTGGCTTCGGTAACGGCATTCCTGAACTGTCTAAAGTCGTAAGTGCCTTCGGGCACCAGAATCGTCACAGCATCGTTACTCTGCAAGTATTTGCGGATGCTTGCGGAATCGCTTGCGAAAACGATATTGCCGGCAGCGCCACCTGTTGTAGAAGCACCAAAGCCTTCGGCCTTCACATTGAATGTGAACAACAAAACCGCTGTCGGATCCGTTTCGGCAGAGGTCCAAATCCATTTTGCCTGCGTATTTGCGGCAAAGCCAGAAAGCGAGCCGCCGCTCGGGAGCTTGTCGCTAGAATAGCTGAGGGCAGTAGCGCCACCCCACTGCGAAAGGTCGCGGCCCTTGTTTTTCCACGAGTTGTTGCTCACTGCAGGCTTTGATTTCCAACCACTGCCGGAATAGTAAGACTTGTCCAGGTCGTCAATCTGCACCATGACGCCCGGGGCACCCTTGCCGTTCACGCCCACGACCGAAATTGCATTTTCGCCAGGGAGGAACGTCATCGGAACAAAGCGTACGCGGCCCGCCTGATTATCTTCGGCAAGCAAGGCCCCATTATGATAAAGCCTGTAACCGCCATCAGCCACAATCCAAATACCCGGACCCTCGCCCGCATTGTATGTCGCGGCAACCAGCTGCGAGCCCACCTTGTCGCCGCCACCATAAGCCGCTTCAGAAGGGAGTTGAACCACTTCTGTCGCAGGGACAGCGGCATGCACCGCAGAAATTCCAAAAAGCGAGACAACGCCCGCCAAAGCCAACCCAACATCCTTTTTTACACCCATTTTTTCCTCTTTTTTGAGCTATTTCACCATTTATAATCTAATTTCGGCACCTTTATTTTCAAAACATTATCTTCCAAGCCCATTAATATGTGTTTGGTTGTTGACAACGATTGTAAAAACCCGTTTTACGCAAAAAAAAATACACTCCTATCGGAGTGCTGGGTAGGGTTTTCGAAATTTAGGGTTGTCCGTGGACTACGGCCGAAACCGTCTATTATTCAATCGAGCCAACCCCTTCGAATACAATTTCATCTATTTCCAGGAAAGATCCGTTATAGATAAAGATGCTGAATATGCCAATTTCGCTTGAGATTTCGTCCCAAGAGACTTGGTAATTCTTACTGTCCACTATTTCTTCGCCTGGGTGTAAGACCAGTTCGGTCCATTCATCGCTCGCCTTCGTAAACCACAGCGCCTTGTTATAGTTGTTATTCTCGATTTGGCGGTAATGTTCAAGCGCAACGGCGAACATGCAGTCACCGCGAACTTTCAGCCGGACGGCTGTGAGCGCACTCAGGTCGTAATAACCCGTATCGAGGCCAAGACGCGTTCCGAGCATGACATAGCCCGTATCCTGGATGGTAAACTTTAACGAGAGATATTTGCCACGGGCTCCGTCATCTACGAGCGCCCCAGCAAAACCACCCACGCTGTCGGGGCTTTCAAAGGACGCTCCCTTGTGCGGTAGGTAGTACCAACCGTAATTCGGGTATGATTTCGCCAAATTGTTCAGGTTGTCGCCGTCGTCAAAATCCTCGAAGACGAATTCGTGAGACAAATCCTGGAACCACAGGAGCGTGTCAACAGAAGTGCCCGCGTCAAGCGAAATATCGCCAACGGGCTGACTATTCGCGACAATGGTATATAGACCCGCCGGAACATGCGAGAATACGAAATCGTTTCCATTATTTTTGGCGCAATAGGGAGTCGCATCAAGCATCACGGAACTGCCCAAGACAGCAGAATCGGAAGCGGCCGCCCCGGTACGCACCGTAAGCGATACAGACGGCAAGAGCTCGATTTCATCTGCCAAGGAATCTGCCGCATTGATTTTTGTCCACACCATGAGCGAGGAATCCTCGCCGGCAATTCCCTCGACATAGCACCTTGCATCCTGGCACTGATCCGGCAGAGTTTCAAACTGAACCTTTCCGGAATCATTCGCAGTAGCGGTTTCCAACGCAGAAACATAGGACGGGAGGAACTGCGTCACATCCTGGACTTCGGACGGGCTTTCCGCAGAAGCGGCTCTAGGACGCTGGTACAAGGTAACACGCGCCTGCGGAATCGGCTTGTGAACTCCATCAAGCGCAACGACCGCAATCCCGTTCGTCGTTTCGCTCGTGGCTCCGGCAGTTTCAGGGCCGCTGTCGGAACAGCCCGAAAACGCCGCCAGAATCAGGCCGAGCGCAAAATAAAACAATTTATGAATCCTAAACACCTGGAACATTTTTACCGTTCTTCCTTTTTCATCATCGGGAATAGCTGGAAATTTAATTGATAAACGCTGTCGCAAATTTGCGACGGCATCGCATTAACCACATTTACGATGGATTTTCGCGTTTCGGCGAGGATATCGCGGATTTTTTGGATCTGCTTTGAGTCAAGCGCCATGGTAAGCGTGCTGATATCGCGCTTTTCCTTCGGCGTGTTGGCTATCGAGTCGCGCGCCAGTTCCGCAATACGTCCCTGGTAGTCGCTAATGGTGGCACTCAGCCAGTGTTCCTGCGTGCGGAGATGCGCCTCGGTGGGTTCCACGCGGCCATCCTTGCGTTGGCGAGCAAGCCCCAACTGCAACAGCGCCTCAACGGCTTTCTCGACCTGAGAGGCGGTGAGTTTCGGAATGCATGTCTCGGCGAGTGCGGCGGCATTTTGCGGGCCCCGATAATCAAATACATCGAGCGCCGAGCGAATCATCGGATAGTACCACTGTTGAAAATAACGGTAGCGAGCCTCATCAAGTTCGCGGCAAGCAGCGGGGCGCATTTTCTGGAGTATTTCGAAATGTTTGCATACCTCTTCGTCGGTCTTTGCCTTGCCGTAAGCGACCATTTCGCGGAAATATTCAGCCTTCGCCTCTTTGAAACGGAACAATTCAACGAATGGTTCAACACCTTTCGAAGACACATGACGCTTACCCTGCAAGATTTTCACCAAGAGACTTGCGTCCATGTCCACAGCAGACGCAAAAACCCGATAGCTGAAGGTCGGATCGAGCGACTTTTCGAGTTCGTAAAAGTCCTGCAGGAATTTACGGTAGTCGGTGTAATCGTATATGTTGATTTTGTTTCTTGCGAACATGGTTGACCCGTCCCAATAATATAGTTTCTATTATCAAAATAATCTATTTTCGCAACTGCTTTTTAATGTTTTTTTTCGGAGTTGTTGACATTTTTGTCCACGCCCTCCCCAAAAAAAACTCCTCGAAATGCATTCACAAGCATAAATTTAGGGTACAATGGTGTATCAAGGAGTTTGAATGTTTAAAAGAAATACAGTCGCGATTCTTGCGGCAACCCTCGCAACCACAGCTTTCGCCACCAAATACGAAGCCGAATCGGCAACCGTATCTAGCGAAGCAAAAATTGTCAACAGCAGCGGAGTTTCGGGCACAGGGTACGTGAGCCTCCAAGAAGGCAACATTACCTTCACGGGAGTCACCGCCGAATCCGCAGGCAAGTACACGCTCACCATCCATTACAAGGCGGGCGACTTCAAGGCAAATTACCTCAAGGTGAATGGCGCAACCGCAGGCACCATCGACTTCGCGGCAACGGCCGGGTGGGCGGACATCACAACGGCCGTAACGCTCAAGGCTGGTGCAAATACCGTCGCTATCGAAAAATACTGGGGTTGGATCGACGTGGACTACATCGACATTTCTGCCTACGAATCAAAGCCCTTCGAGCTCTCCGCAAGCCCGGTCACCCCGAACGCGACCGAAAGCGCAGTAAAGCTCTACAGTTTCTTGCGCGAAAACTTCGGCAAGAAAACAATTAGCGGAATCATGACCGGCGACATGAGCGGCTACACGCTGGGAGCCGGCTTCAAGACCCACGACGACGTAAAGTACATCTACACGCGCACGGGCAAGTACCCGGCACTCGTCGGTCTCGACTTCCTTTTTGCAACGGGCCCGAACGCGTCTCAAGGCTGGAACATGGAATACACCGACAAGGCGATTTCTATAGCGAAGGGTCTCTGGAAAGCAGGCGGCATCCCCGCATTCACTTGGCACTGGAAAGACCCGCTCGACAAGAAGGACGCCTTCTACATCCAGAGCGCAGCCGGCACCAACGAATATACGGACTTCGACTTCTCTACCGGATTCAAGCCCGGCTCCACCGAATGGGACACCGAAAGTGCGGCCTACAAGGGTATCGTCGCCGACATCGACCACATCGCCGACTACTTCCTCGAACTGTAGAAAGAAGGCGTTGCAGGCATCTTCCGCCCCCTGCATGAAGCGGGCGGCAAGTGGTTCTGGTGGAGTATCAATTCGGGCGAGCAGTTCGCGGCCCTCTACCGCCTGGTATTTGACCGAATGGTGAAGGTCAAGGGCGTGAAGAACATGATCTGGGTGTTCAACCCCGAAGGTTCTACCGTTACCACCTGGGATCCGGGCAGCGAATACTACGACGTGCTTTCTATCGACATCTACAACAGCGCAAACGACCATTCCAGCAACGCAAGCGCCTTTGACAAGTTCAAGAACGCATCGAATTCCACGAAGATTATCGCACTCAGCGAAAACGGCCCCATTCCCGACGTGAACAACATGCACACCGACGAGGCCGTATGGAGCTGGTGGATGCCGTGGTACAGCACCTGGAGCGGAACCTGGCCCGGCCAGACGAAGGATGCCGTGTGGAAGAGCAACATGGGTGACGAACGTGTTATTTCGCTCGAGGACATGCCCGGCTGGGACAAATACAAGCCCAACCAGGATACCTCTACGACACGTCTTGCAAAGGTATCGCGGTTCTACGGCCCTGCAACAACAATTGGCATCTTTGACATGAACGGCCACTATGTGGGACTCACTACGCAGGGACTTCCGCAGGGGCGATACATCATGCGTCAAAGAATCCAGGGACGCAACTTGAATGCGGTATACATCAAAAAATAACTATTGAGTCGGTTTCAACGAATTTTACAGGCGACGCGAAAAAAATGAATGCACAACGGGGGTTGGAGTTTATTTTTGGAGCGTCGCTTTTTTAAATTGGAGTGTTTATGGGTTGTTTTACTTTAAAAAAGGCGAACACAACCGCAGCTTTTTTGTTATGCGGAATGTGCGCCTCTTACGGGATTACCCCGAACAAGTTGGTTTCTGGCGGTTTGCCGGCTCATACAGGAGCCACAACGACAGATTACCTGACGGACGGTTACTTGACCAACTGGAAGAGTAGCAGCGCCAAGGAAATCGCGTTGAACGTGGGCGAAGGCCCCAAAAAGCTCTTGATCAACTGGGAATCGTTCGGCGATTGTGCTTGGGCGACCGATTTCACGAGCGGTTGCGGGCACTCGGGAGTCGCACTCTCGAATTTCAAGATTTTGACTTCGGCGAATTCCACCGACGGTACCGACGGAGACTGGGAAGTGGCCGCTACCATCCAGAACAACCCCGTGATGGCACGTGGCGTAACCATCGACTTTGCGGGCAAATCCTGGTTCAAGTTCGCAAGCGAAGGCGATGTGGGCAAGATTCTTGAAATCGAGGCATTTGACATGAGTGCAGGCGGCACCGACACTTGGTTCTTTATGGGCACAAGCATCAGCCAAATGGGAATCAAGCAACAGGATACCGATTCCACCACGGCGCAGCTCATTCACGCAAGATTCCCCGAATACACACCCGCCATGTTGCGCGGCGGCATCGGCTGCATCAACAGCACCGAGGTCGTGGAACACCTAAGCGAATACCTAGAATACGCTGGCAACGTCAAATTCTGGGCAATCGAAATGGGTACCAACGATGCCTGGGGCGGTGGCGATTGGAACCTAAACACCTACGTGAGCAACATGCAGACGATTATCGACTCTGCAAAGGCTCACGGAATCACGCCCGTGATTGCACGGATTATCGCGACCGATTCCGCAAAGGCGGGCTGGCAAATCAATCCGGCATTTTTGGAGGCTGTCGACAAACTCGTCGAAGAGAATAACCTGCCGCAGGGTCCTGATTTCTACAGTTACTTTAAGGAACATCCCGAATTGTTGGCGAGCGACGGTGTACACCCGAATGCCGAAACCAAGGGCGGCCAAGCCATGCACCACTTGTGGGCAGAAGCACTGGCGCCCTTGTATGCGATAGGTGACACCGCCACCAAAACGCCAGACTCCTCCACGACTTTAAAGATGTCAGGCACGTTTATGGTCCCCCGAATTTACGCGCAAGGGAAGAGTATTTTCGTTGAGGGCAACTTACTAAATGCAACCTCCGTAACCCTTGTTTCTGCAACGGGGCAACTCATTTCCCAAAAGGCCCTTTCTAAGAATTACGGACAGGTACAATTTGAAAACATCCCGACGGGGCAGTACATAGTCATTATCCGTGGCAAAAATGCGGTGCAGACAAGTATCATACGGGCAAAGTAAAAGAGCAAAACTTCCTAAACCAAACAAAGAGGCACCCCGAACGGAGTGCTTCTTTGTTTTGAAACGCAAACATTGGTGTTGACACAATTGTCCACAGTAAAAGAATAAATAACGCCTTTTCCTTTTAGTTTAAGTTTATATTAAAATCGGTTAAGGATGTAGACTCGATGGGGGTGCGCATGCACAAGTTTTCCTCGGGTGTTATAGCGGTTACTTTTATCGCTGGGATGTTTGGAGGTTGCTCGGAATCGCCCGAAAGTGGGTTAACTCCCCCCACCGAGGGCGATTCCTCAGCAACGAATTTTCCGGATTCGTCAAACGCTGATTCTCTTCAGGAAATCAGCTCCGAAACCGCTTTCAGCGCAGGCGATACCCATTCTTCGAGCGGACTCACTGCAACAAGTTCATCGGACGTCTTTTTTGTTAGCTCCTCCTCGTCTGGTGAACTTGCTGTCCCTCCAGGTTCATCAAGCGGAACCGGATTTTCATATATTGCACCTGCAAATTTTTCCGACACTGTAAACGGCGTCTTATTCGACATGATTCACGTTCCGGGAGGCTCGTACACACGCGGGTGTGACAACTGCGCCGAACAAGACAAAATTTACGAGACACCCGCGCACAAGGTAACCGTCAGCGACTACTTTGCCGCCAAAACCGAAGTCACGGTCAGCCAATGGAACGCCGTCATGGGCGGCAAGAAAAACGCTTGGGAATCAGGAAACTCCCCCAAAATAGGCGTAAGCTGGTTTGATGCGAATAATTTTGCTTGTAAATTAGGGCAATTGACAGGCAGGCAATACCGCCTGCTCACCGATGCCGAATGGGAATTTGCAGCTCGCGGAGGTAAGGATGGGATTGCCGACAGCTTCAAATTCTCAGGAGGCAACGCCATTGACGATGTTGCCTGGTATTCCGAAAACAGCGGTGGCAAGGCACACGACGTCGCCAGCAAGAAGCCGAATAAGCTCGGGCTTTACGACATGAGCGGCAATTCCTGGGAATGGGTGTACGACTGGCTTGTGGGTTATACTGCAGGCGATAAAGTCAACCCGGTTCAGCTCACGGGTTCTGGCAACAAGACGCGACGTGGCGGCAGTTACGGCGAACCCGCCGAATTCGCTCGGGTGAGCCGCCGGGCCATCCGTAGCCGCGATGGCGCTGCCGATATGGGATTCCGGTTAGGGGCATCTACCGAACTTCCGCCGGGAATGATCAGCGCCTGCGAAGCGGCGAACCCGAGCGACGCGGTTTGTGCCGGAGACAAAAACCGCGACTGCCGCCTCATTACCGCAGCCGACGAAGCCTGGATCAGCGACGACTACACCGTTGTCATCGGCGAAGACGGAATTGCAGCGGTTTCTGGTTTCCCGAACGTTTCCGGCCAATGGTACACGCTCAACAACCGCAGTTTCAACGTGGTCACCAAAACCGGAACCAAAACGTACGCTTACTATGTGTTCAGCCAAGATGAACTCACCATGATTAGTGACGACGGCATTCCTTACCGACTGTACCGCCGTGCTGCAAGCGAAGCTAAGAACAAGGTAAGCCTTACGACCGTAAGCAACCCGAAAACACTGGAACAACTGATTGCGGCTGTGGAACCCGAGCGCCTCGTGACAGACGAACAACTCGCCCACCCCGATACAAGCGTACGCGACCCGCGTATTGCCGCTGCCAGCGGATACACCTGGTTCTTTGACGGGCGTTGCTGTGGCGGCAACCACAAATACCGATTCCACCTCGACAAGAATGGTGATGCCGAATTCGTGGTAATGGATTACGACGATACGCACCACGAGAATATTCTCGCAAAAGGCCGCTGGTTCACTGTAGGTAACATCGGGCTACACATCGTGCTGAACGGGAAATACTTCAACTACCTCTACACCGCTGGCGAACGCACCATGAGCTACAGCGAATATATGCCTGCAGGCCCCATTTTTTGCCACATTTCATTCCAAAGTTATGAACGAGGCGACTTCCGCATATTCAACAAGACCCTTTACGATGACAAAATCAAACGTCCCCGCGGCTTCAACGGAGAAAACCCCGTTTACGAAGCTGGTGATTACCAGTGGGGGTCATAATGCGCACGTACATTTTCATCTTTGCCACCGCATGCATTGCAGCACTCACGGCATGCAATGACAAAGTATCTAGTCCCGATATTGAATCAAGCTCGTCCGACAAAGCCTCCAATCACTCCTGGATACCCGTGCCGTCGTCCGAGCAAGATTCCCCGGAATGGTCGTCTTCGACAATGCCTTCTTTGGCAATGTCATCCTCGGCCATTCCGGCATCCTCTTCAAGCGAGCAAATTCCGCACGCCCTATCATCTTCAGCAGAACTGCAAGTCAGCAGTTCCTCCTCGATTGAGGAATCTTCTTCGTCCGCAATCATGGATACCTCTCCGGAAATCGTTTTGGACAAAGACGGATTCGCCACGGTCGCCGACGCCTACAAGAGCCTCGCCCCCGACGAAAAGGCGGTTTTTATTATCCGCCATTCCGAACGTGAAGATGACGTGGCTTTGGAAACCGAACTCACCGCAAACGGAATCCAGATGGCACAGGATCTAGGAGCAACGCTCAAGAGTGAAGAGGAATTCTCGTACGTCACTTCGGGATTCGTGCGCACGAACGAAACCGCAAACCAAATCTCGAAAGGACGCGGCGAAGCGACGTCCCCGAAACTCATCACGAATTACGACATTACTGGCAATTGGTTTTTGAAAATTTCGGCCGATTCTCTCGCAAAGCAAGCGACCGCGCTCGGCCTAAAGGGCAGTTCAGTCGAACTGATGGCACGCTGGGCATACGAAGGCGGATACCCAGAAACATTTTACGAAATGGAGCCCCGTGCGCAGGAATTTATGCAAACGGTCATCCTGAAAAATTTATCCAGATGGAAACGCGTCACCATCATGGTGTCGCACGACATCTTCGTGATGCCGCTTGCCGTTTTCGGTTCGCAGAAAAAGGTCGCCCTCAAGTATCACGAGGATTACCATTGGATTAACTTCATCGCGGGGCTAGCCGTTATTGTAGACGCACAGAAAAACCTGCGGTATATTCCCGTAAAGGGCGCAGAATCCGGCGTCATTGACTACCTAGCTATCTATATGGCCGAGCATAAGATTTACACCAAATAAAAAATATCCCCAAGCCACAGCAAAAAGCGTCCCGGCATTCGCCGGGGCGCCTTTGTTTGGTATCATCGATTTATCGGAAAATGTTTATTGATTTCGCTTCACGGTAGCTGCCGGTTGTCACCTTCACGATATAGGATCCTGCCGGCATTTGACTTAGGTCAAAAGAATGCGTATGCGCACCGGCATTCTGCACGCCAACCATTTCTTGGGCAATTAAAGCACCAAATCCCGTAAACAAGCTAACCATCACATTTTCACGCTGCGGCAAAGCGTAGTCAACCGTTACAATTCCACGTTTAAATTTGACATTGATATGCGAAGGCACGTTCAACGGTTCAAAAGCAATTGCCGTCGACGTTTCGCTACTCGAAGAAGGCGGCACCACGCTGCTGGAACTTGCGGGAGCGATAGAACTACTCGATGCCACAGAACTACTGGACACAACCGGGGTTTCGCCGATTTCGGGCCACTTGTAATCCAGCTTAAAGTCGTTGTAGTACTTGATGTTTGCAGCCCCTGCGCCACTTACGCCCGTTTCCAGTTTCAACTTATAATCGTAATGCAACTTGCGAATTCCCGTGTTGCCGGTGTACTGGTAATCGGTATTCACGATCACCGCAAAGACCATCGGCGTGCCGTTCGTCGAAGAAGGCGTCTTGTCCAGGCGAAGCGTCGCGGAACCTTCGCCCGTAATGGGTTCACTGTACACAGGTGTACCGTCAGTTGCTCGGTAACACAGCAAGAAGTTCATGTTCTTGTTATTGGAATTTGCGCCGTTCGGGTAGAAACTCACAGTGACTTCTTTTGCTCCGTTTTGCACCTTCAGCGGAACCACGTTCGAGCCAGACCAACCCGGAGTTGTTTCCTGATTCGGTACAAGGTAACCGTCGCTTTCCGTTACCGTCTGGTAGGGCGTCATGGTCCAGGTGTAGCTTTTCCTGTTGTTGTCCCACATGTCCTGTTCCCAGTAGGTGTCACTTCCGAAATTCTGGTTCAGCAGGTTCCTGATTTCGCCGGACCATTTTTTCATGTCGAGCATCGCAAGCCTTGCGCGGAATTCGGTAATGAGCCTGCGCACGCCCGCATCGCCCAGCCCCTTGTCGAGGCCGTAGGTTTCGAGCAGGTATTTGGTCTTGCCGTAAGCGTTTCCGTAAATCCAGCGAACAGCCCCCGTACCGATCCACGTTCCGATAAACGTCGGGAAGATGTTGCTGTACTGCGAGCCACCCAGCAGGTAACGCTGATTCTTACCGGTCACGCCACCGCCATCGGCGCCGCCACCAGGGCCACCGAAAGTGCCGTCAATCAGCCAGCCCGAATAGGTTTCAATAGGCATAAACGGCGCAATAACCGTCGCCGCATTCAGAAATCCCATACCGCTGTATACACCATCGCGGTGGCTGAACATATCCTGCTGAATCCAGGTATTACCCGCTTCCTGAAACCAGTGCGCATCCTTTGCGCCAGGGTAGCCGTTCGTCATCGAGTGGATTCCCTCGTGAATCATCGCATCCATCTGTGCCACGCGATCGCGGTAGGGGCAACTCGTATTGAAACTGTAGAGCGGATAGAACGAAGCCGCCACCGCCGTGTAGCCCGCCACCCATGTCTGCCAACCACCCGTGGTATCGTCCTTCGCACCACCGGCACACGTACCCGAGCCATAGTAATAAACGGCACTGTACTGGCCTTCTTGCGCCTGGGCATCCGGCGCCCATGTCGGTAATGCGGCTGTCGCGATCCTTGCCCCAATAAAACGCCCACCATTTACCGGCCTTCTTTCCGGTAACGCCCGAACAATTGTTATTGAACTTGGTCGGCGGCTGGATATCGCCCAGATTCGATTTTGTGTCGTAATCCAGGTCGCTGCGGTAACCGGGCCATGTGTAAGCATCACCCGACGCCGCGTATGCGTGAACACCTAGGGCAGCCGACAAAACGGCGCCCGGAATCAATCCCAAACAACTTTTTTGCATAACACACTCCAACTTTTATGCAATAAAAAAATACTCCCCAGCTGGCCAAGGAGTATTGAAAATTTTATTTACGCGTTGTCTAAGGACAACGATTGCTCCACTACCTTAAAGACGAGAGCATTTTCTTCGGGACTGGAATATTAATGTTTGGTGAAGCCCTCGCACAATGTAGTGGCCTTGCGGGAGGCTAGACTTCAATTGTTCCCATTCGCTGTAAAAGCCCTGCTTGATCAGTTTTCCTGTCAAGGAGAAAATTTGCACCTTGGTCATAGGCGAAATGGTGAACTCGGCATCGGTTGCAATCAACCGCGTTGTGTTTTCGGAGCTACTTGAAGAACTCGTAACGCTACTAGAACTTACTTCGGCGACAGAACTTGAGCTAACAATCACCGGGTCGATTTTCGTTCCTTTTTCATATTCGCTGATATCAATTTTACCAATGCCAGAATAATTTGTCACCAAGCCCTTCACATCGCCTACGGGATCTGCACTATAGCTGTAGACGCTCTTGGGATTGAAAGTTCCCTTAGGGATTTCCGTATCGTAAGTGACCCATGCGGTATCCTTGGAAGTAAGCGAAGTACCGGGATTTACGGAAATCTTCATTTTTTTGCTGTTACAGCCACTACTCTGGAAGTTGGCGCAGCCTTCGTAATAGTTTCCAATAATGGTAGCCACGCCATCATCGCCAGCGAAAATCGCCTTGCTGAGGCCCGCATAGTGATTATTTTCAAAGTAGTCGTCAGAACCATAGCGAACATTCGGGCCGTTGCCTGTTCCCTGACCGAGAACATAGTTGTTATAAAGGTGAATTTTAGTATGGCGCATCATGGGAGTACGCGCATCCAGGTCCTTATAAAAGTTATGGTGGATAGTTATTTCATGACGAAGACTATCTCCGTTGCTATTGCCAATGAGGCTTCCCTTATGATGGTTGTGGAAATAATTCCAGCTAAAAGTCGCATTGTAAATGTTGTTCTTGGCATCCAGCAGACCATCGTAGCGGTCCTTGTTGCTGGTGTAGGCATTATAGAATTCGCAGTGATCGATCCAAATGTTATGGCTTCCCTGCTTATTCTTGTCAGCCCAGTTAGTGGCAGCAGAGTCCGCAGAAATCGCGATGCAGTCCGGGTCATTGAGGACAACTTCTGCCCCATTGCGGAAAGCGATCACCTTGTTTTCGTCGGTCTTGCTAATGGGAACATCGCTCATGGTGAACTTGATGTTACGAATGATGATGTTATGTTTATTCTGAATCATCAGGCCCACTCGATTAAGGAACGCCGATTCGCCTTTACCGATGATCGTCTTGTTATTGCCGACCAAGACCAATTCGCCATAAGTCGTTGCCGTACCCGAAGAGGCCACATGGCCATTTTCATCGATAAACGTCTTGATACCGGTATTGATTTCACCCTTCACGATAATGACGTAAGGAGTTTCCAAATCTTCGGCGTACTGCTTAAATTCTGCAAA
Organism: Fibrobacter succinogenes; assembly: GCA_902794535.1. GTDB lineage: Bacteria > Fibrobacterota > Fibrobacteria > Fibrobacterales > Fibrobacteraceae > Fibrobacter > Fibrobacter succinogenes_O. The sequence goes on along the minus strand of CADBHQ010000023.1, from coordinate 57,502 downwards.
GTTGGAGACTTCCACAACCTTGCCCCCGTTACCGCCGGTAGTGCCCCCTTCCAAAGTGGCATAACCCACCATATCGAAGTTAGGGGTAGCCGCAAAGAGCCCCACATTCATCAAGAGAATTGCCAAATATTTTGCTTTCATTTTTCCACCTCTTTATTAAAACCAACTGACGCTCCAACGGAAAGGTTCCGCGGATTTTACCGAACGCCCCAATGCATTGAACCTCGGAGCATCTTTACGCCTGTCAGCAGGGGCCACCCTGCGGCGAATAACAGTCGTTGTAGCACTGCTAGAAGACACTTCCGAAGAACTGGATTCTGCTGCAATTTCGCCATATTCGTAAGGTCCAAGATCCGGTGCCGAGCCAACATAATCAAAGCCAATTTCCGTCCCCTTGTCAATCAAGACGCTCCCTTTTTTCAGGCGGAACAACTTTGTGTACGGGAGCAGTCCATCCGCATTTCGAGCAATCGTCGCAAGGCTCGTGTCCAACGACTCAAAGTCATCGTCACTCACAGTCACCGAAATGTTCCAGGAATTCGTTTTCTGTTCGCTAGACGAACCAAAAGAGTCGGCATTTTTGCCCTTATAAGAGATATTGTTCCGCAGGTGATGCTTTTGCCCCGCATTCAGCGCCCCACCCATTCCATAATTGGCGGCACCACTGCTTCCGTTGCGGTAAGCAAGGCTTTGTTCCACCGTAATGCCACCCGTATTGTTGTTCTGGTCAAAGCCCTTTACCGGATTGTCAAACGCAATACAACGCGTGCAACGGTGATTCGCTTGGGCTTTATTGCCACCCATCTTAAAGCCATTGCCGTTTCCATCAAAGAGCTCGGCCGCATAGCCAAAAACATTGACCCCATTCCGGAACGCCCAGGAATCATAGACAATGACACTGTCGGGTGAATCAAAAAAGTCAAAACCGTCGTCGGAATTTTCCCAAGCACGGCAGTTGATGAACACATTTCCTGCTCCCTGAGTCTGCTTGCTCGCAAAGCCGTCAGCCATGCCGCCCTTTTTCTTGGGGTCATAATTACGGTACGCATCTACGTTGACCACCAGCGTATGATTCCCGCCCTTGTTAATTTCCAAACCGGAATTGCGGTTTTCGAAAAACGACATGTTGTAGAACTTGTTGTACGACCCTGTCACATAGGCTCCCTGGTATCCCGCACGGGTAATGGCGAGACCGTGAAGTTCGTAATAACTGCCGGTCATGCTCAGCCCCACGCCCTTGTCGACATAGGTGAGTTCCGGGAACTGGAAGTCTATCACGGCAGTCGCATGGCCCGCCGCATAGAACACAATGGGCTTGTCCGCCATTCCTGACTTAGAAAGTGTAATCGTATTCGCCTGACCCTCTGTATAGGGCACCTGGTATGTTCCCGCTTCAAAAAAGACGGTATCTCCGGCGGAGGCCTTAGTCATGGCCAAAATAAAATCGTCGCCAGGCTTTACATGGGTATTCCCGGCAAGCGCCAAAACGGCAAAAGCTGCCGTCAAAATTTCCACCAAGCGGATATTCTTCAAATAATTCATCCCAAGTACATCCTTTGATATTCCGACAAACATTCATTCCTGTTCTCAAAAATGTTCTCAAAATATCAAAACAGAATATAAGTTATTCTTTTCGTAAAGTCAATAGATACAGCGATTTTTTTGCAAAAATGTTCTCATTTTTACAAAAAAAATAATTATTTATGGATTACGCCTAGCGGGCCGAAAGGGCTGGCCAGTATTTTTCGGGACGCTGGTTCAGGTAAGTGAGCCGCGTCCAAGCGTCGTCGCGGAAGCAGCCGCCCAGCATGAGTTCGTCGATGGTGCCGGTAAAGCCGCCCACTTTGAAGTCGGCCAGTTCACGGACGCCCGTCCAAGCGATTTGTTCCGGCTCCGTTTCAATCTTGCGGTCGTTCACGTAGAAATTGGACTGCGAAGTCGTGTGGCGGCTGAAGGCAACATAGACCCACTCGCCTGCCTTGATATCTGACATTCCCGACACCCAGGCGTATTTTATTGAATCGGAACTCGTATCGGGAACCCAAAGGTCAACCACAAAGCCCTTCTCCGGATCATAGCGCAACGCATATTCCTTGGACTTTTCAAAGATGGTCTGTTTTTCTTCGAGATTGTCAAGTTTTACCCACACCGAGAAGCAGAAATATTCGCTACCGTCGTAATTCAAGTTCACCTTGCGCGAGGAATCAGCCGCACTCGAATTCTCGACAACAATAACATCGCCTTCATCAAGTTCCACTCCCCTACCAACAACACCGTCGGCAGCCACGGCCCCTGTCGGCAAACCTTCGAAGTAACCCTTTTCCGCTCCATCGTCCACAGGTGCAAGGCCGCTATCGAAATGCCACACCAAAGAATAGCTGCGGTTCGTGGGGAACACATCCTTTGCGTACGCGGGGTTCATGGTGTTGTCAAAATGGAGTTCCAGGGAATCTGAAACATTCAGCGAATCGACACGCACCCAGAACACAGCCTCTTTGGCACGAGCATCAAAGTAGGTCTGCGCGATCGGGAGTTTCTTGCTGCGGTTTCCGTCCTGCGAAATGCGCACGGCCTCCCAGCGGCCGTTCACCACCTCCGCGGAATCGAAAGCAATTTCTTTTTCCGTCAAGCGAATGGCCAGCGGGAAATCGCTCACGACGGTGCCGAGCGAATCGATTTCTTCGGGGAGCGCGAGCGGAGCTTTCAATGTGTACGTCACCGAATCGCCCCAGACCGTAGTCTCTTCAGGCTTTACGGAAACATCCTTAAATCCAAACGGGCTCATGCCATCCATGTAAACAATAAGTTCAAACGTGTCTGCCGGGAGGCTATCGACCACGATTTTCCCGTTCTGCACAGAAACCCTTCTGCGAATTGTCGTCCCGATAACGATGGCTTCGCCACCCTGGTTTTCGCGGAACGCGCCCGATACGAGAAGCTTGACCGTTCCTGAATTACGCAAGGTGTCATTTACAGCAAGGGGCTCGTCCTCTTCGGCACTCAGGTCCTGCACTAGAAGCATCTGGCCCGATTCTTGATGGAAAGCCTCGAGAGAGAAACTGCCCGCCGGGATGGAATCGAATTCGTAGTTGCCGTTTTCATCCGTTTCGGTTTCGAACGCGGAAGGCAGAACCTGTTCGGCCTCGCTTGCGGCAATGATGTTGTAGTTGCCCGGCACACACTGAACTTTCGTACGGGCGGCAGGCTTACCATTGTCAAGCACCAAGATACCCGCGAGTTCCGGAGAACCCGTTTCGGCACTATTGCCCGCCACTTGGCTGTCCGAAGAACAACCCACAAAAAAGGCAACGAAACCCGCTAAAAAGTATTTCAAAGTATCCATCACCACTAATATAAATATAGTTTCGCTAAAAGGGAAAACAAATATTCCCTATTATAACGCGTTGTTTCTAGACAACGGGAATATTGCACTATCACCCCTCTTCGCAACCATTTTTCTTACATTTAAGGCATGGGCGAAAAGAAACCGACAAAAAGAATCTTCGAATACCTGGATTACCGGGAATTTTTGAAAGATTACTACAACGCAAAGAAAGAGGCGAACCCCGCCTTTTCACTTCGCGTGTTTTCGGACAAGATCGGTTTCAAGGCCAAGGACTTTATTAGCCGCGTCATGAACGGCGACAAAAACCTTTCGAGCCAAAGCATTCCCAAAGTGGCTTCGGGGCTTCGCCTCGGCAAGCACGAAACCGAATTTTTCGTAGCGCTTGTCAAGTTCAACCAGGCCGAAACAACCGACGAACGCAACGCCGCCTTCGAGCAAATGCAGGCCGTGCTCAAAGTCGTACGATTCGCCGAAAAGCAGCACCTGCTCGGGCATGCACAGTACATGGTATATTCCGACTGGCGTCACCTCACTATTCGCAGCCTTATCGGAATGTTCGGTTTTGACGGCAACTACGAGGCGCTCGCCAAGCAAGTTCGTCCGAACATCACTGTCGAACAGGCAAAACAGTCCGTAAAGCTACTCGAAGAATGCCAACTCATCAAGAAAGATGAATCGGGCAAGTACGTGCTGACCGAAAGCGCCATTACCACCGGCGATCGCACCTCGAAACTCGCACTCCGCGGCTATCACCAAAATTGCCTAAAGCTCGCTGCAGATTCCATTGACCGCGACGCTCCTGGCACGCGCCATGTTTCGGGCCTTACGCTTGGAATCAGCCAAGAAGGCTACGAACGCATTGTAGAGCGAATCAACGCCTTCCGTAAAGAAATCGCCCTCCTCGCCGAAGAAGACGAAGGGAGCGATAAAGTTTTCCAACTGGAATTTGCACTGTTCCCCGTCGGCGGGAAATAATTTTCCATAATTTTTATACAAAAACGCCCCGACATTCGTCGGGACGCCTTGTTTGGTTCTATCAATTTAGTCTTTTCGGACCAGCTTATTTACAATTCGGCCATTCACCTTCTGGCGGACAATATAGCGGCCTTGCGGAAGTCCCTGCGTAGTCACGCCCACATAATGGCCGTTCATGTCAAAGACGCCTACCGTAACAGCTTCTGCACGAAGATGATACTTGTCAGCGAGGCGCGTAGTAGTCGAATCCGCTTCAGCAGATTTTTCCACAAGCACCTCGACGCGGCCCGTATATTCGGTATCGTCGTTACCCTTCACGGTGTACTTGAACGAAGCAAGCCCGCTGAAATTCGCCTTGGGCGCAAACCTTGCCGTATAGCCGTCTCCCGCAAGTTCTACGGTTCCGTTTTCGGCCGCAGACATGCTGTAGGTCGGCGCAACATCCTTGAACCCTTGCGTAATCGTTCGCAGGTCAAAATCGAGGGACTTGCCGCCCGCAACCGACGCGTGCATAGCACCCAGCCAGTTGATATACTTCTCGATGCGCACATAGCCATCGCTTTCCTTGGTCATGGCATCGTCTTTCGACTTGTCGTAACCCATCGCGTCTTCAAAGTAATCCGGCATGCCGTCCTTGTCGGAATCGGTCGCGGCCTTCCCCGCCATTACTTCACCCCAGCCGTTATTGGTTTTGATTCCCATGGCGCCAACACTTTTCACCAGGGCTCCTTCTTTCCCAAGTGTCCCCACCTGGTGCCATATCAGGGAATCAATGTCGTCGTACGGGAGCACGCCGCTCTGCGACGTCACATAGCGCCAAGCGCTAGCCGCACTGAGCATCGGGCCGCTCGTCGTAAGTTCGCTCCAGGGTTTTGCAAGTTCCTCGCCCACGCCCTGGTAGTAGTAAATACTAGAAGGCCCGCCGTTCAGTTTTCCGTCGCGGTCCGTGTCGATCATGTTGCCGCTTGCGTAGATGCTCTGATTTTTGTCTACCTGGAACCATGGGTTGCTCCCCTTCGGACCGTAGACAAAGTAATTGTTCACGATATCGTGATTGAAATGCGTGCTCGTATGCGTCGTGTAGCCTGCCTCGAAGTTGTAGAGGATATTGTTCACGAACACGTCGTTAATCTTGTCAAGCGGGTTTCGGTTATGCGTATTCACGAAGGCGTTGTAGTACCACGCCCAGGTGCCATCCACCGATTCGATGTGCGCCCCGAACTGTTGCCCAATGGGGTTTGCAATCAGCGAGTTCTGCACCGTAATGCCCGTAACGCGGTAGCTTGCATTGTCCGAAGAACCGCCGAAGTTATTCCATGGCGCAAGTTCCACCGAGCAGTGGTCCACGATTACGTTCTTGGAATCGTAAAGGTTGAGCGCATCATCCTTCTCGGACGCGGTATTTTCGCCCGGACGGATTCGCAGGTAGCGGATGATGATGTTGCTCTGCTTGCCGGTACTGAGCTTGCCGCCGTGAATGGCGATTCCCTCGCCCGGAGCCGTCTGCCCCGCGATGGTAATGTTACTCTTGATAGAAACCGCCGTCTTGATGTTGATGATGCCACCCACGTCAAAGACCACGATGCGGTTGCCCTGGCTCACCGCATCGCGGAAAGAACCCGCACCGTCATCGTTCAGGTTCGTCACGTGATAAACGCTGCCGCCACGACCACCCGTGACCTGCGCACCAAAACCCAGCGCCTCCGGGAAAGCCAGCGGCTCGGCACCTGCCCCGATAAAACCAAACACTGTTAGGCAAAGCGCTGAAACCGCCCCCTTCTTTTTTAAACCAAATCCCATAAAACATCCTTTTTTGCCTAATATATATCAAAAACGGCAAAAAATCCATAAATAACGGAATAAAAGGTTGTCCACAGACTACATTTGAAACTTGTGGACATACTTGTCCACAGTAAAAAGAATTTGAACACCATATCTATGCTATTCAAGCATATATTTAAAGTACCCATTATAATTAAGGTTGTTTAACACAATGGGTTTGGGTTTCTGTTTGGCGAAAGGAGTGAAACATGAAAAAGGGCCTCCATACGGCGCTTCTTTTTGGTTTATGTTCTATGGTATTTGCAGAAATACCGCTTAATTTCGACACCGAAAACCGCGGCAAGGATCTTGGCGCCAAGGCGGGCGAACTTAAGAGCAATAGAAAACTCCCCAACCCATTCGAATTCCACGACGGCTCCAAGGTCACCAAGTATGGCGACTGGAGCAAGCGCCGTAACGAAATCAAGGCCGATATCGAAAAGTACGAAATCGGCGACAAGCCGATACCTTCCGACGTGAGCGCCACTTACAGCGGCGGCACCCTTACGGTCACCGTCAAGGAAGGCGGCAAGACGATGACGATCACATCGAAATTCAACATTCCGTCTGGCAACGGCCCGCACCCGATTATCATCGGCATGAATAGCGGTACGGGGTCGCTTTCCTCGAGCCTGTTCAGCGGCTTTGTGCAGGTGCCTTTCAGCCACGACCAGGTGGCGAAATACTCCATGAACGGTCAGAAGGACACGAACGTGGGCTTCTACAAGTTCTACGGCAACAAGAACCAGAACGGTGACTATTCCGCATGGTCTTGGGGCATAAGCCGCCTGATTGACGGCCTTGCGCAAATTGCCGACCAGTACCACCTGGACATGAGCAAAATTGCAGTCACAGGTTGTTCCTATGCGGGCAAGATGGCACTCTTCGCAGGCGCCTTTGACGAACGCGTGACGCTCACCATTGCCCAGGAATCGGGTGGCGGCGGCATCAACTCGTGGCGCACTTCCGCAGACTTCGCAAGCCGCGGCACGAACATCGAAAAAATCGACAACACAAACTACAGCTGGTTCATGCAGAGCCTCAAGAGCCAAGACCCATACAAGCTCCCGCACGATCACCACGAACTCATCGCCATGATTGCCCCGCGTGCGGTGGTTGCGCTCGGAAACCCCGGTTACGAATGGCTCGGCGACGAATCGGGCTACAAGTCCATGATGGTAGCAAGCGAAGTGTGGAAGTCCATGGGCATCGAGGACCGCATCGGCTTTGACTTTACCGGCGGCCACGAGCATTGCCAAGCAGCCAGTAGCCAGAACAACACCGTGACAGCATTTGTCGACAAGTTCCTGCGCGGCAAGAGCGCCAATACCGATATCCACGTCAAGCCCACGAACGGCAAGGGTTTCAAGATTGACAACTATGCCGACTGGATTGACTGGGAAACGCCTTCGCTCCCGTACGAAGAACCCAAGCCGGACACTTCCAAGCAGGACACGACCGTGCAGGACACTTCGAGGACCTCCCTGAAGATGGCACACCTCGCTCCGTCAATGAACATGTTTGTATCAAACGGTTTCTTGCATGTACAAGGTGCACCCGAGGGCACGAAGGTTCGCTTATTCGACTTGCAGGGAAATCTCGTCCGTGAATTCGGCGAAAAAGGCGGAAGCCTGGCAGGCATCCGAGTCGGTAAGTTGACAGCGGTATTTGTCAGCAGTTGCGGTCAAAAGTTCGGTTACAAATCGTTCAGCTATACAGGATTCTAGATTATAACGGCCATCATTCAATGATGAGCCGTTTTCAATTATAGCGACATTAACATGCAGCACCGCCACCACCTGTGGGCCGAAGCACTCGCCCCCTTATATGCCGCAGGCGACACCGCGACAACTCCCGACAGTTCCGCCGCTTTAAAAGCAACGAGAATTTCGAAGTTCAGCGCGCCAGCCATACGCATTCATAAAAAAGGCAGCCCGCTTTACATCGAAAAGAATGGTAAGCGATTCGATCTGACCGGACAACAGTTCTAGTTAAACACCTAATAATCAGGATTATTATTTCTCCACCACGCGGCCCGAAAGCTCGCGGAAATCGTTCGATTTATACAAGGTGACGCCCGGAGAAATCAGGTGGTATACGGACTGCGCGGCAAGCGATTCAAAGTTGAATTCGAAAGAATCAAGGCGAATGCGGTAGCTGTCCGTAGAATTGTCAAATGACACCATATAAGGCGGCTTTTTGAGTTTTCCCTGCTTTATGAGCGAAAGCAGTTCCGCGCCCACATAGTCGTTTGCCACCACCCAAGCATCTACAGGCGGAATAGTTTTAGCAAGCGACAACAGGATGCTTCTGAAATGAGACTTGGACCGGGATTCACGCATAAAATCAAATGGACTTGCATGCGTTGCATCGGTAGCCTCGTACACGTGTAATCCCGCCCTTTTTAGCCCATGCAAACGGTCAATGGACCAAGAACTGGAATGGTACGGCGAAACATACGCCACGCTCGCCACACCACGTTCTTTCAAGAATCGTCCCACCGCACGCCCCGGAAATTCACCAAAGGCGAGATTGAAAAATGCGTAGCGTTTTTCACTTTTGAGCGCACGTGGAATCGTTGAAAGCGAGTGTTCCCACCACACTGCCACAGGGAACCGTGTGCGAGCAAGTTCAGCAAACAGTCTGTTCATATTGAACACTAGCATTGTCGAGATAATCGCTCCGAAACATTCGCGGAAATTTTCCATCTCGACACGATTGCCGCTCGCATCCAGGAAGGCCCCCGTTTTTTCAAAATAACCAAGTAGTTTGACCTTAAGATTATTGCGGTGAGCTTCTGCGTACACCTTCTGCACAAACAGGAGTTCTCGTTCACCGAGACAATTAAAATCGCCACTCGGATTGCAACGCATAATCAACAAGATTTCTTTAGACTTCATCGAGGAGGGCTGTGCACTAACGAAATAGTAGCGTCCTTTTCCCCTGCGTTTAAGCACCCCTTTACCACGTAACGCCTCTAGTGCACGCTGCATTTGACTCGACAAAGTTTCAAATGTCGAGCTCAGTTCCTTGATGGAGGGAAGCGGACCATTCGTTGAAATTCTTCCGGATTTCCACGCTTCCAATAGCAGTCGTTCCAATCGATCGCTTTCGCGTTCATGCACGTCAACGGCAAATTCGGGTTTTCGCCCCCAAAAATGACCATTCCCGTGCTCGGCATAGATTTTCCCCTCTTCCACCATTTTTTTATACGCGCGGAAAACGGTACACGTTGACGCCCCCGAAGACGAGGCAACATCACGCACAGAAGGGAGTCTGTCCCCATCTTTGAACCCAGCAGTTTCAAGCCATTTGCAGAAATCTTCGACTTTCATATTGTTTCCTACCGTCTACTGCCTACCATCAGGAACACTAGATACACTTTGATTCAAATATAAACAAGTTTCGCGAGCAAAGGGAAATTTCATATTTATTTTACAAAAAAAAGATGGACAACTCTCTTTACACTAGGAATACCGCCTATGAACACACTTGCATTCCAGATCGGCGCCTGGGTCGGTGGCCCAGGTGAAACCCCGCAGCCCATAGCCGAAAACGTACAGGCATTTCAAGATTTGCAAGGCAGCCATCTTGACCTCATCAATCATTTCGCACTGTTCGACATCAACGACTGGGACAACGTGAAGCAATATGCCGATGTTGCCAAAGCAAGCGGTTCGACACTGGTGATTACATGGATGCCCAATGGCTACGGAGCACAAGACATTGTCGACGGCAAGACCGACAATTACATTCATGAATTTGCAAAAGGGGTCAAGGAATTTGGCAACGAAATTTGGCTCCGTCCGCTGCACGAGGCAAATGGCGACTGGTACGACTGGGGCGTAGGCAAGAAAGACGCCGGCAACACCGATGCAAACGTAGCCGAAGCATTTCGCCATATCGTAAAAATTTTCCGCGAAGAAAGCGTAACAAATGTCAAATGGGTGTGGACTACAAACGCTTCAAATCACGGCCACGGCACAACCTTTACAGGAAACTACCCCGGCGACGATTACGTAGACTACATTTCCATCGACGGCTACAACTGGGGCAAGAGTCAAGATTGGTCTAATTGGCAAACCTTCACGCAAGTGTTCAAAAAATCCTACGACGCGCTTTCCACCATCAACAAGCCGCTCTTTATTGCCGAAATTTCATGTTCTGAAAAAGGCGGCAACAAAGCGGAATGGATTACCGACATGTTCGAGCAGTTCCAGACAAACTTTTCTAGAGTATTCGCCGTAATGTGGTTCAGCCAAAGCAAGGACTACGAAGGCGACTGGGCGCTCAACACATCGCAAGCCGCCGTGGATGCCTGGAAAGCAGGAATTGCCAAGTAACTATATTTAAAGTTTTTTCATCGCGAGTACCCTGTTGCCAGCCGTCAGGCGCACCACAAATGCACCACGGCCAACGGCACCGAGATCAAGCGTCACAGCACTGCCAGAGAATTTTTCTGAATAGAGCAAGTGACCTTGCATATCGAACAGGCGCACACTCTTGAGGCCAGGAACATCTGCAAGCACATGGAGCAAGCGACCTTCCTTCAAGAACTGCACCTGCGACATAGAAACAGTCGCTGCAATTCCCATAATAGCCGAAGACGAACTAGACTCCAGCTTTTCGCTAGAAGAAGATTTTACCACAGTCTGGCTAGAACTCGATTTCACACTACTAGAACTTCTGGCAATGCTGCTGGAACTTCTAGCCACACTGCTAGAACTTGCAACACTGCTGGAGCTTGCGACAGACGAACTCGATTCTTCGGGGCAAGCAGTCAAAGACATTCCCTGCGAAGTTGTAAAGCACGCCCTTTCATTGCCATCTAGCACAATATTGTAAACGCCCGGCACAGAAGCCCTGCCACTCTTGTTCACATAGGTAAAGTCTGCATAATAACCCTTGGCCGCCTGCACCGCCTTGATTGCCACGCGCTGGTGATTAATATCGCCATTTGCATTATTATTTGTCACACAAATCGTTTTATCGTAATCGATATACCACACATACACGCCGTTTCCACGTTGGTTCCAATTGATAGAGCTCTTTATATAAGAATCGTAAGATTCCGCCGGGCGGTATTCAACAATGTAGTATTCATCATTTTGATTCGGATTCGTGACAGAATAGGCCTGCATTCCGCTCAATTTCTTGAGAGAATAAACCTTGTCCGCTTCCAATTCGGTCAGTTTCAGCCAACCCATAATTTCTTTTTCGTAAGCGGAATAACCCATAGGTGCATTGCCTTCGTTAAACGTCGTTCCGTTATACATGCCAAGCGACATAACGTCATAAGCACCCGGGCCATCGACCTGACGGTTATTCGAATCTTTGCCGTAGTGATCATTCAAGCCCATCACATGGCTGAATTCATGGGCGAAAATTCCCATTTTGTTGATTTTACCATTTCGAGACCCATCGGCATATTGAGCTATAAACAGGTACTTGTCAAAGGTATAGCCACCGGCCTTGTATGCCGATGGGAACCAGCCCGACGAAGACCCGTTGCTCTGCATCCAGAACTGGTGACCCCAAAAAAGTTCACTTTGTTTCAAGGCATCCTGCTCCATACCGGGGAACAAGAAAATAAAACCATCGACATTGGAGTTTTTCATGCAATATTTTTTAGCATTCGCCAAAAAATCCTTGCGCTTGACAAGGGAATCAATTCCCATTGCTGTAAACTGACCTTCTTTAAAATTATCGCCCGTTCCAAAATCGGTCAAAGCTTTATTAAGCGTTATCGGGTATACATCAAAATGCGGGTTGAACAAGCTGTCTGAGACATACAAGAAATAGTCGCGCAGGCTTCCCACATTATTATTCTTGGTGTAACCAGGCTGGTTCAAGAAACTGTAGAATTCAGCCGAATCACCATGAGCCTTATCGGTTGTCCCGATTAAAAGCACGGGGAACCAGCGCTCACCAGTGGTCCACTTTTCAGAAGTCGGACGGCGAAGCATCATGGCAGACACGCCATCCTGATTATAAGACATCTTTCGTTCAGTCCTTCTTCCTCGGGAAATCGGCCCCCATTCAGTTCTTGGTGCTTCTGATGAACAGCCTCCTGATTTAAACTGTTCAAGAATGACTTTTCTTCGGAGGTGCGATCAGCCACGTTTTTTGCGATAACATCGCTTGCGGTACCATCTTCGCCCACATACACATAGCTACCGTCACCATTACCCGTCACCAACATTCCGTCGGAGGTTTCGGTATAGTGATAATGTTCATCGCCAAAATGACGAATCAAAACAGAACTACCGTCTTTATTGGAAACTGTCTGGAATCCTGGAGCAGCCGGACGCGCATTTGCCGGAATCACCAGAGCGCACACCGCCGCAACCATATATATGAATAGCACCTTTTTCATACCCAAAATCCTTTTCCTTAAAAATAATCCATTTTGGAATAAAAAGTATGTTCTCGGCAAGTAAAAACGTGTTAGCGCTGTGCAAAAACGTTTTTTTATCATCTTTTTTTGAGGAAAATGGCCTAAAACGCCCCAATTTTTCACTTTTCGGCCATTTTGTGATAAACATAACAAAGCCCCAAAAAGCCAATTATTTTTTGACAATGTTCTCAAAAATTATGTATATTAAGGTCGTGAATCGTTTTCTAGACATATACCAGTTTACGCACTTCCGCAAATTTTTGGAAGAATACCAGGTTGCCCGCGCCAAAGAGGAACCCGGTTTTACTCGTACCGAAATCTGCAATTTGCTCGGTCTCGAAAAGAGCCGTAGCTACTTCGCCGATGTGGTCAGAGGTAAAAAGGTCACCCCCCGCATGGTCGCCAAATTTATCGAAATTCTGGAACTCGACAAGAAAGAAGCCAAGTATTTCGAAACCCTGGTAGAACTCGACCAAGCCAAAAACGAAACGATTCGAAATGCCGCGATGCAAGAGCTCTTGAAACAGCATCCGAATCCGCAGCATATTTTAAACGAAGACGCCTACGAATACTACAGTCACTGGTATAACAGCGCCCTTTTTGCAATTCTCGACGCCATGGACGTAGATGACGACATGACGCCCGTGCAAAAGCGAATTTTCCCGAAGGTCCCGCTTGGAAAACTCAAGGATTCCCTCGCCCTCTTGGAAAGACTCGGACTCGCCCGCAAAAACGAAGCCGGATTCTGGAAACCCACTAAAGAAAGCATTAGTAGCGGCCCCTACAATAACGCCGACTTAATCAAGCAATACCAATTGCAATGTTTCGAGCTTTCAAAACAGGCACTTATGACGCCACCCAAGCAGCCGACTGTAATGAGTACGCTCACCTTCAGCATTTCAAGCGACGCATACAAAAAGCTCGAAGCCGAACTGCAGGAATTCAAGGCGAAGGCCCGCCGCATTATTGGCGAAGACAAAGAAAAAGCCGATGGCGTTTATCAAATGAACATCCACCTGTTCTCAAATTTGGAGTAAACCATGACAAGACGAGAAACGACAAAATTTGCAACGCTCGCCTTCTCTATGGCGACACTCTTTACCGCATGTACTTTACCGAACGATTCCCATGAATCGGATCACGCAGGCGTGCTCACCGAAACCGAATCGGGGCACACGGTTGCATTCGCTATTGAAAAAGAAATCTCCGAAATAAACGTTTCCGCCAAGAAATCGGGTACGGTCCATTTCGCGCTCACTAAAATTGTAGACGGCAAAACAGAACTATTCGACTCCACCACCGTGAAATACGGCGACTTTGCCGTATTTGAAGACGTACACGGAGCCTATAGCGTCGTCGCTACAGCAGCAGGGGTAAACGGCGAAAAAGACACTCTCTACGGCGTCGACGTCTTGAAACGGAACGATACCGACACCGTTTATGTCAGCGTGCAGGAACCCGCCACGCTACAGATTTCGACAGATTACAAGATCTGGGAAAATTCCGATTCCGTCAGCGTTTTCGCCCAGGGCGACACGCTCTGCATCACAGGCACGCTTGCCTGCAAGCAAATCACTAAAGAAGACTTAGATCAAGGCTACATCACCCTCAATAACATACCGCTGTTCAACGAAGGTGACATCGCAAAACAAATCGAAATTTCCAACGGCGAAGATTTCCGCGCCGTCGGGGTCAACCTAGACCTGAATGCCGGCGACACATTGTTCGTAGACAACGTCCTTAACATCAAGCGCCTTTACGATATCGAGCTATCCCTGCCTAAGTCAGACCTGTTCGATTCCCTGGGTGAATACTCGCTAGATTCGCTTATAGTGCCGATCCATTTCTGGTACAACAGCAAATCTTACATAAGAAGCGCCAGTTACTACACAGATAAATTTATTGACGCTCAGAAAAACATTCTTCTTGGACCAAGATACAGCAGAGTGTTCGCAGAAGACTCCTTTTACGCCTGGTATGTGATTCCCAAAATGGATTCCGTCACGACGTTGACCGCATTCGAAGGAGATATCAACTGGGGCAACGCTCCTAGTTCGTATGATCGCATTCGCGAATTCGTTTCTGAACCCGTAACCGATTCTCTCCTTACAACCCGCAAGGTATTTACCGACAACAATAGTTTCGCGCTTTCTTTCTGGTTCGAACTGGATAGCCTCGAAAAAGACGGCCGTCTGTTCTATTCGGGCAACGACAGCCTAGGCTTTGAAATCCGTCGCTCTGAAAAGGATTCTACCGCGCTCTGCGTCAAGATTTATAACGGCATCGATACCGCCTCGACCGACTCCATGGAATACGGCAAGGCAAATGTCATCGACGGCAAGCGCCACCACTATTCATTCGTCATGCACAAAAAACACTTGACGATTGCCATCGACGGAGAAACAATCCGCGACACCGACATCAAGCTTTCGACAGAATTCTTCGATCTCGAAGAAATCTACACCGGTAGTGCCCCGGTACAAGACGTAATGTTCTATTCCTTCGGAGATTACATCAAGCAAAGCGGCGAAAAGAACTGGTACCGCCTCAAAGCCTGGCTATACGCATTCTACGAAATGCAGAAAGATCTATAAAAGAAATGCTCGCGAAACCGCGAGCATTTTCAATTAAATCAACGTACATTTTTATTCGCCGACAACGAACTTCATATACAACTCTTTAAGAGCATCGCCCCACAAGTACATAAACGGGGCGGCCACTGCAAGAAACGGGCCAAACGGAATCTGGCCAGCACCTTCGTCTTCTGCCTCCTCAGCGGAGGCATTTTTATTTTGCGAGGCCTTGCTTTGGACAGCCTTTTTAGCAGCGCGACTTTCAGCAATCTTTGCGTACGGCACCATAATCAAGATGCCAAGAATCGAGGCAACCACCAGCACTTCGACCGCGCGGGTCACGCCCATAATTGCGCCAAAGCCCGCCAGGAGCTTGACATCGCCAAATCCCATGGCAGCCTTGTTCAGCACCTTGGTCGCCACCCAGCCAAGCAGGTAAAGACCGCCACCTGCCGCAACAGCACCCACAATGCTTTCAACCGGAGTCAAGCCACCCGGGATAAAAGAAATGATAAGGCCAGCGACAATACCGCCCACCGAAATAGAATCAGGAATTAATTTGTACTTAAAGTCAACAGCGCTCACCGGGTAAATGCCAAGCAATAGCCAGAAAAGCGCCAGGGCATCGGCCCACACTTCGAGACTTTGCACCGGAGCAGTAAAATTCGTAGTAAAACCGGTAGCCGCATAAAGGGCCAGAGCCCCCAAAAGACCGCACAAGCTTTCCCCAATCGGATATATAATACTAATGGGCTGTTTACAGCAGGCACTCTTCCCTCTTAGAATAATCCAACCTATAATAGGCAAGTTATAATATAGTGGTATATGCTTTTTGCACAAAGGACAGTGCGAAGGCGGATTTATCAGCGAAATTCCGCGGGGCATGCGGTATACAATCACATTGTAGAAACTGCCAACGCAGGCTCCTAGCACGAAAAATACCGCCAAACTATACCAAAGAGGGATTTCTTCCATAAACTTGCTCCTTCAGTGTAAATTTTCACTCACGCTTTTCAAATAAAAAAGATAGATTTAAAGTGTAAAAATTGTTTAGTATTTCATTGAGGATGTGCTATGCGTGTACCCCATTTCCTAATGTTCACCCTCGGCCTTAGCGCTGCACTAGCCCTTTTCGGATGTTCTAGGGAATCTTCCGTCAAGGAAAACGTCAACCTGAAAAACAACCACTCCCGCGTTTTTGCGTTTGACAAGCGCGTCGAAGATGGACAATCATTCATCGACGCCATGGCGGACACCCCGGTAAACGAAGCGGACACCATTCCGGACACTTTGACCGTGACTGTAAACGATACGGTCTACCTGATTGGTCTACTCCCCTACAACGTGGACAAGATTTACCGATTCCAGTGGACACTGACTAAAAAGAATGGCAAAGACACCACTGTTGTCGGCGACAATGCCAAACTGCAGGCTTGGGCCTACGCCAAGGCAGGGCTCTACGAGCCTAAGTTCATTGCCATTGACGGTAACAACGCAACAGACACTGCCGGTACGGCCACCCGCAAGGCATGGATCAAGGTGATTGACACCAAGCCTGTCTTATATGTACCTAAGGATACCCTCTGGACCAAGCACGACGGTGACATTACCTTCCCGATCCTCGCAAGCGATTCCTTTGGCACGATTGTAGATGTAAAGGTCGACCTCGATGCTAGCGGCAAGAAAGATTCCGCCAAGAGCGTCAAGTACAAGAGGTACGAAGATAACGATTCGCTCTACCTGACCATCAAGAACGACAAGAGCCGGATGGATTCCCTCGGCAACCAAAAGATTTACGTCATCGTGACCGACGACGACGGCAACGAGACCAAGGATAGCGTGAACCTGCACTTCAACCGCATTCCTAAGCTCAAGATTATTTACCCGCAAGACGGCGCCCGCCACAACATTAATGACCGCTTCTACTTCTACTACGAAGGCATTGATGACGACAACCCGCAGGACTTGCAGTACTTTATTTACGCGCAGGTTTCCAAGAACGGTCAGCCGCCCCAAAAGGCATTCACTGACGAAGACTTGATTGCAAAGGCTTTCACCTCGAACATTTTTGAACCGATTGACAAAGACGGAAAGAACAGAATCACTCTGATTAGCGATCCGGGCAAGGCCCTGACAGGCCGTATTTACTGGGACATGTACGTTACCGACGGTTATGATATTGTAAGACTCGAACGTATCAAGAACGAAGGCGAAAGCTCTAGCCGCCCGTGGAACTTCTACATTGGCGACCTCAGTTCGTCTCAGGGAACCTTTGCAGGCGTTGTCAAGTACCAAGGCAAACAGACCCACTCCGGTATCCACGTCGTATTCAACAATGGTAGCAAGTCCTTCGACGCCCACACCGGTAATCAAGGTAACTACACCGTCAAGGTCGACGCAGGCAACTATACCGCCACCATTACTTCTGATTCGCTCAGGGAATACCAGAGCCGCACGATCGATGACCTCTATATTGAATCGGGCAGCACCATCGAGCTGGAAGAAATCGTATTGAAAGACACCGTACCGCCCATGCTCCTTGTGAAAAACATCGACACCCTGACAACACGCGCCTTTAACCAGACGGTCTACGCCCGCGACCTGGGTGCCGGCATCGATACAGTCTCAGCAAGCATCGATGGCGAAGCAAAGCCTTTAACATGCAGCATCGGCGAAGAAGGCGCCATCTACAACTGCGCCTTGAGCCTGAACAACCTACTCGACGGAGACCACAAGTTCATTTACACCGCCAAGGATAACGCAGGCAACCTTGAGAAACTGGAACAGACCATCACCATCAAGGCAACAAAGATTACCCTCGATGTTAACGGTGACAAGAACGCTCGTATTGGCGAAGGCGAATCGCTCGTATTTACCGCAACAGTCAGCGAAGCCATTCCGGCCCCCAAGAAGGTCGAATGGTCTTGGGACTTGGATGACACCAAGAAAACGGCCGATGTCGATGAAGACGGCAAGGCCACAATCACCTATACTTATGAAGAGCTCAAGACTTTGGCGACCGCAGGTGAAGAATACCTGATGACCGTTGCTTACACCGAAAACGGAGCAGACGTTAAAGCTCAGGTCAAATTCGGTATCCGCGGAGACAACCCCACAATCATCTTTACGGAACCCGCTTTCGATGACACCGTAAGCCTTAACGACGCAGTCGCATTCAAGGTGAAGACCTACCCGGGCAAGGCCAGCACAAGCTGGGTTGTCAAGTGGACCTGCTCCAACAGCGACAAGATGACTGCCGGTAGCACCTGTCCCGCCAACGACACCGAAGAAGCAAGCATCGCTTATAAGGCTGTAGGTACCTACACGATTACCGCAACCATCACAGACCAAGACGGCAAATCTGGTACGGCCTCCATCAAGATTATCGTAATTAGCGATCCGCCGACAATCGATGTAACCACCGAAAGCAAGACGAACGAATACAAGATCAACAGCGTCGTTACCGTGAAGGCTTCTGCAAGCGACAAGTTCGGCACCATCAACAAGATTGAATGGGGTTGCAGCAACGGCATGGTCAGCTACGATTATAAGAAGGACATCGATCCGCCCACCGCATCGGTCAGCGATATCGCCCTCCAGTTAACACTTCCGGGCACTGAAGTCAGCAACCACCGCTGCATCTTTAGGGCTACCGACGATGACGGCGAACAAGGCTTTGACACGCTTACCTTCAAGACTTTGCTCGACCCGCCCACCGTTCGCCTGAACACCAAGAGAGACACGGTCAAGATCAACAGTCAGCAGACAATCAAGGCAAATGCGTCTGACAAGCTCGGCTATATCGCCAAATACGAAAGCGCCTGTAGCGAGAACTTGAACGAACTCAAGAACCCGACTTGGGACGAAATGAGTTCGGCCCAGACAGTTGTGGTTATGCCGCAGACTGCCGTGAACGCTTACTACTGCGTGGTCCAGGTCACCGACGATGACGGCAACACAGCACGCGACACTGCTATTTATAAAGTCATTGTCGGCATGCCCTCTGTCACTGCATATGTCAACTACAACAAGGTCACCATCAAGGACATGGTGGAACTGAACGCACACGCTCAGGATTCCTTGGGTAGCATTGTCAAGTACGAATGGGGCTGCGGAGCTTCGTCCGCCGAAAATATCGGATTCACCTATTCTTCGACAACAACACCGCGCACCACGATGACCATGCCTGCAACCGCACAGAATGGCTACCAGTGTATCGCACGTGTTACCGATGACGACGGCAACATCGCCAAGGATACGGTAAAGATTGACATCGTTCTTGCACCGCCTACCGTGACAGTCGCAAGCAAGAAGTTGACGGTTCGCCCCGACTTCAATATCACTCTTGACGCTACCGCAAGCGACAACAACAATCTACCTTCTGACCCGGGTTCTATCGTAAAGCAGGAATGGAGCTGCGGAACGCCGGAACAGATTGAAAAGAACTGGAAAACTGTTGTTGACTTCGACACCGTATGGAAAGCTCCGGCTCAGCAAACCGTTTTCTACTGCGTCGCAAGAGCAACCGACAACGACGGCAATACGGCGGTCGATACCGTGCGCATTTCGTTCACGAATGAAATTCCGTCTTTGAAGGTTACCTACGACTTGCTCTATGTCAACGTAGGCGATGCATTCTCGCTCGACGCCTCGGCCAACTCCGCTTGGCAGGGAATCGACTGGTTCAAGTGGGAATGCCGATACAAAGACAACGGCGCTCTCATCAAGAAATCTGACACCACCAAGTTCAGTTACGATCTTAATGGACAATCGTTCGGAATGACCAAGGATTCCTCTTACTCCGAAAAGGGCAAGGACATGCTTTGCATCATCTCGGCACGCGAAACAAGCGGTAAAGATGTTCTGAGCGACACGACCGAAGTCAGGATTCTCAAGCAGCACCCGCAAGGTGTTATCACTGCAGCAGATACAGTGTACCTGTGGAGTGGCGACGAATCGGTCGACGACGAAGCCATTTACTTCTACTCTCCGGAATGGGGCGGATTCAACTCCAAGAAGGGCGAACTCGGCAACAGCAACATGCAGGATTACTGGTGGAAATTCAGCAACGTTGACGGCAGTTTCTATCAAGGCAACCCAGACGGAAGCATTGACACTAGCATTTCCGAATTCAATACCGCGTTCATCCGTAAGACTAAGGCTGGCTCTATCACCATCACCTTGGATTACCGCGACAGCACCACGACTGCGCCGACCTACGCCTTCTACAGCCGCCATCGTGCCGAAGAAGTCAGCCGTACGGTATACTTCAGCAAAGCTTGGCGCAATCAAGGCCCTGACACCGTCATTGCAAAGACCAATTCGAACACGCCGTCGGTCATGACGCTTGTAAACGACGCCCCCACCGTCGCCTACCATGATGACGCCGCCAAGAAGATTGTTGTAAAGCAACTCCAAGGCAACGCATGGGGCGACCTCGGTTCCATTAGCTTTACCCAACCGGTTTCTACGGTCTATGTCGGCGTACTCGATAGCACTGGCAAATACAGCGTGTACAAATCGTACACTCAAATTGGCAACACCATTGAAGGTGTTACGCAGGCCAAGATTCTCGTAAAGAGCGGTGCTACAAACGCTGTGGTCATGTACCTAAAGAACAACGGCGTTTATCTGGCAGAACTGAGCGGCGGCACCTGGAAAAACAACTCCACGTTCAACCGACTCAAATACAAATTCGACAACAATAATAACTCAGTGAACTACCGCGAATTCGATGCACTGTTCGCCAGCAACGGAAGCCTCGTCATCATCGCAGTCGACAATTCCTCCGACTACGTAGGATACAAGTTCATCTATAGTAGCAGCTACCAAAATACTCATGCTGCAAAGATGGACAAGCACATGAGCAAGATTTCTCTCGCTGAAAAGTCGAACACCCTGTACTTAGGCTTTGCTAACCGCGACGTGGAACACGGCAAATATGGTCCGTACCTGTACAAGGGAACGATTACCAACAACAGTCTCACCCTCGACAAGTCCGGAGTTTACAGCAAGTCCATCCACGAAGGCTTGATTGCTTACAACATCAGTCTCGCCGTCTCTGGAAACACGCTGTATGCCGCCATGGACGACGCCGGACGTCCCAACCTGTCGCAGGTTCACGTGTACAGGCTCGAAGGCGGCAAATGGCACCTGCATGGTGAAAACCAGTTGCCCTACTTCAGCTCTGTATTCTACAATATGAACAAGTACTATCTGCGCGGTTCGAGCCCGACAATTGCAACGAGCAGCAACGGAAAGGTTTACGTTTCGATGCTTGCCCGCGAAACCGCGTATGGTAGCACACACACAGTCAAAAACAACGGCCCGCTCGTTATGAAGTACATGGCCGACACCTGGGAGATTAAATAATGAATATTGAAATTGCTTCTATTTGTGATGCCGCGACCGCGAACGGAGTTGGCGGGCGCCTGAATATCCTTGGAGCATTTGATCGAATTTTTGCAAAGTTTCCGCTTGTGATTCCGCAGTGTTCAACGGCTTTCCGCATTCGTTACATGCGTAGCGAGGCAGGAGTGCACGATCTGACGCTTGTATTCGAAGACGTATGCGGGAAGCCGATTGTGCCGCCCATGCAGTCTAAGATTCCGCTGGAACCTGTGGCCCAGGGTTTTGACACAGCTGCGGTGAACATGGTCTTGAATCTGCAACGTTTCCAGATTAAGCGCCCGGACAAGTACATGATTCGCCTGCTGGTCGACAATGAAGAACTCGTGAGTCTGCCGCTGTATGCACTCGAAGCTCCGAACCAGCCGGGAGAGGCTACGCCGGACGCCCCGATTGCAAGCGGTGAACAGGAGCTCACCTAATTAGACGAAAGACGAAAGGACGCCGCTATGCGGCTACAGACGAGAGACCGCAATGCATAAGGCCGCGGGAGTCTGCATTCCGACAACCGCAGCGTCCAAATCCACAAAATGAACTTCATGGCCCGATGCTTCTAACTGCACCGGGCTTTTTAGCATGTTCCGGCGAAGCGAGCCTTCAAAGAATTCACCGCCCACGCACTTATAAAAAGCCTCTTTGCGGCACCAGAGTTTAAAGAATTCCTTCAAGGCGCATTCACCTTCGAGACGTGCGAGTTCCGTTGACTCCTCTTTGCTAAAGAATCGCTCTGCGAGGTGCAAGCGTTTCGGCGAATAGCGTTCCAGGTCTACGCCGATTCTCAAAGTTCCAAGCGAACCGCGGCTGCCATAGGCACACACGCAGTAACCGTCGGAATGCGTCCAGTTTACGTCAAAATCGAAGCTCGGAAATTGAGGCCGAGTATCTTCTTTGGATTCCACAAGGTCGGCGGCGCTTACAGGGCGCCCCAGGTAATCCGACAGAATTTTGAATATCACAGAGCGGTGATCCGGCTTTTGCATGAACCCTGCCAAATGGACCACCCCAAGAGGAGTTTCCACATCCAATTTACGGATTTCGCGAGCATTGTCTATGGCGGTATTTTCGTTCATGATAAGTCTAGCACAAAGATAATTTCTACTTTAGGGGTATGAACCTGACTTTCCGCAAAAAAGCCTGTATCGCCCTAGGGACAATCGCGATTGCGCTCAGCGCCTGCGGCGACATTAACAGCAGCTGGGAAGTCAAAGGCGGCGGCTATATCAAGTACAGCGTAAACGACGAAGGCCCCTTTACCATAGAACTGGCTAAAAACGACGTGGAACCCCCGTATTACGTGAACAACAGCCACCACTACTTTTACCTTTGCACTCGCCTAGAAGAAAGCGACCGCGGCGACCAGCTAGCGCTCATGGTCAACAACCCGCAAACGGGCAAATCCCTCACTCCTGTGAGCCGCGCAAGCATAAACGGCCACTACGAGACGGTTACGTGGTTCAGGGCGCAAACGACCGACGAGGCCCCCCTTATCGCGGACAGCAGCACCATCAAATTCGACGAAATCATCGGAGATTCCCTGTGGACGGCCGATTTGGACCTTTATTTCAAGGATTGCCGCTCGGGACTGTGCAGCGACAAGCTTCCCCCGCTCCATGTAACCGGTCGCCTGCGTTATTGGGTTCCTGATTCAGAGAGATAATTTACCCCTTGACAAGCCTAAAACGGTTTACTATATTTGGTCTCACCTCGGTCGATTAGCTCAGTTGGTTAGAGCGCTACCTTGACATGGTAGAGGTCACAGATTCGAGTTCTGTATCGACCACTGAAAGAGCCTCGCTTCAAGCGAGGCTTCTTTTTTTATCCCCACCCCTTAAAATCCCGTATAAAAAACAAAAACCGCCTGAGAGGCGGTCTTTGTTCAGGAAGAAAAATCCTTCAATTACTTAGCAGCAGCAGAGTCTGCCGGAGCGGCAACTTCGACCTTAGCAGCGGCGGTGCTATCGACAGCGACGGCAACGGTGCTATCGGCGGCGACTGCGACAGCGGGAGCGGCAGGAGCTTCAACCACCTTTTCGGCGGCAGCAGGTGCTGCAGGAGCGGCTTCAGCAGCCTTAGGAACCGGAGTACCGAAGAAGTTCACCTTGGCAAGGAAGATCATCATCACCCAAGAGAGGACGAGGCCAGAGAGACCCATCACAACACCGGTCTTAGCCATGCCGTTGGTGTCGGTGTAACCCGTAGCGTGGGCCAAGGCGTTAGGCGGAGTCGAAATCGGGAGGCTCATGCCGAGAGAGCTTGCAAAGGCAACAGAAACGAGCAGGGCGGTCACGCCACCGAGGCCAACGAGGTTGTCCTGGCAGGCAATGCCCACGGCGCAAAGAATCGGAACCAAGAGCGTAGCCGTAGAGGTATGGCTCATGAAGTTAGCCATGAACAAGCAGATGATACCGCAACCGATCATAAGGGCGATCGGAGACCAGCTTGCAAACGGAATCGTCTTGATCAAGTGAGCGGCAAGGCCAGTAGCGTTCAGGCCAACACCCAGAGCAAAACCGCCAGCCACGAGCCAGAGCACGTCCCAGCTCATTGCGTTCAGGTCTTTCTTGGTAATCACGCCGGTCAAAGCAAACACAGCCATCGGGATCATAGCGATTGCGTTATCGTTAATGCCGTGGACACCCTTACCGGTCACCCACAAGACAACGCACACGACAAAGGTAATGTACACGATAATGGCCTTGGGGCTGGTATCAAACTTGCCGGCACCTTCAATGTTCAGGATCATTTCCTTCATCTTGATCGGGTAGATCTTAAGGAGCAAGACCCAAGCAATCACCATCAAAATAATCACGTACGGAATACCGAAAGCCATCCACTGACCGAAGCTCACCGGGTTAGCAACGAGGTCGCCACGGGCAACGGCGTCATTCAAAGCGCCAAGGGCAATAGCGTTAGGAGGCGTACCAATCGGGGTACCCATACCACCGATGTTGGCGCCCAGCGGAATAGCGAGGGCAAAGGCTGCTTTACCGCGGTCATCTTCGTCGAAGAGCTTGAGCACCGGAGCAAGAATTGCAAGCATCATGGCAGCGGTAGCAGTGTTGCTCATGAACATGGAGAACACGGCCGTAATGAGCATGAGGCCGAGGAGCACGAACTTCGGGTTCTTGCCGAAGGGCTTCAGGAGCACGCGGGCGAGGTTCAAGTCCATCTTGTACTTGGTAGCGGCAGCAGCAAGGAAGAAGCCGCCCAAGAAGAGCATGATGATCGGGTTTGCAAACGTAGCCATAATGGACTTATGGCTGATCATGGTCACGCCGTCCACGCGGAAAGGCGCAAGGGCGGAGTCAGACATCGTCACGATCATGAGCACGATGACAAGCATCGAGGTCGACCAGATCGGGAACGGTTGCAGAATCCAGAACAGGGCCGCCATCACGAAAACGCCAATAACGCGAATTTCGAGCGGATTCAGGATTCCCATGGGGCTTGCGGCATCGAATCCGAGGGATTCGTAGGGCAAGAAGAGAGCGGCGATGGCGAGCACCGACGCGATGATGAACTTGATGAATTTAGCCTTTGTCATAGTGCGGCCAAATTTAGAAAAATGCCGCACTTATGGCAAGATTACGGCTATGTTACAAAGGGGGAAGGGTCCCCCTAACTTCAGCCCCCGCTCGAGCCACGAGCCACACACTCATGTCGTGAGCCTCAAACGATTTGTATTAACAAATCGTGGAGGCGAGAGCGAGGCGATGTCATAGGACCCCATAAAATAAGAGCCGAGCGGTCTGTAAAGGCCTTCGGCCTCTAATGTTCGCTTAGCGGCCAGTCTCTCACAGGGTCTTCCGTTACCCCTTCGCCTAGGGGCCCTGCCCCTAACACCCCGTTTTTAGCGAGAAATCGCAACTTTGCGGACGGCGTGGTGACCACCCAGGGTCACGCGGAGCAGGTACAGGCCCGGTTTCGGGGCTGTAAGTGCGAGCGTGTTGTGGCCAGCGGTCGATTTGCCGCGGTAGGTGGCGGCAATCTTGCCGTTTATGCCCACGAGCTGCACGCGGTAGCTTGCGCCGGCCAGGTCGCTAGACACGTCGAATCCGACCTGGAGGGCGCCCGGGACACGCTGGAAACGCAGATTTTCGAGCTTCGAGGCGACGGTCTGGATTTCGGACGCCGAGACGCGGACAGTCGCCGTAGAGCCTGCGGCCTTGAGCATGACCCTCAGGGAATCCCCGGCGCCAAGTTCAGTCGTCTTACCGTCAACTGTCACATAAACCCTCAGTCCAATCTCATTCAGGGCCTTTACGCCCTCGAATTTGAGGTAGCCCACGCGGTCAGTTGTCGCGCTCAAGGCCAAATTCCATTCATAATCGCCATCGTCGGCGCTCTTGATAGACTTCAACAAGGCCTTTTTGCCCTCGACCACCGACAAGTTCACATAGTCACCCATGCCTGCAGGCGGTTCCAACCTTTCGTTAGCCTCACCCACTCCAAGCACGTTCCAAGAATCGCTATGGCCCTTGGTATCGTTAAGCACGACCTGCAAAGTCCAGCTTTCGCGTGTAGCCTTCGCCAAGGCGGCCTTCTGCAAGCCCTTGGCATTCAAGTTCGCACCGAACCAAGGTTCAGCTTTAACAGGAAGCGTTTTCTTGGTATCGGATGGCAGCCACACGGCTTCGTACGGTCCCAATACAGACACAGGCACAGGTCCGGTGCTGGCCTCCCATTTACAGAGTTCAAGGGCATACTCGTCCAGCAAAATATTCCAGCCATACGGATTGGCCACCATATTCCAGCCGCTATCCAGTTCCCACGCATCCTTGCGCAACACAAGCGGACGACCTTCCAAGGAATTGTACCAGTAACCCTGCTGAGCATTCACTGCACCACCATTATACTTCTGGTACTTCCAGGCAACGCCATATTTGGCAGTCTCGTCCCAGTAGTAGAACGCCGGATCTCCATCCCACACGATTGCACTTTCGTCTACATCCGAAAGCGAAACCATCTTCCAGGTATCCGGGGCAGCCGCAATTTCGGAACGCACCGTAAACGGCCCGAAATCAACCGGCGGTATTGAATCAGCATCATTCTTAAGAGCCACCCTAACCCTATAGTCACCCGGTAACAACGGATACACATCCCAATCGAGAGAACCAGTATCTGTAACGCTTTCAATCTTTGGATCAGGAAGCGGCACGCCCAACGCATCCACAAAAGTCGCGCGCAATTCCGCAACCTTGCCCGGTTTCACTTTCCATTCAAGAGTCAGGCGCATTGCATTTCCAGACAGAATCGGTTCATGACGCACAAACTCAAAATCACCACCTAGGCTAACCACCGGCGCTTTATCTTCCGAGAAGTAGGCCTTCATCGGCAAATTCAATCACAACGGAATCAAGCTTATACCCCTTTTCTGGAGCACCGCGAACCACCCACGTGGAATGAGCGTAATCCTGCGGTAAAAGCATCGTAGAATCTTCAGCAAAGGCATGCGTCTTTTCGGAAACTTTGATCTTATTAATTTCGACAATTTCGACAATTTCCACAGTCCCATGTTCCGATTCCAGTTTCAGGCGACGATAACCCGCATTTTCCACGCAAGCATCAGCACTGCCCCATGCCCCATACAAAGTCTTTTCACTAGTCACCTTAGCAATCAAATCATTACTCGAAACAACGCCATGATCATAATCTGCGCCATCAGGCGTTACAGACCATCCAAGCACACACTCCGTCGGAGTATAGACCCACTTAGGCAAACGCGTAGTTCCGATTTCCTTCAAGCGAATCTTGTCCACTTTAGATTCCGAGCCATAAAAGACATCGTTTCGACCGACTTTAACACTGACATCGATATAGCCTGCATACACGGCCTCGAGCGTATATGTCATACCCGCCGCAGGCGCAATCTGGAACGACGTGTCACCAGGTTCCAACGCGTCGCCAGTTTTAAACTTAATCGGCAATTCAGTGCCATCAGCCGCTTTCAACGTAAGTGTTGCAAGAGCGTATTCTTTATTGGTCTGGACAGATGCCACATGCAACGTCATTGCATCTGCGGAAACAGGAATTTCAAGTTTTCCAGAGTTGAACTTATGCGTAAAAGTCTCAGTGTCTTTTCCGAGCTTTTTGTAAGACTGATTCAAAGTCACCGTTCCGTAATCGCCTTCGGCACCCGTTTTGTCAACCACCTTCAAAATCATCTCGGTATTTTGAGGTTCGCAGGCAACTTTATTGCCTTTAACTGCAGAATCCCAGAATCCATACAGGCTAAACGATGCTTCATCACTCGGGTTCGCCCGCACCAGAAGTTCATCGCCAAGGGCCGTATAATGAGATGTCCCCATCACACCAACTTGATCTTTATCCCAGCCCTTAAAGCAGGCTTTTGTCGAAAGCAGACCTTCAGGGAGTTTTGCCGTTTCATCATTTTCACGGGAATAACTCTCTTTAATCACAAACTTGTCCGTCAAGAACACATCTGAACCTCCCGCACGGATATCGAAAGTAACCTTGTACGGGATCGCTGTCACATGCACGGAATCGATTCCCAAGAACATTGGCGCATTCGGAGCCTTTTGGGGAGCAGCTATAGACATGGCTTGGACCATCGAATCCAAATCCAACATTTCATCGGCACCAAGTTTCATCGACCACACCATCAACCGAGACAAACCGTTGGTTATCGTTGCATTCAACTGATTTTCTAAGACTGATTCTCTATCGAAATAATTCTCGGTGAGATTTTCATACTTATTAAGATTTGATTCTTCGCACTTTGCAGGTTTGTTTACTTCGTTATAGCATTCTTTAATCACGTCAGTGGTTTTATCGAACAAATCGACCCAGAAATCAACTTTTAAAGAATCCAGTGTAAAACCACGTTCAGCAAGGCCGATCCCGTACTTTGATACAATGTCTACATTAGGTTGCAAAGATTTGGTGTTTCCTAGTTCATACGAATCAATCTCAGTAAGCGTCCCGTTTTTATCATAGCCGTATGTGGACACATTGATTTTAGCTTTGCTATTAAACAATCCAACTTCTACCTGTGGCAAGTAGTTAACGTCCTCGCTCGAAGCAAACAACTTATAGTATAAGTGTATTTCATCTCCATTTTTATCGTTTATATGCGTTCTCACCTCCTTAAGAACAGCCTCAATATTATTCATTTGCTTTTGCGCCAACGAAATACCACTTGAAAAAACATTTTTGCAACCAGCAAAGAACACTGCATTCGCCGGGCACGTATACGCTTGATATAAAGCCAAATCATATTTGGTATTGTTATAACCCAAAAGAGCCGTCGGAACGATATTCTTACTAGATAACAGGCGAACTTTTTCCACCTTTGGCCACGCAAGAGTCACGTCATCCACATAATCATCCATTAGCACGGGCGTAGGAGAACCGCCAAACTGATCTGGATTTTCTATATAGCAAATCACTTTTATTTCACGATCTGTCAGGCCTTTCGCTTTATCATCTTTGGTAAAAGTTCGACTTAAATCATAGACATCACCGTCTTCATCAATGACCATAAAACCGGCCTTCAATGCGTCAAAGTCATATTTCAAGCCCGGTTTTAGCACAGCTTTATTTTCTGAGGATCCTTTTTCTGTATATTTTTCTGTATAGACATACAAAGAGCATTTTCCGGCCTCACATTTTGCAGGCAAATAATCTTTCAAGGCAGTCTTGTCTTCATCCTTCAATTCTTTATAATCCGCATCAGTCAGGCTTATTGCAAGCCTATACGCCGTTGTTCATTATCCCAAGCAACAGAGGCTGACGGTTGCGTTGCATTCATCACATAAGTAAACAGACGGGACTTCATGACATCAGCATCGATAATGCCGTTATACCAATAATCACCATCTTTTGTATTCACTATAATTTTACCGGAGCCATCCTTACTCAAGACGCCAGAAACCGACAACGCCGAATCGCCTTTCAACTCATTACGGTAATTGAAGCAAATATTCAAATTTTCCGAACACTTGTCTCTCCAATCCGATTTTTTCTTCCCCTGGCCCGCGATTTTCAGCGAGTCCACCGCATCAACAACAGACATATCCATTGAGCCATAGTGAAAATTGTCCCTCACGCTAACGGTTGTTGCGGAATTTTCACTCACAAGAGTTCCTGCGACATACCCCCGATATATTCTGTATGCAAAATCATTGCCTACAATAGTTTTTGGAAACAAATCACCAATAGAGGAATTGTTGCTTACATCTATGCTACTAAACCACCCCAAACCGATTTCGGCTCCCAAGGCACCAGCTGCAACCACCCCACTGTTAGCGATGTAGATATTGCCTTCGGCATGGTTTTGCAGGATATTGATATTTCCGCCACGACTCACCGCATTGCCCACCAGGTAACCCGCACAGACCGTATTTATCGTTTCTGCCGTAGTCATAATCAAGTTCGTTGCTTTCGCCTTGACACTAGATTTCTTGACAAGGACTTCACCACTAGTGCATAAACCACGCCAGCAGAGGTCTGCATTTCTGCCGTCACCACATTATTTTCGGCATAAATATCAACAGGAGTATCATCCTCTTCACCATAAACATATCCAACAAGTCCACCCATGCAGGCTTTGGAATTCAAATAATCCGTTTCGCGATGCCAAGTCGCCGAAACATCAACCGTATCGTTCGACAAAGAAATCTGTCCCCTTAACCAATGCAATTCCCCAACAAGGCCGCCAAAAAAACGCGCTTTGTTGTTGCCACCCGAATGCACCGCCGAGTTCAAAGTCACCTTCGCATTCGCCAGCTTAAAATAGGACGCACCCGTAAGAGAATTATTGTCAATATAAGCTCGTCCAAACAAGCCGCCCACCCAAAGGCCGCTCAAATCAGCCGACACACTTATTCTACCTAAGGTAAAACCGTCATCATCTGCCGAAGGTTCGAAACGTCCCGCAACGCCACCGACATAGCGATCCCCAATATATTCATGGCCAGAAACACTCTTATAGACTTCTGAAATAGCATCAGGAATTTTCAGTTTCGACACTTCGATGTTATCCATTACAGGATACCCACCGATATTTGCAATAACGCCACCACTTGCCGACTGCAGATTTTCAAGAGAGCCAAACGTCGAGTGACCTGCAATAACATCCTTAGTTATGCCTAAAGTCACATTCTGAATCTTAATTTTAGAAAGCGCAACCGCAGGGTTATCTCTGTCACTAGACGAAGCTCCAGAATATACAGCCAAAGTCGCGGTCTGCCAACCATACACCAGCGAATTGCTCACAGTCACATTCTTAAAGCTGACATTTGCCACCCTGTAAGCCACAACCGCCGCATCGAAGTTCGTCCCTGAAGTCACCGTCGCCTTGACATAGGCCATATCGAATGTAATATTTTGAACCTTAGAATTTTGCAGATCCCCGAAGAACGAAGCATTTATGTTTTCGGTAATATAGCAGAAATTCTTTATCGTCTTACCATTACCATCAATCGTCGGCTGGAACGCAAGCGGTCCAAAATTCATGGGAGCAAAAGTAGCGTCTCTACAAGTGATAACATCGCCTGTTTTTTGGTATCCACCAAAATCGATATTAGAATTAAAACGAATTACAAACCCACTATAATCAGTCTTTGCAGAAGGATTTTTGGAAATATCCAATTTCGATTCAATCTCAGTCTGAAAAGCCTGTAAAAAACTTCCCCATGTCGTGTAGGTATTTGCAGTCGGCTTTGACGATTGAAGCTGTTCAATATCGCAAGTATAGACATCATCAGTAGACTTAGAACAACTAAACTTAAGCGCATACGGCAAATCAGCAAAAGACACCCCTACCAAAAGCAGGGTGCAAATCAAAAAGAGCTTCGCTATTTTTCCCATCATAGCCTCCAACAACGTTTATCCCAAACGCTACAAGTTAATAATAATTTTTTATGCAACAAAAAAGTAAGAACGAGCGCAAAAAAGGCAGGCACTAGGCCCGCCTTTTGACAAGTGTCACATTTTTGCTTAAAATTCTGTGCGTTATTTCACAAGGACCTTGCCCGAGAGCAGCTGGCTGCCGACCTTGATCTTCACAAAGTACACGCCAGACTTCGGAGCGTTCAGGCTAAACTGGTTCGTACCAGCCGTTGCCTTGAACTGGCCCGCAGCCACCTTCTTGCCATCAACACCGACCACGGCGTAGCTTGCGCGTGCCCCGGCCAGAGCTTCGGGAGCCGTAAAGCCAACCTGCAACGTGCCACCCGCAAGGGTAGAGCCAAAGCCGCTGATCTTGGAAGAGGCGACCACAGCATTGCCTGCTGCCACGCGGACTTCCACCTGCTTAGCAGACTTGGCGAGCGCCACATTCAAGGAATTCTCGTTCGTGACTTCAGTCGTTTCGCCGTCTGCGGTTACGAACAGCTTAAGTCCCTGGCGGCTCAATTCCTTAACGCCTTCAAACTTAAGTTTGCCTTCGCGCACAGAGCTTGCGCTCACATCGAGAATCCAGCTATATTCGTCGGCAACAGCCTTGATGCTCTTTGCAAGCTTAGCACCCTTTTCGCTATTGCGGATTGCAAGCGCCACATGGTTACCCATGCCTGCAGGCGGTTCTTCGAGCGATTCTTCGGCACCGGCACCAATCACGTTCCAGGAATCCTGCTTACCGTAATCGTCGGCAAGGGACACCTTCAGGCTCCATGCACCCTTAATGCCAGCGGCATCCTTATGCATAGCCATCTTTGTTTCGGCGACAGTTCTTTCTTCGATCTTGAATTCCGGAGCAGCAGACATACGCCAGGTCGTAGACTTGGAAACCTTTGCCCACACGGCTTCGTACGGGCCAAGCACCTTAGGCATCGGGTCGTAATTGCCGGTTGCAGAATTCCAGCGCCAGAAAGTAACCTGGGCATCATTATCGGCGGAGCCCTTAGACATGTCCACATACCAACCGTACGGGTTAGCCACCAAGTTCCAGCCGCTGAACAAGCTATCGAGTTCCCACACGATTTCGCTTTCCTTAGAGCCGGTCGATTCACGAATCACCAACGGTTCGCCATCGGCCGTGCCGTACCAAAAGCCGCGAGTGCCCTCAACGACACCGCCATCAAAGGCGCGGTACTGCCAGTAATCGCCCACCGGATTGCGTTCATCCCACCAGTAGAAGGCAGCATCGTCGGCCTTAACACTCTTTTTGTCGAGTGCCGACAGAGAAACCATCTGCCAGCTACCCGGAGCGGCCTTGATTTCAGAAGCTACTTCAAACTCGCCTTCGTATTCAGCGAAATTCACTTGGTCGCCCACAGTCAAGGTTACCGTAAACTTGCCAATCGGAGCCGGAGTCATTTGCCACTGACCGCCGTTCACAACCGACTTCTTAATAATGGTATCCAAGATACCACCATTTTCGCCGGTCACCACCACGCGGGCAGAATCCAATTCGCCAGCATTTTCGGTATCGAAGGTCAAGAGGATTGCATTGCCAGACTGTTTGATTTCCGGCTTCACAATCTTGATTTCGCCAGTAATGCTAGAGCTAGAGACTTCCGGAACGCTGCTAGAGCTTTCGACAGAGCTAGAGGATTCTTCGAACACGCTAGAGCTAGAGGCCGGAATCACGCTGCTAGAACTTCCAACAGAACTAGAGGATTCAACAGAACTGGAGCTTTCGGCAGAGCTAGAAGATTCCGGAAGCTTTTCATAGAGAGCCTTCACTTCGGTGTCTTCGATAATCTTATCGAATCTGCCATCCCAACCAAAGAACGCAAAACCATCACGCTTCGGTTCGGCAGGCGCCACAGCAGCAGCACCGTATTCAACCGTCTGGACATCGCCAATGCGGCTTCCATCGTAATCCAAGAAGGTCACCGAGTAGGAATTCTTCAAGGAGTCATAGACAGCCTTATAGACCTTATCTCCGAGCACCTTGGTCACAACAGGGTCCCAACCCTTGAACAGGTAGTTGTATTCTGCAGTCGAGGAACGAGTAAGGTTTTTCGGAGCTGAAACAGAACCTTCGTAAAGCACGGAGTCGGCCTTGACTTGATCGCCATTGTAATCCTGGAATACAACCCAGTATTTCTGACGTTCGTAGACAGCCTTCACTTCGACGCTCTTGGTAATCACATCGAACTTACGGTCCCAACCAGTGAACTTGTAGCCTTCGCGAGTCGGAGCAGCGGGTGCCACAGCGGCAGAGCCGTATTCCACCCAAACGGTATCACCAATCGGGGTTTCATCGTAATCAACGAAGGTCACCGCATACTTGACCTTGGCAGAATCGTACTCTGCCGTATATTCAGCATCGGCACTCACAACAGCAACGTCTGGAGTCCAGCTCTTAAACGTGTACTTGTATTCTGCCGTAGAAGCACGTTTCACATCCTTCGGCGTTACAACAGTTGCACCGTAAACAAGCGAGTCTGCCTTGAGTTCGCTGCCATCGAAGTCCTTGAACACAATCCAGAACTTGAGCAGTTCATAGACAGCCTTCACTTCAATGCTCTTGGTAATCACGTCGAACTTACGGTCCCAACCCACGAATGCGTAGCCTTCGCGAGTCGGGTCAGCAGGAGCCACGGCAGAATCGCCGTATTCCACCATCTGGGCATCGCCAATCGGGGTATCGTCGTAATCCACAAAGGTCACAGCATACTTAACCTTGGTCGAGTCGTAAGTAGCAGTGTAAACGGCATCGCCATTCACATTAACCACTTCAGGAGTCCAACCCAAGAATTCATAGGTGTATTCAGCGGTAGCCTCACGCTTCACGTCAACCGGCTGAGGCACAGCCGCATTAAACGGAATATAAGCAGAATCCAAGGCTGTTCCGTCATAATCCTTAAACACAATCAAGTACTTATTCGGCACATATGTGGCATGAACATCCAAATCCTTCGTCACGCTGACAAAGGTCGAATCATCCCAACCGGCAAAGGTATAACCCACGCGTTCCGGGTCATTCGGAGCCGTTGCAGATTCTTGATACAATACCGACTGATTCGTTCCGAACTGAGTATCGTCAAAGTCAAAGAACCGGACTGTATACGAATTCTTATCGTAAACAGCCGTTACGGTCAAGTCACTGATAATATTATCAAAATCTTTATCCCACGAACCCGTAAAGGTGTAACCTTCAATCTTAGTCACCACAGAATCGACCGGAGCCGTTGCAGCGCCACCATGGACCACCGTTTGCTGTGCAATCGGTTTACCATTCATATCTGCAAAAACAACGACATGACTAACAACCGTTGTCGGAGCAATCGGTTCGTATTGGCCATTGGCAAAGAACGGAAGGTTATTGTTATTATCCTTCGCAAACGTCCAAACGTAATCAGCGGCATCGGCATAAGCCTCATTCAAGGTTCCGGCAAATTGAGAAGACTTCATGGTCTTTGCAATTTCAGTACCGTTATAGCGAGCCGATTGCTGCGAGGCAGAGCTGTTTCTCAACACATAAGAAATGGAATCACTATCAACCCAGGTATTCGTCTCCTGTTCCGTCTTCAAGAATCCTACCGGCAATGTTACAGTTTCATCGTCGTCTTCACCGAAATGGTAACTGGACTTAATTTCATAGCCCTTGTTCACTTCAGCCTTACCAATCAGGTAACCCACCTTTTTGTCGTAACTGTTGAGGGAAGCATTGTTGGCCGTGACCGAAATATCGCCCACATTGTAAGTGTTCTTAACAACAGTCCTCACATTGTTTGCCTGCGTATTACCAATTAAACCACCCACATAAAGATAGTTGCCCGCATGCTTTCCAACAACACTAATGTCGCCCACGGCAGCCACTAGGCTCATTTCGCTAATTTCATTGCAAAGGCCGCATACGCCACCGATATTTGCAACCTGAACATTCGAGGTCGATACCGTTCCAGCTTCTTTTGCGGTATACTTGATCAACTGGTTTGTGCCTTTAGCAATCACATCGTTCAAAATCAAAGTCCTTCCACCTTGATCATTAGTAAAGCCACCGAGAATACCGCCCACAAATACATTGTTCAGGCTGTCTTCAACCACAATAGAACCTTCGTAATACAAGTGAGCTACGGTTGCAGCAGCGTTATACATCATAATGCTTGCAAAACCGACGATACCGCCCACATACACACTATCACGAGCGTTGGCTCCATTGACTTTCTTGTTTCCATCAACAGAGGTTTTTACCTTCGAGGTAATCTGGACAGACGAAGTATCATTTGTGATTCCCAAGCCTTTAGTCTGGGCAATGCACGCAGAACCCACGACGCCACCTAAGAAGGCATCACTATGGAGTCCAGGAACCGCCGCTCCCGATGCTGAAAGCGCAATCGAACCGGTCGTTTTTGCTCCCGTAACGCTCAAAAATTCATCGCCATTTGAGCCACCTTGCACACAAGAGGAACCATAACCCACAATACCACCGGCATAATACTGATAAAGACGGGCATCCTTCAAAGAATCCTTGACATCGATATTGGCAGCGCTGTTCATCACTCGAACCGAGGTTTGCGCATCAGAAGAATCAAGGCCCAGAATACCGCCCACGGCCATTACGCTAGGCGAGGCGGCATCATAGAGTTTACCTTCGAACTTGCTGTTCGACACCACAAAATTGCCTGCATCCGTGACATTGTTATCACGCGGAACATACGACACACCGAAAAGGCCGCCCATCGAAGCGCCACCCGAAATCTTGGACGGAATCACTTCGCCACCATCCTTGTTCTTTGTATAGACATACAAGTTGTTAGCCGGGCCACCAATGGTCTGGTTCAAACCGGCAATGCCACCCAAAGCAGACCTGTGCCCCGTGGCATAGTCATGAACATCGACCTTTACAGAATCGTTTTTAAACGTGGCATCTTCTACGTTTTGCGTACGGACCGCCACACCGGCAATACCACCCAGGAACACATTATGGCCAACCGCATTCGATTGATCCATCACAAGAGACGTGGTAATCGAAACGATGTTCGAAATATGGATATCGTCGTCGCCCGTGATGTTTGAAATCGTAGAATTCTTGACAAAACCGACAACGCCACCTGCAATAGGAGCCTGAATAGAATCATTGGCCAGGGCTACGTTATCGATCAAGATAGAGTTCACAGCACCTACAAAGGCACCCACTGGATAATAGTCCTTACCGTCAGTGCTTGTACCATCGATATAAATGCGCACGCCATTCATCTTGACGTTTCGCATAGACACATTTGCAGCACTCTCGAAAAAGCCCACCGGCGCAGTCATCGGTTCAGTATCTGTAACCGTCGCAGCATAGCAGAGGTGGCTGACGGTAAAGCCGTTACCATTAAACTCGGTGTTTTCCATCATGGGGAGCGGTACGTGGTTTACTTCGCATTCGCCCACTTTTGTCTTGGCCGTAAATTCCTTGAGGTCAATATTGGAGCCCAATTCAAGCGGGACCTTCTTCATCGTAGAGTCGCCATTAATCCAATTATCTTCGAGTGCGGTAGCCAACGCAGACGCATCTTCAACAGAGGCGATACACTGCCCCATAGGCGTAAAGAAGGTCGTGTTACCCATCCAGACATAACCAATGTTAGTTCCGTTACTCGAGTAGTCCTTACCCTTGAAGTTCAACGTCCAATCTTTACTGGTACATTCTTTAGCACCCTGGCTCAGCACCAAGGTCGTCGTCCCCCCCATTCCCATTCCCGTCTGGATGGTAATCAGGTTATAATAGGATTTCGGCGTTTCGGCCGCGGCTCCAGGAGCGGCAAAAACCACGCTGCTATAGGCCAGCATGGTCAACACAAACAAACTGATTTTTGCCTTCATATAATCCCTCTGTATCTTTCTCTGTAAAAATATTTAAAAAATCCCAAAAAAGATAGGGGGGTACCCCGAAAAACCTGCGCTCTGTGACATGGAACAAAAAAGCGTACACATCACACACCTCAATAAAACCCGATTTCGCAACCCATTGAGTATCAAGCACATAGCCCGCCCCCTTTATTGTGAAAAATATCACACTTGATAAAAAAGTCCTTGACTTTGACGCAACAAATGTTACATTTAGGTTACAAACATTTTACAAGGAGAATACACATGTTTAAGAAAATCGCTCTTGCAGCTGCTCTTACGGCAACCGCTTCGTTCGCAACCTGGGACTACTTCCCGGTTCAGGAAGCCCACAAGGGGCAGGCCGAAATCCATTTTGACTACATGATGCAGGACGATTTGAGCCGTGGCGCACTCTCTGCAGGCGCTCGCTACACTATCGTTCAGAACTTTGAAGCTGGCGTGATCGTTCCGTTCGTCCTCTTTACCAGCTGGGACGGCGAAGACATGAAGCAAGACGGTCTTGCCAACATCCAGCTGATGCTGCGCTACCAGTTCATGCCGATTTTGAACGCCTTCTTGGACGTTGAAGTCCCCACCTGCAACGAAGACCTCTGCGGTGATGACGACCCGTTCGGTTTCCACTTTGGTGTGCAGTTCTCCCAGAAGTTCGGCATTGTCGACTTCGGCTCTGAACTCGGCCTCGCTCTCGAAACCAAGGGTGAAGACAAAGCCACGCCGCCTTGGGACATGAACCTCGGTCTTGAAGCCGACTTCGCTGTTAGCGAAATGGTTGTTCCTTACGTCGGTATCGATATCAACATGCGCCTCGGTAAGGTTACCGCTGACGGCGAAAATATAGGCGAAAGCCACACTGGCGACATGGGCTTTGCTCCGTACCTCGGGCTCACCTTCAACATCAACCCGATGTTCTATGCTGGTGCCCAAGCTCAGTTCTGCTTCGGCGACGACTACTATGGCGAAGAAATGCTCACCATTCTCACTGCCAAGGTCGGTGTAAACTTCTAATTCGCTACAAAACAGCAATTAAAAGCACTCCTGATTCCATCGGGAGTGTTTTTTTATTAGATTATTCCATAAATTCTAAATATAAGGAGATTCTCAGATGATTAAAAAAATCGCACTCGTTGCAGCAGTTGCTGCAAGCGCATCGTTTGCAACCTACAATTTCTTCCCGGTTGGAGATGCAAACAAAGGCCAAGTCGAAATCAGCGACACCTACGCCTGGCACGATGACTGGTCTATGATGCAACTCCGCGTCAACGCCAAGTACAATATTATGCAGAACTTCGAACTGTCTCTGCAGAACATCGGTTACCAGATTTGGAACGAAGACAGCAACTGCGATGACTTCGATGCCTGTCCGGATAACGACGGTCTTGTCGCCATGACCGTGGGTGCCCGTTACCAGTTCCTGCCGATTTTGATTGGCGCATTGGACATTCAGATTCCGCTTTCCTCCGACGATGTCACCGGCAAGTACGATCCGTTCGGCCTGTACGCCGCAATTCAGTTCACCAAGGAATTCGTTCCGAACCTGTGGTTCGGTTCTGAACTCGGTTTTGACTGGAAATTCGAAGACGAAAAGTTCGAAAAAGGCCTTACCATGACAATCCAAGCCGAACTCGACTACACCATTGCCTCTATTGGCCTTACTCCGTGGATTGGCATCGACTTCGACAAGCAGCTCACCGAAAACAAGATTGACGGCGAAGAGGCCGGTGGCGACGACAGCCAGATTACCTTCTGGATTGGCGCTGGCTACGACATCAACCAGATGTTCACCGTCAAGG
This sequence comes from Fibrobacter succinogenes, assembly GCA_902794535.1. Lineage (GTDB taxonomy): Bacteria > Fibrobacterota > Fibrobacteria > Fibrobacterales > Fibrobacteraceae > Fibrobacter > Fibrobacter succinogenes_O. The sequence goes on along the minus strand of CADBHQ010000023.1, from coordinate 18,439 downwards.
CAAACTTCATCATCTCTAACGGCGACCTCGATGGCGACTATACCGCAATCAATGGTAAGCTCGCCATCAACTTCTAATTGTAAAAGAAGTTTAAACTTTGACGCCCTAGGCCCTTGCCTAGGGTATCTTTTTTTTACAACCCTAGCCCCTATTCTTTTACTAAATTGTTAACCAAACTTTTTCAAGGAGTCTGGAATGTTCAAAAAAATCGCTCTCGCTGCAGCTCTCGCAGCAAGTGCTGCATTCGCAACTTGGGACTACTATCCCGTTCTCGAAGGTGGCAAGGGATCTGCTAAAGGCAACCTCTATTACGACTGGGATCATGACTGGTCTCAAGCTGGTCTCGGCGTTGGCGCACGTTTCAGTGTAATCAACGGCCTCGAAATTTCTTTGCAGGATTGGGGCTACCAGTTCTGGGGCGAATGGGATTGCAGTGGCTGCGTAAACGGCGGTAGCGGCCTGCGCGACCTTACCATTGGCGCTCGTTACCAGTTTGACCCGATGTTCAACGTGTTCTTGGACTTGCACCTGCCCGTCGGCAATGACGATGTCGATGCAAACGCCATCAGCAGCACGACACCCCCTTCTACCGAAGAAATCGCCCTTTATTTTGGTGGCCAGTTCAGCATGGCCATCAAGGATGCTCCGGGCCTCAAGTTCGGTACCGAAGCCGGCCTTGACTGGGGCTTTGAACACGACAACTATGAACGCGGCCTCGACCTGCACCTCGGCGGTGAAATCGCTTACACCGTTCAGGGCGTTGGCATTACCCCATTCTTCGGTCTCCAATTCAAGTTCCGCCTGACTGAAAGCGAATGGGAAGAAGGCGATCATGAAGCAGGTGCTGACGACAATGGCGACAAGCAAGTCAATATCTGGCTCGGTGCAGACTACTTCGTAATTCCGAACATGCTTGATGTTTGGGCCAAGTTGATTGTGCGTAGCGGTGATATCGGCGGCGACGCAACCGGCCTCAATGTCGGTGTTGAATTCTTCTTCTAAGTCTGATTTGTCATGCCGGGCTTGACCCGGCATCTCCTTTTATATTTGTACTTTTGTACAAAAGGCGAGCTTTTCAGCCCGCCTTTTTTTATTTCATACTCTTCTAAGTTCTGCAGTGCCGAAGGCACGATCTAAATTCTGCCAACTACTTAACATCGTATTCCGGAATCGGGAGCGATTCGCCAGCCTTCATGGCCTTGTCGAGAGCGGCAGACTTCGTGGGGTCTAGCCACCAGTAAACCGGGATTGCGTCTTCGCGGTTGAAACGGTCGAATACCTTTTCCGGAGTGCCGTAACGATTCCAGTAGAGAATGCGATGGTGGTCGCATTGCCACATGAGCACGTAAGGCACGATTTCAGCGAGACGGTTGTCGAGCGCCTTCAGGATTTCGTTACGCTTGGCCAAATCGAATTCAGTCTTCTGCAAGTTGATGAGGCTATCCACCACCTTGTCTTGCACGCCAGCGAGGTTGTTCGTTCCCTTCTGCAATGCGGTCGTAGAAATCCAGCTAGCTTCCGGGTCGCGGAGACGGCCTGCACCCCAGTTCACCCAGTACAAATCAAAGTCGGCATCGTCCAAGCGCTTGCGGAGCGTACTCTGCGACATCTGTTCGATAGTTGCGACAACGCCCACCTTCTTCAAGTCTTCCTGGAACAGCGTGAGGTGACGCAAGTCTTCTTGGCTCGTGATAAAGTTGATGGCGAACGGCTTGCCGTCTTTTTCAAGCACGCCCTGAGCATTCACCTTGTAGCCCGCTTCCGCAAAGAGGGCGCGGGCGCTATCCGGATTGAACTTGTAGAGGGTCGCAGTCGGATTCTGGTTGCCTTCCCACAGGTCAGGGTAATAGCTGTTGAGCAAGAAGTACTGGTTGTACATGTACTTTTCGTTCATGGCTTCGCGGTTCAGGAGCATGTTGAGGGCGCGGCGCACGCGAACATCTTGGAACTGCGGCTTGCGCAAGTTGATGGCCATGCCTTGGAAACCAATCGGTTCCTTGTTGAAGATTCGCTGCTTCACGGCCCAGCCTTTCTGAATGGCATCAAAATCTGTCTGTTTCATCCAGATGCTGCTGGTGTAAATCGCATAGGCGTTGATGTCCTGTTTCTTGAAAGCTTCGAGCGCCTTCGTCTGGAAGTTGTACTTGCCGCGGTTCCAGTTCTTCTTGAAGCCCCACCAGTCGGCGCGGCGAGCAAGTTCCACGTAGCGGTCTTCGCGGAAAGTCTTGATCTTATACGGGCCAGACACCACCGGGAATTCGTAGCGAATCTGGTTGAAGTCCTTACCGGCCCACACGTGCTTCGGGAAGGCGAGCATGCCTGCGGCTTCCCAGAAGTTGCCCCAGTGCGATTCTTTGGCGGTCATCTTCACTGTAAGGCTATCGACGACCTCGGGGCGGTCAAAGCGGCTGAGGCCCACCTTGAAAATCGGCGTGAGGTTCTTTTCGTCCATAATGACGTCGTAGTAGAACTGCACATCTTCGGCAGTCACCGGCTTGCCGTCGCTCCACTTGGCACGCGGATCCACATGGAAGGTGAACGTCTTGCCGTCTTCGCTAACGCTCCAACTGTCAGCGAGGATTCCCACTTCGCGGTCTTCGGTGCTATGCAGGCTCACGAGCGGTTCAAACATCATGCCCATGAGTTCAGCCGAGAAGCTATTGTAGTCTTCCCACATGTTAAAGGATTTGGGCATCGCGGAGCCCCACAAGGTAATCGCACCGCAGGGGCGGGCGTCCTTCGAGGCAATCGGGTCGAACTCGCCCGTGGCCGTAGAATCAAACGGCAATTCAGGACAATTCAATTCGGCATTCTTGCCAGCAGACTTTGTCCCCTTGGAACCGGATTCGTTGCAAGCGCTAAGCGACAGCGCCGAAACCATCAAAGCCGCAGACATAAACGCGGCACTATAAAACTTCATTTTCTTATTCTTCATTTTAAATCTCGTAGATTTCTTAAATACTCGATAAATATCACTAAAGTCCACTAAAAATTTAACATAAAATCACTTATTTATTAGCATATTCACTGGCCCGACGACAACTTCTGACGAATCATTTTCGTCAGGTACGTCAATACAATTACAAGTAATTTTTTCGTCAGAGCAAGAACAAACGATTAGGACACTGAATAACGTCACCCCGAAAGCGATAATATTTTTCAAGTTCTTCATAAGCCTAAATATATAAAAAGATGCGGGTTTTATAATTTAAATTACTTTATCAGTAACCACACGCCATTCACCTGGTTTTAAATCGTTCAGAGGAATGTTTCCGATTTGCACACGAATCAGGCGAAGCGTCGGGAACCCCACCGCCGCCGTCATGTGACGAACCTGGCGATTTTTGCCTTCGATAAGCGTAAGGCGCACCCAGCTTGTGGGAATATTTGCGCGGAAACGTACGGGCGGATTGCGGGGCCAAAGCCAGTCCGGTTCTTCGGCAATTTCTGCCTTGCAAGGTTTGGTATGATAGCCTTTGATGTCTACCCCTTTCGCAAGTTTGCGCACGGCCTCTTCGGTAATTTGGCCGTCGACTTGCGCCAAGTAGGTACGCGGGTGTTCAAATTTCGGGTCCAGCAACTTCTTGATTAACTTGCCATTATCCGTCAGCAAGAGCGCGCCCTCACTGTCGTGATCCAAGCGCCCGGCCGCATACACCCCCGGCGGGAACCCGAATGTATCGAGAGCCGCATGGCCCGATTCCGGCGTAAACTGGCTCAAAACGCCAAAAGGCTTGTTGAAAAGAATGACCGTGGACATCGGGAATAAAGGTAGAAAAAGAAAATACTATCTTTCCCCACATGAAGATTCTTGTTACTGGTGCTGCAGGTTTTATTGGCTCTAAGCTCATGTTCATGCTCGCGGAACGCGGCGACGAAGTGGTGGGCCTCGACAATATTAATGACTATTACGATGTACGCCTCAAGTACGGTCGACTCCGCGAAGGCGGCATTGAACAGCCCGGCGACAACTTCGCCTACGGCGCCATGGTTCAAAGCACCAAGTACAAGAACTGCCGTTTTGTAAAGATGGGTATCGACGACAAAGAACCGCTCGACAAGCTCTTTGCCGAAGAAAAGTTTGACAAGGTCGTGAACCTCGCCGCACAGGCTGGCGTTCGCTACTCTATCACAAATCCGTATGCCTACCTGCAAAGCAACCTGGTCGGTTTCCTGAACATTCTGGAAGCCTGCCGCCACAACGAAGTCAAGTACCTCGTATTCGCATCGTCGAGTTCCGTGTATGGCCTTAATAGCAAGGTTCCCTACAGCGAAGACGACAAGGTCGACAATCCGGTAAGCCTGTATGCCGCCAGCAAAAAGAGCAACGAGCTCATGGCCCACAGCTACAGCAAGCTTTACAACCTGCCCGTCGCGGGTCTACGGTTCTTTACCGTATACGGTCCGTGGGGACGTCCCGACATGTCGCCCATGCTCTTCGCCCGCGCCATTTCAAAGGGCGAACCGATTAAGGTGTTCAACAACGGCGACATGATTCGCGACTTTACCTACATCGACGACATCGCCGAAGGCACCATCCACACGCTGGACCATGTGCCCGATGCCGCCAAGTGCCCAAACAACGTACCCTACAAGATTTATAACATCGGCTGCAGCCACCCCGTAAAGCTCATGGACTTTATTGCCGAAATCGAAAACGCTTACGGTGAGCCTGCCAAGAAAAACTTCTTGCCCATGCAGCCAGGCGATGTGTACCAGACCAACGCCGATACCACTAAGCTCGAAACCGAGTGCGGCTACAAGCCCCACTGGAGCCTGCACGACGGCATCGGCGAATTCATGAAGTGGTACAAGAGCGACAAGAACCCGCTGAGATAGCAAATTTACAGAGGTACCCCTATGAAAAAGATCTCCCGTATTATTGCAGGCACTCTGCTCGCCACCGGCATCTCCTTTGCTCAAGTTCAAATTGGCGGACACGCTGCGGTGAACTTCAGCACCCTCTGGGGCGACGGCGCCTCTGAAATGGAAATTCCTTGGAGCCTCGGCGTTTTAGCCGGTGTTGCCACTAAGGTTCCCGTAAATGAAAAGATCTGCGTTGTTCCCGAAATGAATGTAGACTGGCGCCGTCAAAAAGACGATGAAATCACTTGGAACACATGGGCAATCGAAGTTCCCGTTCTCGCCCGCTACAGCGTGATTCCTCAGATGTACTTAGAAGCCGGCCCGCAGCTCGGATTCCTCTTGAGTTCTGAAATCGAACGCAAATTCGATACCGGTCCGGGCGCCGAAAAGATCAAGCTCGGCGACCGCAAAGTTGACGCACTCCACATTTTTGAAATCGGCCTCGATGCCGGCGTCGGTTTCTCGGTCGCACAGAATCTGGACCTTGACATTCGCTTTGCAGTCGGTTTGAATTCTATTGTTGACGGCAAAAAATTTGACAACGACGACCAAGCCTTCAAGAACATGCAAATTCAGATCGGCGGAACCTACTGGTTCAAATAATCGAACATAAAAGTTTTGCAAAAGAGGCTCCCCATCGGGGAGCCTCTTTTAATTTTACCAAGCAAGACCGCAAGTTAAATCATTCGGCGCACCAGATCGAACAACAAAGGTGTATGTTGTGTTACTCGTTACTGTACAACCATGCTGATTGCTTCGTCTATTATACCCAGGAATCATAATGGTGCAGCTACCTAACGTTCCAATTGTTCTATCTGCAGGAGTATCGGAAGCAACATCACAATGCAATGTTTTGGGTTCCGATTCACTAAGATTTCCAGTCTTTAAAGTATATGTTCCAGCCGAATAGCTATTAAATGTTGTTGTCAACGGAAGCGCTTCACTACCAGAACCGGCACTAGAACTCGGCTCAGGTTCAGCACTCGAACTTGAAGCGGCACCCGTATAGGTCACCTTGTAGGTACCTCCACAAGGCTTATCAGCTTCGGTTCCTCGCTTAATATTCACCTTATAATTATGTACACCCGCTTCGGTTGCTCCAGTGAAATAAAGATTATAGCCACTACTAAAATTGCCACTGCCAACGACTTCTGCACCTTCTTTAATCGTATAGGTACATTCACCATCGTCACAGCCAGTCACCGTCACCGAGCTAGCCGGAATTGCCATAGACTCCCCACCATCAGAAACAGCAACCGTTTCTTCCGCATTTGAAAGACTGCACTCTACCTTTTCCTTGGCAGGCTTTGTAATCTTAAATGTTTTTGTACAAGCCGGGAAAGTTGTCGCATCGTTTGAGCTACGGAAAACCAACGTATGTTCAGACTTATCCGCCAACGGATTTTGCTTCGTATTAACGCTATTCGTTACCGATGTCGGCAAACTCGAGTAACCACTTGTATTACCAGTTCCTTCATATATTTTCTCATTGTCAAGCAAAATTTCATAAGAACAGGATTTTCCTTCTGGGCACGTGAGGCTGTACAGGAACGGCGGGAATCCGGCCCCCTGAGCCAAGTGATAAGTCCCTGCCCCAGGATGTTCATTCCATTTGCAAGACGCAGCAATATCAGTCAGCGAAAGCGAAATCGTGCACGGAGAATTTTCAACTTCTTCTCCGGCATCATTCTTCATGCTTACCGTAAAGAGATATTCCTTTGCTCCGTTTATCGCATAGGGATTGTATTCCTTGGTAACAAGCAGAATATTGTCCTCATCATCGCTTTGCAGGCACTCTCCTGCAGAACAATCCTGAGTTATCTTCAAGTCATCGACAAGCTGGTTGTTTTCTTTAACCGTCATTTCATAAGACGAAGCCCTATTCGAATTCTTGGCATTAACCGTCACCTTGAATTTATTCGCATCGTATTCAACATCTCTACACTCAACACGGGGAACAAAATCACAATCCATATGGATTTGTTCAACCGTAAACTGATATGCACCAAGATTTCTGACAATCACACCGGTCACATGTTCAGGATCAAAGCCTTCCACGTCCGAAACATCATCTACATTGATGTTCAAGACAGTTCCATTGCCCGTTGTGACAACCGGCTTGCTATAATAGACATTCGGGCTTCCGTTCACCTGACTACGCAGATATATTTCAGCCTCGCTGGCAAATTCATTTGCAAGCAGCACTTTCAATCGTGCAGAACGCATATTAGTCGCATCGCTCAAGGCGAAAAGTTCATACGCATCAAAGGATTCCAATTCAGCATTCTTCGTATGAGTTGTAATCACTCTTGAATTGTCCGTATTCGTCGGGAATATGGCGAGTTTTTCATTGCACAGTTCAACGTGGCCCACCCAGAAGGAACCGCATTTAGCCTGTTCTGCATAAAGGAGGGCCCTATTTTCATCCGAAAGCGATGCCGCACAATTCTGCACCATAGCCATGGCCATACGAGTTTCTGTTGTTACGTTATTTTCGACACTCGTAACACCATGCGCCCCTTCGGCATCAAATACATACGAGTCACTGAAACATTCGGAATATTCTCCCGTTGTGCTTCTACCGCACGCATCATCGCCATTGTACCAATACTGAGGAGTACAATCCTTTCTATCGAACCAGCTTGAAAGTCCGACCCACGGTCTCGTTACCGAGTCCTTGGGAACCACGCCGCCCTCATAAGCGGCCTTGAACGAGCACCTAACCGTAGGATACGAATCCCAGCATTCTCGTTCATAGGTTTTACTCTTCCAGCCAATATCATAGAGCACAAAGTCGGGGCTAGACAGACTAAAGCCGACAAATTCATTCGCGTTCGTCAAAGTACCACCGTATCCGTCAAGCGAAGAAAGCTCAAATGTTGCCGTTGCCGTTCTGTAATTGCCCATATAGCCCGTAATCGTTTCGACATCAAGATAGTCGCTTCCTGTAGCGCTCCTGATTGTCGCAGACATCGTGACTATATCCGTGCTATATACACGGCCATTTTCCGCCAGCGCACTTTCTTGACAAGATGAACCAAAACACACGCGAGCAATAAGATTACCGTCTGCATTTGCATACACATTCAACATAAGGTACGATTGTGCAGCATTATCGGAATGAAGCATAAAGCCAGATCCGTCAATAGACTTATTATCGTCACCGATCAATCGGGGTACCCTAAACTGAGCACGCATTGTTCCATAAAGTCCTGCATTTACAGAGCTAAGGATTTTCAAAGCACTTCTATCGGACTGCTTGTTTCCATAAACGTTTCCATTTTCCAACCAGATTTTTCCATCAGAATACTGGAGACGGTCACGCAGGGTACTGTTGCCCATTACAAGCCATTTGGCATATCCATTAAAGGTTCCGTTTCCGATAGCACAATCTCCGGAACTACTGCAATAGTCAAAGCAATATTTCCATTCATTTTCTGTACCGCTTGCAGTGCATTCTCTTGCCGTTTTAAATTCATCGAAGAAACAATGTTGATCTTTCTGGTAGAACCAAGCTTCGACTCGGTTATTACCTGTCAACGCATTAACGGTAAATGTTTCTCCAGTGTTATTTCCGGTCTCTTTACAATCGGTGCTGTTATCAACATCGCACTTCCAATAGGCTAAATCGTCATCAGCGGTAAACGTGATATTATCCCCAGAGAACAAGGTAAAATCGCAACCAGCCGAAGAATAGGCACACGTTTGATAAGTGGCACCGAATCTGTTAGAGCTTACCCTAATGATTTTTCCACTCAGACGGTCACCCTTGAAATCCACATGGAAATTCACCTTGTCGCGCTTTAAGGAGCCATACAGACTATAACTATGATCTGCCTCCAAGGCACTCATCGGCAACGTATACGAAGGCACAATGGCCGAGCACCCTACGGGAACGCCCGATGCAATCGCGCTCAATTTAAGATCACTAGATCTTCCACAAGTCCAAGCATCGTTAGGATTCGTTGCGCTAGCAGAACAATTGTTCGTTACAGAAGCGTCGGTGCCCACAGCCTTAACCCATGTCCCTGTCGAAGGACAATCCGGCCAATCGGCCTGAGCCATTTCATAATAGGAGCCACCCTGTTCGCAAACGCTCTTTCCATGACCCGGGCCACCCACGCCGCAATATTCCGCGATTCCAAAACGATTCACCGTCACCGAATTAGAAATCGAGAAGGTTTCTGAACTGGGATTTTCCGGTTGGCAACCCGAACAATTGACAATTTGGAAATCCACCGTTCCAGAGACGGCATCAATGGTTTTCACCGTAAACAACGTCAGCGGGCTTTGATCATCAAAATGCAATGCAAACGTACATTCCGGCGAAGCATCATCGCAAGTCGTTCCCGCCTTCAATGGTGCCTGCGGCGTCACGACCCACGATTCAGGCAAGCCCGTGGGCTTCGAAATAGTCACTTCAAAAGCTTCCGCTCCCGTAGTCGAAATATACTTCAACTTAAGCGGGGCCTCATAATTCGCGCTCATTTCCTGATGACTGTCCATAAAATGAACAAAAGGAGCGTTGCTCACCGTTTCATTCTGGACTCTAACGTAGAACGGAACCTCTTGGCTATTTGCCGTATATTTACATTCATACAAACCAGGAGCGAGATATTCTGCCGTAGCCCCTTCCGTTCGATTATACAAAAGATTCGGATCTTTCGGAATTTCGGTACAACCCGACACGTTTGTCATACTCTTGGTAACCGCGCCACCATTCAAGTTGACCACGCTAAAGTAATCGCCCAATTTACCATAAGGATTCTTAGGCAAATAGATAACGCGAGGGAGAACGATAAACGACGTTGCAACTTCGACATTTGCCGCAGCTCCTGAAGGAGCTTCTTCGGAACTTTCCGATTGGCTAACCAGCGTAACATGGAGTTGCGGAGCAGTCGCAATGAAATATGCGTCATGGCCACCCGCAACAGAGACACCAGAGCCTCCTGCAGCGGATTCATCACCATTAACAACCGCCGTATATTCGGGATTTTGTTCAATTATTCCCGCCTGAGCAAGGTCCGAAAGGACTTTGCTATTATAATTCAAGTGCACGCCACCATCAGAAATCGCAGCCTTACTGCCATTGGCCATCACCACAGAACCATTTATTTGCAGTTCCTTGAATTCCAATTGACTTTCGGTGCCACCATCTGCGTATATGAAATAGTTAAAAACATAAGGTCCAACATGTTCTGCATCTGTTTTCGCAGAGTAAAGCGTTCCGCCACCTCTCGAAGTAAACAGCATAATTGTCGTCTCTTCTGTCGTAGGCGGCAAATAGAAGGCGCCGCTTATTTGAGATTCAAAGAAGAAAACATATTTTCCCCTCAACACCTCGGTGACGGTTTGCTTCATATTCATTCCCGCGCCGCCATCAAACTTCACGACCATAAATCCATTATAAAGAATCGGGTCGCCTTCGTTAGACAATTTCTGATAGCAATCATTGAGGTCAACCCACACGCTATCGTCATTTTGCATGTCGCCATTAGCAATTTTTCCCGCGTTGGATTTATCCACCTTTAAGAATCCCAATTCTCGACAGCGGGCATTAGCCGATTTCTGAGCCCATGTGGTAGAATCCTTAAGGAGAACCGGCTGAGGAATCGTATTCGTTTCCTCTTTAATCAAACGACCATAGGCATTCATCTTATCGATGTTTTTCCAATAATCATCACCGATATCTTTCAAAACGTTATCGTTTCTGTCCCACGAAGAAATGCGAGTAGACCTCACCCTTCCATTCGAGCCGGGAGACTTAAACGAGAAATATCGATTATCCGGAACGCCAATAGTAGAACGATACGTTCCATAATCTTTTTCGGCACACGAAGTGAAAAAGCCTTCACAATAAGTATTTGCCTCAAGGCCAGTTCCACCTGCGCAGCGGTTCATGCACGAATTCATGTGGACTTCATCGCTAATCACGCAGCCATTCTGACAATATTGAGCCGGGAAAGACGAATAAAGATAAATATCCGTTCCAAGATTAACAATTCTGTTATTGCTAGCATCTTTTCCGGAAACACTCGCCAAATAGGATTTTTTCCCAACACCTTCCTTATGAGTACCAGCGCCACCCACCAGGGTAGAAACACCGGTCCAATTAAAGTCGCCATTTTTCTTGAACACCAAGTTCTTTCCAATCTTGAACCTTCTATCAGCACCATCACGATAGAGGGTTCCACCGACAGTCATATTTCCATCGATTTCAATATTACAATCTGCAGGGAAGCTTCCTTCTACCAAAAAGTCTCCCTTCGGATGGAATTCGCTACCACCTTCGCACTTAACAACATCACCGCCAACATAGGCAACCTTCCCCGGGCCACCAATATTTGTATTGCCATTTAAAGTCAGGTTACCCTTCACATAAAGATCCGCACCAGCCAAGCCCTTTGCACCATTAACAGGGCCTTGCAAAGTCACGTTACCCGTAACAACCAATTCCTTGTCGACAGAAGGTTGGTTACCCGAAAAATCACCATTGACAATAGCAGACTCAATTGTCGGCGAGTTAGTCATATTCGTCAACGTTCCCGAGAAGGCCTTGTCAAAGTCCATCGGAATGCTTTCGCTCGGAATCTTAACCCGGTACAAACCATCTACATTAAGCACGGCGGCTTCTGTATGCACAGAAGACCCTCTCGAAGTACCTCGAGAAAGGATTTTCAACTTGAAGTTATGAGCCGACTCCGTATTAACACCCGTCAGCCAAACATCATAATTCTGGTCTGCACGAAGCCAAGGAGTCAACCGGTTGTTCAACTTAATCGGTTGATTGCCATTATCATAATACTGCTTAATCAAGGCACCGACATCATTACCATGGAAAGTCATCCACGCTCGGGTGTTCTCGATTCCAGCAATGGAGCTTTGGTAAGCCTCACGCTTAAGCATACGACTCGCACTAGAACGTCCTTCACTTGAAATCCATTTCCAAGTGGCGGTTGCGGCGATAGTCGCAATAAGCATAAATAAAAGTACAGCGATTAAGGAAACGCCTGCTTTATTTATTTTCGATGTTGTCTGCATGGGGATATCCTCGCTAATCATACGGGCCATTGCTAGGAGTCGGAATTATCAATACGACATTTCCCGTCTCTCCACTAGCACCATTTTTATCCCCTCGATTTACTTGCATCTCCATCTTAAAAGCTTTAACACGTTCCTTGTCCTTGATAGGAAATTCCTTGGACGAAGCGTAGTTAAAAGAGTAATTTGCCGTTTCAACTTTTTTCAACTGCAAGTCAGAAATTGTAATTCGACCATTGGCGACCAACGGTGAATAACACGCAAACGTAAAGGCAATGCAAACATTCTCAATTTTATTGGGAACCGTAAAGCGCATTGTCCGTGTACCAGACGCCTGATCTGTCGCCGGCGGGAAGAACATAAAGTCATCTAAACCAGCAGGCTTGGCACCGTCCTGAGTTCTAAAGCCCACCGCCATGTGGTCCGTTCCCGGGATAAACATCCTTGATTTATCCGCATTGTTTATCATATCAAAGGACAATTCGTACAGGGTATTCTTTTCTAACGTAAAATGATTGCCCGCTTCGCTACAACGAGCCGACCAAGAACCGGTGCCATCAGAATTTCCGATTGCATACACTTGGTTAATTCTTGGCGAAGTACTAGAAACGGCATTCGTATTGTTGTCATAATTGGTTACGAATCCAGAAAGATGAACAATCTTGTGTGTTTCCGCATCAGAAGAAATCGTAAGGCCAATATAGTCGCCACCTCCTTCACGAGCAACCATACGGAAAGCCTTGGGGCATGGCTCTGCAGAGCAATAAGGGAACAGCTGACCCACGGAACCATCCTGTACACCAGGCATCGCGGGAGTCACATTGAATTTCGACACGCCTGTCGCCATATTGACGGCATCCGCTTTCGCCTGATCTGCAGTTTTTCCACTCGGGCAATAATCCGTACCTGCCGAAGACGGCGATATCGTGCGACAAGAACGCTTTAATGTCTTATTTTCAACAAACCACCCGATTTCTTCCACCGCAACAAAATGTCCGGCATCATCAAATCGGAAGCGCCTAAAGACGATTTCATCATTGGCGCCCGCAATAAGCTTATACGAGGACTTATCAATATTTGACGCATCTACATCGGATGCCTTCATATAAACATCTTGAGCCAAGGCCAATGTCGAAAACACGTCACTCGATCCACCCGCACCGCTCGATTCCTTGGAACTTTTCGCACCCATTTGTTCAAGGTCTTCTTTGAACAGTGTTCCTACATTTTCGGCTTCTTGCGTAGCCTTAATCATGTTGTCGGTACGAATGCGGAACTTGGTCGAATTGCTAAATGCCTGTCCAGCGACAATGACAACAATGCCTACAATCGCCATGTAGACAAGAAGTTCCATCAGGGTAAAGCCCGACTTTTTGAGGGGTTTCATCGAATCACCCCCGAAACTACAATAGATTGTATCGAGTTTTTGAACTGCCAGCTTACCTTGACATCAAGCCGTTTCGCATACACGTGAGAAACATTCTGCAACATCGTGGAATTTTGCACCATGTACTCATTGTCACGCGATACAGAAACTTCGGCGTTATAAACAACCTTCATGTCGTGTTCAATAACACCCGGCTGGCCTTTCCATGTTCGTTCAATATTCGGAATCGCAATGGGATTCAACTTGCCATCGCCACCGACCCCCAGATTAGCATCTGAAAGGCTCGCAATACCTAACGAACCCAACGAATCAATAATATTCTGAGCTACTTCGGTCGCACCATCGCGACCACGAATACGAAGGAGTGCATCACGATTGCCACCCTGCAAGTTCATCACTGCCATGTACAAAAAGCCGAGCACGGCAGCAGCAATTAGTACCTCTACAATGCCAAAGCCTCGCTTTCCACGCGCACACGGCCTAACAACCGAATGTCTGTTCACCATCGCCATACACCACCTAACCAAAGACTACAGGTCCATCCAGTCAGCCCCATTTGCAGTCACATCGTTTCCGACCTTCCATTGCGCCCTAACTGAATTGGACGTTTTAAGCTTTCGAGCCGCACCAAAAATTTGGTCGGAACCATACTGAATGCAGATTGCCCCTTCAACCGGTACTGCAGAAAGTCCCGTTTTCGGCTTAAAGAAACGCTTGTTAACATCGGTAGATGTCAGCATATTGGGGACATCGGCCGGCATGCCGCAAGCTGCCATAGTCGTAAACTTGTTCGGGGCATCAATCACCAAAGAATCGATACGCGTTCCGTGGCATTCTGTTTTAGAATCCACCTTATACGCTAAAATTTTTTGATCGCCACTCTGGGCAAGGCAAATTTCGGAGGACATGCGGATTGCTTCATTACCCACACGTTCAACAAAGGCTGCGGTATTGACAGCAGCGTCTTTAACGCGGGCATTGGCAACGGCACGCTGCAGGCCCACAACACCCATAGCCGAAAGAATTCCCATGATAGTGACAACTACCAGGACTTCAACCAGAGTAAAACCAGCTTTTCTTGTGCGAATATTTTGCTTTGCTAACAGCATAATCCTACCTTACACAGCCTTGAAGTTTTCAGCCTCCTATTAAAATAACTTATTTTTTTACAAAACGGTCAAGAAAAACACAAAAATGGCGAAATAACGCAAAAAACGCGAATTTTATGTAAATTTTCGCTAAAGAAAAGTGCAATTTCTCACACTTATTAGCACTGTAAGTTTTTCGTCATTTTTTGGTAAAATAACCGTCACTTACGAGGGATTTTTGGGGGAGCGCGATTAACTTAGACTAGCTGAATAAGAAAATCAATTCTAAGGATCAAACAATCCAATTCTCGGAAGGGATAGTGTGAACATCACATTCACATAGGGCGCCTCTTTGTTGACTAGATAGCCAACTTCAAGATCCGCTATAAAGAACAAGTTCAAACGAACGGACGCCCCATAGTCAAACCCCGTCGAAGAAAACCAACCCACTTGGGGACCTAAAGCGAGGCCAATAAAGAAACGCAGATATTGAATATTCGGGTTAAGCAAAAGACCATGGTCTTCTTCTATGGAATCATAGAAGTATCGAGTACGAACGGTCCACACGATTCCATAATTCGGAGTCCACAATTCTTCTACCCCATCAGGGCGCTTTTGTTCATAGATTAAAAAAGAAGGGAACCCCCACTCCAATCCAGCCACAAACACACTTCCGGCACCTATTTCCAATCCAAAAAACATTGGCTTATAACTTGAGGGTTTTTCCTCAGGTGTATAAATCGAATCAGCTTCCGCCAAGGCATAACCCGGCAGGAACAAGGCCAAAACGAGAATCAGGTTCCTAAGAAATTTCATGGTTGTGAATATATAAAATATCCTCGAAATTTTAGATTCCGAGGATAAAGTTTTTTGAGTTAGGCAAGGAAATCCCCGCCTTCGCGGGGATAACAATCCCGACAACTAAGCCTTAACGGTGGTGAAGCTGAATGCCTCGCCGTCGGCGTCGTTAGCTTCCAAGCCATCGGCAGCGGCAGCCCACTTGATAGCGACAGCTTGCGTCTCGCCAGCGATGTAGGCTTCGTTTTCAGCCACAGCCTGCTTGAAGACTTCGCTTGCGCTGAACAAGGTCACTTCGATCTTGTCGGTGATGGCGTAGTTCTGGTCCTTACGGCGGTTCTGGATGCGGTTCACGAGTTCGCGAGCCACGCAAGCACGGCGAAGTTCGTCCGTGATCTTCAAATCCAGAGCCACGGTGAAGTGCTGGTTGGCTTCCACAGCCATGCCATCGGCCACGATGCGGTTGAGCATCAAGCAGTCGGCACCAACTTCACCGAATTCGAACTTGATAGTTTCGCCAGCCTGGAGAGCCTTGATTTCGTCAACCGAGAGGCTGTTGAGCTTGGCAGAAATCACCTTCATGTTCTTCGCATAGTCCGGGCCCTTCGCCTTGATAGCGAGGAAGTTCGGTTTGGCGGAGAGCTGCACGAGCTTGGTTTCGTCTTCGAGGAACTTCATTTCGCGAACGTTGAGTTCTTCGAGAATCAAGTCCTTCATGGTCTCGGCGACGTCCTTTTCGACCTTACCGTGAGCAACGACCGTCATGCTAGCAATCGGCATACGGTTCTTTACGTTGTTCGTAGCGCGAATCACGCGGCCCATTTCGACCATGCCACGCACCATGGCGATGCGTTCCACAAGCTTTTCGTCCATCAGGGACTTGTCAGCGCTCGGGAATTCGCAGAGGTGCACGCTCACCGGAGCGTTGGCATCGACTTCGCGCACGAGAATCTGATAGATTTCTTCGGCAAGGAGCGGGAGGAACGGAGCGAGAATCTTGGAGAAGTCCACCAGCACCTTGTACATGGTAGCGTAGGCGGCGTTCTTGTCGCCATCGTTTTCAGACTTCCAGAAGCGGCGACGGCTGCGGCGCACGTACCAGTTCGTGAGGTCATCCACCGCGGCAATCACGGCGGGCACCACGTTGTACAGGCGGTAGGCCTTCATTTCCACTTCGACCTTGGCGGCCAAATCCTGCAGCGTTGCAAGCATCCAGCGGTCAAGTTCGTTGTCGCTCTTGACGTCCTGACCCGGCTTCCAGTTGAGCTGGCCCTTGGCGGCATCGGCGTTGTGGTTAGAGACAAAGAATGCAACAGCGTTCCAGAGCGGGAGCATCACCTGCTTCACGATGCCCTTCACGCCTTCTTCACTGAAGCGCAGGTCTTCGGCCTTCAAAGCGGCGGAGTTGATCATGAACAAGCGGATAGCGTCGGCACCCGTGCGTTCGATAAGGTCGTTCGGGTCCGGGTAGTTGCGCTTAGACTTACTCATCTTGGAGCCGTCTTCGGCCAAGATAATACCGTTCACAATCACGTTCTTGAATGCGGGCTTCTGGAACAGAGCGTTAGAAAGCACGGTCAACGTGTAGAACCAACCACGAGTCTGGTCAAGGCCTTCGGCGATGAAGTCAGCCGGGAAGCTACGTTCCACGAGTTCCTTGTTTTCGAACGGGTAATGGCGGCTAGCATACGGCATAGAACCGGATTCAAACCAGCAGTCGAAAACTTCAGGCGTGCGGCGGTAGACCTTGCCGTTCTTTTCGATGGTGAGCTTGTCCACAAAGTGCTTGTGCAAGTCATCGAGCTTCACGCCAGTGAGCTGCTGGAGTTCTTCGATAGAACCCACGGCAATCATGTCGCCGTCATCAGAGAGCCACACCGGAATCGGCGTGCCCCAGAAGCGGTTACGGGAAAGGTTCCAGTCGCGGGCGCCTTCGAGCCACTTGCCGAAACGGCCGTTCTTGATGTGGTCCGGAACCCAGTTCACCGTCTGGTTGTTTTCGACCATCCATTCCTTCAAAGTCTTGGTCACGCCGTCCTTGCTAGTAACAGGCGCGTCAATCTTCAAGAACCAAGTCTTGAGGGCGCGGTAAATCAGAGGAACGCCGGTACGCCAGCAGTGCGGGTAGCTATGCACAATCGTGTCCTGCTTGAACACGCGGCCCTGTTCCTTGAAGAAGCGGATAATTTCCTTATCGGCTTCCTTAGCGCCAAGGCCCTTCCACATCGGGACCTTGTCGGTGAACTTGCCTTCGGTATCAAGCGGGTCGAAAAGGCCGAGGTCGAGTTCAGCACCCTTCTGAAAGTCTTCTTCACCGAAAGAAGGAGCGGTATGCACAGCGCCAGTACCGTCTTCGGTACTCACATAGTCGGCGGGGTAAATCTTGTAGTGGCGGGACAGCTGGTCCGGCGTCACGAATTCGTCGGAGATACGGGAAAGCGGTTCGTAGTCCTTGCCCACGAGTTCAGAGCCCTTGCAGGTATCCACGATGTTCGGGTTCTTGAAGTAAGCGGCGGTACGGCTTGCGGCAATCCAGTACTTCTTGCCGTCCTGTTCCACAAGGTTGTAGTCCATGTCCGGGCCCACAACAATGCAGAAGTTGGAATAAAGTGTCCACGGGGTCGTCGTCCATACGAGGATGCTCGTGTCCTTGAACTTGGCTTCATCCGTGTTGAGCGGGAAGATGAGGGTCAGGGACGGGTCCTGACGATCCTTATAGCCCTGGTTCGTTTCGAAGTTCGAAAGCGGAGTAGCGAGAGCCGGGCTGTACGGCTGGATGCGGTAGCCCTGATAGATGAGACCCTTGTCGAAGCACTGCTTGAACACCCACCACACAGATTCCATGAAGTTCTTGTCCATGGTCTTGTAGCCCTTGTCGAAGTCCACCCAGCGGCCCATGCGGCGCACGGTCTTCTTCCATTCGCTGGTGTACTTGAGCACCTTGCCGCGGCAGGTTTCGTTGAACTTGTCGACACCGAGCTTCTGGATTTCGGCAACGCCCGCGAGACCGAGCTCGTTCTGCACGAGAGATTCAATCGGAAGACCGTGGCAGTCCCAACCGAAACCGCGGGGAACCTTCTTGCCCTTCATGGTCCAGTAACGCGGAACGATATCCTTGATGGTACCGGCAAGCAGGTGACCGTAGTGCGGAAGGCCCGTCGCAAACGGAGGGCCATCGTAGAAAGTGTACGGTTCAGTTTCCGGACGGGAGTCCAGCGACTTCTTGAACGATTCATCCTTATCCCACAAGCCGAGCACG